>JBEPUW010000037.1:0-46466 GCA_041691315.1 Caulobacteraceae bacterium | reverse complement strand
GCGTTGGTGTGGGCGTTGGTGTGGGCGTTGGTGTGGGCGTTGGTGTGGGCGTTGGTGTGGGCGTTGGCGTGGGTGTCGGAGTGGGCGTAGGCGTCGGAGTGGGCGTAGGCGTCGGAGTCGGAGTGGGCGTAGGCGTCGGAGTGGGCGTAGGCGTCGGCGTAACGGCAAGCACCAGCGTGGTCGCTTGCGGGCCGACGTTGACCGTTGAGGTGTCGACGCCCGTGGGTGGCCCCAGGCCGGTCTCGGCGTCGAAGGTCCCGGTCTCGCTGGCGTAGGTCAGCAGCGTGTAGGTCTTTGGCGTGTAGCTTCCTGGCGCGAACACCAGCGAGAGGGTTCCCGCCAGGCTCGCCGTGCCAGTGATGTCGAGTTCCGACGAACTGGCCTGGCTGACCGCCATCAGCAGGGTTCCACCTGCGCCCTGGATGTAGGCGCCGTGGATGGTCCGGGCGCCGGTATTGTTCAGCTTCAGGATGGCGTCGTTGGTGAAGGCGTCGAACACCGTCACGTCGTTGACCAGCGTCAGCGTGCCGCTGTTCAAATTGATCGCGTCGGCGTCGATCGGCCCGCCGGTGGTGAAATTGCCGCCGGCGCCGAGGTTGAAATTGACCGTGCCCGCCTCGGCGCCGTTCGCGGTCGTATTGCCGTCAATCGCGCCGTTGATCGCCCCACCGGTGACGTTCAGCGTGTCGCCGCGCCCCGACAGCAGGATGTCGCCGGTGATCGCCCCGCCGGCCTGGGTGAGCGTCGAGGCCCCCGTCGCCTGGCTGTAGTCGATGGCCGTACCATTGCCTGTGATGAAGCCGGTATTGGTCAGGTTCTGCCCGGCGGCGATGGTGCTGAGGTTGCCTTCGCCCACCTTGATCGCCGCGGTCGCGTCCGAGGTGACGTTGCCGGTGATGACGACGGTCGCGCCCGCCGTTCCGTTGACATAGACCGCCGCGACCAGGTTGCCGCCAGGCCGCTGCTCAAGGCCCGACAACTGACCGCTGAAGGTCCCGGGAACCCCGACCGTATCGACGCTCACCGTCGGCGCGCCCTCGTCGATCAGGATGCCGTAGCCATTGGGCGCGTGGATCGTGCGGCCCGAGGCCAGGCTGAGATTGCCCGTGACATTGCCGAATACCGCCAGCGCGCTGCCGCCGCCCGCGGTCGAGACCAGATCGGCGCCGGCGGTAGGGAAGATCACATCGCCGCCGACACTGCCGACGATGTCGATGCCGTCGCCGGTGGCCGAGGTCAGCGTCCCGCTGTCGGTCACATTGCCCAGCACCGAGCCGCCGATGCGGATGGCGTCCACCGGCCCGGTCGTGGCGTTGCCGGTCGTGTTGATGGCGCCGGTGTTCGACAGGTTGCCATGCACCGTGCCGACGACGTCGAACCCCCAGATCGAGGCGGTGACGTTACCCTCGTTGCTGAGGTCGCCGCCCACATCCGAGCCGGACGCGCCGCCGACGATCAGCGCCGATCCGCCGTTGGCGGTCAGCACGCCGCTGGCGGTGTTGTCGAAGCTCTTGCCGATCGGATCGCCGATATAGAGGTCGTCGGTCGAGCTGACTCGGCCGCTGTTGATCACCGAGCCGGCGACGTTTCCGGTTAATATGCCGATGCCGGGGCCTGAGATCAGGCCCGCATTGGTGACATTGCCGCCGACGTCGGCGACGCGGAAGCCGCCCCCGAACACCGTGCCCGGCGACACGAAGGTGGTGACCACCACGCCGGTCGCGGTGTTGGTCAGGTTGCCGCCGATCGAGCCGGAGACCAGCCCGAACTCGAAGCTGGTCATGTTGCCCGAATTGATCACCTGGCCGCCGACCGTGGTCAGCTGCACCGCCTGGCTGGTGGTGTCGATCAGGCCGGAATTGGAGAAGTTGCCGCCGACAGCCCGGACGTTGACCCCGGTCTGGCCGAAGATCGAGCCGGAATTGATCAGGTCGCCCCGGATCGGCAGGGCCGAGACGATGCCGTTGCTCTCGGTGAAGGCGGTCGAGGTTGTGGTGATCGTGCCGCTGTTGACGATGCCGGCGATCGAGCTGTTGCCGTTGATGGGTCCGTTGACGAAAATGCCGTTGTTGAGCGCGGTGATATTGCCGCTGTTGGTGATCTCACCCGAGAAGTTTCCCTGGACCAGGATCGCGAAGTCGTTCGGCCCTTCGATGCTCGAAATGTTGCCCGGCTGCGCCTCCAGCGAAAAGCCGTTGCCGACATAGATGCCTTCGCTGGGCGAGGTCAGGTTGGCGGTATTGGTCAGGTTGCCCCCGACGCTGCCGATGATGGTGATAACCGGGGCGGCCTCGTTGGCCGAGCCCAGATTGTTCAGGTCGCCGCCGACACTTCCGTGGACGAACACCGCCGTCCCGTTGCCGGTGTAGCCGCCGTCATAGGTCAGCGAGCCGCCGATACTGCCGATCCCCATGTTGAAGCCGCTGGCGCCGGACAGGGTGCCTCCCAGGCTGACATTGCCGACCACCGAGCCGTTGACCTGGATGGCCGCCTGGGTGGTGGTGGTGATGTTGCCGGTGGTGACGACGTCGCCGCCGACATTGCCGGTGATGAAAATGCCCCAGGAATGAGCGCTGACATTCCCCGAATTGTTCAAGGTTCCGGCCAGATTGCCGCCGATATTGATCCCGCGATCCGTGCCGCTGATGGCGCCGGCATTGGTCAGATTGCCGCCGAGGTCGCCGCCGGACACCCCCGAGCCTGACGGCGGGCTGACGTTGAAGCCGGTTCCGGCGGTGGCGGTGATCGTGCCAGTGTTGGTGACGGCGCCGTGGACCCCGGTCACGGTGACGCCGTTGGCAGCGCCCTTGATCGCGCCCGAATTGCTCAGATTGCCGTCGATGATGTTGGCATAGACGCCATAGACGCCGCCGGTGATGTTGCCGGTGTTGACCAGATCGCCGGCGACCGACCCCGCGTCGGTGTTTCCGAGCCCGGTGAGGAAGAAGAGCGAGCCGCCGGCGTTGAACAGGCTGAGCCCGGCCTGAATGCCCACCAGGCTGGCGGTGATGTTGCCCGAGTTCGAGACCCCGGCGACGTTGCCGACCACCGCCATGCCGTTGCCGGCGCTGCTGGTGATGCGGCCGCTGTTGGTCAGGGTCCCGCTGATATTGCCGGCGACGTTGATTCCGTCGGCGCCCGATCCAATGACGCCCTCGTTGCTGATATTGCCTGCGATGTTTCCGGTCGCATGGACGCCATAGCCGCTGGTCGTCCCGACGGCGCTGAGATTGCCGCCAAGGGCGTTGTCGATGGAGCCGCCGCTGGCGTTGGTGACGCCGATCGCCGCGCCGGCGCCGGTGTTCTGGATCAGACCCTGGTTGATGACCCCGGCGCCGGCGCCGGAGACATTCACCGTCTGGTCGGCGGCGCTCGAGGTGATATTGCCGGCGTTGGTCAGGACGTCGCCGGGGCCGGACACGTTGTAGGCGTCGGTTGCGCCGGTGCTCAGCGTCCAGCCGGCGCCGACGCTGCCGGCGGTGTTGGTCCCGGTCAGGGTCTGCGGGGTCGGACAGGTGGCGCCGGGACCGGTCAGCTGACCGTCGCCCGAGGCGCAGTCGGCGAACGCCGGCGCGGCCAGGGCGCCGAGGACGAAGAGCGAACCGCTCAACAGCAGGGTTTGACGATAACGCGTCCGCCAGGCGACGCTATTCAACCTTGGCCCCAACTCCACACCCCGTTCACAGCCTCAAGGCTTGACGGGGCCGTCGCCGACGCCAAGCCATCCTGTCGCCCAGGGTGAGCGATCACGCGGGCTCGCGCATAACGCATTTGTACTATGCGGCGCGGCCTTCCCGGCCGGTTTCGACGGCCTTCAGCCTGGGTCGGCGCCCACGGCGCGCATCATCAGCCGCATCAGCTCGGTCTGGCGATTGGTCCCGGTCTTCTCGAAGATGCGCACCAGCTGGTTGCGGACGGTGTGGAAACTGACGCCCAGACTGGCGGCGGCATCGGCGGGACTGAGGCCGTCGAACAGCGCCAGGGCGACGCGCGCCTCGGCCGGGGTCAGGCCGAACAGGTCGCGCAGCCTCTGTTCCGGCAGGCTGACCGCGGCCTCCAGATCGGAGCGCAGACCACCACCGAGGGACCGCTGTGGAAGGGCGCGAACCGGTCCGGACGCACCGGGGCTATGGTCAGCGACAGCGGCAGGCGCCGCGACGGCGTCTCCAGCGCCATAGAGCCGCCAAGCCTTCGCCCGCCATCGACCGCGGCCGCCGCACCGATGTGGGCGTGCATCCGCCGCGCCGCGTCCGGCGCCGAGGCGCTGAGCCGACCGTGGATGACCGTCAGCCCGCCGGCCTCGGCGAGCAGCATCTCGCCCATCCGGTTTGCGTGGCGGATGCCGCCGGCGCCGTCGAGCAGGAAGACCCCGTGCGGCGAATGGTCGAGCACGCCGGCCATGTCACCGCTCAACCGCCGGGTGGCGGCGAACTTGCGGCCGAGTTCGAAGGCGCGGATCAGGTGCGGGTGATGCCAGGCGGCGATTTCCAGATCGCAGCGCTCATACCGGCCGCGCCGCGCCGAGCGGCCGATGTTCAGGGTGGCGATTTCCGCGCCTTGCTTGGCCAGCCGGATCATCAGGCTCGAATGGACGTCCTGCGGGCGCAGGAAGTCGTTGTAGAACTCGGTCCTGATAAGCTCGTCCCTGGGTATCCAATCCTCGTCGGTGAGGATTTTCGGCGTCCAGCGGCGCAGGTATTCGCTGGGATTATCGACGTTGGAGAGCGGGTTCCTCAACGCGAAGTGTTCGATATAGAGCGATGCGAAGTTGGGATCGGTGCGGGCGATCGGATCGCCCTCGTCGCCGCCCGAACCGTCCACCATGTCCAGCTGCGACAGCCAGCCATTGGAGCCGCCGATCAGGTCGGCAAAGCGCTCCAGAACCGACGTCCACAGCGCCGGCTCAAGCGCGGCGTCGTAAACCAGGTCGAGAAAATCGTTGTTGCTGCGCGCAGCCATCCAAACGCACGGTCCCGTCGGGGTTAGAACACCCGACTTTCCCTTGTCCGGCAAGCGCTTTAGACGGATCGTCCTTTAGCGGATCAGCGCTTGCGTCGGCTGCCGATGCTTGCGTCTGTCGTTAGATCACGATGATTTTGGATTGAAACAATCCAAAATCATAAACGTGATCGATCACTAAGAGTTAGAGCGGGTTGCGGGCGGAAAACCGCTTCGCACTTTTCCGCTGGCCCGCTCTCGGGAAGGCGCCAGATTGGCGTGCAGTCATAAGGATTTTGACATGGACGCCATCGCCCACCTCAGCCGCTCGGTCGCCAACAAGGTGGTCATGGTCACCGGCGCGGCCAGCGGCATGGGTCGCGCCACCGCCCACATCTTCGCCCGCGAAGGCGCCAAGGTCGCCGTCACCGACGTGCGCGCCAACGACGCCGAGGCGGTCGCCGAGGCCATCCGCGGCGAAGGCGGCGAGGCCCGCGCCTGGCCGCTGGATGTCGCCGACGCCGAGGCGATCGCGCGGGTGGTTCCGGAGATCCACACCCATTTCGGCGGCCTCGACGTGGTGATCAACAATGCCGGTGTCGGCGGTTTCGCGCCGATCGACAGCCCGCCCTATGACGAGATGTGGACGCGCCAGGTCGCCATCCTGCTCACCGCCCACCAGCGGGTGATCCGCGCCGCCCTGCCCTATCTGCGCCACTCCGACAGCCCGCGCATCGTCAACATCGCCTCCACCGAGGCCCTGGGCGCCACGGCGCGCAACTCGATCTATGCGGCGGCCAAGGCCGGCGTCACCGGCCTGACCCGGGCGCTGGCGGTCGAGCTCGGCAAGGAAGGCATCACCGTCAACTGCATCTGCCCGGGGCCGATCCATACCGGCATGACCGAGTCCATTTCCCACGACGGCAAGGAGACCTTCGCCAATCGCCGCACGGCGCTGCGCCGCTATGGCGAGCCGGAAGAGGTGGCGCACATCACCCTCAGCCTCTGCCTGCCGGCCGCCTCCTATATCACCGGCGCGATCATCCCGGTCGATGGCGGCCTGACGGCGCGCAACGCCTAGTGGCGCAGGTTCGCGACGCGGACTAGCATCCCGTCCAAGCCGGTTCGAAGCGGGCCTAAGGGAGGCATAAAATGAACATGGGCAGACGTCTGGCGGCCGAGTTTGTCGGCACCTTGTGGCTGGTGCTCGGCGGCTGCGGCAGCGCCGTGCTGGCGGCCGCCTATCCAGGGCTCGGGATCGGTTTTCTGGGGGTGTCGCTGGCCTTTGGCCTCACCGTGCTGACCATGGTCTACGCCATCGGCCACGTCTCCGGCGGCCACCTGAACCCGGCGGTGACCGTGGGTCTGTTCACCGGCAAGCGGTTTCCGGGCCGCGACGTCGTTCCCTATATCGCCGCCCAGGTGCTCGGCGGCATGGCCGGCGCGGGCATCCTCTACATCATCGCCGGCGGCCAGGCCGGGTTCTCCACCGCGGCGGGCTTCGCCTCCAACGGCTATGGCGACCATTCGCCCGGCCACTATTCGCTGATGGCCTGCCTGACCTGCGAATTCGTCATGACCTTCGCCTTCCTGTTCGTCATCCTGGGCTCAACCCATTCCAGCGCACCGAAGGGTTTCGCGCCCATCGCCATCGGGCTCTGCCTGACGCTGATCCACCTGATCAGCATTCCGGTGACCAATACCTCGGTCAATCCAGCCCGCAGCACCGGCCCCGCCCTGTTCGCGGGCGGCTGGGCGCTGCAGCAACTGTGGCTGTTCTGGCTCGCGCCGCTCCTGGGCGCGGCGGCGGCCGGCCTCACCTATCGGCTGGTCGGCGGCGACACCAACCCCGCCCCCGTCGACGTGGTGGGCGACCCGGCCTGACCCACTCCGCTCATCCCCGCGGAGGCGGGGACCCAGGTTTTTTACCACCAAGGCCGCCAAGCTCGCCAAGAAAGCACCCCTCCTTGGCGTCCTTGGCGAACTTGGCGGTTCATCTTTTGGCCCGAGCGTGCTGAATAGTCTCAACAAACGCCTGGGTCCCCGCTTTCGCGGGGATGAGCGGAGGGAAATGACGGCAAGCTACGGCGAATAGGCGCGTTCGCCGTGGTGGGAGAGGTCCAGGCCGTCTTCGACCTCGGGGCCGGTGGCGCGGAGGCCGATCAAGCGCTTGAGCACGGCGAGGATGACGATGCTGCCGATCGCCGACCAGGCGATCACCGCCGCGGCGCCGAGCAGCTGGATGCGGGCCTGGCCGCCCATGTCCATGCCGTGGGCATAGCCGGCCCCGCCGAGGCTGGCGCTGGCCCCTACCGCCACCAGCAGGCTGCCGAGGATGCCGCCGACGCCGTGGACGGCGAAGACGTCGAGGGAATCGTCGATCTTCAGCCGGTTCTTCACCAGGTCGACGGCGACGAAACAGACCAGGCTGCCCAGCGCCCCCAGCACAAGCCCGCCCAGCGGTCCGACAAAACCCGAGGCCGGGGTGATGGTCGCCAGGCCCGCGACAACGCCGGTCACCATACCGATCATGCTGGCGCGGCCGAAGCGGATGCGCTCAAGCAGCGCCCAGACCAGGCCGGCGGTCGAGGCCGAGATGTGGGTGACCAAGAGCGCCATGGCCGCATCGCCGTTCGCCGCCAGCGCGCTGCCGCCGTTGAAGCCGTACCAGCCGACCCAGAGCATGCCGGCGCCGATCATGGTCATGCCCGGATTGTGCGGCGGGTGCAGGTCGCGCGGAAAGCCGTCGCGCGGCCCGATCATGATCGCCGCGACCAGGGCCGAGACGCCGGCGGTGGCGTGCACCACCAGCCCGCCGGCGAAGTCCATCACGTGGTGCTGGGCCAGCCAGCCTCCACCCCAGACCCAGTGCGCAACCGGCGCATAGACCACCGCCAGCCAAAGGCCGCTGAAGGTCAGCACCGCGCCGAACTTGATCCGCTCGACATAGGCGCCGACGATCAGCGCCGGGGTGATCACCGCGAAGGTGGCCTGGAACATGAAGAAGGCTGGCTCGGGGATCGAGCCGGTGACCGCGCCGCGGCTCACCGACAACAGGAAGGCCTTGCCGAGTCCGCCGATGAACGGCGCCGCGCCGTCGAAGGCCAGGCTATAGCCGAAGGCCAGCCAGAGCACGGAAATCAGGCAGGCGACGGCCACGCAATGCATCATCACCGAGAGCGTGTTCTTGACCCGCACCAGCCCGGCATAGAACAGCGCCAGGCCAGGCAAGGTCATGAACAGAACCAGCGCCGTGGCCGCCAGCACCCAGGCCGTGTCACCGGAATTGATCGCCGCCGTCGCCATCGCACGCACCCCTGAACCCGGCGCGCGACGACGCGTCGGGCCTTCAGGCGTGCCTAGCTGGAGTGCAGCGTTTGATCAAGTTTTGGGCAGCGTCTACGGCCGGCAGAGCGCCAGCAGTTCGGCGAGGTCGGGCGCGGCCTCCAGGTTTCGGCAGATCGCGATGGTCCGCGACGCGACCGCCGCTCCCAGGGCCGGTTCGGCGAGGTGGCGGAACTTGCGTTCGAGCTGCGCCTGCTGCGCGTCCAGGTTGCGCGCCGGCCTGGCGACGTCGACGGTTTCGGACAAGGTCCGGCCGTCCGTCAACTCGATCTCCACCGTCGAGCCCGGGCCCTTTGCATCGGGAATGACGCTGACCCGGCGGCGAAGCGCGACCAGGTCGGCGCGGGTCGCGGTGGCGTCGCTGAACAACGCCTCCTGGAAGGTGTCCTCGCCCGCCAGCGCCAGGGCCGTGGTCATGCGCAGGGAGAATTTGCACTCGAGCCCGGTGCGCGGCTCGGCGATGTTGCAGACGCCCATGTGGCCGGCATTGACGTGCACCCGCACAGCCTCGACCGCGGCCGGCTCAAGGCCGTGGGCGTTGCGCAGCTTCTCGGCCGCCTCGATGGCGTTGTGGGTCAGGTAGCAGGCGGCGTGGTACTTGAAGAGCGCGTCGGTGACGTAAAAACGCTGGCTGGGGTCGGCCAGCGCAGCCGCGCGACTGACGGTGGTCGACTGGGTCGCGGCAAAGCCCTGCTCGGAGTCGAGGATCTCGGTGTCGCTGGTGAAACCACGAGCCGCCAGCCGCGCGGCTAAGAGGCCGTTCTGCGCCGCCTCGCCGGCGTGCAGCGGCTTGGACATGGTGCCGAAGACGCTCTTCAGGCCGGCGGCTTGGGTGCCGGCCAGGCCGAAGGCGTGGCGGGTTTGTTCGTCGCTCAGCCCCAGCAGCTTGGCGGCTGCGGCCATGGCCCCGAAGGTCCCGAAGGTGGCCGTGGCATGCCAGCCCTTGGCGTAGTGCGAGGGGCCCATCAGCCGGCCGACCCGGCACTCGGTCTCGACGCCTGTAACGAAGGCCAGCAGCGCCTCGCGGCCGCTCGATCCCAGCGCCTCGGCCAGGCCGATGGCCACGGGCGCCACCGGAACCGTCGGATGGCCGTTCATGGCGGTGATGACGTCGTCGAAGTCGAGCGCGTGTGACTGGGCGCCGTTGATCAGCACCGCGTCGTGCAGCCGGGCGCGACGCGAAGAGCCGATGATGGTGCTCTCGCCGCCCTCGGCGAACTCGTCAAGGAGGATCCGCACCAGCGGCTCGTCGCGCGCCGCGATCGACACGCCCAGCCAGTCCAGCAGGCACTGTTTGGCCACCGTAGCCGCTTCCGGCGTGACGTCGCTCCAGGTCAGCCCGGTCAGGCGGCCCGCCAGGGCGGCGGTGGTTCCCACTTCGTCTTCAACCTTGGAAGCCAGATCCATTTCTCTGCTCCTGGGTTGCGCTCAGCCGTCGCCGAGCGCGTCGAAGCGCTCCAGCAGCGCGCTGCCGTCGGGCTTGGCCTTCAGGCAGGTCTCGATCAGCTCGCGCGTGGCCTTGCGCTGCATGTTCGGGACCTCTTCCGCGCCAAAGGCGACGATTTTGGCCCAGACCGGGTCGATGAAGCTCTTGCCCTCAGTGACGCCGTCCGCGGTCTTGAAGTGCAGCGGCCGCAGCTCGGAGATGAACAGCTGCAGATAGGCGACGTGGCTGGCCTCGTCCTGGCGTATCTGGTCGATGATGTCGGCGGCGCGGTCGGCGTCCTTACGCCGGTCGGCGAAGGCCTCCGGGTCGCGCATCAGATTGACGTTGAACTCGAAGCCACGCTCGGCGCGGATCTCGATCAGCAGCACGTTCATCAACTGCTTGATCAGCATCTCGTGGCCGGCCGGGATCTGCGGCATCTCGCGGCCTTCGCCGCCGGGCCGGCCGCCGCGTTCGGGTATTTCCGGGATCGGATGGGCGTTCTTGCCAAGCACCAGGTCGCGGGCGACGTACCACATCTGGTCGTGCGCCCCGATCGCCGGCGTGCCGTCACCGCCCTCGTCGAGGCCATGCGCGACGAACAGGCCGCGGTTCAGGTGCGCGGTGGCGGTCTCGGCGATGTCCTCCTCGACCAGCGGCTGGAAGTCGGGCGCCTGGATGGTCGCCAGCATGCGCCCGCGGCCCTCGATGATGCCGGTGGTGGTCAGGGTGTTCCACAGCGGCAGGGTGACTCCGTTGGCCAGCAGCAACTTCATCTGGGCCAGGTTCGGATAGTGCGGCGCGCTGAGGATGCGGGTGTCGGCGTCGACCAGCTCGCCGCCCTTCTTGGCGAAGCTCTCCCGCCAAGCCTCGATGGCCGGCCAGCGCTTGAAGGTGCGCGGCGAATAATACACCCCGTCCGCGCCGTAGCCGCCGTGCAGCCGGCGCTCACCGAACAGGTTGGGCTTGGCGTACGGGTGGTCGGCGAGGATTTCCTCGGAGGAATAGCGAAGCTGCATAGGGAGGTCTCCAAAGCCGCGTCCGGGTTGCAGTCTACAAGAGGCGCGGCCGCGGCGTCCCTAAAGAATGAGCCACGAAAAACACGAAAAACACGAACGGAGCGCACCGCCAACGCTCACCCCTCCCCGTTCATCCCCCGCTGGAGCCAAGCGGAATGCGGGGGATCCATGGACGTCGATATTGGCGGGTGACCCGGAGCGGTTGAACCGCGCTATGAACTCACCACCGCCCGTGTTCATGGCTGGCCTGAACAAGTCGGGCCATGACGCCATAAAACCCGTCATCGCCCGGTTTATCCGGGCGACCCATGAACGCGGGCCTACGCATATGATCACCGGCGGCCGATGGCGTGCGCGCCAACATTCGCCTGTGTTCATGGGTGGCCCGAACAAGTCGGGCCATGACGGTTGGGGGTTGGCCACGATGTTGATGTTGTTCGTGTTTTTCGTTTTTTTTGTGGCCAATTGGAGCCTCGCCGCACCACCGCGTTGCAGGCACACGCGCAACGACAGGCCTACATCCCGATCAACTCGGCCTTGCGGACGGTGTTCATGACGATGCGGATCGAGGCGGCGTCGACCATGGTTCCGTTGACGTTGACCGAGCCGAGGCCCTCGGCCAGGGCCTTGTCATAGGCCGTGGCCAGGTCGCGGGCGCGGGTCACCTCTTCAGGTGTCGGCGAGAAGATCTCCAGCGCCGGGGCGATCTGGGCTGGGTGGATCGCCCACTTGCCGACGAAGCCCAGCATGAAGGCCATGCGCGCCTCCCGCCTGAAGCCCTCCTCGTTGCGGAAATTGGCGAACGGGCCATCGACCGGATCCAAGCCCGCCGCCCGCGCCGCCATGGCGATGCGGAAGCGCGGATAGTGGAAGACGTCGCCCGGATAGCCCTCCCCGCCCCAGCCGCGCAGGTTCATCTGCTGGCTGGCGGAATAATCGCCCATGCCGAAGATCAACGCCTCCAGCCGGGGCGACGCGGCGGCGATGGATTCGACGTTCTGCAGGCCGCCCGCCTCCTCGATCAGCACCTCGATGCCGATCCGCCGCTCCAGCTTCAGCTTGCCCTCCAGCTGGGTGAGCAGCAGGTCGATGAACTGCACGTCGGCGGCGCGCATGGCCTTGGTCAGCATGATGGTGTCGATGTTCTTGCCGGCGCCCTCGACCA
The DNA here is from genome assembly GCA_041691315.1 of Caulobacteraceae bacterium. Classification (GTDB taxonomy): domain Bacteria; phylum Pseudomonadota; class Alphaproteobacteria; order Caulobacterales; family Caulobacteraceae; genus Poindextera. The sequence continues at coordinate 34,573 of JBEPUW010000037.1, read as the reverse complement.
CCTCGATCACGTCCTCGAAGCACCAGGAGGTGGTGACGTCGTTGATGCGCACGCAGCGGGTCTTCTTGCCCCAATCCAGCCCGTTCAGGGCCTCGACGATGGTCTTGCGCGCCCCGGCCTTGGCCGAAGGGGCGACGGCGTCCTCCAGGTCGAGGAAGACGTGGTCGGCGTCCGACGCCGCGGCCTTGGCCATCATCTTCTCGCTCACCCCCGGCACGGACAGCTGGGAGCGGCGAAGGCGCATGGGGCGTGTGGTCATCGGCTAGTCCTCCGCGATCGCGCCGGCCTGCCGCCAGCGTCTGATGTCGTCTTCGCTCGCGCCATGATCGCGCAGCACCGTGAGCGTGTCTTCGCCGAGGTCGGGCCCGCGGCGGGTGACGGCGGCCGGGGTCCTGGCGAACTTGATCGGCTGGCCGACGACGCGCATCGGCTCGGAAAAACCGGGCAGATCGATCGGCGCCAGCATGTCGCGGGCGGCGAAATGGGCGTCGTGGGCGATCTCATCGATGTTCATCACCGGCCCGAACGGCACGACGCCGCCCAAGCGCTGTTGCAATTCAGCCTTGGTCAGCACCGAGGTCATGGCCGAGAGCCGCTCGATCACCAGCGCCCGGCTGGCTGACCGGGCCTTGGACGTGGCGAACGCCGGCTCGTCGAGGATTTCGGGTGCGCCCAGCGCGGTGCACAGGGCGCGGAAGAAGGCGTCGCTCGGGCAGGCCAGGGCCACGAAGCCGTCCGCCGCCGGATAGATGCCGAAGGGCAGCAGGAAGGGATGATGGTTGCCCTCAGGTCCCGGAACCTGATGGCCGAAGGCATATTGGTGCACGATCCGCTCGCTGACGCCGAGCACCGCATCGACCATGGCCACGTCGAGGAACTGGCCCTCGCCGGTGGCCCGCGCATGCAGCACCGCGCTGACGATGCCAAGCGCCGCATAGAGCGCCGGCACGGTGTCGCCGACGCCGGGACCGATCTTGATCGGCTGGCCGCCGGCCAGGCCGGTCACCCCCATCATGCCGCCCATGGCCTGGGCGACCACGTCATAGGCCGGCCACTCGACGTAAGGACTGTCGCCGGTGCGCGGATCGCCGAAGCCGCGGATGGCGGCATAGACCAGCCTGAGGTTCAGCGCCGCCAGGGTCTCGTAAGCCAGGCCCAGCCGGTCCATCACCCCGACCCGGAAGTTCTCCACCACCACGTCGAACTGTGGGACCAGCGTCTTGATCAGTTCGACGCCTTCCGGGGTCTTCAGGTCGACGCTCAGGCTCTTCTTGCCGCGATTGATCGACTGGAAATAGCCGGAATAGCGATGCTCGGGATCGGCTTCGTGGAAGGGGCCGGACCGGCGCGAAAGGTCGCCGCCGTCCAGGCCCTCGACCTTGACCACCTCGGCGCCCAGGTCCGACAGGTTCTGGGTGCAGAAGGGCCCGGCCAGGGCCTGGGTGAAGTCCAGGATCTTCAGACCGGCCAACGGGCCCGTCATCGGTCGGCCCAATGGCTGGCGCGCTTGATCAGCATGCGCCGGTCGCCCTGGAAGACCAGCTTGTCGTCCTGGTTCAGCCCGTAATGGCGGAAGGTGACGATGCCGGCGTCGTCGCGGTCGGCGTCCTCGAGGCTCAACACCTCGGAATAGGCATAGAGCGTGTCGCCGTGCACCACCGGATTCAACAGCCGGATATTATCCATGCCGAGCTCGGCCAGGGCGTTCTCGCCGGTGTCCTGCATGGCCAGGCCCATGACCAGCGAGAAGTTGACCCCGCCGTAGGAGAGTCGGCCGCCATAGGGGCTGAGGCGCATCGAATGCTCGTTGAAGTGCGCCTGGGCGGTGTTCATCACAAGGTTGGTGATCAGCACATTCTCCAGCCCCTCGATGGTCTTGCCGCGGGCGTGGCGGATCACCTGGCCGACTTCGAAGGCCTCGAAATAGTTGTCCTTGCCGGTGAGGTCGGAAAGCTTCATGCGGCGGCCTCCTTCTTCGGCGGATGGCGCAGGCGGACCAGGTTCGAGCGCTCGAAATCGATCACCAGCTCGTCGCGCTGGTTGAAGCCCTCTGTCAGCCAGGTGACGATGCCGTTGGCCGGGTTCGAGGCCGAGAGCCGCGCCGCCCTGGTGGTCGATCGCGCGGTGATGGTGTCGCCGGGATATACCGGCTGGCGATAAGTCAAAGCCCCCACGCCGACGAACGGCCCGCCAATTTCGCTGTTATCTTCGACCGACAGGCCCAGCACCGTGTTGAAGACCAGCAGCGGGTTGACCACGATGTCCGGGTGGCCGTGCGCCAGGGCGAAAGCGCGGTTGGAATAGAGCGGGTTGTAGCTCAGCGTCAGCGTGGTGAAGAGCAGGGTATCGGACTCCGCGATGGTCCGGCCCCAATGGTGGATGCGCACCTCGCCGACGGTGAAGTCCTCATAGAGGTGGCCCTTGGGCTTCAGCTTGGCCCGGGCCCGGAAATCGTCGCCCTCGCCGCTCAATTCGACCCCCGCTGGCTGGGTTTGCCCAGGAGCGCGTCGGCGATGATCCGCTGCTGGATCTCCGAGGTGCCTTCGAAAATCTTGGTCAGCCGCGCGTCGCGCCAATAGCGTTCGATCGGGTGCAGGGTGGTGTACCCGGCGCCGCCAAAGATCTGCAGCGCCTCACTCGTCACCCGCTCGGCCATTTCGGAGGCGAACAGTTTGACCATCGAGGTCTCGACCCGGCCCGCCCGGCCGGCGTCGATTTCGCTGCAGACGTAGTACATCAGCTGCCGCGCGGCCTCGATCTCGGTGGCCATGGTGGCGATCTTGAAGCGGATGGCCTGGAAGTCGCTGATCGGCTGGCCGAACTGGATGCGCTCCTTGGCATAGGCCATGGCGTCCTCCAGCGCCCCGCGCGCCAGCCCGATGGAGCGGGCGGCGGTGTGGGCGCGGGCCAGGCCAAGCCCGAAGGCGACGCCCTGCACCGCAGTCCCGGCTTCCGGATTGCCGGACACCGCCTGGCGCGCCGGGGCGCGGACATTGTCGAAATAGAGCTCCCAGGTCTTCCAGCCGAAATAGCCGATCTTGGGGATCGGGCTGCCGGTGCAGCCCTTGGGCAGCTCGCCCTTAGGCTTTTCGACCGATACCGAGGTGGTCCCCGCCCGCCCGCCCGGCGTGTCCGGGTCGTCGATGCGGCAGAGCACGCTGATATAGTCGGCGCCGTCGGCGAAGGTGCACCAGTATTTGGCGCCGGTGATGACCCAGTCGTCGCCGTCGCGGCGCGCGCGGCATTGGACGCCGGAGAGGTCCGAGCCGGTGCCCGGCTCCGACAACGCCGCCGCGCCCAGATAGCGGCCCTTTGCCATGGCCTCGATCTTGGCCCGCCTGGCCTCGCCCTCGCCCGGCACAGAGCGATAGAAGCTGTTGCCGCGCGCGATGATGCTGGCGACGCTCATCCAGCCGCGCGCCAGCTCCTCGGCGACCAGGCAGTATTCGAACGCGCCAAGGCCCAGGCCGCCGTATTCCTCCGGGATCAGGATGCCGAAAAAGCCCAGATCGCCCATCTGTTCGATCAGTTCGGGCGGCATGTCGCCCTTGATCGGATCCAGCCGGTTGGCGGTCGGCAGCACCACCTCGCGCACGAAATCGCGGGCCAGGTCGCGGATCATGATCCGCTCCGGGGTCAGGTAGCCGATGGTTTGATCCGTGGACGTCATATCGTCGGCCATGATCTTCCTTTCAACGCTTGCTGTCGGCCGCGATCATGTCCGCGGCCTTTTCGCCGATCATGATCGCCGGCGCATTGGTGTTGCCCGAGGTGATCGCGGGCATGATCGAGGCGTCGGCGACCCGCAAGCCCTGAACGCCATGCACCCTCAGCCGCGCATCGACCACCGCCATCTCGTCGCCGCCCATGCGGCAGGTCCCGACCGGATGATAGACCGGCCCAAGCACGGTGCGCAGGAAGTCCAGCAGCGCGGCGTCTTCGGTCGGGAGGGCGTAGGCCTCGCTGAAGCCGTCCTCGCGCATCTTCGCGCCGTTCATGATTTTCCGCGCCAGCTGCACGCCGGCCACCATCACCGCCTGGTCGATCGGGCTTTGCATGTAGTTGGGCTGGATCAGCGGCGCATCGGCGATGTCCGGCGTCTTCAGCGTGATCGCGCCGCGCGATTCCGGCCTGAGCTGACAGACCGACACAGTGACGCTCGAGCCGCCGGCGACCTCCAGCCCGCCGCCCTTCACCGCCGCGAAGCTCAGCGGCCGGGTGTTGATCTGGATGTCCGGCTGTTCGACGCCGGGGGTCACGCGGGCGAACAGGCTGGTCTGCGAGGTGCCGTTGGTCAGCGCCCCGCTGCGCAGCAAGACGTAGCGCGCGCCCTCGGCATAGGCGCGCAACCCCCGCAGCCGGTGGTTGACCGAGTGCCGCCGCGGCGACTGGTAGACCACCGAGGCGTACATGTGGTCGTGCAGATTGCGCCCGACGCCCGGCCGGTCGTGCGCCACCGCGATCCCGAGTTCGCGCAGATGCTCGCCCGGCCCGATGCCAGACAGCATCAGGAGCTGTGGCGAGTTGATCACCCCGCCGGCCAGGATGACCTCGCCGGCGACCGAGGCGACACGCCGCTCGCCGCCTTGCCGGTACCGGACGCCGGTGGCCCGCCCGGCCTCGACGATCACCGCCTCGACCTGGGCCTCGGTCCGGATGCTCAGGTTGCGGCGATGCCGGATCGGTTTGACGAAGGCCTCATAGCTGGAATGCCGTTCGCCGTTCCGGATCGTGAACTGCAGATAGCCGACCCCGTCCTGGTCGCCGTCGTTGAAGTCGGGGTTGTGGGCATGGCCCTGATCGCCGGCCGCGGCGATGAACAGGTCGGAAAAGCTGTGGTGCATCACCGGATCGGAGACGCTCAGTTCGCCACCGCCGCCGTGGACTTCACTCTCCCCGTGCTGCTGGCGCTCGCTGCGCTTGAACAGCGGCAGCACGTCGTCCCAGCCCCAGCCGGGATTGCCCAGCTGGCGCCAGTGCTCGTAGTCGAGCGGATGGCCGCGCACATAGAGCATGCCGTTGATGGCGCTCGATCCGCCCAGCCCGCGCCCGCGCGGCCAATAGATGCGCCGGCCGTTCAGCTCGGCCTGCGGCTCGGTGAAGTAGCCCCAGTTGTGCGGGCCGGGCTTGAACAGCCGCGCCATGCCGGCCGGGATCTTGATCCAGGAGTCCTTGGGCTCGGGCCCGGCCTCCAGCAACAGCACGCGCGTCGCCGGATCGGCCGACAGCCGGTTGGCCAGCACGCAGCCGGCGGAGCCTGCGCCCACGATGACATGGTCGAACTGGTCCAAGGTCTCTGACACTCCCTGGACCTGATCATAGGCCATGGCCGGCCCAAACGCGCGAGCCGCAATTGGAGCGGTCGCGCTCAGGACAGCGGTTCGAGCAAGGCCCTGATCGCGGCCACGAACCCCTCGGGGCAGTCCAGGTTGACCGGATGGCCGCCATCCAGGTCGGCGATCCGCAAGCCCGGCAACCGCGTCTCCGCCTGGTCGCGCAACGGCTGGAAGCGCTTCTCGCGCCGGCCGTTGATCAGCAGCGTCGGCGGCTGCATCTCGCCAAACCGCGCGGCGACCGAGAGGCCCGGCGACGTATAGCCGAGCCCCATCGCCACCCCGCGCACCGAGATCAGTTCGGCGTCGCGCGCCAGCTCCTCCTCGACCTCGGCCGGCAACCGCCCCGTCCGCTTGGGATAGAAGGCCATCGCCTCCAACCCTGCCCGGCCGCGCGCCTCGACCGCTTGCGCGCGCGCCAGTCGCGCGGCCGTGTCCTCCGCCGGATAGGCCGGCCCCAGCGCCGAGCTGGAATTGGTGAAGGCCTGGGCCAGGGTCCGCTCCGGATGCGCCAGCGCATAGCTCAGCGTCAGCCCGGCCCCGAACGACTGCCCGCACACCGCCCAGCGCTCGGCGCCCAGCCCGGCCCGCAACACCTCGAACCGCGCGACATAGGCCGCCACCGAATAGGCCGCCGGATCGCCCGGACTCTCCGACCGCCCATGCCCCAGCAGCTCGACCACCACCGGCCTGCAGAACCCCTCCAGCGCCGCCAGGTTCGGCCGCCACTGCGCCCGGCTGGAGCACAGCCCATGCACCAGCAGCAGATACGGCCCCACGCCGCGCTGGGAGACTTCGACGTGCATCATGGGTTCAAAACCAAGCCTGGCGCGTCACATCTGCCGAGCGGAGCGCTGACCCGGCAGTCACGTACGATCTGGAACTACCCATCGTCCTCGGCCAGCAACACGTCGAGGAAGGTCTCGCGCCGATTCAGGAAATTGCGCGTGATCTGAAAATGGTCGGTGTCTTCGTAGTCAATCTGCTCCAGGCCGCCACCCGACCATAAGATTCCCATGCTGTTGCTTGGCGGTGTCAGCGGGACAAGACAGGATGGAAGACCAGATGATCTGGACGACATGGACTTGGGAATGATCGGGATCGCGAGGCTTTGGCAGACAAAGTGCGGGCTTGATCTGTTAGTGGCCACCGCGTGAGTGGCTTGGTTTAGAGCGACGATGAGCGTTGCCAATCCGATGCCGCTCGGCGGCGCGGCCTCGGCGCCGGTCGCCATCGCCGACGCGGGGCGCGCAGGCCGCTGACGACGTGCATCGTCGCGGTTTAGACGATGCGCGCCTTCAGAGGCGGCTATGAACCGGCGATCACCATCTCCGCCTTCAGCGCCACCGGCCGGGTGATGTTGTGGACGTTCGGCGAGGTCGCCAGCATCAGCTGGAAGATCTGCTGAAAGTCCTCGTCGCGGGCCGAGCCCTTCACCGTCATCGTCGAGGTCAGGGCGTCGTAGCCGGGCGAGACCTTCGGATCGATGCCGAGGAAACCGCTCAGATCGATGTCGCCCTCGGTGACGATCTCGAGCGTCTCGATCTCGTAGCCGTGCAGGGCGCAGAGGGCGGTGAAGCCGGTCATCATGCAGGCGTTGAGCGCACCGAGCAGATACTCCTGCGGGTTGGCGTGGGTATTGGTCCCGGCGATCTCGTAGGGTTCGTTGACGCTGAAATCGAACGATCGCGGAACCCGCTTGCCGCCGATCTCGAAGCCATTGATATCGGCCCGGTTGCGGGCGCCGCCCTGCCAGGTGTTGGTCACCCGCCAGCGGGTCAGGCCGGCGGCGGGATCGGCGTTGATCTTGGCGATCAGGTCGTGGATCTGCGCTACCGGTATGCCGTTGACGGGCGCGATCTTGGTCGTTGCGTTCATTGGGCAAGTCTCCTTGGTTCGGGGCGCGGAAGGCGCCGCCGGTCAGGGCTTTCTAGGGGGGCGGCTCCGGCGGCTGAATGACCGCAACGCCGGAAGGCTTGACCGTGACGCCGGAACCGACCGGCGTGTCAGGCGGCGCGCCAGGCGCCGGGGCTCTTGCCCATTTCGCGCTTGAACGCGCGGCTGAAGGCGGCCTCGCTTTCGTAGCCCACCGTCTCGGCGATGCGGGCGAGCGGCTCGCGGCCCGATCTCAGGCGCTCGGCCGCCAGCTGGATGCGCCAACCGGTCAGGTATTCGATCGGCGGCTTGCCGACGAGCTGGTTGAAGCGGTCGGCCATCACCGTACGCGAGGCGCCGGCCTCTGCGGCGAGATCCTCGATGGTCCATTTGCGCGCCGGGTCGCGGTGCAGGTGATGGATCGCGCGCGCGACCACCGGATCGCGCATCGCCGCCAGCATGCCACCGGCCTCGTCGGGCAGCCGCGCGGCGTGGCGGCGCAGCACCTCGACGAACAAAAGTTCCATCAGCCGCCCGAGCAGCATGGGCGTGCCCGGCGCGGCGTTGTCCACCTGGCGCAGGATCTCGGCCGTCGTCCCGGCCAGCATGTCCGAGACCGGATCGTCGCCGGTGTGCTCGATCAGCAGCGACGGCAGTGAGCGGAACAGCGGCGCGGACATCAGTTCGGCCGACTCCAGAAAGCCGCAGACCAGCCGGGTCTTCGCGCCGCCGCCGCCGTGGCGAATGAGACCGACGCCGCTGACCGGGCCCTCCACCAAAAGATCCGGCGCGAAGCCGAAACTGTCCGGTGCGCCGCTCCAGAACCGATGCGCAGCGGTGAACGGCATCAGCAGCAGGTCGCCCTTCCGAACCTCGCGGACCGAATGGTCGGCGATCTCCAGCTCGCATTCGCCTTCGGCCACCAGGTGGAAGACGCTGACGTGGCGCAGGCGCGCCATCTCGTCCTGGCCATCCCAGCGGGCAGGGCTGATCACCCCGAACGGCGCGGAAAAACTGCCGTTCATGAAGACCGAGCCGGTCAGGCGCACCGCCTGGAGCAGCTCCGAGAGCACGTCCGGCGCATCGGCAATGGATCGCGGTGTTGCGGTCATGGCGACTTCGAGGGCGGCCCGGCAGGGTTGGGATGTCGGCTGGGCCAGGTGGTCCAGCGGTCAAGCTAGACCAGATAACGCGTTATCAGGAGAACTCAATGAACGCCGTTACGCTACCCGCGACCGAGCCGGGCCACACCCAGGCCGGCTGGCGCGACCTTGGGGTCGGACCTCAGATCGAAGCCACCGGCCGCGAATGCGACCGCACCGGCGGGTTCGTCTCGAAAAACCTCGATATCCTGGAAAGCCTGGGCTTCTTCGCCCTTGGGGTTCCGGCCGAACTGGGCGGCGGCGGCGCACCTTACGCCGAGGTCGCCGCCATGCTGCGGGCGCTGGCCCGCCTCGACGGCTCGACGGCGCTGGTGCTGTCGATGCACAGCCACCAGGTGATGGTCGCCGAATGGAAGCGTCGCGTACCGGGGGCGCCGACTGAAGGCCTGCTCAAGAAGGTCGCCGGCGAGGGCCTGCGCATCGTCTCGAGCGGCGGCTCCGACTGGCTGCCCGGCTCCGGCCGCGCCGAGAAGGTCGAGGGCGGCTATCGCATCTTTGCCCGCAAGGTGTTCTCGTCCGGCGCGCCGGACGGCGATGTGATGAACACCAGCGCCATCTATGACGACCCGCAAGCCGGGCCGGTGGTGCTGCACTTCCCGTTGCCGATCAGGGACCCGGGCGTGAGCGTGCTGTCCAACTGGGACACGCTCGGCATGCGCGGAACCGGCTCGCAGGACATCGAGATCGATGGCGCCTTCGTCGCCGACGCCGCCATCGCCGCCAGCCGGCCGCCAGGCAAGTGGCATCCGCTGTTCCACCTGATCACGCTCATGGCCTTCCCGCTGGTCTACTCGGTCTATGCCGGGGTGGCGGACGGGGCGCGCGAGGCGGCGTTGGCCATCGCCCGGCGCAAGCCCCAGGACGCGCTGGGCCTGATCGCCGTCGGCGAGCTGGAGAACGCCCACGCGGCGCTCGATCTGGCGCAGGCGGCGATGGTCGAGATCGGGGCCGTGGCGGCGCCCTCGGTCGAGACCACCCACCGGGTGATGACCCTGCGCACCCTGGTCGGCCAGGCGGCCATGGAGGTCGGTTCCAAGGCGGTCGACGTCGCCGGCGGCGCGGGCTTCTACCGCGCGGCCGGCGTCGAGCACCGTTTCCGTGACCTGCAGGCGGCCCGCTTCCACCCCCTGCAGACGCGCCAGCAACAGCTGCTCGCCGCCCGCTTCGTGCTCGGCGCGGACATCGACGGCTAGCAGACTCGCCGGAAATTGGGGACACGTACGCACCCGAAATTGGGGACACGTACGCATCCCCCGGCCTTCGTAGTGAAGCCCGATAGCTTATCGATGCGTACGTGTCCCCAATTTCACCTAGGCTTTTACCGCCAAGGACGCCAAGTTCGCCGCCAAGAGTCCGTCTCTTCTTGGCGTCCTTGGCGCTCTTGGCGGTCGATCCTTAGGCCTGGGCCGACCCAGCTGGTTCAAAGCGCCGCGCGTCATCGAAAGACCTGGTGAGCGGCGGAGGGTTGCGCCTCGGCCGTTCCGGCTTCAACCTGTCGGCAACGACAAAGGGAGCGCCCAAGCGATGGCGGACGACCAGGGGCCGATCAGCGACATTCCGCAGGCCTATTACGACGGCATCAAGGACAAGTTCGCCGAGGCCCGCGACCTTCGCCTGAAATACCGGCCCGAGGGCACGTCGCAATACATCTCCGACCTCACCGGTCCGCTGGCCGACTACGCCAGGGACCCGCATTCCGAGGAGGTCGCACCGCGCGATCCGATCACCGACGAGGTCGAGGTGCTGTTCATCGGCGGCGGCTTTTCCGCCCTGCTCACCGCCGCGCGGCTGCGCGAACGCGGGGTCGAGAGCATTCGCATCGTCGAGCGCGGCGCCGATGTCGGCGGCACCTGGTACTGGAACCGCTATCCCGGCGCGGCCTGCGACGTGCCGGCCTACGACTACCTGCCGCTGCTCGACGAGATGAACGTCGTGCCCTCCCGCCTCTACGCCAAGGGGCCGGAGATCTTCGCCCACTGCCAGGCGATCGCGCGGCGCTATGACCTGTACGAACTGGCGGTGTTCGGCACCACGATCACCTCCACCACCTGGGACGATGCGGCGAAGCGCTGGGTTCTGCGCACCGACCGCGGTGACGAGATGCGCGCCCGGTTCGTCATCTGCGCCAACGGCACGCTGTCGAAGCCCAAGCTTTCGAAGATCGCCGGCATGGAGAGCTTCGGCGGCAAGTCGTTCCATTCCTCGCGCTGGGACTACGACTACACCGGCGAAAACCTGGAGAAGCTCTCCGACAAGGTGGTCGGCATCATCGGCACGGGCGCGAGCGCCGTGCAGGCGATCCCGCGCCTGGCGAAGACCGCCAAGGCGCTCTACGTCTTTCAGCGGACGCCGTCCGGCATCGACCCGCGCAACGACCGCGAGACCGATGAGGCCTGGATCGCCAAGCTGCAGCCCGGCTGGCAGCAGGCCAGGCGGATGAAGCACCTGAAGGGCCGCGACGTCGATCAGGAGCGTAAGGCGGAACTCGACCAGTTGGCGCGCGAGGATAAGATCCGCCGCCAGGAGAACGAGAACATCGACCACATGATGCGCATCCACCGGCGCATCGACGAGATCGTTGAGGACAAGGCCACCGCCGACGCGCTGAAGCCCTGGTACATGTTCATGTGCAAGCGGCCGTGTTTCGACGACGAATACCTGCCGGCCTACAACCGGCCGAACGTCCATCTGGTCGACACCCACGGCAAGGGGATCACCGAGATCGGGCCGGACGGGCCGGTATTCGAGGGCGTGACCTACCCGCTCGACCTCTTGATCTACGCCACCGGCTTCGAGGTGCAGAAGACCGGCATCTACAACGAGATTCGTGGGCGTGACGGCCGTGAGATCAACGAAACCTATTCGGACGGCCTGCGCACTCTGTTCGGGGTGCACACCCATGGCTATCCGAACCTGTTCATCATGGGTGGCTACCAGGCCTCGTTCCAGTTCAACCTGACCTTCATGCTGCAGACCCAGGGCGACCACATCGCCGAGTGCATCGCGCTGGCCCGCGAACGCGGCGCGGCCGAGATCGACGTCTCGCCGGAAACCGAGGAATGGTGGGTGCAGGAGGTGATCGCCCACCGCGGCAAGACCAGCCGCAACAGCGATTGCACGCCCGGCTATTACAATTTCGAGGGCGAGTTCAACCGCCGCCAGGACGGCAACTACAACGGCGGCTTCCTGCAATACTACACCCACATGCAGTCCATCCGCGGCGAACTGGAGAAGCACTTTTTGCTGGGATAGTTACGCGCACCGCGAGTCCCACCCTCCCCGTCATGGCCCGACTTGTTCGGGCCACCCATGAACACCTGATCCATCCGGTGTTCATGGGTCCCCCGCATTCCGCTTCGCTCCAGCGGGGGATGACGATTAAACAGAGCGGCTGACGATCGAACGAGGACGCCTATGACCATCAATCCGGAAATCGCCGTCGCTGTCGGTGAGATTGATTTCGATCCCGACGCGCTGCACGCCAAATACCTGGCGGAGCGGGACAAGCGGCTGCGCGGCGACGGCATCGGCCAGTATGTCGAGGTCAAGGCCGAGTTCTCCCACTATATCGACGACCCCTATGTCGAGCCGGGCTTCACCCGCGAGCCGGTGTTCGACCATGTCGAGGTGGCGATCATCGGCGGCGGCTTCGGCGGCCTCTTGATGGGCGCTCGTCTGCGCGAGGCGGGCATCGAGTCCATCCGCATGGTCGAGAGCGGCGGCGACTTTGGCGGCACCTGGTATTGGAACCGCTATCCCGGCGCCATGTGCGACGTGGAGAGCTACTGCTACCTGCCGCTCTTGGAAGAGCTCGGCTACATGCCGAAGCACAAATACTCCTTCGCGCCGGAGATCCTCGAGCACAGCCGTGCTATCGGCCGCCACTACCGGCTCTACGACCAGGCGCTCTTGCAGACGGCGGTCAGCGAGATGCGCTGGGACGAGGCGGCCGGGAACTGGATCATCTCGACCTCGCGCGGCGACCGCTTCACCGCCCAGTACGTCGCCATGGCCAACGGGCCTTTGAGCCGGCCGAAACTGCCGGGCATTCCCGGCATCAACGATTTCAAAGGTCACACCTTTCATACCAGCCGCTGGGACTATGCCTATACCGGCGGCGATTCCTCCGGCGGCCTGACCGGGTTGAAGGACAAGCGCGTCGGCATCATCGGCACTGGGGCCACAGCCATCCAGTGCGTCCCGCACCTGGGCGAATGGGCCAAGGAGCTCTACGTCTTCCAGCGCACCCCCTCCTCCGTCGATGTGCGCAACAACGCCCCGACCGATCCCGAATGGGCCGCCTCCCTGACCCCCGGCTGGCAGCGCCGCCGGCAGGACAATTTCAACATCCTGGTGGCTGGCGGCGATCAGGATGAGGACCTGGTTCATGACGGCTGGACCGATATCTTCCGCAATGTGACCGGCACGGCGGCCAAGCAGATCTCCCGCAAGCTCGGCCGTCACCTGACCGGCGCCGAGCGCGCCGAGGTCATGGCGCTGGCCGACTATCGCAAGATGAACCAGGTGCGCGCGCGGGTGGACGCCCTCGTCGATGACCCCGCGACCGCGGCGCTGCTGAAGCCCTGGTACCGGCAGTTCTGCAAGCGGCCGTGCTTCCACGACGAATACCTGCAGACCTTCAATCGGCCGAACGTGCATCTGGTCGACACCGGTGGCAAGGGTGTCGAGGCCTTGACCGAGCACGGCGTCGTCGCCAACGGCCGCGAATACGAGGTCGATTGCCTGATCTTCGCCACCGGCTTCGAGGTCGGGACCTCCTTTACCCGCCGCGCCGGCTACGAGATCGTCGGCCGCGAGGGCCGCACCCTCACCGACCATTGGGCCGACGGCCTGCGCACCCTGCACGGCCTGACCAGCCACGGCTTCCCGAACTGCTTCTTCCTGGGCTTCACCCAGACGGCCATCACCATCTCTGTGCCCCAGGCCCTGAACGAGCAGGCCGACCACGTCGCCTACATGGTCACCCAGGCGCGGAAGACCGGCGCGCGGGTGCTGGAGCCGACGCCGGAAGCCGAGGATGCCTATGTCGAGGAGGTGCACAGCCTGGCCCGCGCTGGCCAGCGCTTCTATACCGAGTGCACCCCCGGCTATTATAACTCCGAAGGCGCGGCCGGAAACCGCAGCGGCTTCTTCTCCGACATGTACGGCGCCGGCCCGCTGAAGTTCTTCGACATCCTGGCCGAGTGGCGCGCCGAGGGGACCCTGCCGGGCATCGCGCTGCGCTAAAAGACCTCTCCCAGAGGGAGAGGGAGGGGCCCGCGCCGAAGGCAGCGGGAGGGTGAGGGGTTACGGCCTCGACAGGCTGGCGCAGCTGATTTTCGGCCGGCACAGCGCCTCAATCCGTGAGGCCGTAACCCCTCATCCTCCCACGCGCATTCGCGCGCGCGCGGGCCCCTCCTTCTCCCTCTGGGAGAAGTCTTGGAGCTGCGCGCCCAAGGGTGGATAGTGCGGCAAAACGAGGAAACGGCCATGACCGAGCAGCTGATCGAAACCATCACCGACGGTGTCGCCACCCTGACCATGAACCGGCCGGAGGCGCGCAATGCGCTGACCGGCGAAATGCAGGCGGCGCTGTCCGAGGCGGTCAACCGCCTGGCCGCCGATCGCAGCGTGCGGGTGGTGGTGATCACTGGCGCCGGGCGGGCCTTCTGCGCCGGCGGCGACGTCAAGGGTTTCGCCCAGGCGGCCGAACGCGGCGAGTCCTCGTCGGGCAGCTTCAGCCTGGAGGCGCGGGCCTACGGGCTTCGCCAGTCCGCCGACGTTTGCCGCATCCTGCACGAGATGCCCAAACCGACGCTGGCGGTCATTCCGGGCCCCGCCGCGGGCGCCGGCCTCTCCATTGCGCTCGCCTGCGACCTGCGCATCGCCGCCGATGACGCCAAGCTGACCACCGCCTTCTCCAAGGTCGGCCTGTCGGGCGACTACGGCGGGTCATACTTCCTGACCCAGCTGGTCGGGGCGGCCAAGGCGCGCGAGCTCTATTTCACCGCCGACGTCATCACCGGCGCCGAGGCCCTGGCGCTGGGCATCGTCAATAAGGCCGTGCCCTATCCGGAGCTGGAACGGGCCGCGGCCGAGTTTGCACGCCGCCTGGCCGGCCTGCCGACGCTGGCCGTCGGCTACATGAAGAAGAACCTGAACGCGGCCCAGACCGGCACGCTTGGCGCAGTGCTGGAGCTGGAATCCACCCACATGGTCCGCACCATGATGACTGACGACCACAAGGCCGCCGCCGCCTCGTTCGTCTCGAAGACGGCGCCGGTGTTCAATGCCCGCTGAGTTCGCCGCCGACTATACGACGCTGATCTGCGACGAGGTCAGGCCAAACGTCGCGCGCATCACGCTGAACAGGCCGGGCGTCATGAACGCCTATTCCGACCGCATGTGCGAGGACCTGTTGGCGGCCATCGCGGCCTTCCGCGACGACGACGGCCTGCGCGCCCTGATGCTCACCGGCGCCGGCGAACGCGCCTTCTGCACCGGCGGCGACCTCTCCGGCGGCGACCGCGACAGCGAGGAACGGCCGGCGATCGCGCATACGCCGATGGGTCACGGCCGGCAGATGCGCGAGGGCATGCAGGCGGTGGTGCTGGCGTTGCGGCGGCTGGACAAGCCGTCGGTGGCGATGATCCGCGGCTATGCCGTGGCCGGCGGCCTGGCGCTGGCCATGGGCTGCGACTTCCGCTTCGCCGCCCACTCCGCCAAGCTGGGCGACACCAGCAACAAGGCCGGCCTGTTGCCCGACGAAGGCGGCGCCTGGCTCTTCCCGCGCGCCATGGGCCTGGACCGGGCGTTGAAGATGACGCTTCTGCACGAGATCTACCCGGCGCCTGAGGCCGAGCGGCTTGGCCTGGTCACCGAGGTCGTGCCGGACGACGACCTGGAGATCCGCACCCTGGCCTTTTGCGAAGCCTTGGCCGCCAAGGCCCCGTTGGCCGTACGCCTGAGCAAGATGATGATGGAAAAGGCCATGGACGTCGGCCTCGAAGCGTCCATGGCCGACGCCCAGATGGCCGTCATGATCACCAACCCCAGCCACGACGCCAGAGAGGGCATCGCCGCCTTCCGCGAAAAACGCGCGCCGAAGTTCGAGGGGCGTTAGACGTAATTGGGGACACGTTCGACTTTCCACTGCTGCGCAAGCACGAGCACGGATTTTGGAAGTCGTACGTGTCCCCAATTACAGGTGACGGGTAAGCTGGCAGCTAGGCCGGGATGAATTTCAGGGCGACGCCGTTGTCACAGTAGCGCAGGCCGGTGGGCTTGGGGCCGTCGTGGAAGATGTGGCCCTGGTGGCCGAGGCATCGGGCGCAATGGTATTCGGTGCGCTCCTCAATGATCTTGAAGTCGCTCTTGGTGCCGACCGAGCCGGGGATGGCGGTGTAATAGCTGGGCCAGCCCGTGCCGGACTCGAACTTCCAGTCCGACTTGAACAGCGGCAGGCCACAGCCCAGGCAGGCGAAGACGCCCTTGCGATGCTCCTTCAGCAGCGGGCTGGTGAAGGGCTGCTCGGTATCCTCATGCCGCAGAACGCCGTAGGCCGCGGGCGGCAGGCGCTTCTTCCAGTCGGCGTCGGTGAGCTTGCGGAACGGCGAGCTGACGAAGGCCTGGTCCGCGTTGCCGGCGGCGAAGGCGTGCGGAACCGCGGCGAAAAGGCCAAGCACGGCGCCGCCGAACAGGGCGGTGCGGCGCGACGGGGTGGTCAGGGAAGGTTTCATGACTGGCTTTTAGGCTCCTGCAGACGGGCGCGTCCATCGTGACACGGCTCTATACGCCCACCACAGGCAGATAGGATCACCCCAGGCGAGTTCAAAGCCCGGCGTCTTCGGCCAGACCCAGCATCAGGTTCAGGTTCTGCACCGCGGCGCCGGCAGCGCCCTTGCCCAGATTGTCCAGGAGCGCCACCAGCCGGGCCTGTCCATGCGCCTCGGCGGCGAAGACATACAGGCGCATTTGGTTGGTCCCATTCAAGCCCTCGGGCCCCAGCGTCTTAATCGCCGCGGCCTCGTCCGGGCTCGCAACCTCGACGAACCGTTCGCCTTCATACGCCCTGGCCAGAGCCGCTTGGAGGTCGCGGGCGGTCGGCCGGCCGGGCAGCGCGCCCAGTTGCAGCGGAACCTCGACGATCATGCCCTGGGCGTAGCGGCCGACGGCGGGGGTGAACAGCGGCCGCTGGGTCAGGCCGATGCGGGTCTGCATTTCCGGTACGTGCTTGTGTTCCAGGCCGGTCGCATAGATGCGGTACGGCGCTGCCGTGTAGTCGGCCGCGGTCTTGTCCTCGAACTCGGCGATCATCGGCTTGCCGCCGCCGGAATAGCCGGAAACGGCGTTGACCGTCACCGGCCAGTCGGCGGGCACCAGACCTTCGCGCACCAGCGGTCGCAAGAGCGCGATCGCCCCGGTGGAATAACAGCCTGGATTGCTCACCCGCTTCGACGCCTCGATCGCGGCGCGCTGGCCGGGTTCCATCTCGGGAAAGCCGAAGGCCCAGCCCGGCGACACCCGATGCGCCGTGGACGGATCAATCACCTTGACGTCGGGGTTCTTGATCAGCGCCACCGCCTCGCGCGCCGCCTCGTCCGGCAGGCAGAGGATGGCCAGATCGACGTTGTTCAACAGCTCGGCGCGCGCGCCAGCGTCCTTGCGCCGGGCCGGATCGATCGAGACCAGCTCGAGCTCGGGGCGGCCGCTCAGCCGCGCGTGGATCTGCAGGCCGGTGGTGCCCGCCTCGCCGTCGATAAAAACCTTGAAAGCCATGCCGGCCTCCTAAAACCCAAAACGAAAAAAGCGCTCCGGTTGCCCGAAGCGCCTGATCGAAGACACGTGAAAGGAACGCGTCTAGCGCTTCGAGAACTGGAAGCTTCGGCGGGCCTTGGCCTTGCCGTACTTCTTGCGTTCGACGACGCGGCTGTCGCGGGTCAAAAAGCCGTGCGGCTTCAGGACCGAACGCAGGCCGGGTTCGTAATAGGTCAGGGCCTTGGAGAGGCCGTGGCGCACCGCGCCGGCCTGGCCGGACAGACCCGAGCCCTTGACCGAGACGACGACGTCGAACTGGCCGAGCCGGTCGGAAACCTGCAACGGCTGGGCGATCATCATGCGCAGCACCGGCCGGGCGAAATAAATCTCCTGGTCGCGGCCGTTGACGGTGATCTGGCCCTTGCCGGGCTTGATCCAGACCCGCGCGATGGCGTTCTTGCGCTTGCCGGTGGCGTAGGCGCGGCCCTGGGCGTCGATCACCTGTACCCGGGCGGCGGCCTCGGGTTCGGGGTTCGAGGACAGAGCCTGCAGGGCTTCCATACCTTCGGCCATGCTATTGGCTCCGCGCGTTCTTGGCGTTCATCGCCTTGAAGTCGATGACTTCAGGGCTCTGCGCCTCATGGGGGTGATCGGGGCGCGTATAGAGGCGCAAATGGGTGAGCTGGGCGCGCGCCAGGGGGCTTTCCTTGGGCAGCATGCGCTCGACGGCCTTTTCCAGGATGCGCTCGGGGAACTTGCCGTCGAGCACCTGGCCGGCCTTGCGTTGCTTAACGCCGCCCGGGTGGCCGGTGTGGCGATAATAGATCTTCTGGTCCAGCTTGCGGCCGGTGAACTTCACCTCGTGGGCATTGACGACGATGACGTGGTCGCCGCAGTCGACGTTCGGGGTGTAGTCGGGGCGGTGCTTGCCGCGCAGGCGAAGCGCGATGAAGCTCGCCAGGCGGCCGACCACGGCGTCCTTGGCGTCGATCACGATCCACTTCTGCTCAACGTCTGCCGGCTTCAGCGCGACGGTGGTCTTGGTATTCATGACATTCGGGTCCGGGTGCGAAGGCGGGGCGATTACCGGCCCTCACCGCCCCTGTCAATCGAAATTGCGCGCGACAAGGGCCCGCAACGCCTTATCAGGCAATGGGTTGATCGATACGGTATTATGATACCGCATCAAGCGCGCCGGCCGCGCCAGGCCAGAACCACCGCCGCGCCAAGCACGATCGCAGCCAGGCCCTGGTGCATCTGGCTGAGCGGCAAAGGCGCACGCGCCATCAAGGTGATGATCCCCAACGCCGCCTGCGCGACGACCAAGGCGGCCACGACGAAGACCAGGGTGCGCATGTGGTCGGCGATCGCGCGCGCCCGCCAGGCCGCAACGGCCAGGCCGAGCGTCAGGATGGCCACCGCATACCCCATCAGGCGGTGGTTGAACTGCACCGCCGCCTGGCTGTGCAGCAGGCTCTGCAAGCCCCCGCCGATCCAGTAGTCGGACGGCAACACCCGGCCGTTCATCAGCGGCCAGTCGTTGTCGACCAGCCCGGCCTGGTTGCCGGCCACCAGCGCCCCCAGCAAACACTGGACATAGACCAGCACCGCCAGCAGCGGCGCGGCCCAGCGCCAGATCGAGGCGCGCCGCGCATGCGCCGCGGGGCCGGACCAGGCCTCGAGCCCGGTCCAGATCAGCGCGGCGTAGAGGATCAGCGCCAGGCCCAGATGGGTCGCCAGCCGCTCGGGGGCAACCGACACCCTGCCCTCCAGCCCGCTCTCCACCATCCACCAGCCGACCAGGCCTTGTAAGGCCCCAAGGCCCAGCAGGATGAAACAGCGCACCACCAGCCGGCTCGGGATGCGGCGAAGCACCAGGAAAGCCAGCAAAGGCCCGGCGAACACCACGCCGACCAGCCGGCCGAGCAGCCGATGGGTCCACTCCCACCAATAGATCGACTGAAACGCCGCCAGCGACATGCCGCTGTTGATGTCCCTGTATTGCGTGGTCGCCTTGTACTTCTGGAACTCGACCGCCCAGGCCTGGTCGCCCAGCGGCGGGATGACCCCCATCAGCGGCTTCCACTCGGTGATCGACAGGCCCGAGCCGGTCAGCCGCGTCGCGCCGCCGACCACCACCAGGCCGAAGACCACGGCAGCGGTGGCGAACAGCCAGATCGCCACCAGCTTCGACCGATCGGGGGTATCCGGGCCTGCCACGCCGTCCTCACGCTTGCCTCAAGCGCCGTTGCGGCGCGCGATGCGGAGCCTTATGCGTTTCGCATGATGAAGGCGAGGGTGCGCAAGGCGATCGGCGGGGTCGGCATACTGGTCTTCCTGGGCGTCTATGTATGGGCCGCGGCGAGTATTGGCAGCCATCTGCCGAACCAGTGGGCGATCCGGCTGGTCTATTACGCCGTCGTGGGCACGTCCTGGGGCCTGCCGATCATCCCGCTGATCAGCTGGATGAACCGCGGCCCCTGACTTCCCTTAAGGCGATGGTCGGAGCGACAGGATTCGAACCTGCGACCCCTTGACCCCCTGTCACTCGACAGCGCTAGCTTCCCCGACCGACGGCTAGGCCACCGGTCCATTCACGCACGCCCTCACATGGCGCTTCCCGATGGCCTTCTTTCGCAACGATGCGGTCAACCACGTCAACTTGCACTATGCCGTCCAGTCGCTCGCCGTCGGTGCGGGCGGCGTCTTTTTCCTCGCCTACCTTCTGCACGCCGGCGTACCGGTCCCGGCGACTTTGGCCACGATGGCCGCGATCTTTGCCGGGCGTTTCGCCCTGCGGCCGCTGGTCCTCCCGCTCGGCAAGCGCTGGGGGCTGAGGCCGATGGTGATCGCCGGCGCGCTACTGATGGCGGCGCAGTATCCTTTGCTGGCGGAAGTGAGTGGCTTCAACGCCTGGCTGATCGTGATCATCGCTGTCGGGGCGATCGCGGATGTCGTCTACTGGCCGAGCTACCACGCGTATTTCGCCTCACTCGGCGACGCCGAGCATCGTGGCCATCAGGTCGGCGCACGAGAGGCGTTGGCGGCGGTGGTTGGCATCGTCGCGCCGCTGATCGGCGGCTGGGCGCTGGTAACCGTTGGTCCACGCTGGCTATTCTGGAGCGTAGCCTTGGTCCAGGCCGCATCGGCGCTGCCGTTGCTCGGCGCGCCGAATGTAAAACCGCCGACGCACGCGCCTGAGGCCTACAAGTTCGCTTGGATCGGCCTGCCGATCTTCGTCTCCGATGGTTGGCAAATCGCTTGTTCCTATTGCGTCTGGCAGGTCGTGCTGTTCGGATCGCTGGGTCGAAGTCTGGCTGCGTACGGTGGGGCGGTGGCGCTCGCGGCGCTGGTCGGGGCCGTCGGGGGCCTGGTGCTGGGGCGCTACATCGATCTCGGTCACGGTAGGCGAGCGACGATGCTCGCCTATGGCGCAGCCGTCCTGGTCGTGTTGCTGCAGGCGGTCAGTGTGGGCTCCCTGTGGTTGGCGGTCATCGCCAACACGCTCGGAGCGCTCTTGGGGGCCTTGCGAACCCCGGCGCTGATGGCGGCGGTGTACAATCTGGCGAAATCGTCGCCGGACACCTTCCGATTCCACGTCGTCGCCGAGGGCGGTTGGGACATTGGCTGCGGCCTTGGCCTGGTCGTCGCCGCGATCTTGGCCGCCTTCGACGTTTCGCTCGCGTTCGCCATCCTGCTGGCCGTGCCTGGGTGCGCCGCCGCCGCCTGGCTCCTGTGGCGCTACTACGGAGCCCATCCGGACGCGGCTCTGGCGTCCCCAGCCGAACTCGTCGGTCCGCCGTTTGTGACTCAGTCCGAACCGCCGATCTGAGGCCAGGGCGGACCAGCGCGAAGCGGTGAGCGTTTCAACCGCAAGCCATCCAGCAGCTGGCCCAGGTCCCTTGGTCGGAGCGACAGGATTCGAACCTGCGACCCCTTGACCCCCAGTCAAGTGCGCTACCAGGCTGCGCCACGCTCCGTCCCGCCAAGGGAGCGCCCTTATAGGGAGGAGCGGCGCGGGCCGCAATCGGGATACGCGCCGCGCGCTTGGTCTTGAGCCGGGGTTTCCCATAGGGTGCCGGGCAGCGGGCGTCGCAACAGCGCAGCAGCGGAAAGTTGACGGGGAATGTCGGGGGTCTTTCTGTCTTATTCGCGCGCCGACCGCGCGCTCGCCGAGCAGATCATCCACGGCCTGCGGGCCTTGGGGATCGGTGTCTGGTGGGACGAAGACATGCCCGGCGTCGACTGGCAGGAAGAGCTGGAGCGGCAGATCAGCGGTTTGGCGGCCGTCGTTGTGCTGTGGACGCCCAACGCCTTGGCCAGCAAGAACGTCAGGGACGAGGCGCGCCTGGGGCTTCGCACCGACAAGCTGGTCAATGTCCTGGCCGGCGTAAGCGAGCCGCCCTTCCCTTTCGACCGGGTCAACGGCCTGCCGCTGGACGGCTGGACCGGCCGCGAGCCGCACCGCGGCTGGGGCCGCGTGGTGCAGACTATCGAAGCGCTGATCGTCAAGGCCGGCGGCGCTCAGCCCGGCGAGGCAGGCGCCCTTGCGGCCACGCCCGCGTCAGGTGCGCCGACGTTGGCGGTCACACCCGCCTCGACGCCCGTTAAATTGGCGGCTCGCCTTGGTCTGGCAGCCATGCAGCTGCTCGTCGTTCTGGCCGGCGCTTTCCTGCTGCTGTCCCATCGCCATGCCCCGGGCGCGAGCGGCGCTACGGCAGCGCCTGCGTCAGCCGCGCCGCAACCTGCGCCCAATCCGGCGATCAACGGCAAATGGACCTTGCAGAACGCCTCCTGCGCCGACGCGCTGCGGATCGCCATTGGCGGCGGTGCGATCACCTTTGGCGCCAACCGCATGAAGATCGCGTCAGTGGATGTGGATGGCACGGTCAACGCCGGACCTGACGACAACCGCTACAACTACGAGGTTTCCGGCGACACCCTTACGGTCACTTCGCCTGACGCCGAGCAGAAGACCTATACGCGTTGCGCCGGCTGATCCGGCTGCCCTAACGCCCGTCGAGCAGTTGATCGATCTCGGCCTTGGCCGCTTCCAGCACGCCCAGGGCCTCGAGCAGCGCCAGGCGCTGGTCGCCGACGGGGGGCGCGGGCGGCAGGGCGAAGTCGGCGTCCTCGTCCGCTGGAGCCGGTCCGGCCGCGACCGTTCCGTCGGCGGCGGCGATGACGCGGCGGATGCCCTCTTCGCGGTGCAGGCGCTGGACGCCCTTGATGGTGTAGCCGTCGTCATGCAGCAGGCGCTGGACGCCGCGCAGCACGATGATGTCCTGGGGCCGGTAGAAGCGCCGGCCGCCGGCCCGCTTCATCGGGCGGATGAAGGAAAATCGGGTCTCCCAGAAGCGCAGCACATGTTGCGGCACGCCGAGCTCTTCGGCGGCTTCGGATATGGTGCGGAACGCTTCCGGTCCCTTGGCCAATGGCCGCTATGCCTCCCCGTGGCGCGCTTTAGTCGTCCATGCCCTTGTCGACGCGGGCCTTCATCACCTGGGAGGCGCGGAAGCCGATCACCCGGCGCGGCTGGATCGCCGCCGGCTCTCCGGTCTTCGGATTGCGCCCCATACGCGCGCGCTTGGAACGAACCTGGAAGACCCCGAAGCCCGAAAGCTTGACGGTCTTGCCGTCCTGCAAGGCTTCGGCGACCAGATCCAGGGTGCGCTCGACCAAGCCGGCGCAATCCTGGCGGGTCAGACCCACCTCTTCATGCACCGCCTCACAGAGGTCCGCGCGTGTCAGCGTTTCGCCCTTCATCGGATGCGCCCCCGCATACTTTTGGCCTAGATCACGATGATTTTGGATTGAATCAATCCAAAATCATAAACGTGATCGATCACTAAGAGTTAGAGCGGGTTGCGGGCGGAAAACCGCTTCGCACTTTTCCTCAACCCGCTCAAGCTTACGTGCATGCCGCGAAGTCCGCGTCGAGTCAAAGGCTTCCAGGCCTGGCTTGGCGCCAAAGCTTCAGAATCTGATGACGCAGGCGCCCCAGGTCAGGCCGCCGCCCATGGCTTCGACCAGCAGGAGCTGTCCGGGCTTGATACGGCCGTCGTCGATCGCCTGGGCCCAGGCCAGCGGAATCGAGGCCGCCGAGGTGTTGGCGTGGTTGGCGACGGTGGAGATCACCCGCTCGTGCTCGATGCCCAATCTGTGCGCCACGCCGGCCAGGATGCGCTGGTTGGCCTGGTGCGGAATGAACCAGTCGACCGTGTCGAGCTCGACGCCGGCGTCGATGGCCGCGGCGCGCACCGCCTCGGAGATGTTCACCACCGCGTGGCGGAAGACCTCCTTGCCGTGCATGCGCAGGTGGCCGACCGTGCCGGTGGTCGAAGGCCCGCCGTCGACATAGAGCAGGTCCTGCTTCGAGCCGTCGCAGCGCAGGGCGAAACCGAGCAGGCCGCGGTCGGTGGCGTCGCCCTTGCCCGGGACGGGCTCCAGCACCACGGCGCCGGCGCCGTCGCCGAACAGTACGCAGGTGCCGCGGTCGGTCCAGTCCATCAGCCGGGTCATGGTCTCCGCGCCGATGACCAGGGCGCAGCGGCTCATGCCCCTGGCCACGAAGCCGTCGGCGACGCTGAGCGCATAGACGAAGCCGGAACAGACCGCCTGGACGTCGAAGGCGATGCCGATCGGCGCGCCCAGCTTGCGCTGCACGATGGCGGCGGTGGCGGGAAAGGTCAGGTCTGGGGTGGTGGTGGCGACGATGATCAGGTCGAGGTCGGCAGGATTGCGGCCGGCGGCGGCCAACGCCTTCTTCGCCGCGGCGACGGCCAGGTCCGACGCCGCCTCGTCCGGCGCGGCGCGATGGCGCGCATGGATGCCGGTGCGCTCGACGATCCAGGCGTCGTTGGTGTCGACGACTTTCGACAATTCGTCATTGGTGACGATATCGGCCGGCAAATATCCCCCGACCCCTGTGGCCGCGCTGCGCAAGACCGAACTCATCCCAGGCTCTCCGCCGGTCTGGCCCCGGACTGCTTGGCCAGGACTGCGGTCAGATGTTCAAGATTGCGCCGGATCTCGGACACATAATCGCTCTGCGCCAGATCCACCGCGACGCGGACGGCGCTCGCGAACCCTCTTGCGTCCGCGCCACCGTGGGCTTTGACCACGATTCCGTTCAACCCCAAGAGCGGGCCGCCGGCGTCCGGCTGGATCCGCGCCCGCAGGCGGCGCAGCGACGACTGGGCCACCAGCGCGCCGATGCGGCCGAGCAGCGAGGCCTTGAACGCCTCACGCATCTCGTTGTTGATGAACCGCGCCGTGCCCTCGGCGGTCTTCAGCGCCACATTGCCGGTGAAGCCGTCGGTGACCACCACGTCGACCACGCCGGACGACAGGTCGTTGCCCTCGACGAAGCCGCGATAGTCGGCGACGAAATGGCCGTCGCGCAGCAGCTGATGGGCCTCGCGCACCTCGTCGTGGCCCTTCTGCTCCTCCTCGCCGACATTGAGCAGAGCGACGCTGGGCTCCCTGGCGCCGTGCAGGGCGCGGTGGAAGGCGACGCCCATGATGGCGAACTCGACCAGCCGCTCGGCGTCGCAATCGATATTGGCGCCGACGTCGAGCACCGAGGTGACGCCGTTTATCGACGGCCAGCTGACCACGAAGGCCGGCCGCTCCAGGTCGGCGGCCATGCGCAGGATCAGCTTGGAGATGGCCATCAGCGCGCCGCTGTTGCCGCCGGAGACGGCCGCGTGGGCCTTGCCGTCACGGATCGCCTCGACGGCGTTGTACAGGCTGGAGCCCTTGCTGCGGCGCACGGCCTGGGCGGGCTTTTCGTCGCTGGCGATCACCTTGTCGGCGTGCTGGATGTCGCAGAAGTCGCGCGCGGCGGGCTTCCGCGCCAACTCGGCCTCGATCTGGGCCTGATCGCCATGCAGCAGGAAGCGGACACCCTTGGCGCGCCAGGCGTCGAGTTCGCCGGCCAGACCGGCGACGATCACCGGCGCGCCGAAGTCGCCACCCATCGCGTCGATCGAAATCACGGTCGGATCGGACACGCTGAGTTAAGCCCCTTGGACGTGGATGGCGCCCGCAATGGCTGGCGTGGGGACACTACAGTGGCGCCGTCGCGATGCAAATGCCGGCAAGTCAGTCTCGCTTCAGCGCGCGGAGAACGTCGAACGGCGATGGCGGCGCGGGTTCGTCCGGCGCTTCGAACGCGACGCCCGGCTTGCGCGGAAAGGGGTCGATGTCCAGCGCCAGGTGCTCGATCACATAGGCGCCGACATCCAGGCTTTCGCTTTCCAGCAAGTCGGGCGGGTCGTCGGCCTCGGAGTCGAACTCGACCTCGCCGGTCGGCTCGGCCGGCGCGTTCGGACTGCCTGGCGGCACGGCGCGGACGCTGAACTGTCCCTCCAGGGCGGTCTCGAACGGGTCGAGGCTGACGCCGCAGATCTGTGTGATCGCCGCATGCCAGCGCGCGTCGATCTGGGCGCCGTCGAGCCATTCGGAAAGCGCTACGTCCGCCTCTAGCGCGTCCAGCGCCTCGATATCCAGCGCCTTGGCGATCGCCGCGCGGGCCGCTTCGTCGGCCACCAGATGCAGGGTCGCGCCACGCCGGGCGTCACCCAGGCCGACGACGTGCGGCCATTCGCCGGTCATGCGGCGAGATCGGGCCAGTCGACGCGGCCGTCCAACACCGCCTCCAGCGGCTCGGCGGCCAGCGCGGCGGTGACCCTGCGCACATAGGCGGTCAGCGCGGCGACGTCCGCGGCGTCGCCCTGGCTCTCGAAGGCGGTGCGGCCGATCAGCGCCGCCAGTTCGGCGTCGTCGGGATCGGCGAGCGCCGCGTCATACGACTTGGCGCGGCCATAGAAGGCTTCGCCCAGCTTGCGCATCTTTCTGGCCACCGACAGGTCGCCGACGCCGATCTCGCGCAGGGCGTGGTCGAGCTGGCTGACGAAGATGTCGAACAGGCCCTGGGCGGTCTCGGCGGCTTGCGTCCCCTCGCCTTTCAGCCGGTGCAGCAGGAGGATCACGTGCAGGCTGTAAAGCTCGAAGCGGCCCTCGACCGTGTCGGAGACGCCGAATTCGATGTAGAACAAGGGTTGGCGGGCGCGCTCGACAGCGGCGTCGTAGAGTTTTTGCCCGATAACCTTGGGGCCGCGCTGGCGAAACAAGCTCTGGAACACTGCAGACGCCTCACTTCCGCCGCCGCCTGCGGCTAGGCAGACCATTGAACTAGGGGGTCGGGGGCGATAGGTCAAAGCCCGACACCGTTCTTCGCGCCTGAGGCTCTTGAAACCATGCTCCGCAGCTCTGCCCTCTTCACCTGCGCCCTGATCGCTTCGGCGGCGCTGGTCGGGGCCTGTACCCCGACCACCGACTTCCAGGGCTTCCAGGCCATCGACGCCAAGCCGCAGGACCTGCAGGCCGGCATCGACACCAAGACCTCCGTGCGCGCCAAGCTGGGCACGCCCTCGGCGACCTCCACCTTCGACCCGGACGTCTGGTTCTATATTTCCCAGGTCAGCGAGAGCCAGGCCTTCTACCGGCCAAAGATGATCCGCCGCGACGTGGTGGCCGTGTCCTTCAACACCGGTGGCGACACCGTCGCCAAGATCGACACCCTGACCCTCAAAGACGGCCGCGTCGTCGCCTTTGACGGCCGCGAAACCCCCACCCGCGGCCGCCAGCTGACCGCCATCGAGCAGCTGATCGGCGAAATCGGCAACGGCCAGCTCAACAACGGCAACAACGACACCACGCCAGGCCAACGGCCCGGGCAATAGGCGACATCACGATGGAACATCCTCGGATCGGACTGGATCCCAACGTGCTGGCCGGCAAGCCGGTTGTCCGGGGAACACGGCTCTCTGTCGAGTTTGTGATCGGCCTGATGGCCGATGGATGGGCCGAGGCCGATATCGCCGCGAACTATCCCGGGCTCACGCATGAGGACGTCATCGCCTGCCTCGCCTATGCTCGAGATACCCTGAACGGCGAGAAGGTTTATCCGAGCGCCGCCTAGCATGCGCTTCCTTGCCGATGAGAACTTCCCCCGCGCCGCCGTGGTGGCGCTTGAAAACCTCGGCCACGACATCGTTTGGGTCAGAACGGCTTGGGCAGTGCGCGAAACGCGCGTCCTGCTGACCTTCGACAAGGACTTCGGCGAACTCGCGAGAGCCTCGGCCCTGCCGCGTGAGTGCGGCGTGGTATTGGTCCGTATGCCCATGCCACAAGCAGGTGAGGCCGGCCAAGGTCTGGCCGGCCTCATTGCAGCCCGCGACGATTGGGCGGGCTATTTCTCCATCATCGAACCCGGCCGCGTCCGAATGCGGCCACTGACCTAGCGTGCCTTAGCCGAACTTATGCGCCAGGACCGCCAACAGCAGCAGGGCCACGATGTTGGTGATCTTGATCATCGGGTTCACCGCCGGACCAGCCGTGTCCTTATAGGGGTCGCCGACGGTGTCGCCGGTGACGGCGGCCTTGTGGGCTTCTGAGCCCTTGCCACCGTAGTTGCCCTCTTCGATGTACTTCTTGGCGTTGTCCCAGGCGCCGCCGCCGGCGGTCATCGAGATGGCGACGAATAGGCCGGTGACGATGACCCCGACCAGCATGGCGCCGAGCGCCGAGAAGGCCGACGACTTGCCGGCGATCCAGTCGATCACGAAGAACAGCACGATCGGCGAGACGACGGGCAAGAGCGACGGCACGATCATCTCGCGGATGGCCGCCTTGGTCAGGATGTCCACCGCCTTGCCGTATTCCGGCTTGACCTCGTAGGTCATGATGCCGGGGTTTTCCTTGAACTGGCGCCGCACCTCGGCCACCACGGCTTCCGCTGCGCGGCCGACCGCCTTCATGGACAGGCCGCCGAACAGGAAGGGCAGGAGCCCGCCGAACAGCAGCCCGACCACCACGTAAGGGTTGGACAGGTCGAAGGCGACCGGCCCGCCCATATTGGCGAAGAATGGAAACTGCGCCGCGTTCTCCGGCAGCGAGAAGAAGTGCAGGTCCTGGGTATAGGCGGCGAACAGCACCAAGGCTCCTAAGCCCGCCGAGCCGATCGCATAGCCCTTGGTCACCGCCTTGGTGGTGTTGCCGACCGCGTCGAGGGCGTCGGTGGAGACCCGCACCTCGCCCGGCAGACCGGCCATTTCAGCGATGCCGCCAGCGTTGTCGGTCACCGGCCCGAAGGCGTCCAGCGCGACGATGAAGCCGGCCAGGGACAGCATGGTTGTAACGGCGATGGCGATGCCGAACAGGCCCGCCAGCTTATAGGAGACGATGATGCCGGCGATGATCACCAGGGCCGGCAGCGCGGTGGACTCAAGCGAGACCGCCAGGCCCTGGATGACGTTGGTGCCGTGGCCGGAAGCCGAGGCTTCGGCGATCGACTTCACCGGCCGGAAGCCCGTGCCGGTGTAGTATTCGGTGATCACCACGATCAGCGCCGTCACCGCCAGGCCCACCAGGCCGCAGCCGAACAGGGCGTTGGCGTCCACCGACTTGCCGTCGATGAGCAGCGCCGCCGGGACCAGGGTGTGGATCACCCACCAGACCGCGCCGATGGAGAGCACGCCGGTGACGATCAGGCCCTGGTAGAGCGCGCCCATGATGTTGTTGGACTTGCCGAGGCGCACCCCGAAGGTGCCGATGATCGAGGTGATGATGCAAACGCCGCAGATGGCCAGCGGCAGCAGCATCATGTTCCCCACATTGACCGGGTCGTTGCGGAAGAAGATCGCCGCCAGCACCATGGTGGCGACCGTGGTCACCGCATAGGTCTCGAACAGGTCGGCGGCCATGCCGGCGCAGTCGCCGACATTGTCGCCCACATTGTCGGCGATGGTGGCGGCGTTGCGGGGGTCGTCTTCGGGAATGCCCGCCTCGACCTTGCCGACCATGTCGCCGCCGACGTCGGCGCCCTTGGTGAAGATGCCGCCGCCGAGACGCGCGAAGATCGAGATCAGGCTGGCGCCGAAGCCCAGCGCCACCAACGAATCGACCACCTCGCGGCTGATCGGGTCCTTATGCAGGATCACGGTCAGGATGGTGAAATAGCCGGCGACGCCGATCAGGGCGAAGCCCGCGACCAGCATGCCGGTGATGGCGCCGGAGGTGAAGGCCAACGACAGGCCCTTGGCCAGGCTCTCGCTGGCGGCCTGGGCGGTGCGCACGTTGGCCCGCACGGAGATCAGCATGCCGGCATAGCCGGCGGCGCCCGAGAGCACCGAGCCGATCAGGAAGCCAGCGGCCGCGAACGGGCCGATCAGCAGGAAGACGGCGATCAGGATCACCAGGCCGACGATGCCGATGGTGGTGTATTGGCGGCTCAGATAGGCCTGGGCGCCTTCCTGGATCGCCGCGGCGATCTCCTGCATCTTCTCATTGCCGGGCGATTTCTGCATCAGCAGACCCGCCTGGACGGCGCCGTAGACCACCGCCAGCACGCCGGCTCCGATGACCAGCCAAAGATAAGAACTCATGTTCGAGGCGCCCCTTCGTGTTCTAGCGCACCGGGCGCGGCGAAAGCGCAAGCGTTTGCGCCGGCCCGACCGCCTTAACCCGGAAAAAAGAAATGGCGCCGCCAAATCGCGCGGCCCCAGAAAGCCGGCGGAAAGTGCCAAATGTGTGAGGGCTGCGCAACCGCTGGCGAAATTTGAGTAAAATCAGTGCGGCGCGGCTTAGCGTTGCCGCACGAAATGCTGGGCGGTCTGGCTGACCACCGCCACCCCGCTGACGTTGCCCGGACCGGCGATTGTCGTCGCGTCGCGGTAAAGCGCCGCCTTCAGCTTGGCTTCGTCGATCTTGTTGAAATCGCCCTTGAGCAAGAAGGGCGTGCGATAGGCGGCGCGCACCAGGGCGTCGCGAAAGAACGGCTCCTTGTCGCGCAGCGCGAACGGGTCGGCCCGCGCCGTCAACAGCACACGGACGGTGACGAAGACGTAGTTGATCACCTGCCCATCCACAACGATCGGCACCGCCACCGGCGACAGCGTCACCGCCTGATCCGCATCCGGCGCCGGCTTATCCTCGCCCGCAAGGGCGTGGGTGGCGAACGCGGTGGCGGCGAGAGCGGAAAGGAGCGTGCGGCGAAGCATGGGGCATGCTTAACCGCCAAAGCTTGAGCGATCGTTGCCCGGCCGCTCGCGAGCGCCCCCTCCTCCACCGTCATGGCCCGACTTGTTCGGGCCACCCATGAACACGGGCGATGGTGAGTTCGCAGCACGGCTCAACCGCTCGTGATCACCGGCGTCGACGTTCATGGATCCCCCGCATTCCGCGGCTTCGCCGCTCCAGCGGGGGATGACGGGTTTTATTGGAAGCTAAGCCACCCCCGCCAGCCGCTCCAACGCCCCTTCCAGCCGCGCCTTGGCTGATTCGGCTTCGGCCAGGCGTTCGCGGTTTTCCTCGACCACCTCTTCCGGGGCGCGGGCGACGAAGTCGGCGTTATTCAGCTTCTTGGCGGTGCGGTCGGCGTCGGCGGTCAGCGCCGCGATCTCCTTGGCCAGGCGGGCGCGCTCGGCGGCGACGTCGATGACGTCGGCGATCGCCAGCGCCCCGGTGGTCTGGCCGATGACGAACTGCACCGCGCCGGCCGGGGCCGCATCGGCGAGTTCGACACCAGAAAGCCGGGCCAGCCGTTCGATCAGCGCCCGGTGCCGGCCCAGCCGCTCTTGCGTCGCCGCATCGGAGCCGATCAGCACCAGCGGCGCCCTGGCCTGCGGCGGCACGTTGGTTTCGGCGCGGATCGAGCGCACCTCGTCGATCAGACCGTTGACCCAGGCCATTTCGGCGTCGGCGGCCGCGTCGATCCAGGTTTGAGGCAAGTCCGGCCACGGCGCGGTGATCAGCATTCCCTCGGCCGGCTCGCCGAACTCGCCCCACAGGGTCTCGGTGATGAACGGGCTGATCGGATGCAGCAGCTTCAGGCAGACCTGCAGCGTCCAGGCGGCGGTGGCGCGGGTCTCGGCCTTGGCTCCGGCGTCCTCGCCGTTCAGGATCGGCTTGGCCAGTTCGACATACTGGTCGCAGAAGACGTTCCAGACGAACCGGTAGAGGACGCTGGCGGCCTCGGCGAAGGCGCATTCGGTCAGCGCCCGGGTCACCTCGGCGGCGGCCTTGACCGCCTCGCCGCGGATCCAGCGGTTCAAGGTCTGCTCGACGGCGCCAGGGTCGAAACCGTCGACGCGGCGGCATTCGTTGACCTCGCAGAAGCGCGCGGCGTTCCAGAGCTTGGTGCCGAAATTCCGATAACCTTCAATACGCTGCCGGGACAATCTGATGTCGCGCGCCTGGCCGGACAAGGCGACCAGGGTCAGCCGCACCGCGTCGCAGCCATAGTCGTCGATCAGCTCCAGCGGATCGAGCACATTGCCTTTGGTCTTCGACATCTTCACCCCCTCGGCGTCGCGCACCAGGGCGTTGAAGACCACGCTCTTGAAGGGGACCTCGCCGGTGAAATGCAGGCCCATCATCATCATCCGGGCGACCCAATAGAAGATGATGTCGAAGCCGG
This sequence comes from Caulobacteraceae bacterium, assembly GCA_041691315.1. Classification (GTDB taxonomy): domain Bacteria; phylum Pseudomonadota; class Alphaproteobacteria; order Caulobacterales; family Caulobacteraceae; genus Poindextera. The sequence goes on along the minus strand of JBEPUW010000037.1, from coordinate 2,960 downwards.
TGACCAGGGTGTGGGTCGGATAGAAGCGCGCCAGATCGTCGGTCTTTTCCGGCCAGCCGAGCGTCGAAAACGGCCACAGCGCCGAGGAGAACCAGGTGTCCAGCACGTCCTCGTCCTGGCGCAGAGGTTCGTCGCGGCCATAGTGCTCCAGCGCCGCCGCGCGGGCCGCCTCTGCCGTCTCCTCGACGAAGATGCGCCCGTCCGGGCCGAACCAGGCCGGAATACGATGGCCCCACCAGAGCTGGCGCGAGACGCACCAGGGCTCGATGTTGCGCATCCATTCGAAGTAGGTTTTTTCCCAGTTCTTCGGCTCGAAGACCGTTGCGCCCTGCTCCACCGCCCGGATGGCCGGCTGAGCCAGCACCTTGGCGTCGACGTACCACTGGTCGGTCAGATAGGGCTCGACGACCACGCCGGAGCGCTCGCCGTGCGGCACGCTGTGGCGAATGGTCTCGATTCCGCGCAGCAGGCCCAGGGCCTCGATCTCTTCGACGACCTTCTTGCGGGCGGCGAAGCGGTCCAGGCCGCGATAGGCCGGCGGGACCTCGTCGTTCAGCCGCGCGAACGGGTCGAGGATGTTGATCATCGGCAGCTTGTGGCGCTGACCGACGCGGAAGTCGTTGAAATCGTGGGCCGGGGTGATCTTCACCGCGCCGGAGCCCTTTTCCGGATCGGCCTGTTCGTCGGCGATGATCGGGATCGGCCGCCCAACGATGGGCAGGCGCACGCACTTGCCGATCAGGTGCTTGTAGCGCTCGTCGGAGGGATGCACGGCGACGGCGGTGTCGCCCAGCATGGTTTCGGGCCGGGTGGTGGCGATGACGATCTCGCCGGAGCCGTCCTCGAGCGGATAGGCGAAGTGCCAGAAATGGCCCTCGACCTCACGCTGCTCGACCTCCAGGTCGGAGATGGCGGTCTGGAACTGCGGGTCCCAGTTCACCAGCCGCTTGTCGCGATAGATCAGCTTCTGCTTGTGTAACGTGACGAAGACCTTGCGCACGGCCTGCGACAGGCCCTCGTCAAGGGTGAAGCGCTCGCGGCTCCAGTCGCAGGAGGCGCCCAGGCGGCGCAGCTGCTGGACGATGGCGCCGCCCGAGGTCGCCTTCCACTCCCAGACCTTGGCCACGAAGGCGTCGCGGCCGAGGTCGCGCCGGCCCATGTTGCCCGCCGCCGCCAGCTGGCGCTCGACGATCATCTGAGTGGCGATGCCGGCGTGGTCGGTGCCCGGCAGCCACAGCGCCGCCTTGCCGCGCATGCGCTCGAAGCGGATCAGCACGTCCTGCAGGGTGTTGTTCAGCGCATGGCCGATATGCAGCGCGCCGGTGACGTTCGGCGGCGGAATGACCATGGTGAAGGCTTCGGCGTCGGGGTTCTTGGCCACGACGCGGTCGGGCGAGAACGCGCCGGACGCCTCCCAGCGCTCGTAGAGGCCGGTTTCTATGGCTGCGGAATCGAAGGTCTTGTCGAGCATGGGATCAGACTGCGGCGGGGCGCGCTACATAGCGGCTCACGCCAGTGGAGTCAGAGACTTTCCGAAGGCGTTGGGCCGGCGGACGACGAAGTAAGAACTTCTAACTTATTCGGCGGCGCGCGATGCGTTCGACTTCTTCTTCCACCTTGGCCTGCACGATGGTCGGCAGGTGCTCGTCCAGCCAAGCCTTCAAGAGCGGCCGCAACAGCTCGCCGACCACGTCTTCGAGGTTGCGGCCGGCCTTGGGCATGGCGACGGAGCGCGCCAGCTGGCCGAAGGAAGAGGCGGTCTGGTCGGCGGTCGGGTCGCTGACCAGCGGCTCGTCATAGGCCGCGGCGGCCATGACCGGCTCGGGCATCGGCTCGATCTCGGGTTCCGGCTCCGGTTCGGCTTGGTGAACCTCCAGGTCGCCATGGGTCTCGACCGGTTCAGGTTCCGGCTCGGGCAGCGGGTCGGTCAGCTCCAGGACCTCTTCGGCTTCCATGGGCATGGCCTCGGCCGCCATCGGCTCCGGCGCGGGCGCCTCGGCCGGAGCAGCCTCCGCCGCCGGTTCATCCTCAGAGATGATCCGCCGGATGGAGGCCAGGATCTCCTCCATTGTGGGTTCCTGGACGTTGGGTTCGGACATGGGCTTTTTGCGACCAGAGGGATGTGACGCCGATTCGATCAGAGTATGCGGACACGGCGCTTCCTGCAAACGTCCTGTCGCGCTTAAGGGTGCGACGGATTCAGTTAAAAGACGAAGCCGGCCGTGGCCTCGAAGCCGGCCAGAATCGGCGGCGTGGCGTCGAACACCGCACGCCAGCCCACCCCGTCGGCGGCGCGCCGATAGAGCCGGAGCGCGCCCACCGGTCCGTCGCGGACCACCACGCCCAGCCGGCCGCCGATCGCCAGCGCCTCGACCCAGGCCTGGGGCGCCGCCGAGGCGACCGCGCCTTCGCAGACCACCACGTCGTACTGGCCGGCCGATACGGCCTCCAACTCGCCCGCCGCGCTCTGCACCACACTCAGGCCCAGCGCCTGCATGATCGCCGCGGCATAGGGCGCCGCGATGGCCAGGGCGCGCTCCCCGGCCCTGGGCCGCACCGCCTGCAGCAGCTTGCCCACGTCGCGCGGTCGCAGCAGCCAGCGGCCGGGCGCATATTCGATTTCGGCGTCGGCATAGGCGAAATAAGCTTTGGTCGGCGGACAGAAGACCTCGCGCGGCACGGTGCGCATGGCGGTCTGGATGTTGAGGTCGGTCACGTCGCTGACCCGCACCTGGCTGTCGACCATGGTCTGACGCTGGGCGGCGAAATCGAGCGGCGGCATGGGGTCTCTCAGGTGAATCCGAGCGCCGCTTATAGGGCGGCTCTTAACGCCAAAGCAATCGGAGCAGGCCTTCAATGATTGTCGGCGGGTTGGGCTTCTGCTAGCCATCCCGCCCTGCCGGATGGCCTGGTGGCGGAGTGGTTACGCAGCGGACTGCAAATCCGCGCACCCGAGTTCG
>JBEPUW010000036.1:0-47385 GCA_041691315.1 Caulobacteraceae bacterium | reverse complement strand
CGCCCGCGGTTGCAGCCAGCGCGGCGCCGGCCGCAACGGCCAAGCCCGCGGTCGCGGCGACGGCCGCTCCGGCTGCCGCAGCCACGGCGGCGCCAGGCGTCACGGCCCCGGCCGCCGCGGGCTCATCCCGCATCGTGATCTTCGCCGTCGTCGGCGTGCTGGTTCTTGCGCTCGTCGGCGGTGGCGTCTGGTTCATGATGAACCAGCATAAGAACCCCCCGGCGCCCGTCGCCAGTTCATCCATCGCCGCGGTCGCGCCGACCGCGTCGCCGGTCGCGGCGTCGACCAACACGCCGGCGGCGGTCGATCCCACCGCCGCGGCGGTGAAGGCCGCGGCGCCGGTCGCCGGCAAGTGGGCTCCGCCGGGCCTGGGCTGTGACGCCCCGGTGGTCATCGCGGTCACCAATGGCGCGATTTCGATGACCGTGGCGGGAAGCACCTCGACCTCCACGATTGAACCCAGCCCCACGCCCGGCGTGATCAACGCCAGGGGCGAGGACGGCGGCAAGTATGTCTACACGCTCGCCCCCGACGGCTCGCTGTCGATGCTCGACCCCACCAACCAGACCATGAAGTTGACCAAATGCGCCGGGTAATCGCCGCAGGCCTGGTCGCCACGCTGGGCGCGTTCACGCTCGGCGCCATCTCGCTGGGCGCGGGCGCGGCGCGCGCGGCCACGCCGGCCGAGGTGCTTTGCGCCTCGTACAAGAACGCCGTGGCCAAGGAGACCGATCGCGGCAAGCGCGAGGCGATGGTCAAGTCGCTGCCGCACGGCTGCGAGGTGAGGACCGCGCCCGCGCCGGTCGTGCACCGGGCGACCGAACCGGCGCACCAGCAGGTTCAGCCGATCCCCGAGGCGATCCCGGAAGCGATTCCGGAAGCGCCGCCCGAGCCCTTGCCCGCCAGCACGCCGCTGCCAAACGGCGTCAGCGTCGAACAGGCGCTGAAGAACGGCAACAAGGCCTATCAGAACCACGACTATGCCGAGGCGATGCGCTGGTTCCGCATGGCGGCCGGCCAGGGCGACGCGGTCGCCGAGGACGACGTCGGCGAACTCTATTTCGGCGGCCGCGGTGTTCCGGTCGACTATGTCCAGGCGATGGTCTGGTACCGCCGCTCGGCCGCCCAAGGCAATGCGACCGCCCAGGACGGCATCGGCGCGCTCTATGCCCGCGGCCAGGGCGTGGCGGTGAACTATGGCGAAGCGCTGAAGTGGTTCCGGCTGTCGGCCGCCCAAGGCAATTCGGACGCGGCCAACTGGCTGGGCTACTTCTATACCCATGGGCTGGGCGTCCCGGTGAACGTGACCACGGCGCAGGAATGGTACGCCAAGTCGAGAGCCGACAAGGACGCCGGGCGCTAGGCTTGGCGGGCGCCTGACGTGGCCGCTCCAGGCATACCGCTCAGGCTGCAGCGTCCGATCGATGCGGATCGCGATCACGCCCGCGGCAACCTGGATGAACGCGATCGCGTCTCGGTGCTGGTCTATGGCGACTATCTTTGCCCCTACTGCCGCCGCCTGCGCGGCGTGCTCGAGCGGCTGCGCCACGCGCTTGGCGAGCGGCTGGTCTATGTCTTCCGGCACTTTCCCAACGAACACGCCCACCCCGGCGCGGAGTTCGCCTCCGAGGCCGCCGAGGCCGCCGGCCGTCAGGGCCAGTTCTGGCCCATGCATGACGCCCTCTATGCCCGCGAACCGCCGCTGACCCGCGAGCATGTGCTGGACGCCGCCCGCGAGATCGGCCTGGACATGGAGCGCTTCGACCGCGACCTGGCCGACCCGCAGATCCACGATCGGGTCATCGAGGATCTCGCCGACGGCCGCAAGAACGGCGTCACCGCGACCCCGACCATCTTCGTCGACGGCCAGCGCTATGACGGCGCCTGGGACTTCTATTCCATGCTCGAAGCCCTCGAGCGGCCCGTCGGCGCACGCCTGCAGCGCACGGCGCGCGCCTTCGCCAGCCTGCCGGCCTCGGCGGGCCTGGTCCTGCTGCTGGCCGCCACGGCGGCGCTGATCTGTGTGAACACGCCGTTGGCGGGCCTCTATCGGCAGGTGGTCAATACGCGCCTGGGCATCGGGGCGACCGGCGGTGGGCTGTCGCTAAGCGTCGCCGACTGGTGCTCCCAAGGCCTTCTGACCGTCTTCTTCCTGCTGGTCGGGCTGGAAATCCGCCGCGAGATGACCGCCGGGGCCTTCACCGACAAGCGGGCCGCGGCCTTGCCGATCCTCTGCGCCATCGGCGGGGTGCTGGCGCCGGCGATGGTCTATCTGGCGATCAATCGCGGGCCGACCGCGCCGGGCTGGTCGGCGCCCACCTCCACCGGCATCGCCTTCGCCCTCGGCATCCTGGCCGTGCTCGGCCGCCACGCGCCGACCAGCCTGAAGGTGTTCGTCGCCGCCCTGGCGGTGGTCGACGACATCCTGTCGATGTTCACCTTGGCTGTCTTCTACCCGCAGGATTTCCAGCCGATCTGGCTCCTGGCCAGCGCCGCGGCCATCGGGCTGATGTTCGCCCTGAACCGCTGGCGGGTCTATGTCGGCTGGCCCTATCTCGTCGTCACGCTCGGGCTGTGGCTGTCGCTGCACAGCGCCGGCGTCAGCGCCGAGCTGGCCGGCGTGGTGCTGGCCGCCTTCCTGCCGACGCGGCCGGCGCCCGCCGCCGGCCCGCTGCTGGCCCAGGCCGCGACGGCGCTGGCGGCCCTGGAACACGCCCAGACCGAGGCGCGCGAGGCCTCCGGGGGCGTCTCGTCGGTCGAGCAGGAGCCGATCTGGGAATGGGCCAGCCGCAACCTCTCGGCCGCCAGCGGACGGCTGATGTCGCCGGCCGAGCGGGTCGAGCGCGCCGCTTCGCCCTGGTCGGCCTATGTGGTGCTGCCGCTGTTCGCCTTCACGGCCACGGGCATCTCATTCAGCGTCGATCTGCGCTCACCGGCGTCGCTGCACGTGCTCTCAGGCGTGGTCATCGGCCTGGTCGTCGGCAAGCCGCTCGGCGTGGCGCTGGCGGCGCTGGCGGCGGTGAAGACCAGGATCGCCATCATGCCGGAAGACACCACCGTGCGCGCCTTCATCGGCGCGGCTATCCTGTGCGGCGTCTCCGACCCCATCGCGCTCCTGATGGCCGACCTGGCCTTTCCGCACGGCGACTTCGCCGCGGTGGCCAAGATCGGCGTGCTGATCGGCTCGGTGATCGCCGCCGGCCTGGGCGCCCTGGTGCTGGCCACCAGCTCGGCCGCCGTCACCCCGGCCGCGGCCGGCGCGAGCGCCTGAGGCCCTCGGTCGTCGGGACCGGCGCCCGTCAGCCGCCAGGCTTGCCCGTCACTTGGCCGGCAGAGCGACGATGGTTCCCGTCCCGCCGTTGACGATATCGTTGACCATGCTGGAGGGCGGGGCGTCGGCGTGCACGACGGGCGCCGTCTGGTCGCCTCCCGGGCGGGCGAATTCATCGGCTCGGTTGTCGATGATCCACGCGCACTCCGGTCGGCGCGCGCTGGCTCCAGCCGCCGGGTCGCATCGGTCATGGCCCCTGATAGCGGCGATATCGGTGTTGCGGCCCTGGCCACGGGCCGACAGCTGAGGCGGAGCGTCGGCCCGCGCCTGCGAGCCCGACAACTGGTTTGCGGCCGTCGCCGCCTTGCCGGAGGCGCCGGTGATCTGGCCGGCGTCAATGTCGACGGCGACCGGCTTGGCGACGATCTGGTCGGCGACGGCCGCCGAGGGGGTGCGCGAGGCTATGGGCGCCGGCGCCAGCGCCTCGTCGGCCCTCGATGGCGAGCTCTGGGCATTGGCGAAGGACGCGCCGGCCAGCCACAGGCCGATGATGAGGGCCGTCAGGTCGCCGCGCATGGCTAGTGTGACTGCAAGACGGTGACGCTCATGCCGCCGGTCTGTCTGATCGCGAGGTCAGGCAGGTTGTTGCCGACCTGGGTATAGGCCACGAAATTGCTGTCGCCATTCTGGACCACGCTCTGGGTGTCGCCGATCCCGACCTGGGTCTGCACGGCCCTGTTGGCGTCGCCGTCCTGGCTCAGGGCCGCGGTGTTATTCGCGCCGATCTGGCTGAGCACGGCGAGATTGCCGCCGCCGGGCGCGGAGGTCTGCTGCATCGACGCCTGATTGCCCGCACCGCTCTGGCCAAGCACGACCGCGTTCGAGCCGCCGTCCTGAATCAGGCTGGCGACATTAGATGAACCGTACTGGCCGACCGCGGCGCGGCCGTAGCCAGCTCCCGACTGGGTCAGGCTGGCGTCGTTGCCGGCGCCGAACTGGTCCAGACCCGCATCTCCGGCGCCGTTCGACTGGTCGATGCTCGCCAGGTTGCCGGTTCCGTTCTGATGAATGGCGGCCCGGGTGACAGTGTCGATCTGCTCGATCGAAACCGAAGAGGCGTCACCGGCCCTGACCTCGCCGACCGCGCCCGTTAGCGCCAGAAGCGCAGCGGCAATGGCCAAGCGGCGCATTGATCTACTCCATATAGCAAAAATATCCGGCCGGCGCCCTCGCGGACACCGGCCGAAAGTTGGTCTACTGGTGAACGTTGGCAAGGTTGAAAGAGCCGCCTTGCATGACCGTCGACGTCGCGTTGGCAGTGTGGGTTTGGGAAACGTAGGCGGTGTCATTGTCCCCCAACTGGGTGACCAGCGAGTTGTCATTGCCTTTGGTCTGATCGACCGAAGCATAGTCGCTGTTGACGGTGTTAGGATAGCTGCCGTCGTCGCCAGTGACGCCTTGGCCAATCACGGAATGTTCCGACCCGACCTGTGTTGAGTAGGCTTGGTTCGAGTTGCCATTCTGCCAGACCGTTGAATAGGTCGTGCCGCTTCCCGACTGATTGATCGAGGCGTTGTTATTCTGACCAAACTGATACATGACGCCATCCGACTGGTGCAGGCCCGCCCCTTGGCTCACAGAGCCCGTGTTGCCGCCAGGAGAAGAGTCGTTTTCCTGCGATACATCGGCAAAGTTCTGGTTGCCCGCCTGAGTGACATAGCCGACGTTGTTCGACCCAACCTGATCGACGTAGGCGCCGGTTGTGCCGTAAGTGGTGAGCCCACCAGCAGCGCCCGGCAGCACGGAATTCCCCGGCACGTTCTCGGACCATTCGAGATTGCCCGGGCCGGCCCCGTTGGTGTCGGTCGGAAGCGGCGTGATAGCGCCCGCACCCGTACCCGATTGCACGATACTTGCACTGTTTCCGGTACCATCTTGCTGGTTGACGAGAGCAAACTCGCTATGTCCGCCTTGGCTGATTGAAGAACTGTTCGCGCTGTGGGACTGCCCTACCAGCGCGGTCTCACCGGTAGAGTCGTCGAGCTGTGAGATGGTCGAACTGTTGTCGCCGACCTGCACCACGGTGATCAGCCCGTTGCTTCCCTGCTGATCCGAATTGGACACGTTGCTCGGGTTCGTGAGCGCGCCATACGCGCCCTGGCTCTGGGTGATGAAGGCCTGGTTGCCCGCATCGTCGCCCTGGGTGACGCTTGCCGAGTTGAAAGCGTCTCCCGAGCCGTCGCCCGCGCCCTGGGTGATCTGCGCCACCGCGCCTGACGGCGAGGTGGTCTGATCGACAGCGGCGCTGTTGTCGAAACCGATCTGATTGATCGTCGAGGCGTTGCCGGCGGCGAAAGCGCTTCCCGCGGCCAGCAGAGCGACCGCGGAGGCGGCGCCCAAAAGCAGTTTCTTCATAATTGAGCCTTCCTGATTGCACTGACCGACCCCCCATGGAGGCGGCTACTCAAAACGGGTGAGGGATGTCCTCACCGGATAGACGCCGACGCTACAGACGCCGGTGCTGCGCCCGCATCCTGGGGTGCGGGCAAAGGGGTCGCAGCCGCGCGGAGGTCGCCAGCGGCGTCCGCACGGCTCGAATGAGGCAGGGCCGCGCTCGCTTGCGCAGCGGGAACGGCATTTGGGGCCGAAGGCGGCTCGGCGCCTGCCAGGGCTGCGGAGGACGGCGCGGGCGCGAGCCGATTCAGCGCCGTCGGGGCGACGGGCGGCGGCGGCGGCGCGTCCGGGTTTGGCGGTGAAGCGCGCGGCGATCTCGGCGCGCCGCGGCGCTCGGCGTCGATCACCTGCTGGGCCGACAGCAGCCCGTCGCGTTCCTGGTTGTAGCGCCACACCGCCGGCCAGGCCGCGGTCGGGTTGGCGAAGCTCCACAGCTTCAGATCGACGCCTTCCATGACGACGCCATAGACGGCCTTGTCGATCGCCTGCTGCAGCGCGATCAGAGCCGGTTCGTTGGTCGTGAAGCCGTCTTCGGTCTGGAGCAGGGAGGTCGCGCCGATATAGCGGAAGACGTTGGCGTCGACAGCATAGGAGGTGATCGTCTTCGACGCCGTCACCGAGGTGAGCACCTCGCCGGTCTTCACCGAGACCGCGCGAAGGTAGACCGTTACCGTATCCTGTTGATACCTGGCGTCCCCACCGATGCCGAGCAGCGAGGCGCCGATCCCGCCGGTGACGGTATTGGTGTCGTAGCCGACGACGCCGCCCTCCAGCAGCACGCCGGCGAACAGCAGCGGCGGCAGCGCCTGCGGATTGACGCTCTGCTCGCCGAGGTATTGCTTGCGCATGTCTCTAATGAGCTGGCGTTCGTTCAGCACGTCCTTCAACTGCTCGCGCTCGACGATGGTGAACCACGAGCGGTTGCCGGCCTCTTCCAGCGACCGGATCAGCATGGCGCTTCCGCCCTGGCTGATGGCGCGCGAAAGCGTCTGACCGGTGGTGATCAGCTTGAACTGGCCGGTCTGGTCGGTGAATCCGTAGACGGCGACGGCCACGGGATGCTCCGCCGGCGGCAGTTCGTTGAGCATCGACTGACTGGACGTCTTGAGCGGATAGACCGCCAGCTTCGACATGACCGCAGGTTTGGGCGTATAGGCGCAGGCCGACAGCGCCGCCGCCGCGATAACCGTCACCGCACAGGCCCGGATTGATCGCATCGCCTAGTTCACCGTGTCGGGTGTGATCGGCAGTTGGATCACGGTCTTGGCGCCGGTGGGATCGGTGATGGTCACCGTGATCTCGGTCAGGTTGCGCACGAAATCGACGCTCTCGCCGCCGAACGAGAAGGTGCCGCTGCTCTGAGCGTTCGGCCCGAAGATCGCGTTCGACACCTGGTTGGCCAGGTCTCCCAGCAACTGCGACTGCAATTCAGAAGCGAAGAGTTGCGCCTGTGTCTGGGCCGGGGTCCCATGCACGCCAGTGTTCTTGTAGGGGTTCTGAGCGTTGGCGTCCGCTTCGAGCTGGGTGGAGTTGAAGGGGTTGCCGCCGAACGCCGGATTGATCGGCGTATAGTAGAGTTGCTGAGCCACGGCCGCAGTCGTCGTGGCGGTCAATACAGTCGCACCCAAGGCAACGAAAAACGATCGTCGCATGGCCTACCCCCCATTCTGGACAGGCGCCTCGGGACAACCGCTTCACGGGTCACCGCTTTTTATCGGCGCCGACCCGATAACTTAACAAAATCTTAATTCAATAAGGCGCCCGCACAACCGGTGGTCAAGTGGAATCTACCCGTTAAACTATGCGTGCAGGCTGATTCTCGTGTTATGCGAGCAACAACATTTCGGTGGCGACACAACTCTCTTGACGGGTGAATCCTGAGGCTATCCCCTAGGAAGGGTTGGGTGACTGCGGTTGCATCGGCGGCGCGCCCGCCGCTGGCTAACGATCGGCGGCTTGCGCCAGGCGCGTTTCGGCGGCCGCGATCAGAGCCGCGAAACGGGGATCGTCGCGGATGGGATCCAGGTCCGGGTCGAGCTTGGCGTGCGCCACCATGCTGGCGCTCAAGGTTTCAGCCACCGGGCCCAGCAGCGCGAACGCGGTGTCGGCGTCCTTGAGATAGGCGCTCATCCCGCAAGCGAAGTTGTAGCGCATCAGGGTGTTGTCCGGATCGATCATCAGGCCGCGATCGATCATCTCCCTGGCGCGCGCGGTCTGGCCCATGGCCATCAGGGAGCCGACGCCGCAGCCCATGGCCGACCCGTTGACGATGCCGCCGGCCATCGCCGCCTCGGCCCAGGCCAGCGCCATCTTCGCGGCGCGCTGCACGCCTGCGGCATCGCCGATGGCGTTGTAGCTGGACAGCAACATGCCGGGATCGCCGCAGGAGGAGTCGCTGAGGGTGATGGCCTTTTCCCAATAGCCGATGGCGGTCTCGAACCGCCGCCGCTCATAGTTCAGCATTCCGGCCGTCGAATTGGCCGACCAGGAGTCCGGATCCAGCCCCAGCGCCACCGCGATTTCTTCGTCGGCCGCTTCGAGCCGGCCCTGCTGGGCAAGGTGTCGCGCCTTGACCGCATGGGCTTCGGCCAGATCGGGGTCGAGCGCCAGGGCGCGCTCCACCGACGCCAGGCCGCTGTCCCTCGGGCGGCCGTGGGTCAGATGCATCGCCGTCTGCGCCACCGCCATCAGCGCCCAGGCCTGGGCGTAGTCCGGGTCGATTTCCGTTGCCCGCAGGCAAAGGCGTTCGATCGCCTCCAACCCAGGCTTTTGGCCTTCGCGGGTGCTCACAAAATAGCGGCGCGCCAGCAGATAGAGGCTGTAGGCCTCGGGATCGCTGGTCCCCCTGTGCTCGATGGCCTGTTTTTCTTCCGGCAGCAGCTTGAGCTTGAGCGCGCCGACAATGGCCTGGGAGATCTCATCCTGGAGCGCGAAGATGTCCTTCAGGTCGCGGTCGTAGCGTTCGGCCCAGACGTGGCCGCCGGTGGCCCCGTCGATCAGCTGGGCGGTGATGCGCACGCGGCCGTCTGCCTTGCGCACGCTGCCCTCCAGCACGTGCCCGACCTTGAGCTGACGGGCCACCTCGGGGATTTCCAGCCCCTTGTCGCGGAAGCTGAACGCCGTGGTGCGCGCCACCACGAACAGCGAGCGGACCTTGCTCAGATCGGTGATGATGTCCTCGCAGACCCCGTCGCTGAAATAGGCCTGCTCGGGATCGTCGCTCATATTGATGAAGGGCAGCACGCAAATGGACGGCGGACGCTCCGCCGCCGCCGCCGCCACCACTGGCGCTGCGGCCGCCGCCTCCCCGGAGGGGATCAGTCGGTAGCCGACTTTGGTGATGGTCTCCAGCCGCACGGCGGCGCCGACCTCGTCCAGCATCCGCCGCAACCGGCCGATCACCCGGGTGAGCGCATCCTCGCCGACCACACGCCGTGCCAGCAGGAGGCGGCCAGTTCGTCGCGCGACACGATCCGACCGTCGGCGCGGATCAGGGCGACCAGCACCTGCATTACCCGCGGCTCGAGGATCGCCTCGCGCCCATCGTCATTGGCGACGCGCCGCAAGGCGGGCTCGACGCCCAGCCCGCCCAACTGGATCGGCGCCTCGCGGGCCAGGTCGATGCGGCCGTTCCGCGCGCTGTCGGGATCGAAATCCGCCGTCTTGTCGAAAGCATTCATCGGACCGTTCCACGCAACATCCGCCCGTTCAAATACTACCATTTTGCCCATCTAAAGGCCACGCGACGCAAGCCGCCGCGTCCGACGCAAGCGTCGGCGCGTGGAGGCCCCGTCGGTCGGAAATGGCCCGGCGCGACCCGGGGGGAAAGGGTCGCGCCGGGCGCCGGTGAAGGCGAACCTCCACTAGCGGCTCGCGGTCTGCACCATTTCGCGCTCGCCATTGTACAGCGCCGTCACCGCGGGGCTGGCCAGCGACGCGACGGCCTGTCCGACCGTCGCCGCCATGCACTGGCGGTAGTCGGCGGCGCGCTGCAGGTCCAGCGCATAGGGCCGCGCGCCGCAGATGGAGCCGGCCGCGTTGTGGATGCGGCGAAGCGCCGTGGCGGCGCCCGCTCCGTCGGCCAGGTTCAGATCGCCGATGGCGACCTTGACCGAGACGGCGTCCGGGTCCGATTGGGGCGCCGCGACGGCATGGCCGGCAAAGCCGAAGGAAGCGATCAGGGCGAGAGAAGTCAGAACAGTCTTGGCGGACATCAGGGGGTCTCCTTGTCGGGCCTCGAGGCGGAAAAAACCCGCGTCGAACAAGGCCCTAAGAGACGCCTGACCGCCGCCGTCCGACAGGACGCCGACCTGATCTTCCGCCGATGAAGTGCTGATGAAGCGTGGCTTTCGCCGATCAGACGCCGCTGGCCGGGCGCTGGATCATCCAGATGCGGCGCTCCACCGTGAAGGGGATGCTCAGCTCCTTGCAGAAGTCGTCGATGGTCCACAACACGTCGGGATGGGTGCGCGCGCAGTCGTCGCCGCACAGAACACCTCCCGGCCTGACCCGCCAGAACCAGTGGGTTACGTCGGCGTGGAAGCCCGGATTGTGATGCAGGCCGTCGAGGAAGACCAGGTCGAGGCTGTCTTGCGGCCAGTCGCGGAAATCGTCAGGACTGTGGCCCCTGATGGCGGTGATGTTGGGACAGTCGCGGGTGTAGTGGTCGAAATTCTCGCGCGTGCCCCAGGCGCCCTGGTGGCGCGAGGTCTTGCCGAAATCGGCGTCGACCACGGCGTCCTCATCGGTCTTTGCCGGAGGCGAAAACGGGTGTTCCACCGGATCCCAGATGTCGATGCAGGTCACCGAGACGCCCGGCTCGACGGTCTTCGACCAGCACCAGGACGAGCGACCGCAGAACGGACCGACCTCGACCATGGCGCCGCCGGCCGGAATGGTCCGCGCCAGCCGCTCGAGGATCTTCAGCTCCGCCTCGGGCATCCAGCCCGGAATGTCGAGGTTGTAGGGCATCGGCGTTCCGCTCTCAGGCTAGCCGGCCGAATGTGCCTGATGAGGCGGCCCAGGCAAGGCCTGACTGGCCGCTCATTTGAGCTCGGGAAAATCCGTCTCCCGGAAAGCCAGCGGCCTATCGCCCGCGCCGCCGTCCGCCGCCTCATGCCGGCGCAGCTCGACGCGGCGGATCTTGCCGGAAATGGTCTTCGGCAGATCCGCGACGATCTCGATCCGACGGATGCGTTTGTATGGCGCCACGCGCTCGCGGACGTGGCGCAGGATCGAGAGCGCCACGGCGGCGTCGGCCTCGAAGCCGGGCGCCAGCGAGACATAGGCCTTGGGCGTCGCCAGCCGCAGAGGATCGGGCGACGGCACCACCGCCGCCTCCGCCACCGCGGGATGCTCGATCAACACGCTCTCCAGTTCGAAGGGGCTGATCCGGTAGTCGGACGACTTGAACACGTCATCGGCGCGACCGACGAAGGTGAGATAGCCATCGGCGTCGCGGGTGACGATGTCGCCGGTGCGATAGACGGCCTGATCGAGGCCGGTGCCGCCGCCCTCGGCGTCCTCGTAGCCGACCATCAGCCCGGCGGCCCGGCCGGGACCCTGCGTCGGCAGGCAGACCTCGCCTTCGGACTCGGCCGGCGCGCCGTCGGCGCCCAGCAAGGCGATGCGGTAGCCGGGCAGCGGCCGGCCCATGGCGCCGGGCTTCAGCATCTGTCCGGGCGGATTGCCCACCTGGGCGGTGGTCTCGGTCTGGCCGAAGCCGTCGCGGATGGTCAGGTTCCAGGCGGCCTGGACCTGTTCGATAATCTCCGGGTTGAGCGGCTCGCCGGCGCTGACCACCTCGCGCAGCGCCAGCCGCCAGTCCTGCAGCGGCTGCTGCACCAGCATGCGCCAGACCGTCGGCGGGGCGCAAAGCGTGGTCACGCCGGCCTCGCGCATGGCTTCCAGCAGCGAGCGGGCGTCGAAGCGCGGCTGGTTCAGCACAAACACCCCGGCCCCGGCGATCCAGGGGGCGAAGACGCAGCTCCACGCATGCTTGGCCCAGCCGGGGGAAGAGACGTTCAGATGCAGGTCGCCGGGCTGGAGCCCGATCCAGTACATCGTCGAGAGGTGGCCGACCGGATAGCTGTAATGGCTGTGGGTGACGAGCTTCGGCTTGGCCGTGGTGCCGGAGGTGAAGTAGAGCAGCAGCGGATCGTCCGGGTGGGTCGGCGCGGACGGCGCGAACGCCTCGGCGGCGCCGGTGAGGTCATAGGCGCGCCAGCCGGTCGCCACGTCGCCCCCGACCTGGACGAGGCCAAGGCCATCGGTCGCCAGCCCGGCGAACTTCTCGACCTGATCGCCGGCGGCGACCACGTGGCGCACCTTGCCGCGCGCCAGCCGGTCGGCCAGCTCGCCGGTGGTCAGCAGGGTGCTGGCCGGGATCACCACCGCGCCCAGCTTCATCGCCGCCAGCATGACCTCCCAGAGCGGCGCCACGTTGGGCAGCAGCAACAGCAGCCGCTCGCCGCGAGTGACACCGATACCGGCGAGGACGTTCGCCGCCTGGTTCGACCGCCGCGAGAGCTCTGCGAAGCTCAGCCGAACCTCCTCGCCGCCGGCCGCCTCACGGATCCACAGCGCTGTCCGGTCGCGGCTCTCGGGGTCGCGAGCCAACGCCCCGTCGAACCAGTCCAGCGCCCAGTTGAACGGCGCCGGGTCGGGCCAGCGAAAACCGGCATAGGCGGCCGAATAGTCGCTGCGATGACGCAACAGAAATTCGCGAGCGTCCTGAAAACGGGTCACGCCAGCGAAGACCTTAAGCTCGGCCCCGAGCGTTCGGCCAAGAATGCTGAGGTTCTAGGGCGTGCAGATTCAGCTTCAGCTGCACCAACGGATTTTGCCTCATAAGTCTGACAAGGCGTTCGTCGAGCGGCGCACCGGTCACGCCTGCTCATTTTCGCGGCTTCCAGAACACCCCTGACCGAGCGATGCATCCAGCGGGGAGCGCTTTTTGGCCGTTCTTCACGTATCCCAGCTCACGCATGAGATCGGCCACGATCGCTCCAGCCGTGTGGGTGCGCCGGAATGGATCGCATCAGCAGCTACGGCATGACGCTCGCCGACGCCAAGGTCCACGTTAACGGCCACGCCTTTTCAGTCTGGGTGCATCCGACAGACAACGACCTTCTCGTTCAGCGCGGATTTGGAGCGGCGATGGGGCAGAGCGTCGTCGAAGGCGCTACGCTCAACGCCGTGAACCTGATGGAGCCGAAGCCGATGTGGAGGGCGGCGGCCGCACAGATCACTGATCCACTCGGGTGTTCGGTCACGGACGTCTATTCACTCGACAATCGTATCACCTGGGAAGCGCCGTTTACCTGCCCTGCCGGCGTTGATCTGAGAGCAATCGTCAAAGAGCAGCGACAAGGGTTGCGCGAAGGACAGCCCGTTCAGCCGGCACATATATCGCCTGCCGTTCAATAGCGTCCGACACAATACCTCCCCGAAGGGTGTGATACCGTCCGATTTATAACTCCGATGCTGAAGCCAAAACTGATTTTGATGAAGCCGGAAGCCGGAAGGACGGCTGAGCAATTGGCTGAACTGTGCTATAAATTGACGGGTCCCAAGGCGACTGAAGTTGAGCTTACCCATATGAAAAAGGGTTTGGCGGAAAAATAGAGTGAAGTTCTGCCGCCGCTCGGCGTGAGGTGATCCAAGCCGACGCAGTGTCGCGGCGGGGATATTCGTGCGTACATTGAGGTGCTGATGCCGCTTGTGCTGGTCCACAACGATCTCGTGCGAAACCCGGCGCACGCGTGGGATGATGTGGAGGGCGTGCGCTACCACTACCCCGCAAAATATCAGAGCAAGGTCCTCACCGGCGAACCCTTCGTCTACTACCGCGGTGTCCTGCGGTCCGATGGAAGTCGTGGGCCAGCAGAATATGTGGGTGCCGGCCGCATCGGCGCGGTGTGGGTGGATCCGGACCGGCCTGATGGGGCGCGCAAGGCGTGGTATTGCGCGATCGACAACTACCAGCGCTTCGCTGAGCCTGTGCCGGCTAAGCCGGACGGCGTAACACTAGAAGACATCCCACGAAATATGTGGCGTGACGGGGTCCGACCTCTCGACGCGGGTGTCTACCAACAGATTGTGAAGCAGGCGGCGACTGGACGCCGACTAGCTCTCCCTTCGCCGGCCGCAACGAACGTCACGATCACCGCCAGTGATAGCTTGATCGTGCCGCCTGCCCCGGTGGCATCAGGCAACGGGAAGAGCAGCTATCGGAAGTCCAAACAGGCGAAGCTCGTGGGGGATTGGGCAGAGAGTATCGCGCTCCGCTTCATCAAAGAGCAGGTTGTAGGGTGCTCAAACTGCGTTCACCGCGCAGCGGTTGGAGAGACACCCGGTTGGGATATTGACTATCTCGACCCCACGGGAAGGCTGCAGCGCGTGGAGGTGAAGGGCACGATTGCTGGTGCGTTTACGAGCCTAGAGCTGACCTCGGGCGAGATGCGAGCTGCCAAGGCCCACGGTGACGGTTATTGGCTCTATCTCGTTGCCGGCTGCCTTACGGACCGGCCCAAGGTGCAGGCGGTTTCTAATCCGGGGGCTGTGTTGGCGGCGGGAATATGGACGGCCGTACCGGCGGTGTATCGCGTCCGTCTAGGGCCGATAAATCAATCGCCCTAGTCGCTAGGATGCCCGTACGCTGGCGTCGGCGGGGTTAGGCCACTTGGGTAGCGGGCGACCCCCGCGGTGACCCCTGCGGCCTTCCCTGCGTCCAAGCCGCCCCTTGAGCCGTGCGTCGCCTTGCCAGGACGCGCCGCGCCATGCCTGACCTGGCCTAGCCTGACCTTGCCTGCCCTGTTTCGACCCCTATTCGGCGGGTCGGGCCTGATCGATTGCCTCGAAAATGCGAGCCAGTTCGCTCAGCCCTGCGTGTCGCTTCCGTAGTGCCTCGAAGTCCGCCCAGGCCCGTTGGACAACCTGCTTGCGCAGGTCAGCGTCCGACATAGCGTAGGCAGTGGAAGTGTAGGCCCGTCTGGCCTCGCGCGCCTTGGTCGCCTTCTTCTGCTGATTGTCGGCCATCGCCCGGAGCGCCTTTTCGCTCCAGGCGTGGACGATCAGCGGGCTTGTGCCGATCAACGGTATCTCGACCGTCTCCAGCGCGAGCGGCGGCAGTTCGATGCTGGTTGAGGCAGCCATCACTTCGGCTCCATCCCGCCCGAGCTGCTTGCGGCGGTAGGCCGCTTCATTGCTGAGGAGTCGCCGGGTACGTCGCGGCCGGAGGCGTTACGCAGGCTCGCTCAGGAAGCTCTCGTCGGCATGGGACTTATGCGGCCCGCGTCCGTTAGAGCATAAACGGCTTCGGGTGAGTATACATCACGTCGCAGTTGTTAGGACCAAGCATAGGATAGGTGGTGATAGAAATCACGTCACCGGTCTGTCTATCCATCCATGCTTGGCTGCTTAATTCCGGGTGCGTGTCCGCTTCACCTACACCGTAGACTAAGACCAAACGGTATCGCAGCATCTCGCATTGCGCTTCATCCGCCGGCGTTACCGATACCCCGACAAGCTTTCCGTCTTTGTCGAGGACGAAGTTGGCCTTCAGAACCATACTCGGCGTGGGGCGCTCGGCGTAGAGGCCATTATTCATTCCCGCGTTCGGTGTGTGAAAAGTGAAAGTAACGCCCTCGGGCGCGCCTGCCTTTATGGCCTCACTGCTTTCGCCCCAATGGGTCCATAGCCAGTTCGCGTGAGCTGACGACGCGTTCCCAGCCAGCACCGCCGCCACCAAAACCATCGCGAGCATTTTCATCCCGCCACGCTAGAGCCCTACAGCCGCGTCCGTCAACACTACGCCCCGCGCTTTGCGGGGTACCCCCGCGCATTGCGGGGCGCGCGAAAATTTGAGCGCAGCGTCGCGCGCAGCATCGCCCAAAACACGCTTTTCCAAGCCGCGGGCGTCTACCAGACTCTCCGGATCGAGTTGAGATTGATGGGTGGTGTGAGGGGTGGATGGTTAAATATTCAACATTTTTGAATAAAATCAATGTGTGTTGGCGGAGAGGGGGGGATTCGAACCCCCGATACCCTTGCGGGTATGCCGCATTTCGAGTGCGGTGCTTTCAACCGCTCAGCCACCTCTCCTTAAGGGGTCGTTTTGGACACGCGTGAGCGGCCCTGAGCGCGGGCGCGGAAGCTAGCGACGGGGGACCGGCTGCGCAAGCCCGTGCGTGGCGGTGTTTTGGGCCGGGTTGCGCCTATATTGCCGGGTATGGCGCTGAAACCGGAAACCCTGCTCTGCCCCCGGCCCGAGGGGCTCTATTGCGCGCCCGGCGACTTCTTCGTCGATCCGGTGCGGCCGGTGGACCGCGCAGTGATCACCCACGGCCATTCCGACCATGCCCGCTCCGGCCACGGCCTGGTGCTGGCCACCCAGCCCACCCTGGACATCATGGGCGTGCGCTATGGCGAGGACTTCGCCGGCCAGGTCCAGGCGCTCGCTTACGGCGAGGTCGTGAACCGCGGTGGTGTCGAGGTCAGCCTGGTCCCGGCCGGCCACGTGCTGGGTTCGGCCCAGGTGGTGGTGCGCTGGAAGGGTATGACCGTGGTGGTCTCCGGCGACTATAAGCGCCGCCGCGATCCGACCTGCGCCGGGTTTGAGCCGGTGGCCTGCGACGTCTTCGTCAGCGAGGCGACCTTCGCCCTGCCGGTGTTCCGCCACCCGCCGGATGCCGACGAGATCGCCAAGCTGGTCAAGTCGGTCGAGCAGTTCCCCGAGCGCACCCACCTGGTCGGCGCCTATGCGCTGGGCAAGGCGCAGCGGATCATCCGGCTGCTGCGCGAGGCGGGCTATGAGAAGACCCTCTATGTCCACGGCGCGCTGGAGCGGCTGAACGCGCTCTATGAGCGCCACGGCGTCGACCTGGGGCCGCTGGCGCCCGCCACCACCGAGGACGGCGGCGATTTGGCCGGCGAGATCGTCATCGCCCCGCCTTCGGCCATCGCCGACCGCTGGGCGCGGCGCTTCGCCGATCCGGTCACCGCCTTCGCGTCCGGCTGGATGCGGGTGCGCGCCCGGGCCCGTCAGCAGGGCGTGGAACTGCCCCTGGTCATCTCCGACCACGCCGACTGGGACGAACTGACCGGCACCATCGCCGAGCTGGCGCCGGGCGAACTCTGGATCACCCACGGGCGGGAGGAGGCGCTGGCCAGGTGGGCGACGCTGAACGGCATCGCGGCCAGGCCGCTGTCGCTGGTGGGGTACGAGGACGAGGATGCCTGAAAGGCTGGGGGGAAATTGGGGACACGTACGCATCGCCGACCGCGCAGGCATAGCTCTGAGCGTCGGGGGATGCGTACGTGTCCCCAATTTCCTGTGTCCTAGGCCGCCTGTTGTTGCGCGGCCTGTAGCTGGGTCGCCTGTTCGAGCGCGCCGGCAAGGGCCTTTTCGCGATGCTCGGGACTGACCTGGATGCCCTCGGCGACGATGAATTCGAGGTTGGTGACGCCGATGAAGCCGAACACCGTGCGCAGGTAGGTTTGCAGGTGCTCGGCCGCCGCCGCGGGGGCGCCCGGTCCGTAGAAGCCGCCGCGGGAGATGGCGATGATCACCCGCTTGTCTCCGGCCAAGCCCTCAGGTCCCGTCGCGCCATAGCGGAAGGTCTTGCCGGCGATCAGGATGCGGTCGATCCAGGCCTTCAGCTGGGTCGGGATGGTGAAGTTGTACATCGGCGCGCCGATGACCACGATGTCGGCGGCGAGGAATTCGTCCAGCGCCGCCTGGCCGGCGGCGAGGTCCGTCTGCACGGTGGCGGAGCCGGTTCCCGCGCCGTTGGCGGCCGCCAGATGCTCGCCCGACAGGTGCGAGAGGGGATCGGCCGCGAGGTCGCGGTCGGTGATTTCGAGGCCGGGCGTCGCCGCCCGCAGGCGCTCGACGATGGCGGCCGAGACCTTGCGGCTGACCGAGTTGGGGCCAAGCACGCTGGCGTCGATATGGAGCAGTTTCATGGGGTGGCCTCTGGTATAGATTTGTGACCAGAGCTATATGAGTGACCGATACAAACCCGCAAGAAGGCACAATTTTGGTACCCGAGCACACCCAGGTAACCGTCCCCCATCTCGACCACGCGAGTTCCGACTGCCGCGCGGTGAGCCAGGTGCTGGCTCGCGTCGGCGACAAGTGGAGCGTGCTGATCGTCAGCCTGCTGGGCGACGGCCCACGCCGCTTCAACGAGATCAAGCGCATGGTCGGCGGCATCTCGCAGCGCATGCTGACCCTGACGCTCCGGGGGCTGGAGCGCGACGGGCTGGTGACGCGCACGGTCTTTCCGACCATTCCGCCTCGGGTCGACTACGAGCTGACCGACCTCGGCCGCTCCCTGTGGGTTCCGGTGGAAGCGCTCGGCAAATGGGCCCGCGAGCAACAACCGCAGATACAGGCGGCCCAGCGGCAGTTCGACCAGCGCGCCGCCCACAGCTGATTTGCGCACGTCAAACGACCGTTTGAGCAAAATACCGGCCCCCTCTCGCCAAGCTTGATCCGCCGGCATAGCCTGATCACGGTTTCGTGATCAGCTGATCGGAGTCCGTCGATGAGAACCTGGGCGGTCCTGGGCGTCCTCTGTTTGCTTACAGCGTGCAGTCGACCGGCCGCGCAGAATGGCGCGGACCAAACGGCTCGGGCGGACTCGGCGGCTCCCGCCGCGGACGCCACCAACGCGCAAGCGGCGAAGCCTGGCGCACCGCCCGCGCCCAACCCGGCGGCCTCGCCGATGCTGGCCTACAGTTACGACTATGGCGTCGAGGCGCCGGCGGCCAAGGTTCGCGCCCTGATGGCAACCCACCAGGCGGCTTGCGACGCCGCCGGGCCGAGCGTTTGTCAGGTCACCGGCGCCGAGGCCTCAGAGGACGGCAAGGACCAGGTCAGCGCCAAGCTCAGCTTCCGCGCCACCTCGGCCTGGCTGAAGGGCTATGACTACCGGCTGTCGCAGGACGCCGCCCGGGCCGGCGGCCGGCTGGTCAAGTCGGCGGTCACCTCCGACGACCTGACCCGCGACATCGTCGACACCGACGCGGCGGTGAAGGCCAAGACGGCGCTGCGCGACCGGTTGCAGGCGGTGCTGGAATCCCGGCCGGGCAAGGTCGAGGACCTGCTGAAGGTCGAGGAGGAACTGGCTACCGTGCAGGGCGATCTCGACACCACCGCCTCCGAACTGGCGGTGATGCGCCAGCGGGTCGCCACCTCCGACGTCACCATCGAATACGACTCCGCCGGCGTGCTGGCGCCGCAGGGGGTCTGGTCGCCGGTGTCGAATGCCCTCGTCAGCGCCACCGGGATCCTCGCCGGATCGCTGGCGGCGATGATCGAACTGGTCGCCGGCCTGGCGCCCTGGCTGCTGGCGGTCGGCCTGGTCGTCTGGCTGTTCCGCAAGCGCCTGCCAAAGTGGGGCCGCGTCGCACCGAAGGTCGCCGCGACTCCGCCTCCGCCGCCGAAACAGGACTGATCCCGCCGCGTTCCTATATCCCTGGATATGCGCGCCTTCGCCAACCTGCTCGACCGGCTCTCCTTCACCCGCTCGCGGAACGCCAAGCTGGTCCTGGTGCGCGACTATCTGGCCGAGACGCCCGATCCGGAGCGGGGCTGGGCGCTGGCGGCCCTGACCGGCGACCTGCGCTTCGACGCAGCCAAGCCGGGGTTTATCCGCAAGGCGGTCGAGGCGCGGATGGACCCGGAGCTGTTCCGCTGGTCCTACGACTATGTCGGCGACCTGGCCGAAGCGGTGTCGCTGGTCTGGCCGGCCAAGCCCGGCGCCAACCGCGAGCCGGACCTCTCCGAAGTGGTCGACGCGCTGCGCACCGCCTCGCGCCGCGAGGTGCAACAGCTGATCGAGGGCTGGCTGGACGCGCTCGATCCCGACGGCCGCTGGGCCTTGCTGAAGCTGCTGACGGGCGGCATGCGGGTCGGGGTCTCGGCCAGGCTGGCGAAACAGGCGGCGGCGGACATGGGCGACGTCGCGGTGGCCGATGTCGAGGAGGTCTGGCACGGCCTTGAGCCGCCGTACGACGACCTGTTCGCCTGGCTGGAGGGCAAGGCCGAACGGCCCAGCCCGGACGCCCACGGCCGCTTCCGGCCGGTGATGCTGGCCCAGGCCATCGACGAGGCCAGCGATTTCGCCAAGCTGGACCCGGCCGCCTATGCCGCCGAGTGGAAGTGGGACGGCATCCGCATCCAGGCGGTCAACGAGAGCGGCGTGCGGCGCCTGTACAGCCGCACCGGCGACGACATTTCCACGGCCTTTCCCGACGTGCTGGAGGCGCTGAACTTCGAGGGCGCCATCGACGGCGAACTGCTGGTGCTGCGCGACGGCCGCGTCGCGCCCTTCGGCGACCTGCAGCAGCGGTTGAACCGCAAGGTGGTGGATGCCGCCCTGATCGCCGCCCAGCCGGCCGGCATCCGCGCCTACGACCTGCTGGCCGAGGCCGGCCAGGACGTGCGACATCTGCCCTTCGCCGCGCGGCGCACGCGGCTGGAAGCCTTCGTGGGCGCGCTGGCAGAGCCGCGCATCGATCTGTCGCCGATGCAGCCCTTCGAGACCTGGGCGGCGTTGGCTGCCCTGCGCGCCGACCCGCCGGCCGGCGACCCCCAAGCCGCCGAGGGGGTGATGCTCAAGCGCTGGGACTCGATCTACGAGGCCGGGCGGCCGAAAGGCCCGTGGTTCAAGTGGAAGCGCGACCCCTATCTGGTCGATGCGGTGCTGATGTACGCCCAGCGCGGCCACGGCAAACGGTCGAGCTTCTATTCCGACTACACCTTCGGGGTCTGGAACGAGGGCGCCCTGACCCCGGTCGGCAAGGCCTATTTCGGCTTCACCGACGAGGAGCTGAAGTCGATCGACAAGTTTGTCCGCGACAACACCATCGAGCGGTTCGGGCCGGTGCGCTCGGTCAAGGCCAATCGCGACTTCGGCCTGGTGCTGGAAGTCGCCTTCGAGGGCCTGCAGCGCTCGCCAAGGCACAAGTCTGGGGTCGCCATGCGCTTTCCGCGCGTCAGTCGCATCCGCTGGGACAAGCCGGCCGGCGAGGCCGACGAACTTTCGACGCTGGAGCGGATGCTGACCGCCATCGAGGCCGGCCGGGCGCCAAGCCGCGAATGACGCGGCCTGCCGGCTTGCGCTAAGGGAAGATCGTGCCGAGTCTCGCCATCCCCCTGCCCGCCGTCACGCCGCCGCAGCCCCTGGGCGCGGTGCGCGCCGGCGTCGACGCCATCGTCGCCGGCGGGCCGGACAACTGGCGGATGTTCCTGGAGGCGATCGGCCAGGTCGCCGTCAGCCTGGTCATCGCCGCGCTGATCCTGGGGTTCACGCTGTGGGTGTCGGGATTGGCGGCCAGACTGACGCGCCGCGCGGTCGGGCGGCTGCAGCGCAACGGCGCGCCGGACGCCACCTTGCAGGGCTTCATGGCCTCGCTGGTGCGCTGGATCGTCATCATCGTCGGGCTGATGGCGGTGCTAGAGCAGCTGGGCGTGCGCACCACCTCGATCCTGGCGGTGCTGGGCGCGGCCTCGATCGCCATCGGACTCGCGCTGCAGGGGGCGCTGTCGAACGTCGCGGCCGGGGTGATGATCCTGATCCTGCGCCCCTACCGGGTCGGCGACACGGTGGAGGTGAACGGCAAGGTCGGCACGGTCAAGCGGCTGGACCTGTTCATGACCGCGCTGGCCGACCCGGACAATCTCGACATCTACATGCCCAACGGCAAGGTGTTCGGCGACACCATCATCAACTATTCCAGCCCCGCCTGCCGGCGCATGGAGCTGAACTTCAGCGTCGATTACGACCACGACCTGGACCGCGCCCGAGCGGTGCTGCTGGAGTGCGCCCAGGCCGATGCGCGGCTTTTGCGGACGCCAGCGCCCTGGTGCCAGGTGACCGCCCTTGGCGAGCACGCGGTCACCGTCACCCTGCGCGCCTGGGCCAGGCTGGACCTCTACTGGGACGCCCGCTTCGACCTGGTCCAGCGCGCCAGCCAGGCCCTGCAGGCCGGCGGCCTCGACCACCCCTACCCGCACCAGACGGCGGTGACGAAGGAACCCGTCCGGCGCGAAAGCGCGCCCTAAAATACCTCTCCCGGAGGGACAGGGAGGGGCCCGCCAGCGAAGCTGGTGGGACGGTGAGGGGTTACGACCCCTCGGATTAGCCTGAAACGCGGTAACCCCTCATCGTCCCACGCCGCCTGCGCGGCGCGGGGCCCTCCTTCTCCCTCTGGGAGAAGTTGACGATGAACCGAAGCTGAATGCCGGCTTTCAGCTTCGGTTCAGGCTGGAGCAACCAGGCTGAGCGTCTCGACCCGTGGAACACCAAGGAGAAGGCAATGCGCGACAGGATCAAAACCACCCTGCTGATATCCGGATTGGCGGTCGCCCTCGGCGGCGCGTCAGCCGCGTCGGCGGCGAGCCTCTACACCCCGGCCAACGACCAGGCGGCCGCGGCCAGGCTGGACAACGCCGTCAGCTACGCCGGCGAGGCCGGCCAGCTGGAAAAGACCCAGTTCTGGGGCGGCCAGAACTATTGCTTCTATCCGGGCGGCTGGCGAGGCCCAGGCTACTACTGGTGCGGCTATGCGTGGCGTCGCGGCTACGGCTGGGGCGGCCCGATCGGCTGGCACGGCTGGGGCCGTCCGGGCTGGCATGACGGCGGTCGCTGGCACAATGGCGGCGATCGTTGGAACCGCGGCGACCGTGGCGACTGGCGTGGCGGCCGAGACGGCGGCCGTGACGACTGGCACGGCGATCGCGGCGGCCACGATCGTGGCGATGGCGGCCGTGGCGACGGCGATCACCACCACTAGCTAAGAGCGACAGCTAAGGACCGTCATCCCCCGCTGAAGCCGCCTTGGCGGCGGAATGCGGGGGACCCATGAACACCTGATCGAAGACGGAGTTCATGGGTGGCCCGGACAAGCCGGGCCATGACGGGATTTTAGCAGGCCCTTAGGCCTGCAGCGGATTCCACGCCGGCTTGGCGGGGCTGGTCGACGGGCCCTTGGGCCCGCCGCCGCCGCGACGCCGGTTGCGGTTTCCACCGCCGCCACCGCCGCCGCCGGAGCCCTGATGGGCGCCAGAGCGGTGGTTGTGCGGCTTGGGCGAGCGGTGCTGGCCGTTCTGCGAACGGGCCTTGGCCTGCGGCAGCGACTGTTCCGCCGACGGACCTGAGGTGGTGGCCGCGGTGACCGCGCCCAGCACCTTGTCGTTGCGCCGGTCGAACGAGGCGATGGTCTGGCGGGTCAGCTTCTGGATGTCCTTCAGCAGGCCGCGTTCGTCATCGGCGCAGAAGCTGATGGCGATGCCCGCCGCCCCGGCGCGCGCGGTGCGGCCGATGCGGTGGACGTAGGCTTCCGGCACCTGCGGCAGTTCGTACTGGATGACGTGACTGACCCCATCGACGTCGATGCCGCGCGCGGCGATGTCGGTGGCGATCAGGGCGCGGACCTGGCCGGACTTGAACTGGGCCAGCGCCCGTTCGCGTTGCGGCTGGCTCTTGTCGCCATGGATGGCGGCCGACGCGACGTCGGCCTGTTCCAGATACTTGGCGACCCGGTCGGCGCCGCGTTTGGTGCGGGTGAAGACCAGGGCGCGGGTGATCGACTTGTCCTCGAACAATTCGGCCAAGAGGGCGCGCTTGCGCGGGCCTTCGATGAAAAGCAGGCTCTGTTGCACCTTCTCGACGGTGGTGGCCGCGGGCGCGACGCGCACCTCGACCGGATCGACCAGCAGTTCGCCGGCCAGCTTGCCGATCTCGGCCGGCATGGTGGCGGAGAAGAACAGGTTCTGCCTGGAGCGGCTCATCTTCGAGACGATGCTGCGGATGGGTTGCAAGAAACCCAGGTCGAGCATCTGGTCGGCCTCGTCGAGCACCAGGATCTCGGTGCAGGACAGGTCGGCGTGGCGTTCGGCGATGTGGTCGATCAGCCGGCCGGGGGTGGCGACCAGGACGTCGACGCCGCCCAGCAGGGCCTTGATCTGTGGGCCGTACTTGGCGCCGCCGAAGACGACGGCGACGGTCATGCCCATATGGGCGCCGTAGGTGCGGAAGCTCTCGGCGATCTGGCTGGCCAGTTCGCGGGTGGGCGACAAGACCAGGCAGCGGGCGCCCTTGCGGGGCGCGGGCTTACGGTCTTCGGCCAGGCGCTGCAGGATCGGCAGGGCGAAGGCGGCGGTCTTGCCGGTGCCGGTCTGGGCGATGCCCAGCAGGTCGCGGCCGAGCAGCACGCTCGGGATCGCCTTGGCCTGGATCGGCGTCGGCGTGACGTAACCTTCGGCGGCCAGCGCTTTGAGCAGCGGCTTGGCGAGGCCGAGGTCGGTGAATTGAGTCACAGTGATTATAGTCTTTCATATGTGCAAACGCGCGGACCGCAGGGTGCGGTTCGCGGGCTGGCGCGGGTGGCAAACGCCCCGCGTGACCTGGGCGATCGATTGGTGGATTCGACAGGCGCTCGACAGGCTGAGACCGAAGAAGGTCCCTTCACGCGGCTGGAGCACCGGATATCACGCTTCGGCTTTGCGGCCGATGCGAGCGCGCCTCACATCGGCGCTAATGCCTTGAAAGTCAAGTCACGGCGCTGGCGACAATGGTAGGGTGCGGCCATGGCCGACAACGATCCGACGATGCAACCGCGCCAGATGGGCATCTTTTCCGAGTGGTATGTCGAGGTCACCTGGCCGAGCGGCCACAAGGACAAGGTCTCGGCCTTCAAGAGCGAAGCCCATGCGCGCGGCTGGATCGAGAAGGAATCCGCGGGCTGGATCGCCGACATGCGCGACCCGCGCCGCTGACCGCGGCTACCGGTGCAACAGTATCGGTACGAGGGCATAGCAGAGGCTGACCACGCCGGTCGCGATCAGGGCGACGAAGGCGTAGGCCGCCGCCAGCAGCAGGAAGAACTTGCGGCGATCGTCCGGTGCGCCGCGCATGATCCGCACGCGCTCGAGCCAGAAACCCAGGCCAGCGATCACCGGCCCGCCGACCACTGCCAGCAGAAACGGCAGATGCAGGAAGCTCAGGCCGGCGCCCCAGACGATGGCCGCGATGGCTGCGATGATCACAGGTCTGCCCCGCTCATGATTTTTACTCCGCTCATCCCCGCGGAGGCGGGGACCCAGATTTTATTCCGCTCATCCCCGCGGAAGCGGGGACCCAGGTTTTTTACCGCCAAGGACGCCAAGTTCGCCAAGACGAGCGCTCTTCTTGGCGCGCTTGGCGGTTCATCTTTGGACCTGTGCAGAACCGCATGAACAAAAAACGCCTGGGTCCCCGCCTTCGCGGGGATGAGCGGTATATTGTAGCATCCGTCGTGCGAGCTGCCTGCGATCCGAGTGCTAGCACGACGTCACGCCGCCGCGCGACCTATCCACCAGCGGCGCAGCGCGACCACGGTCCAGGCGATCTCGACCACCCCGAACGGCCACGCCCCTTGCAGGAAGCCGTAGACCGAGGCCATGGCGCAGGTCGCGGCGAAGCCCAGCGTCCACCAATTCGACCGCGCCTCAAGCGCGTAGCAAACCAGGCAACCGACCACGGCGACGAGGCCGAACACGGTGAGCGCATCGATCGCCATTTTATCGACCTGACCTGTCGGCTGAGGGCATAGTGGTTCGTCCTTAGGCAAAAGCGGACCTGTCCCATGCTCTACGCCATCCTTTGCTACAACGACGAAAGCAGCGTCTGGTCCTGGACCAAGGACGAGGAAGACGCCTGCATGGCCCGGCTGGGCGCCGTGCAGGAGAAGCTGGCCAGGCAGGGCAAGCTGGGGCCGGTGGCGCGGTTGATGCCGACCACGGCGGCGACCACATTGCGCAAGGACCGCGAGCCGGCCCTGGTCATCGACGGCCCGTTCGCCGAGACCAAGGAGCAGCTGCTCGGCTTCTACGTGGTCGACTGCACCGGCCTGGACGAGGCGCTCGAGATCGCCCGCGAGCTTGGCGTCGCCAATCCCGTCGGCGCCTATGAGATCCGCCCGCTGGCGGTGTTCCGCCCGGGCGACCTGGCGGCATGACCGACGCGGCCTGGATCGATGCGGCCTTGACCTCGGCCCGTCCCCAGGCCGTCGGCGCGCTGCTGCGCTATTTCCGCGACCTGGATACGGCCGAGGAAGCCTTCCAGAACGCCTGCGTCCGCGCCCTGAAGAACTGGCCGGAGAACGGCCCGCCGCGCGATCCCGCCGCCTGGCTGATCATGGTCGGGCGCAACACCGGCATCGACGCCAAGCGGCGCGAACGCAAACAGACGCCGCTGCCGCCGGAGGACCTCATCTCCGACCTCGACGACGCCGAGGAGACCATGGTCGAGCGGCTGGACGGAGCGCACTACCGTGACGACATCCTGCGGCTGCTGTTCATCTGCTGCCATCCGGACCTGCCGGCCGCGCAGCAGATCGCGGTGGCGCTACGCATCGTCTCCGGCCTCACCGTCAAGCAGATCGCCCGCGCCTTTCTGGTCGGCGAGAGCGCCATGGAGCAGCGCATCACCCGCGCCAAGGCCCGCATCGCCGGCGCCGACGTGCCGTTCGAAACCCCGGGCCCGGTCGAGCGCGCCGAGCGCCTCTCCGGCGTGGCGCGGATGATCTACCTGATCTTCAACGAGGGCTATTCGGCCAATGCCGGCGAGGCGCAGGCCCGCGCGCCGCTGTGCGACGAGGCGATCCGACTGGGCCGTTTGCTGCTGAAGCTGTTCCAGGCCGAGCCGGAAATCATGGGGCTGCTGGCGCTGATGCTGCTGCAGCACGCCCGCGGCCCGGCGCGGTTCGATGCGGCCGGCGACATCGTGCTGCTGGACGACCAGGACCGCGGGCTTTGGAACGGCGAGATGATCGCCGAGGGGCTGGCCCTGATCGACAAGGCCATGCGCCACGCCCGGCCCGGCCCCTATCAGGTGCAGGCGGCGATCGCGGCCCTGCACGACCGCGCCGCCACGCCGCAGGACACCGACTGGACCCAGATCGACCGGCTCTACGCCAACCTGGAGGTCATGCAGCCGTCGCCGATCATCACCCTGAACCGCGCCGTCGCCGTGGCCAAGGTGCGCGGGGCGCAAGCCGGGCTGGCCATGGTCGAGCCGCTGGGCGAGCGATTGTCCGGCTATTTCTATTTCCACGGGGTGAGGGGCGCCTTCCTGCTCGAGCTCGGCCGCGCCGAAGAGGCCCGCGTCGCCTTCGACCGCGCCATCGCCCTGGCCAACACCCCCGCCGAAGCCGCCCACATTCGCATGCAGCTCGACCGGCTGATGAAGAACGCCGCGGCGGTGTAATATAGGCTCCGAGCAGGACGGCCCAGAGCCCGCACGGAGGATGCCCCATGGACTACGTCAACCTCGGCAAGACCGGTCTGAAGGTCTCGCGCCTCTGCCTGGGCTGCATGAGTTTCGGGTCTTCGAAATGGCGCAGCTGGGTGCTCGACGACGAGGCCGCGCAGCCGTTCTTCAAGGCCGCCGTCGAGGCCGGGATCAACTTCTTCGACACCGCCGACGTCTATAGCCAGGGCGAGAGCGAGCGGGTCACCGGCAAGGCGCTGAAGACCTACGCCAAGCGCGAAGAGCTGGTCATCGCCACCAAGCTGAACGGCCCCATGGGCGCCGACCCGAACAATCGCGGCCTGTCGCGCAAGCACGTCATGGACGCCGTCGACCGCAGCCTGCACAGGCTGGCCACCGACTATATCGACCTTTACCAGATCCACCGCTTCGACCCGACCACCCCGATCGAAGAGACGCTGGAGGCGCTGAACGACGTCGTGCGCGCCGGCAAGGTCCGCTACATCGGCGCCTCGTCCATGTACGCCTGGCAGTTCATGAAGATGCTGGCCGTCTCCAAGGCCAACGGCTGGACGCCCTTCGTCTCCATGCAGCCCCAGTACAACCTGGTCTATCGCGAGGAGGAGCGTGAGATGCTGCCGCTCTGCCTCGACCAGGGCGTCGGCGTCATCCCCTGGTCGCCGCTGGCCCGCGGCTTCCTGGCCGGCGGCCGCGCCAACCCCGGCGAAGGCAATACCGAGCGCGCCCGCACCGACGAGTTCAGTCCCCGCCTCTATTACCGCGAGCCCGACCACGCCGTGGTCGCCGAGGTGGAGAAGATCGCCAAGGCCAGAGGCGTGCCCAACACCCAGGTCGCCCTGGCCTGGGTGCTGCGCAATCCGGCCGTCACCGCCCCCATCGTCGGGACCAGCAAGCCCAACCACCTGGACGACGCTATCGCCGGCCTGAACCTGACCCTGACCGACGACGAGGTGAAGGCCCTGGAAGCGCCCTACCAACCCAAGCCGGTGCTCGACCATGCGTGACGAACGGACGGCGGCCCGCTCTCCAAAGCCCTCCCCCTCGATGGGGGAGGGTTGGGTGGGGGTGTGGCCTCTGAGTCTGGGGATGAGCACAGTTGGGCTCGGCGCCAAACAGCGCCCCAACCGTCACCGCAGCGCCAGCACCCCCAACCCTCCCCTTCCCCCATCGAGGGGGAAGGGCGCCCTGTTCGGCGCCTTCGCGATAGCATTCGTCGCTCTCGCCACCGCCCTCGCCGCCCAGCCGGCGGCCGCGGCCTGCGACGCCGCGCCGGCGCACGCCTTCCTGCCCAACCCGCCGGCCGTCACCTGGGGACCCGAGCGCCAGCTGGCCGCCGGCGTCACCGCCCGCGACGTCCGCTTCGATGGACCCAGCGGCCGCCCGATCACCGGCGAAATCATCGCCGGCGCCGGCCCGGAGCCTCACCCCGGCGTGCTCTTCGTCCACTGGCTGGGCGATCCCAAGACCACCAACCACACCGAGTTCGAACCCGACGCCATCGCCCTGGCCCGGAAGGGCGCGACCTCGCTGCTGGTCGACGCCCTATGGTCCGACCCGGCCTGGTTCGACTCCATGGGCAAGTCGCTCGACGCCGATGAGCACACCACGCAGGGCCAGGTCGCCGACCTCCGCCGCGCCCTCGACGCCCTGGCCGCCCAGCCCAACATCGACCCGCATCGCATCGCCTTCGTCGGCCACGACTTCGGCGCCATGACCGGCGCCCTGCTCGCCTGCGAAGACGCCCGCCCCCGCTGGTACGTCCTGATGGCCGGGACAGCGACGCTCAGCGAATGGTACCTGCTGGGCAAGAAGGTCCCCGACCAGACCTACATCCCCCGCCTGAACACCGACCTCGACCTGGAAGCCGCCCTAACCCACTCCAAAGCCGACGCCTTCCTCTTCCAATACGCCGCCCACGACCACTACATCGCTGCGGACCGCGCCCTGGCCGTGATCGCGGCCGCGCCGCTGCCCAAGGGTGCGTTCTGGTACGATACGGACCACGCGTTGGCCGTCCCGACGGCGTTTGCGGATCGGGAGGCTTGGTTGGGGCAGAGGTTGTTTGGGGGGATGTAAGCCGAGGATCGCGTGCTCGCACAATGGCTGCCGCTTGGTGCCTACCGGTGCCTTAGGGACTCAACCAGTCGGTCCAACTGCTCAAATGCCGTGTTCGGTGAGCCGATCGGGTCGTCCAAACGGGCGATTACGCGGTCCTTTAGATGCTGAGCGAGGTCTGCTCTCTGGGGCGTCCAATCGCCAAATACGTGGTCGTCGAGTGCGACAGGGATCAGAATATTGGATCCTCCCTCCCTCGCCTCGCGTTCAAGGGCACATTCGATCTCGTTCAGCACACCAGGGCGCGAAAGTGAGGATTTTGAGCATAAGAGGATAATGCGACCGCACCTATTCACGTTCTCATACATCATTCTGTGAAGCTTCTGGCCTGGCAGTTGGTCGCGCTTGAAGAACCAGGTCTCAACACCCTTCGCTCTCAAGTGTGCGTCAATGAGCTGAGCGGCTGGCTCATCTTGCCCGCCATACGATATGAACGCGGACTCGTACGCTTTGCTTTGATCGATAATTTTCGATCGCAATTCCGTGTTCTCCGAACATCTGCAGAATGTGGTCTACGGAACCGTGGACCCGGTCTGTGTAAATCAAGAGTCTTCCCGCAAAGGGCGTTTCGGTTGAGTTCACTGTCGTTACCGTAACCCTCGGACCTGACGCGGTGATCTCTATGTCTTGTCCAGCTCGTTAAGCGCTGTTGAAATACGATCCACGAGCCCCAAGATTTGGCAATCGTCGATACCTAGGTCCGCAACTGCGACCGCCGGGTGCTTCACGCCCGAGCGATGTGCCTGCGCTATCATGTGCGACGCGTTGAAGTCCGTGGCCGTCGACGGATCGCCCTGTAGTGCAACAGTCAAGCGAACATCGCCGAAAGACACGGTTGCGTCAGGGAAGCGTCGCTGCAGATAGTTGATCGCGTTCCAGGCGAGTGCCGTGGTCATGGTGGGGCCTCCAGATTGGGACCATCGATTTCCGCCCGACCTGAGGCTTTTCCGAAGTTGGTCATATCCAGTTATAGCAGCGTCCGTCTCCGAACATGAACGTTTTAGCAACACCTGAGTGCGCTCAACTGACGCCAACTTACGAAAGCCGGATGATCCGCCGCGAGGGTTGGCTGCCACCGGTTCCGCTCCCGATACGAGCGGGACCGCGAGGGCCGGTCCGAGGGCTACGTCGAGAAAGCCCACCTGACACTTAAGTCATTGACTAACTATCTGCGCCTTGATACTTAGGCTAGTGCTTAACCAATCGGCTTATCTCGACCGGCTGTTTCAGGCCCTCGCCGATCCGGCGCGGCGGGGGATGTTGGAGCGGTTGAGTCGGGGGCCGGCGGCGGTGAGTGAGTTGGCGCGGCCGCTGCCGATGTCGCTGCCGTCGGTGATGCAGCACCTGGGGGTGTTGGAGGCGGCGGGGTTGGTGCGCTCGGAGAAGCTTGGCCGAGTGCGCACCTGCGCCATCGAGCCGGCGGCGCTGAGCCTGGCCGAGCAATGGATCAACGCGCGCCGGATCGAGTGGGATCAACGCCTCGACCGGCTGGGCGACTATTTGAAAAGCCTTGAAACCGAAGGAGATGACGATGGCTCAGACCACTGAGGCGAAGGACGCCGCCGCCGCCGTTCAGCAACCGGCGCCGCTCAGGCTGTCCCGCGTCTTCGACGCGCCGCGCGAGACGGTGTTCAAGGCCTGGAGTTCCGCCGACCACGTCAAGCGCTGGTTCGCGCCGGCGACCTACACCGCGCCGGACGCCAGGGTGCAGATGCACGTCGGCGGGCCGTTCGAGGTGTGCATGCGCTCGCCGGGCGGCCAGGAGCACTGGACCCGGGGCGTGTTCGTCGAGGTGACGCCGCACAGTCGGCTGGTGATCGACATGCAGGCCGTGGACGCAGCCGGAGCGCCGCTGTTTCGCGCCTATACCGAGGTAACCTTCTCCGACGCCCTGGCCGGCACGCAGATGGACGTGGTGCAGACCTATACCTTCATCGACCCGGCCGCGGCGGCCCCGATGGTGGCCGGCGCGTCCGAAGGCTGGCGCAGCACGCTGGACAAGCTGGAGCAGGAGGTACGGCGCATGCGCGGCGGCGCCGGATGACGATTTGATCTTTGCGGATTCGGCGCCAAAATACCGGAAAATAGAATTTCCGGGAGCCGCTCATGACCTATGCCGAGGGCCGCGTCATTCACGACGCCGACAGCCACGTGATGGAAACGCGCGAGTGGCTGGATCCCTTCATGGACGCCGACCTGAAGGCGCAGCTCCGGCCGCTCTATGGCCGCACGCCCGGCCGCATCGACAAGCTGCTCGACCAGGCCAAGGCGCGCAAAGGCGACGCCGAGGCGGAGGCCAAGGCTTTCGACAACCCGATCGCCGGGCCGAAGGGCTGGATCGCCGCCGGGGCCTTCGATCCGCAGGAGCGCACGCGGGTGCTGGATCAGTTCGGCTTTTCCAGCCAGCTGGTGTTCAATACCTCGTCGCTGTCGCCGGCGCTCGGGGCCAAGGACCCCGGGATCCTCTATGCCGGCGTGCGCGCGCACAACGAGGCCATGGGCGCCTTTTGCCGGACGGACAAGCGGCTCTGCGGCGTCGCCTTCGCGGCGCTGGACGATCCGGCTCGCGCGGTCGTCGAGGTGGACGCGGCGCTGAAGGCCGGCAACCGGGCGATCATGGTCTCGGCCGGGCCGGCCGGCGAGCGCTCGCCCGGCCATCCGGATTTCGACCCGTTCTGGGCGCGGCTGGAGGAGACCAACACGCCGTTCATGCTGCACATCGGCCCGGGCACCAAGACCCAGCCCGTCCCCTTCCGCAACAATGGCCGTGAGCGTGCGCCGGACCTGCACGGCGGCGGCGAGAACCTGCGCTTCGCCGACTACATCATGCTGTCGTTCGCGCCGCAGGTGTGGCTGACCGCCATGATCTATGACGGCGTGTTCGAGCGCTTCCCGGCCTTGCGCGGCGGCATCATCGAGTCCGGCGCCGGCTGGGCGCCCGAGTTCCTTCGCGAGCTGGATCTGGGCTTCAGGAGCTTCGGCCGCACCGATCCCTATCTGCAGGCCATGCCGATGAAGCCGTCGGAATACATTCGCCGGGCGGTCAAGTTCACGCCCTTCCCGGGCGAGGACGCCGGCCGGATGATCCGCGACGGCGGCGCCGACCTCTTCATGTTCTCAAGCGACTATCCGCACCCGGAAGGCACCAACGACCCCAAGGGCCGCTTCGAGCGGACGATGCAGGACATCGACGAGGACGCCAAAGACCGGTTCTATCGGCGCAACTACGAACAGATGATGGGCATGGTTCCGGCCATGGCCTGACGGCTCAGGCCGTTCTCCCCCTTGCGGGACCAGGGGATGCACAGATTTTCGGGCCAAGCCCTAAAGGTCCCTTCTCCCTCTTGCGGGAGAAGGTGTCGGCGTAGCCGACGGATGAGGGGTCGCGCTCCGATTTCCGAGTAGCGTCAGCGGCTTATCGGATAGGATGATCGACCCCTCATCCGACCCCTTCGGGGCCACCTTCTCCCGCAAGGGGAGAAGGGGGCGATGACAGTCAGGCTACGGGGCATCGCCCATGCCGGCAGGCCCCTGGCTGACGTCAGAACTCGTAGCCGGTTGAGACGCTGACGCCGGCGCCGCCGCGGTCGGCGAAGGTGCCACCGGCCTTGATGGTCCAGTGGCCGTCATCCATCCGATGCGAGGCGCCGAAGGCGAAGGCGGCCTGGCCGTTCCATTCGCCGAACCCGCCGGTGATCATGCTCTTGCCCGGCGTGACCGCTTGCGCGAGGCCGCCCAGGGCGATCGCGGCGGCCGCGCCGGAGTCGGCGCGGAGCCGGTTCTGACGGATGTTGGCGTTCAGGATGCCGACCTGGGTGGTGGTGAAGGCGTTGGCCTGGGCGACGGCGGCGGCCTGGGCCGCCTGCACCTGGCCGACATTGGCGGCGTCGGTGGCCCCGGTGCCCGCCGCGACGTTGACGATCCGCCGCTCGCCGCCGACGGTCCCGACCGAGACGGTGTTGGCGACGTTGGCCAGCGACCCGGCGCCGACCGCCGTGGCGTTGGCGGCCGTCGCCTGGGCGCCTGGACCGATCGCCGTGGACAGGGCGCCCGTTGCGGTCGAATTGTCGCCGAACGCCGCGCCCCCGTTCGCCGCCGATGCGTTGAAGCCGACCGCAACCGAACCGGTGGCCGTGGCGCCGTGGCCGATGGCGATGGCGTTGGTCCCGGTCGCCGCGGCGTTCTGCCCGACGGCGATGGCGCCGGCCTGGGTCGCCTGGGCGCTGTCGCCGACCGCCACCGAAGCGGTCCCGCTGGCGGAGCTCGACAGGCCGACGGCGGTGCTGAAGTCGCCGGTGGCGCTGGCCGCATCGCCAAAGGCCGAACTCGCCGAGCCGCCCGCCGTCGCGCCCTGGCCGACGGCGGCGCCGTTATTGCCGCTGGCGGTGCTCTGCTCACCATAGGCGATCGCCTGACTGCCGCTGGCGCTGCTGTTCCAGCCCGAGGCAGTGCTGGACTGGCCGCTGGCTGTCGCCCCCTGGCCAAAGGCGGAACTGTTCAGGCCGCTGGCCGTGCTGGCGTCGCCATAGGCCGAGCTGTCGGTTCCGCTGGCGGTGCTGAAGGCGCCGGTCGCGGTGGAGAAGTCGCCGCTCGCCGTCGCCGACTCGCCGCCCGCCGTGCTCGAGAGGCCGCTGGCGGCGCTCAAGAGGCCGACCGCGGTGCTGAAGTCGCCCGACGCCGTCGCCGTATCGCCGAAGGCGGAACTGGCCGACCCGCTCGCCGTCGAGAATGGCCCGACCGCGGCGCTGTTGTTGCCGCTGGCATTGCTCAAGGCGCCATAGGCGGTGGCTTGATCCGCGCTCGCCGTGCTGCCCCAGCCCGACGCGGTGCTGTAGTTGCCGCTCGCGGTGCTGGACTGGCCGAACGCCGCGCTGTTGAAGCCGCTCGCCGTGCTGCCGTCGCCATAGGCCGAGCTGTTGGTGCCGCTGGCGGTGCTGAAGGCGCCGGTCGCGGTGGAGAAGTCGCCGCTCGCCGTCGCGGACTCGCCGCCCGCCGTGCTGGAGAGGCCGCTGGCAGCGCTCAAGAGGCCGACCGAAGTGCTGAAGTCGCCGCTGGCCAGAGCGCTGTCGCCAAACGCCGCGCTCGCCGAGCCGCTCGACGTCGCGCCCTGGCCGACGGCGGTGCTGTTGTTCCCGCTGGCGGTGCTCTGCTCACCATAGGCGATCGCCTGGTCGCCGCTGGCGCTGCTGTTCCAACCCGATGCGGTGCTGTACTGGCCGCTGGCGGTCGCCCCCTGGCCAAAGGCGGAACTGTTCAGGCCGCTGGCCGTGCTGGCGTCGCCATAGGCCGAGCTGTTGGTCCCGCTGGCGGTGCTGAAGGCGCCGGTCGCGGTGGAGAAGTCGCCGCTCGCCGCCGCCGACTCGCCGCTCGCAGTGCTGGAGAGGCCGCTGGCCGAGCTCAAGAGACCGACCGCGGTACTGAAATCGCCGGACGCGGTCGCCGTGTCGCCAAAGGCCGAACTCGCCGAGCCGCTGGCCGTCGAGAAGGGTCCGACCGCGGCGCTGTTGTTGCCGCTGGCATTGCTCAACACGCCGTCCGCCGTGGCCTGAGCCCCGCTCGCCGTGCTCAGCCAACCCCCAGCCGTGCTGAAATCGCCGCTCGCGGTGCTGTTCTGGCCAAAGGCTGAACTGTTCGCGCCGCTGGCCGTGCTGCCGTCGCCATAGGCCGAACTGCTGATCCCGCTGGCGGTGCTGAAAGCGCCGGTCGCCGTGGAGAAATCGCCGCTCGCGGCCGCATTGTCGCCGCTCGCCGTGCTGGAGACACCGCTGGCGGCGCTCAACAGCCCGACCGCGGTGCTGAAATCACCGGACGCCGTCGCGGTGTCGCCGAACGCCGAACTGGCCGAGCCGCTCGCCGCCGCGAAAGGGCCGACCGCCGAGCTGTTATTGCCGCTGGCGTTGCTTAACACGCCATAGGCCGTGGCCTGGCCCCCGCTTGCCGTGCTCAACCAGCCGGTGGCGGTGCTGAAGTCGCCGCTGGCCGTGGCCGCGGTTCCGCAAGCGGTGGCGTCCAAGCCCGTCGCGGTCGCGCCGTTGCCGCTGCCGCTGACAACATCCTGACAGACCGTCGACTGCGCCCGGGCGCTCGGCGGCGCCAACAGGAGCGCGGCGGCGAAGGCGACCAGCGCCAAGCCGGCCAAGACCGCCGGGTGCCGCATCCTTGGAGAAACGCGTGGGTCCGATGCGGCCTCGAACGCCTGAGCGCTGGGCCAACGCGCCATGCGCGGACGTCGATCCACTTTGTAAGGTCATCATCAGCGTGTCCCCCCGAAAATCGCTAAGTCTGCCGCATTTAAGACATGTTAACGCCTTGTTAGCAATGTCGCGCGGCGGACCCAGGCGTTTCGGTCATTGCAGGTCGCGCGCGACCTTAACGGGCGGCTTGCACGGCTTGCGGGGGCGCCAGACGCAGGGTGACCAGCGACGCCCGCGCGTCCATCCGCTGCACCACTGCCGCGGTGACGTCCATGGCCTCGGCGAAACCGTAGGTCGCGCCGCGCTCGAAGACCAGGCCGCAACGCCGGGCGGTGATGGTGTCGGCGAGGCTGGGGGTGAGGACGGTCATCAGCTGCGCGACCGCGTTACGGCGGGTAAGGTTGAGCTGGGCGTCGCGCAGCGCCCGGGTGCGATCGAGTTCGTCGTAGCGCTGCTTCAACTGCGCCACCCGTTGCTGAAAGTCGGCGGCGCCCAGCGACGCCTTCTGCCCCAGCAGGGTGTGGTCGTCGCTGACGATGGCCGTCCGCTCGGCCCTGAGTTCGGCGTCGATGCCGTCGGCGAACTGTTTGAGCTGCTGGGCGGCGCTGGCCCCGACACGGGATCGGGCGAGGGCCTCGCTCTGAGACAACAGGCAGACCCCCGCCGGCGGCGGCCCGAAGACCGGCGCGGCGGCCGGCTGCGCCATCGCCTGGCCGGCCAGGACCATCGTGGCGATCGAGCCGGCGAACGACAGCGCCATGACGCGCAACGGCCAGAGCAAGGCTCACCCCCATTCACAAGGCCCGGTTAGCCTTCTCCCCCAATCCGGCACAGCTTGTCCAGTC
This sequence comes from Caulobacteraceae bacterium, assembly GCA_041691315.1. Lineage (GTDB taxonomy): Bacteria > Pseudomonadota > Alphaproteobacteria > Caulobacterales > Caulobacteraceae > Poindextera. The sequence goes on along the minus strand of JBEPUW010000036.1, from coordinate 11,222 downwards.
GGCGGCCGCGAAGCAGCGCCAGCACGGTCACGGGTTCTAGTCGGGGTCGGTGTGGTGGGTGCTGACGCCCGGCGGCAGCTGGACCCACGGATGGCGGCGGCTATCGTAGACCGAGTCCCGGGGCGGCGGAAAAGCGGGATCGGCGAAGGCGCCGACGGCGACGCTCACCGACCTGTCCTCGTAGCCCTCCTCGGTGTGGAAGACTGTGGTTCCGCAGACCGGGCAGAAGCGGAACCTGAAGCGCGCGCCCTGGTCGCCTGTGCGGACGTACTCGGTGGCGGCGCCGGAAACCCGGTAGGGCGGGGCGAAACTGGCCAGGGCGGCGAAGACGCTGCCCGTGCGGCGCTGGCAGGCGAGGCAGTGGCAAAGCCCGACGCCGCGCGGTTCGCCGTCAACCTCGATGCTCAGCTGGCCGCAGGAACAGGCGGCGGTTCGAGATCCCATTCGGACGCCTCCGGGTTGGCGGCGTCTGCGCGCCGCCGATGATTGAAAGGCCGCTTGCGGTATAGTGCAGCAACCATCGTGTCAGCTGCCTGCAAGGCCTAGCGGCCCACGAACTTGGCCGGGCGGCGTTCGAGGAAGGCGGCGACGCCCTCCTTGTGGTCGGCGGATTTGAAGGCGGCGCCGAGGGCTTCGACGTGGGCGGCCATGTGGTCGGCGACGTCGCGCTCCAGGCCGCGCCAGACCAGGGTTTTCATGTGGCGGAGCGAGAACGGCGATGACGCGAGGTACCGACGCGCCTCGGCGTGGGCGGCGTCCATCAGCGCTTCGGGCGCCACCACCTCGTTGGCGTAGCCGATCGCCTTGGCCTCGGCGGCCTCCAGGAAGGTGCCGGAATAGAGCAGCCTGAGCGCGCGCGACGGGCCGATCAGCCGCGGCAACAGCCACGACCCCGCGCCGGTGTCCGGCACCAGGCCGCGGTGGGCGAAGTTCCAGGCGAAGCGCGCCCGGTCGCTGACGATGCGCACGTCGCACTGGCTGGTGAACTCCGCGCCCATGCCGACCGCATAGCCGTCGATGGCCCCGATCACCGGCTTCGGACAGGCGACGATCGGCCACCAGACGCTGTGCTCGCCCGCCTCGCCGCGCACGCCGCGGGTCTCGCCGGGAACGGTGGCCAGGTCGGCCAGATCGGTGCCGGCGCAGAAGGCCCCGCCGGCGCCGGTGACGATCAAGACGCGCACCCGCTCGTCCTCGCCGGCCTTGCCCACGGTCTCGATGAAGGCGCGCAGCATGGCGTAGGTCATGGCGTTGCGCTTTTCCGGCCGATCGATGGTGACCACCCCGACCCCGTCGCCGTCGACCTCGAAGCGGATGTGATCAGCGGTCATGCGTGGGGCCTCCCTTTTGTTGGCGCCATCAAAGCCCATCGGGCCGCTCATTTCCATCCGTCATCCCCCGCTGGAGCGGCGAAGCCGCGGAATGCGGGGGACCCATGAACACTGACCCTAGACGGTGTTCATGGGTGGCCCGAACAAGTCGGGCCATGACGGGAAAAAATCGGGCGGCTAGTCCTTCACGTCCTTCCACTCGCCGGTGGCGGGGTCGACGAAGACGGTGACGGGGGCGCGGGTTTCGGGGGTCGATGAAGCGTTCGGGACGCCACGCCAATGATCAGGGTTGGAACGTTTGCGGAACGTCAGCTAGCGTGCGGCCATGAGTCGAGACCTCTCCGCGCGCCAGGCCCGCCGCATCGCCATCGCCGCCCAGGGCCTGGCCGCGCCGCGCGCCGAGGGCCCGGCGACGCGGCGCCAGTTCCGCAAGCTGGCGACCGAGCTGGGCGTCATCCAGATCGACAGCGTCAACGTGGTGGCCCGCGCCCACTACCTGCCGCCCTTCTCGCGGCTGGGGCCCTACCCGCGCGAACTGCTCGAGGACGAGGCCTGGGGCAAGAAGCCGTTCTTCTTCGAATACTGGGGCCATGAGGCCTCGCTGTTGCCGCTGGCGATGCAGCCGCTGTTCCGCTGGCGCATGGCGGCCCACGAGGCGCGCACCCATGGCATGGGCGCGCGGCGCGACTATATCGACGCGGTGCTGACGCGGATCGAGCGCGAGGGGCCGCTGAGCGGCGGCGCCTTCGCTGAAGCGGGCCCGCGCAAGTCCGGCTGGTGGGAGTGGTCGGACGGCAAGCGGGCGCTGGAGTGGCTGTTCGCCGCCGGCCTGATCACGGTCAAGACCCGGCGCGGCTTCGAGCGCCTCTACGACCTGACCGAGCGGGTGATCCCGCGCGCCATCATGGCTCAGCCGACGCCATCGGAGCCCGAGGCGCACCGGGCGCTGCTGATGATCGCCGCCCGCGCCATGGGCGTCGCCACCGAGACCGACCTGCGCGACTATTTCCGCATGCCGGTGGCCGAGACCAGGGCCCGGCTGGCGGAACTGGTCGAGGAGGGCGCGCTGATCCGCGTCCGGGTCCAGGGCTGGCCCAAGGACGCCTATCTGGCGCCGGGGGCCAAGGCGCCGCGCAGGTCGGCGGCCAGCGCCCTGCTCTCGCCGTTCGACAACCTGATCTGGTTTCGCGACCGCACAGAGCGGGTCTTCGGCGCCCGCATCCGGCTGGAGATCTACACGCCGGCGGCCAAGCGCGAGCACGGCTACTACGTGCTGCCCTTCCTGCTCGGCGACGCCATTACAGCGCGGGTGGACCTGAAGTCCGACCGCGCCGCCAAACGCCTCCTGGTCCAAGCCGCCCACCTGGAACCCGGCGCCGACCAGGCCGCCGCGGTGGCTCCGGCGTTGGCCGCGGAACTGCGCACGATGGCCGGATGGCTGGGATTGGACGAAGTGACGGTGGCGCCCCGCGGCGATCTGGCTGCGGCGCTGGAGTACGAACTGGCACGGGCCTAACCCCCCCACCGCTCATCCCCGCGAAAGCGGGGACCCAGGTTTTTTACCGCCAAGGACGCCAAGTTCGCCAAGAAGGGCGCGTTTCTTGGCGTCCTTGGCGAGCTTGGCGGTTCACTCTTTGGGCCTCTGCAGAATCGGATGGCCCAACAAAAAGCCTGGGTCCCCGCTTTCGCGGGGATGAGCGGAGTAAAAATTACACCGCCCCTTGGGCCAACGCGTTCAGCCTTGCATAGGTGCCGCCCTTGGCCACCAGGTCGGAGTGCTTGCCTTCCTCGACCACGCGGCCGTCCTGGAAGACCAGGATGCGGTCGGCGTGGCGGATGGTGGAGAGGCGGTGGGCGATGACGATGGTCGTTCGCCCGCGCATCAGCGCCTCGGTCGCCGCCTGCACCTCGCGCTCGGTCTCAACGTCGAGCGAGGAGGTCGCCTCGTCGAGCACCAGGATCGGCGCATCGGCCAGGAAGGCGCGCGCGATCGCCACCCGCTGACGCTCCCCGCCTGAGAGCTTCACCCCACGTTCGCCGACCAGGGTGTCGTAACCGTTGGGCAGCTTGGCGATGAAGTCGTGGGCGCGGGCGCGCTTGGCGGCCAGCACGATCTCGTCGGTGGTCGCGCCCGGCCGCGCATAGCCGATGTTCTCGGCCACGGTGCGGTGGAACAGCGCCGGATCCTGCGGCACCACCGCGATGGCGCGCCGCAGCGAGCCCTGGGTGACCGTGGCGATATCCTGGCCGTCGATGACGATGCGGCCGGCCTGCAGGTCGTAGAGACGCTGCACCAGCTTGACGAAGGTCGACTTGCCCGAGCCGGTCGGCCCGACCAGGGCCAGCCGCTCGCCGGGCGCGATGACCAGGCTGAAGTCGTCATAGATCGGGGTCTGGGCCGACTTGTAGCGGAAGGTGACGTGCTCGAAGGCGATTTCGCCGGACTCGCCGATGAACTCCAGGGCGCCGGCCTCGTCCGGCACCTGCGGCGTGATGCGGGCAAACTCCGCCACATCCTCGACGTCGGCCAGGCCGCGTTGAAGCATGCGGATATTGTCGCCCATGTTGCGCAGGTAGCCGCTCATGATCAGGAAGGTGGTGATCACGAAGGCGACGTCGCCGGCGCTGGCCTCATGGCGAAGCCAACGCAGGATGAGCAGGCTGGTCAGACCGGCCTGCAACACCGCCAGCAGCATGTTCTGGATCAGCCACACGGTCATGTAGCGGTTCCAGGTGTTGAGGGTGGCGTCGTGCCAGTCCTTGGTGACCTTGGCGAAGCGCGCCTCTTCCCGCTTCTCGGCGCCGAAGCCCTTGACCACCGGGTTGGACGAGATGGCGTCGGCCAGCGCGCCGCCGATGCGCGAGTCCATCGCCACCGACTGCCGGTTGGCCTTCATCACATAGTAGTTGGAAAACAACACGTTGGAGACGATGTAGGCGACCACCATCAGCAGCGAAAAGCCGCCGATCAGCGGCCAGCGGATCATCATCTGCACCGACAGGATGGTCAGCACGATGAGCGCCGGGCCGATCCACATGATCACCGAATCCGAGACCACGTCGTAGCCCCACATGGAGCGCGAAATGCGTCGCACGGTGGCGCCGGCGAAGGTGTCGCCGTGCCAGTCGGACGAAAAGGCCTGCACCCGCTGGAAGGCCTCGTTGGTCATCTGCTCCATGTTGGCCGCGGCCAACGGGTTCCAGAAGATGCGGATCGAGAGGTTGCGGACCAGGGTGTAGACGACATAGACGCCGACGAAGAACAGCCAGGCCTGCCAGGCGACGGCGGCGCTGGCGGGGACGTGGCGCGTGGCGTCGACAAGGGCCTCGGCCGCCCGCGGCATCATCGACTCAAAGCCGATGGCGACCAGGATCAGCACGATGGTCGCGCCATAGCCCCAGGGCCGGCGGAACCAATAGGTGGAGATGAAACGCAGAACCTGGCTGTTCGAAAGCGTTCGCTTGCGAAACTCGCCGGTGTCCTCGTCAAAAACTTCGCTCATAACTTCGGTTCCCTGACCCGCTGACGGATCAGGCCGAGGCCCCGTGCGAGTCTATTGATTCAATGTCGTTGGTACGGGGCGCCAAAGTCGGCGTGACCCGCAAAGCCGGACAACGCGGCGAACAGCGCGTCCCGGTTCTTGAAGAGGCAATTGTGGGTCATCGCCTCATCGTCCTGCTGTTCACCGCCGTGGTCAACCGCATCATCGCGGTCGAGTGAATCCGAACAGTCAGGTGTCGCCAAATAGACACGGTTGTTCTCGATGACGGCGACCGCATAGTCGAAGCCCTCGTCGGTTTCCTCGGCGAGCGCATAGCCCTCGCGGCCGGCGATGGTCGCCTCGTTGGCCAGCACCCGGTGGGTCTCGCCGATCGTGCCGTTGTCGTTGAACTGCTCGACCCGGTACCAGCCGTCGGGATCCAGCGTGATGCGGATCTTGTCGGCCTCGTCGCCATCGCGGACATAGACGCCGTCATCCAGCGGGTGGGCCGCCGCGGTCGCATCGAGCAGCAGCCGGTTGGAGACGTAGCAGCCGCTCAGCGCGATGCCGGCCAGAGCCAGGACCGCCAGAAGCACGCCGCGCTTCAACAGAGTCACGGCGTTCCGACCCTCGGGCCGGGCTGGAAGCGGACGTTCAGGCTCTTCGGGCCGGAGATGAAGGTCGAGGCCAGCCATTCCGGCGGCGCGACGATCTCGAGTTTCTTCATTCGGGTCAGCACCTCGGCCAGGATGGCGTCGATCTCGATGCGAGCAAGATGCTGGCCAAGACAGACGTGCGGCCCGCCGCCGAAGGCGATGTGCTCATTCGGGTCGCGCGACAGGTCGAGCGCATCGGGCCGCTCGAACTGCTCCGGATCGCGATTGGCGGCGCCGAAATACATCACCACCTTGTCGCCGTCCTTGATCGCGGTGTCGCCGATCCGGGTGTCGCGAGTCGCCGTGCGGCGCATGTAGATGACCGGACTGGTATAGCGCAGCAGCTCCTCCCGCGCGCTGGGCAGGCGGGCGGGCAGGTCGGCCATCAGCCAGGCCAGCTGGTCGGGGTTTTCGTGCAGGGCCAGCAGGCCGGCCGAGAGCAGGTTGCGGGTGGTGTCGCCGCCGGCGTCGATGAGCAGCAGGAAGAAGAGCAGGAATTCCGGATCGGTGAGCCGCTTGCCGTCGACCTCGGCCTGCAGCAGTCGCGTGGCCAGGTCGTCGGCGGGCCGGGCGCGCTTCTCGGCGATCACCTGCAGGCCATAGGCGAACATCTTGCCGACCGCCTCGCCGCCGGCGCCCGGCGGCAGGGTCTCGGGCGCCGAATGGATGATCTCGGTCAGCTTGTAGAGCTCGCGGCCGTCGTCCAGCGGCAGGCCCATCAGCTCGGCGATGACATAGGACGGCATTTCGCCGGCCACCTCGGCGACGAAATCGCACTCGCCCTTCTCGATCACCGCATCGACGATCTGGCGGGCTAGGTCGTGCAGCCGCAGGCCCCGCTCGGCGGCCGCGGGCCGGGTGAACTCCGCGCGGATCAGCTTGCGGAAGGCGGTGTGCTGCGGCGGGTCCATCATCAGCATCATGGTCGCCTCGCCCAGCGCCCCGGTCTGGCCGGGCGGCGGGTCGGGGATCATGATGGTCGGGCCTGAGGAGTAGTTCTGGAAATCGTGGTCGACCGCATAGACATCCGAATAGCGGATCAGCGCCCAGAACCCCGGCCCGTTCGGCTCAGGGTTCCAGAACACCGGCGAGGACTCGCGCAGGGTCTTGTAGAGGCCGTGCGGATGGCCGCTTGCGAAGGTCGCGACATCGAGAAAATCCTGGCCCACGCGAATGTCTCCCTGGTTTTGCGCCAGCCTGACGAAGGCGGGCGCCAAGGGCAAGGCTGGCGCGGCGTCACGCGATGATGGAAAACCCGCGCGATGACCACCGCCCCCCTCCCCGACGCCGCGCCGGACAACTGGGTGGACCGGTTCGCGCCCGAGGGGTTGCGGCCCTGGCTGAAGCTCGGCCGGCTCGACCGGCCGGCGGGCATCTGGCTGTTGCTGCTGCCCGGCTGGCAAGGCCTCGGGCTGGCCGCCGCCATGGAGGGCCACTGGCCTAACCCGTGGCTCATGGTCGCCTTCGCCCTTGGCGCGGCGCTGATGCGTGCGGCGGGCTGCGCCTATAACGACATCGTCGACCGCGACATCGACGCCAAGGTGGCGCGCACCGCTGGGCGGCCGATCGCGTCGGGGCGGATCAGCGTCAGGCAGGCCTGGGCCTTCCTCGCGGCCTGCAGCCTGCTGGCCTTCGTCATTCTGGTCAGCTTGGGCTTGATCGCCATCCTGCTGGGCATCGCCTCGCTGGGGCTGGTGGCCGCCTACCCGTTCATGAAGCGGATCACCTGGTGGCCGCAGGCCTGGCTCGGACTGACGTTCAACTGGGGCGTCCTGCTGGGCTATGCGGCGGCGACCTATTGGCTGGCCTGGCCGGCGCTGCTGCTCTATGCGGCCGGCGTCTTCTGGACCCTGGGCTATGACACCATCTACGCGGTGCAGGATCTGGAGGATGACGCCCTGGCCGGGGTGAAGTCCTCCGCGCGCCGCCTGGGGCGCGCCGCGCCCTACGGCGTCCTGGTCTGCTACCTGATTTCCATCGGCCTGGTCTTCGCCGCCGGCGCCCTCGCCCACCTCGGGCCGCTGTTCGCGGGCATCGCCCTGCTCTACGCCGGCCACCTGATCAGCCAGCCGCTGCGCCTCAGGCTCGACGACCCGCACCGCGCCCTGAAACTGTTCAACTCCAACCGCGACGCCGGCCTGATCCTGTTCGGGGCCCTGGTCGCGGGACTTTGGCGGGCGCCGGTCGTGCTGTTTGGGTTACCGGTTTAGGTCGAACGCGCCCAACCATCCAACCTTACGCGCCCCTTCTCCCCTTGCGGGAGAAGGTGGCCCCGAAGGGGTCGGATGAGGGGGCGCGCCAGCCTCGCCTATGACGGCGAAACCGTCTCCAGAATGCGCGAAAGAACGCCATGACGGTCCGTGGCGATCTTCTCATTCGGAAACCTCAGCACGCGGAAACCCTGATCGCGCAGCCAAGCATCGCGAGCGCGATCGTATTCGACGCGGGTGAGATGGGCCGGCCCGTCCGCCTCGACGATCAGCCGGTGTCTGAAGGAGACGAAGTCGGCGATATAGGGGCCGAGTGGGGCCTGGCGCCGGAACTTCAGGCCCTCCAACCGCCGATCCCGGAGCAGCCGCCAAAGCTTGGTTTCGTGGTGCGCCGGCGCCTTGCGCATGGATTTGGCAAAGGCTCGGCTGGCTTTTCTGACTTCGGCCATTTCGGAACAATACGGGAACATAGTGCTGGCGTAAAGGCTTACTACCTTACCGGCAGGCCCGGGCGCGACCCCTCATCCGGCCCTTTGGGCCACCTTCTCCCGCAAGGGGAGAAGGGGCGCCCTTATTTGGATAGGCTGTTTAGTCGCCGGCCTGACGCCGATAGGCTTCGGTTGCCCACCGCCGCCAATCGTCCCATCTTAGAGCCATGTCTGTCGCCGCCCGGGTCAATCCGAAAGACGTCTTCACCGCCGAGGAGTGGGCGCCGCTGGCTGAGCACTCGTCGTGGAAGGGGCTGGCCCTCGTCGCGCATTGCTGGGCGGTGATCGGCCTGGCCACCCTGATGGGGTTGATCTGGCCGATCACCCTTCCGCTGGCGGTGATGATCATCGGCGCCCGGCAGCTGGGGCTCGGCATCCTGCAGCACGACGCCGCGCACGGCGCCCTGCATCGCGACCCCGGCGTCAACGAGTGGGTGGCCGAGTGGCTGTGCTCGGGCGGGGTGGCGCGCTACCGCAAATACCATCTGCAGCATCACAAATTCGCCCAGCAGACCGAGGATCCGGATCTGGTGCTCTCGGCGCCCTTCCCGATCACGCGGCAGTCGTTTCGCCGCAAGATCGTCCGCGACCTGACCGGCCAGACCTGGTTCAAGCAGCGCTTCGGCCTGTTGCAATCGAATCTGAAGACCCGAGCCAAGGGCGCGCCGGTCGTGCCAATCCTAGGCGCCGAGATCGTGCGTCAGCGCCGCTTCCTGGTCACCAACGCCTTTGCGATCGCGGGCTTTGGCGTCGCCGGCATGCTGCTCGGCCGCAACTGGTGGTGGGGCTGGTTTGCGCTCTGGCTCCTGCCCCGCGCCACCTGGTTCCAGATGGTGACGCGCCTGCGCAACATCGCCGAGCACGCCCTGGTGGCCAAGGACGAGCCCGACCCGCTGCGCCATGCCCGCACCACCATGGCCAACCCGATCGAGCGGGCCCTGATCGCGCCCTATTACGTCAACTATCACTGCGAACATCACATGTTCATGCACCTGCCCTGCTACCAGCTGCCCCGGGCGCACCGGCTGCTGGCCGCGAAGGGCGTGCTGCCGCGGATGGAAATCGCGCCGAGCTATCCGGCCATGCTGCGGCTGGCGGCGCCCGCGTGAGCGCCGAGACCATCGCCGACCCGGTCGGCTTCATCCTGGCCAATACCCGGCTGACAAGCCCGCCGCACACCCCCGAAATCGAACTCTATCTGGCCGACGAGATCACCCCGATCTGGCGCATGACCGAGGAGGAGCTGGGCCAGATCGGCCTGCCGCCGCCGTTCTGGGCCTTCGCCTGGGCTGGCGGCCAGGCCCTGGCGCGCTACCTGCTCGACCATCCGAGCGAGGTGAAGGGCAAGAGCGTGTTCGACGTCGGCACGGGGTCCGGCCTGGTCGCCATCGCGGCGATGCAGGCGGGCGCCAGGTCCGCGACCGGCGCCGACATCGACGGCTTCTGCGCCGCCGCCCTCAAGCTGAACGGCCGCGCCAACGGCGTCGAGATCGGTTTCGGCCGCCGTGACCCGCTGGCCGCCCCGCCGCCGCCCGCCGACGTCATCTGCGCCGGCGACATCTTCTATGAACAGCCGCTGGCCGACCGGGCCATGAACTGGCTGGCCCAGGCGCGCGAGGCCGGAGCGCGGGTTCTGCTCGGCGACCCGGGGCGGAGCTATTTTCCCAAGTCCGGCCTGGTCAAACTGGCCGAATACAGCGTCGAGACCACCCGCGAACTCGAGGATGCCGAGGTCAAGAAGACCGCGGTCTGGACCTTTCCGAACCTTTGAGAGGGGGCAGTCGATGACCGAAGACGAGATGCGCGAGATCGCCCTGAGCTTTCCCGGCGTGGTCGAGGGCAGCTCCTACGGCCAGCCCGCCTTCCTGGTGAACAAGAAGTTCTTCACCCGCTATCGCCGCGCCGACGCCAGCATGGTGCTGATGGAGGTCTCGCTCGACGAGCGCGAGATGCTGATGGAGGCCGAGCCCAAGACCTTCCACATCACCGCCCACTACAAGGACTACCCCTCAGTCCTGGCCCGCATCGCCACCCTGCACCCCGGTTCGTTCAAGAACTTCCTCGAACGCCGCTGGCGCAAGATCGCGCCCAAGACGTTGGTGAGAGCGTACGAAAAGGAACAGGCGGGGTAAGGGAGGCCGCTGGCCCACCACCACCGCTCATCCCCGCTTTCGCGGGGATGAGCGGATTTTAGTGGGCCGAGCAGAGCCCCTAAAAGCTGTCCTCGATGTCGTGTTGGAACATCTCGAAGGTCTCTTTGGCATGCCGCTCTTCGGGCGTCAGGGTCTCTTCCGGTTCCGCCGCCTTTTCGTGGAAGGACCATTCCGGGGCCAGGCGGGCGATGATTTCGTCGCCGCGGCGGATCAGGACGCCGTAGCCGGCGTCGATGGTTTCGATCAGTTCGGCGAAGCGCGCCGCCGCGTTCTGGACGTCGATTTCGTAGATCATGGTTCAAGCTTAAGGCGCCCGCGTGCCACGGCAAGGCGTGACACGTCCCCCCGCACCGCCTAGCTTCGCCGCCCCATGGCTTACCGATCCCTGCGCGACTTCATCGAACGGCTGGAAGCCGCGGGCGAGCTGGTCCGGGTCACCGAGCCGGTCTCCACCGTCCTGGAAATGACCGAGATCTGCGCCCGGCTGGTGGCCAACGGCGGCCCGGCGGTGCTGTTCGAACGGCCGATCCGCGCCGACGGCGAGCCCTCGACCATCCCCTGCCTGGCCAACCTGTTCGGCACGGTCAAGCGCGTCGCCATGGGCGTCACCCTGGGCGGGAACGAGCGGACCACGGCGGGTGAGCTGCGCGAGGTCGGCGAGTTGCTCGCCTTCCTGCGCCAGCCGGAGCCGCCGCGCGGCATGAAGGACGCGCTGGAACTCTTGCCGCTGGCCCGCACCGTGATGAGCATGCGGCCGAAGACCGTGAAGTCCGCGCCGGTGCAGGAGATCGTCTGGACCGGCGACCAGATCGATCTCTCCAAGCTGCCGATCCAGACCTGCTGGCCGGGCGAGCCGGCGCCGCTGATCACCTGGCCGCTGGTGGTGACCAAGGGACCGGGCG
>JBEPUW010000035.1:0-47733 GCA_041691315.1 Caulobacteraceae bacterium | reverse complement strand
ACCTCAATCTGGCACATCGATGCCGTTCGGGGGCCGTCCACCCCAACATGAGCGCTTACGGTCAACGATAATCATGGGCGGATCCGCCTGACTCCTAGAATACAAGCGTTCTGTGGCGACCATGGGTGGCCCGAACAAGTCGGGCCATGACGGTAGAGTTTGAGCCTCACCCCGCTCAACCCCCGCTGATCATGGACAACGCTGATTCACTGTCCGCTTTAGGCGGTCGGTAACGGATTTGTCGTCAGATGACTCTCGTCCCGCTGCGAATCGGTGGGATCGCCCGTCGGGACACCGGGCGCCGAGGCCGGTCATTTCGCCGGCCTCTTTGTTGATCAGGATCGCCGGGTCGGCGACCACGGGGACGGGGCTTACAATGTATCCTTTCAAGGCGCGGTCACCAGCCTGAGCACCGGCGTCTCGACGTCCCTGGCTTCGACGGCGACCAGCCTGAGCACCGGGGTTTCGACCTCGCTGGCCACCAGCCTGAGCACCGGCGTCTCCACCTCGCTGGCCTCGACGGTCACCAGTCTGAGCACCGGGGTGTCCACCTCGCTGATCAGCACGGCGACCAGCCTGAGCACCGGCGTCTCCACCTCAATGGCCTCGACGGCGACCAGCCTGAGCACCGGGGTCTCCACCTCGCTGGCTTCGACCGCGACCAGCCTGAGCACCGGGGTTTCCACCTCGCTGGCCTCGACCGCGACCAGCCTGAGCAGCGGGGTCTCGACCTCGATCTCCGACCTCAGCCAGGGGATTTCGTCTTCGCTGGCGGTGCAGAGCACCTCGCTGGCCGGCGTCTCGACCTCGCTCACCTCGCTCAACAACGCCTTTGTCGCGGCGGGCTTCCCGGCCACACAGCCCAACCAGGGCCTGCAGATCGGCAATGGCGCATCGGTAACCGGTTCAGGCGGCACGGCGCTTGGCTTTGGCGCTCACGCGGGCTCGCAGTCGGTGGCGGTGGGCACGAACGCCTTCGCGGCCGGCCCGGACGACACGGCGGTTGGCTACAGCGCCAACGTCACGGCCGACCACGGTTCGGCCTTCGGCGCCAACGCCGCGGTCCACGCGGTTGGCGGCACGGCGATCGGCGCGGGGGCCACGGTGGCCGCCGGGGCGACCAACGCGGTGGCGATCGGCGCCGGCTCCGTGGCCACCGACCCGAACAGCGTTTCCTTCGGCACACCGGGCAATACCCGGCGGCTGGAGAACGTCACCGCCGGCGTCAGCACCACCGACGCGGCCAATGTCGGCCAGGTGCAGGCGGCGCAGACCGCGGCCGTCAGCCAGGCCAACGCCTACACCAACAGCTTCGCGGCCGGGTTCAACTATCGACTGAACCAGGTCTCGGTGCGGGCGGACGAAGGCACGGCGGCGGCGCTGGCGGCGAACGGGGTGCCGCAGGCCTTCAACCCGAGCAAGACCCTGGTCGGCGTCGGCCTGGGCAGCTGGGGCGGCCAGGCCGCCCTGTCGGTCGGCGCCTCGCACATCTTCGAAGACGGCCAGTTCGCCGTGAAGATCACCGGCAGCTTCGACACCCACGGCCAGGCCGGCGTCTCCACCGGCGTAGGCTGGCAGTTCTAAAACTGACCCTTCTCCCCTTGCGGGAGAAGGCGCGCTTATGTTTCTTAGATCTTCCGGTCTTGCCAGTAGGCGTCGCGCAGGAGGCGCTTGTAGAGCTTGCCGGTGGGCAGGCGCGGCATTTCGACGATGAAGTCGAGCGAGCGCGGGGCCATGTAGCGGGCCAGTTTCGAGCGGGCATAGTCCAGGAGCTCGACCCGCAGTTCGTCGGTGGGCTCCTGGCCCGGGGCCGGCTCGATTACCGCCTTCACCGCCTCGCCCATCTCCGCATCCGGCACGCCGAACACCGCCACGTCGCCCACCTTGGGATGGGTTATCAGAGCATCTTCGATCGCCTGCGGATAAATGTTCACCCCGCCGGAGATGATCATGAAGGCCTGGCGGTCGGTGAGGTAGAGATAGCCCTCCTCGTCCATGTAGCCGACGTCGCCGAGCGCGTTCCAATTCTCGTGCCGCGGGTGGCGGGCGGCGCGGGTCTTGGCCGGGTCGTTGTGGTATTCGAAGGTGGCGATCTCGCGCTCGAAATAGATCAGCCCGGCCTCGCCCGGCGGCAGGTCAGCGCCGTCCTCGTCGCAGATGTGCAGGATGCCGATGCCGGCCTTGCCGACCGAACCCGGATGCTTCAGCCATTCCTCGCTGGTGATGTAGGTCGCGCCTGAGCCCTCGGTGCCGGCATAGTATTCGAACAGGATCGGCCCCCACCACTCGATCATCTGGCGCTTGACCTCGACCGGACAGGGCGCGGCGGCGTGCACGGCGATCTTCAGCGATGAGACGTCGTAGGCCTTGCGAGCCGCCTCGGGCAGCTTCAGCATACGGACGAACATGGTCGGCACCCACTGGCTGTGGGTGACACGGTAGGTCTCGACCATTTTCAGCGCCTGTTCGGCGTCGAAGCGCTCCATCATCACCACCGTGCCGCCGAACGACAGCACGCCGAGCACGAAGGCCAACGGCGCGGCGTGGTAGAGCGGCGCCGGCGACAAATAGATCGTATCCGGACTATAGCCATACAGGTTGGCCTGCTGGCGCATCTTGAAAGCCTCGGCCGCCGGCGTGTCCGGCAGCGGCCGCAAGATGCCCTTGGGCCGGCCGGTGGTGCCAGAGCTGTAGAGCATGGAATCGCCGATCCACTCCTCGGCCAGCGGCTCCGGCGAGGCGCTCGCCAGCGCCTCTTCATAGGATTCCCAGCCCGGAATGGTGCCGCCGATCATCAGTCGGATCGGACAATCGGGGATCAGCTCGGCCAGACCCGCCGCCGTCTCGCGCTTTTCATATGAGGTAACGATGGCCTTGGCGCCGCAATCATTGACGATATAGGCCGCCTCGTCGGCCGGCAGGTAACGGTTGACCGTGGTGACATAGAGGCCGGAACGGAATCCGGCCCAGACCGGCTCCATGAAATGGAGGTTGTTCTCCATCAATATGGCCAGGTGGTCGCCGCGCCGGAAACCCCGCGCGTAGAGCAGCTGGGCCATGCGGTTGGACGCCTCGTTCAGCTGGCCGAAGGTGAGGATCTCGCCTGAGTCGGCGGAGATCATCGCCGGCCGGTCGGGCGTCGCGGCGGCATAGTCGGGGAGCCACATCAGTCGAGGTCCTGGCCGTTCATGCCGGCGTTCTTGCGCGCCTTGCTCATCATCTCGGCCACGATCGGACCGAGCAGGTTGGGGTCCTGCACAGGCTCGTGGGTCGGGCCGCGGTGCCAGCCCTCGGCGATCGCGAAGGTGTTGCCGCTGGCCTCGAACATGCGCCCGGTCACCTCGGCCGACTCCTCGCTGGCCAGCCAGACGGCGATCGGCGCCACCCATTTCGGGTCGCCGGAGCGTTTGCGCTCCTCGGTGATCGGGCCGCCCAGGTCTTCGGTCAGCCGGGTCAGAGCGCCGGGCGCGATGGCGTTGACCGTCACCCCGTAGCGGCGCAGCTCGCGCGCGGCGATGATGGTGAAGCCGGCGATGCCCATCTTGGCGGCGCCATAGTTGGTCTGGCCGATATTGCCGTAGATGCCGGAGACCGACGAGGTGTTGATGATCCGCCCGCCGACCTGCTCGCCGGTGGCCTTGTTGCGGTCGCGCCAATAGGCGGCGGCGTGATGGGCCGGCGCGAAGGTGCCCTTCAGGTGCACCTTGATCACCGCGTCCCACTCCTGCTCAGTCATGTTGACCAGCATGCGGTCGCGCAGGATGCCGGCGTTGCTGATCAGCACGTCGAGCTTGCCGAAGGCCTGCACGGCCTGGTCGATCATGCCCTTGGCCTGCTCCCAGTCGGAGACGTCGGCGCCGTTGGCCACCGCCTCGCCGCCCATGGCCTTGATCTCGTTGACCACCTCGTCGGCGGGGCCGAGGTCCGCGCCGACACCGTCGCGGGCGCCGCCCAGGTCGTTGACCACCACCTTGGCGCCCTCTTGCGCCAGCATCAGGCAGTATTCCCGCCCGATCCCGCGCCCGCCGCCGGTGACGATCGCCACCCGTCCTTCGCAAAGTCCCGCCATCACCGCTTCCTCGATTGTGCGATCGTCTCGTCGCGTCGCAGTGAAAGTCCGTGAAGCGCCGGCGTTGTCAAGGCGCCAGGCCCTTACGCAGAGCCGATTTCAGGGCGACGCAGCGGAAGGCAGACCGCTGCCATGGCCCACCTCCAACCGTCATGGCCCGACTTGTTCGGGCCACCCATGATCGCCGGCCTCTCCCGTGTTCATGGGTCGCCCGGACAAGCCGGGCGATGACGGAAAGAAGAGGGGGTGCGGGCTAGGCCGCGGCCCTCACCCCGCGCGCCGCATCGAATTCGGCCCACATGGGCGCGCAGTCGAGCATGACGCCTTCGGCCATGGCGCGGTCGATGGCCGTGACGGTGAGGCCTGCTTCCATCGAGTCCCAGGGCGTCACGGGAAAGGCCGCCCTGCCCTCCAGCGCCGCCAGCAGGTCGAGCGCCATGGCCTGGTCGGCGCCGTTGTGGGAATCGGCGGTGACGCCGCCATAGTCGATGCGCTCGGGCTTGCCGCGGTGCAGGGCGCGCCGCAGCATCAGCCGGTTGCGCACCAGGTCGGCGATCAGCGTGCCCTCGGTCCCGGCCAGGTACCAGCGCCGCTCCGCCAGAGCCACGTGGCTGTTGGAATGGAACGAGAGCCTGAAGCCGGAATCGTACTCGACCATGGCCGTCTGGTGGTCGGCCAGATCCATGTCAGATTGGAACGGATCGTTGGAGGCCGACCAGCCGGCGTCGCGCATAGCGTAGGCGGGCGAGCCGTCCTCGTACTGGCGCGGCGCCTCGGCGCGTTCGGGCGTGAAGATGCGCCGGCCGCCGAAGCTCGCCACCTTGGCGGGCCTGGCCTTGGCCAGCCGACCGAAGATGTCGAAGTCGTGGCAGACCTTGTCCAGCATGAACGAGCCGCCCCAGTCGGAGCGCCGGCGCCAGTTGCGCGCCAGATAGGCCCCGTGCTCGGGCGGCAGGTGCTCGGTGGCGTCCATCGAGATCAGCTCGCCGAGCTCGCCCGCGTCCACGCGCGCGATGGTCTCCTTGACGATCGGCATGGAGCGCATGACCAGGCCGATATAGAGCGGCGGCGATCCCTTGGCGGCGATGGCGCGGGCCAGGTCGAAGGTCTCGGCCTCGGTGCGCACGATCGGCTTTTCCGAAAAGATCGGATAGCCGGCGGCGAAGGCGGCCTTCAGATGCGTCCTGTGCAGGTGGTTCGGCGTGCCGATCATCACCAGGTCGTAGGGGCCATCGGCCAGCAACGCTTCGGGCGTGGCGAATTCCCGGCCAGGCGAGATGCCGGCCGCCGCCATGATCGGCGCGCCGACCGGCCGCGGATCGACATAGCCGTCGACGCGCAGGTCCCAGCCCATCTCCTTCATGGCCGCGAGCACGTGGGCGATGCGCTGGCCGAGGCCGATGACGGCGATGCGTTGGGTGCTCATGGGTGTCCTTGCGGTCGTTCGACGATCCACTAGAGCCAATCGCCCGGCTTGCGCCAGAGGCGGCGATGGGATTGGCTGGCCGCGATGGGTTTCACCAAACGCCTTCGCGACCCGATCCGACGCGGCGAGGTCACCTGTTCCGTGCGCATCTGGCAAAGTCCGCACGTGAAGGTGGGCGGCCGCTATGCGCTGGCGCCCGGCGCGATCGAGGTGACCGGCCTGCACGAGATCAGCCTGGCCGACGTCACGCCGGCGCTGGCCCGCCGCTCGGGGTTCGACGGCGTCGTCGACCTGCTCAAGATCGCCAAGCACGGCCCGGGCGAGCGGGTCTACCTGGTCGAATTCCACTATCTGGACGCCGTTTGAAAGGGCCAGGTCCGATGCAGGAGATCACCACCGGCTATGGCCTGATCGAGGGACCCGTCTGGGACGCAGCGCGAGGGCTCTATTTCAGCGACGTGCTGAACGGCGGGGTCTACCTGCTGGGCAAGGACGACCAGACCAGCCAAGTCATCCAGAGGCGGCGCGGGGTCGGCGGCATGGCGCTGCACGCCTCGGGCGGACTGGTGATCAGCGGCCGCGACATCTCCTACGCGCCGCTGGACGAGGCCAAGGCCGGCGCGGTGCTGCTGACAGCCGAGGCGGCCGGCGGGATCGGTTTCAACGACCTGACCACCGACAGCGCCGGCCGCGTCTATGTCGGCTCGCTGGCCTTCCGGGTCTTCGGCGGCGACGAGGCCAAGCCCGGCCAACTGCACCGGATCAATCTGGACGGCTCGATGGAGACCCTGTCGGACGGCGTCATGCTGACTAATGGACTGGGCTTCTCGCCGGATGGGAGCCGGCTCTACCACTCGGATTCCCGGGCGCCCGGGGTGCGCGTCTATGACATCGCCGCGGACGGCTCGATCGGGCCGTGGCGGCTGTTCGCCAATCTGGGCGCCCGCTCGACGCCGGATGGACTGAAGGTGGCTGCGGACGGCTCGGTCTGGGTGGCCGATGCGCGCGGCGGCCGGGTGGCGGTGTTCGAGCCCGACGGCGCCCACCGCATGGACCTGACGGTTCCCATGCCCATGGTCACCAGCCTGTGCTTCGGCGGCGACGATCTGCGTGACCTCTATGTGGTGACCGGATCCGACGGTGGCCCCCGCGAAAACTGCGGCACGATCTTCAAGGTTCGCACCGAGGTGGCGGGCCTGCCCCTCAGCCCCGCGAGAGTGGCGATTTAAATAATTCGGTCATCCCCGCGAAGGCGGGGATGAGCGGAAGAAAGTGGGACGATTTAAGCCGGCAGCGCTTTCCGCATCCGGCGCAGTTCGCGGAAGGAAATCAACCGGCGGCTGGATTCGTCCCAGAGGGTCAGGCCGGCGCAGCGGATCGAGGCCAGCAGGGTCAGGCGGCCGACGCTGCGCAGGGTCGGCTCGTCACGCAGCACCTGCGGCAGACGGTAATAGGGGATGCGACTGTTTAGATGGTGCACGTGGTGGATGCCGATATTGGCGGTGAACCAGCGCAGGATCGGCGGCAGATCGTAGTGGGATGAGCCGTGCAGGGCGGCGTCATGGAAGTTCCAGTCCTCGCCGCGCGCCCAATAGGTCTGCTCGAACTGGTGCTGCACGAAGAACAGCCAGACCCCGGCCGAGGCCGCCAGGATCATCATCGGAAGATAGACCAAGAGGAACGGCAGCACGCCGAAGATCATCATCATGCCGACGGCGAGCGCCGCTATGCCCAGATTGGTCGCCTGCACCGACAGCCACGGCCGCCAGCCCTGGCGCATCATGCCGACCGGCATCCGGTGCTGCAGCAGGAACATGTAGGTGGGGCCAAGGCCGAACAGCACCAGCGGATGGCGATAGAGCCAGTAGCCAAACTGCTTGATGCGCGGCAGGGCGCGGTATTCCGCGACGGTCAGGGTCTCGACCGCGCCCAGGGTGCGCCGATCCAGCGCGCCCGAGCCGGCATGGTGCACGACATGGGTGTGGCGCCAATAGTCGTAGGGCGTCAGGGTCAGCACCCCGATGATGCGCCCGACCCAGTCGTTCAGCGGCTTCCAGCCGAAAAAGGCGCCGTGGCTGCAGTCGTGCTGGATCATGAACAGCCGCACCAGGAAGGCCGCCGCCGGCGCGACCAGCAGAAGCCCCCACCAGACGTGATGCTTGAGCGCAAACCAGGCCAGAACCGAGATGGCCACCAGCGGCGCTGCGGTGATGGCCAGCTCAAGGGCGCCGCGGGCGCCGTTTGGCCGGCTGTAATTGCGCAGCCGCTTGGCGACGGCTGCCGGGTCGAGCGTCATGAGGGGAAGGTCTTCCTCGCGGGAACGATAGACTCGCCGGCCCCGACCAGCGTGTCGCCTCTCTAACGCTTCGCGAGCGCCTTGGGGAGGGGCGGCCTCGCGCCAAGCTGGGTCACTTTGTCGTCACCGGAGAAATTCATTGACCCGCGCCGAACAACCTAGCCTTGCTGGAGTCAGGCTTATCGGGGGATGCGGTCATGGGTTTTGTTGAAGCGATCACCAGCGGTTTCAGACGCTATGTCGATTTCCAGGGGAGATCGTCGCGGTCGGCATACTGGTGGTGGTTCCTGTTCTCGTTCATCGTCAGCTTCGTTGTCGGTTTCGTTCTGAGCATCATCCAAGGTGTGATCATGGGCGCCGCCGGCGGCCCGACCACGGCATCGACCATGGTTTCGCTGCTGTCGAACCTGGTGAGCCTGGCGCTGTTCCTGCCCTCGCTCGCCGTTGCCGTCCGCAGGCTTCACGACACCAACAGGAGCGGCTGGTGGTACCTCATCGCCTTCACCATCGTCGGCATCATTCCGCTGCTGATCTGGTTCTGCACCCGCGGCATCATCGGCGAGAACCGCTTCGGACCCGATCCGCTCGGCGCCGACAAGTCGGACAGCCGGCCGGAAGGCGCCTGGGCCACTTGAGGAAGCGATCTTCGGCAAGACGGCTTCAAACCAAAGCTAAATCGGCGCCTGCTCGTCCGACATTGCAATCTCGCCCCTTCTCCCCTCGCTCGCGGGAGAAGGGCGGGTGAGATCGCCCGCGGTCTAGTCTCTAAGGGGGCGTTCCGCCCAGCCGCTTCAGGCCGGCCTGGGCCGGCGGCAAGTTGGGGTTCAGTTTCAGCGCCGCGCGGTAGTCGGAAATGGCGTAGTCGTTGAAGCCCTTCTCCTCGTAGGCCGAGCCGCGATTGGCGTAGGCGTCGGCGTAGTCGGGCTTCAACACCAGCGCATGGCTGTAGTCGGCGATGGCCGCGTCGTGGTCGCCGCTGTCGTCATGGGCATTGCCGCGATCGTTATAGGCCGCAACATAGTCGGGCTTCAGGGCGATCACCTTGCTGAAGTCGGCGATGGCCAGGACGTACTTCTTGGCGGCGTAATAGGCGATGCCGCGGTCGAGATAGGCGGGCACGCTGGCGGGATCCAGCGCGATGGCCTTGCCGGCGTCATCGATGGCCTTGTCGAGCTGGCGCATGCGGCGATAGGCGATGCTGCGATTGTCGTAGGCGACGGCCTGGTTGACCGGCTCCTCCACGCCCGACTCGATCACCGCGGTGCAGGCGGCGAGCTTGGTCTGCGGATCGTCGCCGACGCAGTTGGTCTCATCGGCGGTCTGCGCCCAGACCGGCGCGGCGATGGCCAGGGCCAGGATCAAGGCGAGCACGGGTCGCTTCATGGCCGCAGGGCTCAATAGGGCCGGTCGCCGATGACGGTGACCCGCTCCATCCGCCGCACCGCCGGCCAATAGGCGGCATCGATGGCTTCAGAGAGATCGACGCCGGACACCTCGGCCCCGATAGTCGGCGTCAGCGGCGTCAGGGTGAGGCTCTCGAGGCGCAGATTGCGCACCAGCTGGTTCATGGCTTTTTGTCCTTCGCCGGATCCCCGCGTCGAGCCTAACCGCGCGATGTGGCCCGGGCAATCTCGGCGGGGCCGCGAGCCGGCTTAGGCGTCCTCGCCGCCCTCGGCCAGCCGCTTCATGCGCGCCAGGCGGTGGGGATCGCCGGCCAGTTCCTCCAGCAGCAGCCCATGCGCCCGGGCGAAATGGCCGCGCGCGAGCCGGCGGTGATCCTCCGCATCCGGGCCGGTCGCCAGCGCCAGGTGCAGTTCGCCCAGCTCTTCCTGGACGTAGCCGCCCGGGGTCCCGGCCGCCTGGTGCGTGCGCTCGAGCACCTCCTGGGTGGCCAGGGCGTCGGCCAGCCGACCCTGCAGCCTGAGCGTCCAGGCGACCATCCACTGGGCGGCCAGCACCAGATTGGGATCGTCCTCCTCCCAACAGCCGGCCGCGGTCTCGAATGCCTCCAAAGCGTTGTCAAGGTCGCCCATCTCGTGGAAGGCCATGCCGATGTTGTTCCACAGCGTGCCGCGCCACTTGCACGCATCCAGGTCGCTGGAGTCGGCGGCGAACTCCAGATCGTCGAGCATCAGCGAGACGCGCCGACCCGGGTCGGGCTCGACCAGGGCGACCATGTGGCGGGCGTCGACCGCGAACCGGTCTTCACCGGCGGCCTCGGCCAGGGCCTGGGCGCGCTCGAAGAACAGCCTGGCCGCCTCCGGGCTGCCGCTGGAGCGCAGCACGCGGCCGAATTCCAACTGGTAGCGGATCGCCGCTCGGGCCTCGTCCGGCCGCAGCCCGCCCTCGATCATCTCAAGCATGGCCAGCGCGTCGGCAAAGCGGCCCTGCAGGCCCTGGGCGCGGACGATCTGGGTATCGAGCTCCATCAGCCGAGCGTGATCCTCCGGCGCGCCCAGGGTCTGGCGCACATCCAGGAACCGCGCCTCGCTGGCGGCGGGGTCGTTGTAATCCCACAGCGCATCGAAGGCTGTGTCGCTGGCGGCTGTCATGAGCGTCCTTGCTGCTGTCCGCCGATCATCCTGGACGCAGCGCCGAGCCGCAATCTCTAGGCTGTGGCTTCGGCCGGTTCTTCCTGGGCGACGAAGCCCTTCCAGCCGTTCATGTATTCGATCATGCCCGGCCCCAGATGCTCGTTGCGCAGATGCGCCCGCGTCACCGGCAGGGCGATGGTGTGGAAGTCGGGATCGGCCGCGACCTTTTGCGGGAAATCGTGGTGCAGGATGGCGGCGCGGCCGAGGATGGCGAAGTCGGCGCCGTGCTCGAGGATGCGGCGGCCATCGGCGCCGCTCATCAGCTTGCCGGCGGCGCCCAGGCGGGTTTCGCCGCGAGGCAGCTCTGTGAACCAGTCGATCAGCGGCTTGGAGGCATAGTCCGCTTCCGTTGGCGCCTTGAAGACATCCCACAGCGACATGTCGAGATAGTCCAGGTCGCCCGACGCCAGCACCTGGCCGGCCACCTCGATCTGCTCGGCGATGCGCAGGCCGAACCGCTCCGGCGACAGGCGCAGGCCGAGCTGGAAGTCCGGCCGGGTGCGCGCACGCACGCCCTTGATGATCTCGAAGACGATCCGCGCCCGGTTCTCCAGGCTGCCGCCGTAGCGGTCCTCGCGCCGGTTGGTCTCGGCGCTCAGGAAGGCGCACAGGATGTAGCCGTGAGCGCCGTGCAGCTCGACGCCGTCGAAGCCGGCCTTCTCGGCCCGGACAGCGGCGGCGACGAAGTCCTCGACCAGCGCCTCGACCTCGCCCAGGGTCAGCGCGCGCGAGCCGGTCTCGGCATCCTCGGACGGCCCGCGCGGCTGCTCGCCGATCAGCTCTTTCGGCGAGCGGATGCCGGCATGGTGCAGCTGCACCGAGGAAACCGACCCCTCGGATTTGATCTTGGCGGCCAGGCGGGTGAGGCCCGGCAGGTGGTTGTCGGAGAACACGCCGAGCTGGCCCGGAAAGCCCTGCCCCACCGCCTGCACATGCGCCGCGCAGGTCATGACCAAGCCAAAGCCGCCGGTGGCGCGATAGGTCAGCCAGTTGAACTCATCGTCCGACAGCGTCCCGTCCACATGGCTCTGCAGATTGGTCAGCGGCGCCAGCATGAAGCGGTTCTTCCACCGCGGGCCACGAGTCAGGCTGAGCGGCTGGGCGAGGTCGGTCATGGGCGGTCTCTGTGTTGGGGTCGGGGTCAGTATCTAATGCGAACTGGCGGATTGGCTAGTCGTGCTTTGGACACCGAAGCTCGATTGCGCCTATCCTCGCGCCCATGTTGCGCGAAATCAGGCTGACGGTGAACGGCGAGGTTCGCGCCTTCGAGGCGGACGAGGCGACGACGCTGCTGGACGCGCTGCGCAACCATCTGGGGCTGATGGGCGCCCGCTATGGCTGCGGGGCGGAGCAATGCGGCGCCTGCTCAGTGCTGATCGACGGCGATGACAAGCCGTCCTGCGCCGTCGAGGCCGGCGCGCTCGAAGGCCGTACGATCATCACCATCGAGGGCCTGGGCGCGCCGGACCATCCGCATCCGTTGCAGACCGCCTTCCTCGAGAAACAGGCCGGACAGTGCGGCTATTGCCTGGCCGGCATACTGGTCGCGTCCAAGGCGCTGATCGACGCCAACCCGGATCCCAGCCGCGCCGAGATCGCCGAAGCGCTCGCCTGGCACCTCTGCCGCTGTGGGGCGCACAACCGCATCATGGCGGCCGTCGCCCTGGCGGCCGAGCGCATGCGGAAGGGAGTTCCGGCATGATCCCCGCAACCCTCGCCGCCAATCCGCGCCTGGACCGCTGGGTGGGGTTCGAGACGCCGGGTGTCGTCCGCGTCGCCTTCGGCAAGGTCGAGTATGGCCAGGGCGCCATGACCAGCCTGGCCCAGATCGCCGCCGAGGAGCTGGACGTCGGCATGGACCGGCTGGACGTGGTCAATCCGGAGACCGACCTTTCGCCGGACGAAGGCCTCACCGTCGGCTCGATGAGCACCGAGTCCTCCGGCGCTTCGATCCGCGCGGCTTGCGCCGAGGCCAGGGCGCTGTTCGCCGCCGCCGCCGCGCGCCGCCTCGGCTGCGACGCCAGCGAACTCGACGTCGAGGACGGCGCCTTCCTGCACGGCGGCGCGGCCACCGGCCTGACCTACTGGGCGCTGGCCGGCGAGGTGGACTTAACTCAAGCGCCGACCGGCGAGGTCGCGGCCAAGTCGCCGGACCGGCATCGGCTGGTCGGGACCTCGCCCGGCCGGCTCGACCTGCCGGCCAAGGTGTTCGGCGCGGCCTTCCTGCACGACCTGGTCCAGCCGGGCATGCTGCACGCGCGCATCCTGCGCCAGCCGGGCTTCAAGGCGAGCCTGAAGGCGCTGGACGAGGCCGCGATCCGCCGCGCCGCCGGCGAGGGCATCGACATTCTGTGGGAGGGAAACTTCGTCGCCTTCCTCTCCGAGAGCGAACGTGCGGTCATGGCCGCGCTCAATGCCGCCGAGCAGAGCGCCGAGTGGGACGGTGCGCGCGACCTGGCGCCCAGTCTCTCCGAGACGGAGTCGCTGAAGGCCGATCTTCCGTACACCTCCTATCCCTCCGGTGAGACGGCGCCAGGCGAATCCAACCGCCGCCGGCTGCAGGCCTCCTATGGCCGGCCCTATATCGCCCACGGCTCCATGGGCCCGTCGTGCGGGCTGGCGGTGATGCAGGACGGCGCGCTTACCGTCTGGACCCACGCCCAGGGGGTCTATCCGTTGCGCGCCATGCTGGCCCGCGTCTGCGGTCTGGCGGCGGACAAGGTCAAGGTCATCCACACCCAGGGCGCCGGAACCTATGGCCACAACGGCTCCGACGACGCGGCCATCGATGCGGCGGTCATCGCCGTGCGCCGCCCCGGCCGGCCGATCCGGGCGCAGTGGCGACGTGAAGACGAGTTCGGCCACGAGCCCCTCGGTACGGCTATGCGCATCGACCTCGCCGCCGAACTCGACGCGGGCGGAAAGCTCGTCGACTACACCGCTGAGATCTGGAGCGGCTCGCACACCGGCGGCCGTGGCCGCTGCCTAGCCGAGACGGCGCTCGGCCTGGAGCCGCCACCAGCCCCCTCCGCGCCGCCGACGCTGCCCGGCGGCATGCGCTTCAGTGGCGCGATCCTGAACGCCACCCCCTCCTATGACATCCCGACCCGCCGGGTGACCGAGCACGCGGTCTCGGCGCCGGTGCGCACCTCGTCGCTGCGCGGCCTTGGCGGGCCGGTGAACACCTACGCCGGCGAGTGTTTCGTCGACGAGTTGGCCGAGCTGGCCGGTCGCGACCCCCTCGCCTACCGCCTGTCGATGATCTCCGACCCCCGCGCCCGGGTGGTCGTCGAGCGGGTTGCCGAGATGGCCGGCTGGTCAGGCCGCGGCCCAGCCGGCTCGGGCCAGGGGCTGGGCCTGGCCTTCTGCCGCTATCGCGGCCGCGGCGCCTATGTCGCGGTCGCCGCGGCCCTGACTGTGGAGACCGAGGTCAGGCTCGACCACCTCTGGTGCGTCACCGACTGTGGCCAGGTGGTCAATCCCGACGGCTGCAAGAACCAGCTCGAGGGCGGCATCATCATGGCCGCCAGCTGGGCGCTGAAGGAACAGGTGCGCCTGGCCGGGCGCGGCGTCGCCTCGATCACCTGGGCCGACTATCCGATCCTGCGCTTCAACGAGGTCCCACCGGTCGACGTCGAACTGATCATGGCCCAGCACCAGCCCTCGACCGGAACCGGCGAGGTCAGCCTCGGGCCGGCGCTGGCGGCGATCGGCAACGCCGTCGCCCACGCCCTCGGCGCCCGCATCCGCGAGCTGCCTTATACGCGCGAGCGGATCGCCAGCACCTTATTGGCCGGCTGACCCAATCAAATCCGTTCATCCCGGCCTTCGCGCTAGGGGATGCACGGATCTTCGGGCCGAGCCCTGAGGTCGTTCTCCGCTTGCGGGCGACTTGCCGGCGCCGCCGCGGCGCCGCTAAGTGTGTTTCCATGGCGTACTGGCTTGTGAAATCCGAACCGGTAACCTGGTCGTGGGACGCCCACGTCAAGGCGGGCGACGACGCCTGGACCGGCGTGCGCAACCACCAGGCCAAGACGCACCTGAAGGCGATGCAGGCCGGCGACAAGGTGCTCTTCTACCACTCGGGAGACCAGAAGGCGGTGGTCGGGGTGAGCACGGTGGCGCGCGAAGCCTATCCGGACCCGACCGACGCCAGCGGCGCCTTCGTCGCCGTCGGCCTGCAGGCCGACAAACCGCTGAGCCGGCCGGTGAGCCTGGCCGAGATCAAGGCCAATCCGGCGTTCGCCGAGATGGTGCTGGTGAAGAACTCCAGACTGTCGGTGCAACCGGTCACCGCCGACGAGTGGAAGAAAATCAACGATTTGGGGAGTGACTGAATGGCCCGTTCACCGGACTATCTCGGCGCCGTCGGCATCGGGGTGAGCAACCTGGACCGCTCGGTCGACTTCTACACCCGGGTGCTCGGCATGCAGGCGATGCAGACCTTCAAGCTCGACTATATGGACGAGGTGGTGGTGGCGCACGAAGGCCGCAACGCCGTAGTGCTGATGCACTACACCGACGGCTCGGCGCGTAACTACAAGGACAACCCGGTCAAGCTGGTCTTCTACGTCACCGATCCGGAGGCCGCCGTCGAAGCCATTCGCGCCGACGGGCTGGAAATCACCCGCGAGGCGACGCCGATCGACACGCTGGGGGGCGCGATCGTCGGCCTGGCCAAGGACCCGGACGGCTACGTGCTGGAATTCCTGCAAGCGCCGCCGCCTCGGCCGTGAAGCTCGCCAAGCAACACCTCGATATCGGCATGAACGTGCGCGAGACCGAGCCGGCGCTCGCCTTCTGGCAGGATGAGGTCGGCGCCGTGTTCGACCACATGCTGGCGCTCGGGCCGGGCCAGAGACAGCATCGTCACGACCTCTACGGCTCGGTGCTCAAGATCAACAATTCCCGCGATCCAAGGCCCGACGCCCCACCGACCGGTTATCGCGAACTGATCGTGGCGCGCGGCGATGTGGCCGCGCCGAAGACGCTCACCGATCCGGAGGGCAATCGCGTCACCCTCGCGCCGCCGGGAACCTGGGGTGTGGAAAGGGTTGGCGTCCGCCTGGCCGTGCGGGACGTCGCGGCGCACCGCCGCTTCTACGTGGACGCGCTCGGGCTCGCCGAGGAGCCTGTCGAGGGGGCCGAGGCCGCGTTCCGCGCCGGCGACAGCATCATCCTGCTCGACCAGTCCGACGACGCGCCGTCCGATGCCCAGATCGGCGGCTTCGGCTGGCGCTACATCACCTTCCAGATCCACAAGGTGGACGAGGAGCACGCCTACGCCCTGGCCCACGGCGCCGGTGAGGGCCGCAGCCCCATAACACTCGGGGAAACCGCCCGCATCTCGATGATCCGCGACCCCGACGGCAACTGGATCGAGCTGTCCCAGCGCGCGTCCATCGTGGGGTCGCTGGAACCGTAGCAATTTCAATCGTCATGGCCCGGCTTGTCCGGGCCAACCATGAACACCGCCTTGGATCAGTGTTCATGGATCCCCCGCATTCCGCGGCTAAAGCCGCTCCAGCGGGGGATGACGGGTTATTTTAGGCCTGCTCGTCGCCATCGCCCGCATCCCGGAAATACGGTTCGACTTCGCCCTGCAGCTTCATGGTCAGGGGGTCGCCGCGGCGGTCCTTGGTGGTTCCGACGCTGACCCGGACCCAGGCCTCGCTTACGCAATATTCCTCGACGTTGGTCTTCTCGGCGCCCTTGAAGCGGATGCCGATGCCGCGCGCCAACAGGGCCTCGTCATAGAACGGGCTCTTCGGGTTGACGGAGAGGCGGTCGGGAAGCGCCTCGGGGGTCGGATCAGCCATTCGGTTTGCCCTTCTTCGAGCGCTTGGGTTTGAAGCCTTTGGCCTGGCGGTCGGGCCGCTCCGGCCGTGGCGGACGATCGGGCCGGGCCGGACGGTCAGGTCGCAGGGTCGCCTCGGCCGGGGCGCTGTCGACGGCCGGCGCCCAGAGCCGCTTTTCGCCCTCGGCATGTTGGGGCGAGCGGGCCCGCTTGTAGCTGTTCGGCCGGCGAGGACCGGGGTCGGAGCCACGCTCACGCTCCGGCAGGGCCGCGCCTTCCTCGAGGCGATAGATGCGACCGCCGTCGCTGTCGCCCTTGGCCGCTGCGGCCTCGAACCGTTCGACCGCCTCGGCGGTGACCTGGAAGCGGGTTTCGCGCTCGAACACCCGGATCGCGCCGATGTCGCGCTTGGTCAGGTGTCCCCGCCGGCAAAGCATCGGCAGAAGCCAGCGCGCCTCGGCATTCTTGTTGCGGCCGAGATCGATGCGGAACCAGACGGCGTCCTCAAACCCGGCGCGCACGGGCTCCGGTGCGCGCTCGCCACGTCCGCCCTGAGCTGGCGCGTAAGGCGTATAGGCCGGCTCGTTGTCGGCCAGGTCTTCCGGCGCCGGCATGCGGGTGCGGGCCAGGCGCACATAGGCTGCGGCGATCTCTTCCGGCGAGCGCTGGGCCATCAGTTCGCGGGCGACGACGAGGTCATCCTCGGAGGCGTCGGTCGACGGCGCGATCGCCTCGATCAGCCGCTCCTGGTCCTTGGCGCGTATCTCCTCGGCGGTCGGCGCGGACTGCCAGATCGCCTCGATATTGGCCGACTTCAGCAGCATCTCCAGCCTGCGACGCCGCGGATGTGGCGCGAGAATGACGCAGATCCCCTTGCGCCCGGCCCTGCCCGTGCGCCCGGAACGGTGCTGCAGAGTCTCACGGTTGTTCGGCATGTCGGCGTGGATGACCAGGTCGAGGTCGGGGATGTCGATGCCGCGCGCGGCGACGTCGGTGGCGACGCAGACCCGGGCGCGGCGGTCGCGCAGCGCCTGCAGCGCGTGGGTGCGCTCGTTCTGGGTCAGCTCGCCTGAGAGGGCGACAACGCTGAAGCCGCGCTCGACCAGGTTGGCATGCAGTTTCCGCACCGCCTCGCGGGTGGCGCAGAAGACCAGGGCAGCGCCGGACTCGAAATAGCGCAGCACATTGACGGTGGCGAGCTCGACCTCGTTCGGCGCGACGCGGACGCAGCGGTACTCAATATCGGAGTGCGCCTCGGCCGCCGAGCCGACCACCAGCCGCAGCGCATCGCGCTGATAGGTCCCGGCCATGGCGATGATCGACCGGGGCAGGGTGGCAGAGAACAACAGCGTCCGGCGTTCCTTCGGCGTGGCGTCGAGAATCTCCTCCAGCTCCTCGCGGAAGCCGAGGTCGAGCATCTCGTCGGCCTCGTCGAGGATGACGGCGGCGAGCTGGTCGAGGCGCAGCTGACCGCGCTCGAGGTGGTCGCGCAGGCGGCCGGGCGTGCCGACGACGATCTGGCAGCCTTGCTCAAGGGCGCGGCGCTCGGCGCGCGGGTCCATGCCGCCAACGCAGGCGACGATCTTCGCGCCGGCATAGAGCCATTGCAGCTCGCCGCGCACCTGCATGGCCAGCTCGCGGGTCGGCGCGATGACCAGCGCCAGCGGCGCGCCGGCCGGGGCCAGTTCGCCGTTCTCCCCGAGCATGATATCGGCGAGAACCAGGCCATAGGCGACCGTCTTGCCCGAACCGGTGCGGGCGGAGACCAAGAGGTCGCGTCCGCGCGCCTCCGGTTCGAGCACGGCCAACTGGACCGGCGTCAGCGTCGCATAGCCGCGCTCGGTGAGCGCGCTGGCCAGCGCCGGGTGCATATTTTCGGAAGGCATGGCGCGCCCCTTACGCCATTGGCCCCGCCGGAGCTAGCGTTGGCGCTATTCCGGCGACGAAGGACCCCGGCCGATCCAGATCTGGTGGCTGCGGGCCATGAGTTCGCCTTGCGCCGAATAGAGCGCAGTGCCGGAAAAGCGTTTGCGGCCGGACTGATCGATCGGCCAGGCGAGCACGATGGTGGTTTCTCCGGCGGCGGGGCGGCGCAGGACCTCGGCGGTCATGGTGCCGAGCAGGCCGCCGCCGCCTTCGGTCACCACCCAGGCCACCGAGCCGGGGCAGTCCAGGGCCGCCCAGACCACCTCGGTGGGCGCGAGGCCCTCGGCGTCGGCGAAGCTGGGATGCACGGTCCACGGTCCGGCGACGACGCCGGGCTCCATGCCCTCGACCTGGCCGACGAAGACGCGCAGGCCGAAGCCGTCGTCCAGCTGATCGCCACAGGTGAAGCAGACGGGATGAAAGGGACGATGCAGGCCCGGAAAGCCGGGCGCCGCCGCCGTCACGGCGGTGAGGCTGGGCGTCGAAGGCGGCGGCGGCAAGACGGTGGGGTCAGCAGCCTTCGCTTCGCCGATCAGCGTCCCGTCCGCGCCCAGGATGCGCGCGGCGCCGTCCTCGACGACCAGGTCGAGCGGCGTGTCCAACGGCATAGGAGCGCGAAGCATGGCGGTGACCGGACCGTCGAGGGCGCGCGCCATCAGGCCGCAGACATAGCCGCCATTGCCGGAGTTCGGCGGCCCGCGGAATTGCTCGGCCACGACAATCTTGGAACGCAATCCTCGGCCCTTACTTGGTCTTGAGATCGGGCCGGGAGGCCAGGAAGGCGGCCTTCTCGGCCGGGGTCAGCACCTTGCCGCGCTTTTGCCGGCTGACCTTGGGCGTCGGTGGCGCGAAGGTCGGCGGGACCGGGGCCCGCGCCTTGGAGCCGATCATGTGCTTACCGATTGGCGGTTTCATCGCGGCGCCCCCTTTGCCCGAATCTCTATTTCGGGTCCGGCAGACCTAGCACGCGTTTGGACACTACGTTGAGGTTCACCTCCGAGGTGCCGCCCTCGATCGAGTTGGCCTTGGCGCGCAGCCAGCCGCGCACGGCGGCCAGTTCGTCCGGCTCGAAGCCCTCGCCTTCCCAGCCCAGGCCGCTCGCGCCCATCGCCTCGATCGACAGCTCGGTGCGGTCCTGGGCGATCTTGGCGCCGGCGTATTTCATGATCGAGGTGGCGGCGCTGGGACCCTGATTGGACTTGGCCTCCAGCGCCGCGCGCTGGACAGTGAGTTGGAAGGCGCGGGTCTCCATGGTGTGGTCGATGATCCGCTTGCGCAGATCGGCGTCGTCCAGCCGGCCGGTATCGTCCAGCCCGACATACTTCTTGGCCAGCGCCACCACCCCGCTGGGCGCCGCGCCCAGGCCGGCCCCTCCACCGCCCAGGCCGGTGGAGATATTGTCGCGCTCGAACTGCAAGAGCCGCTTGGCGATCGACCAGCCGCCATTCAGCGGCCCCATCAGGTTTTCCTTCGGGACCTTCACATCGGTGAAGAAGGTCTCGCAGAACGGGCTGGTCCCATTGATCAGCGGGATCGGCCGCGTCTCGACGCCAGGGGTCTTCATGTCGATCAGCACGAAGCTGATGCCCTCATGCTTCTTGGTCGTGTCGGTGCGCACCAGGCAGAAGCACCAGTCGGCGAAGTTGGCGCCGGAGGTCCAGATCTTCGAACCGTTGATCAGCCAGTGGTCGCCCTTGTCCTCGCAGCGGGTCTGAAGCGAGGCGAGGTCGGAGCCGGAGCCCGGCTCGGAATAGCCCTGGCACCAGCGCAGTTCGGCCTTCACGATCGGCGGGATGTGGCGCTGCTTCTGTTCCTCGGTGCCGACCTCGAGCAGGGTCGGGCCGAACATCATCACCCCCATGCCGCCAATGGGGTTGCGGGCGCCGATCTTGGCCATTTCCTCGGCCAGCACGCGAGCCTCGGGGCGGCTGAGGCCGCCGCCGCCGTATTCCTTCGGCCAGGTCGGTGTGCCCCAGCCCCTGTCGCCCATGCGCTTTTGCCACAGCGCCGCGTCGCCTTCAGCCTTGCCGCCCATCATGGCGGCCAGCTGGGCGTTGGGGTTCTTCTTAAGCGAGGCCGGGAAATTCGCTTCCAGCCAAGCCTTCGCCTCGCCGCGAAAGGCGTCAAGTTCGCCGCCGCCAAAATCAGCCATGGGGATGCCTCAAAATCGGTGTGGTTCGAATGGGCGCACATTACCGCCGCCAGTCGCTGTGGCAAAGCTGGACCGCGAGCGGCCGACCCGCCGATCCCCTTTTTCCGTCATGGCCCGACTCGTTCGGGCCACCCATGATCGCCAGCGGATCACGGTTTGCACGACATCAGCCGCCGCGCAAGACGGCCATCTTCACGTGTTCATGGGTTGCCCGGATAAACCGGGCAATGACGAATATGTTTACGGTCGATGACGACAAGAAGCGCCCCTAAGCCGGCGTCAGTTCGCGGTCCTCGAAGATCGGGGCGTCCAGCGGCGCGGGCGGGGTCTTGCCGAGGATCATGTCGGCGGCTTTTTCGGCGACCATGATGGTGCCGGCGTTGGTGTTGCCGCCGACCAGGGTCGGGAAGACCGAGGCGTCGACGACGCGCAAGCCGCTGAGACCCTGAACCTTCAGTTCCGCATCGACCACGGCCAGCGGGTCGCCGGGCGCGCCCATGCGGCAGGTGCCGACCGGGTGGTAGATGGTCTCGGCGTTCTTGGCGATGAAGGCGTCGATCTCGTCGTCGGTCCGCACAGCCGCGCCGGGCTCGACCTCGTCGCCTCGAATCGCCAGCAGCGCCTTCTGGCCGGCGACCTCGCGCACCATCTTGAAGCCTTCGCGCAGCGCGCGGCGGTCTTCCTCGGTGGCCAGATAGTTGGCGAAGATGGCCGGATCGGCGAACGGGTCGGCCGAGGCCAGGCCGATGCGGCCGCGGCTTTCCGGGCGCAGCTGGCAGACGTGGATGGAGAAGCCGTCCTTGGGCAGGCTCTGCTTGCCGTGGTCTTTCATAATCGCCAGCACGCAGTGCAGCTGCAGGTCGGGCCGGTCGAGATCGGGGCGCGACTTCAGGAAGGCGCCGGCCTCGAGGAAGTTCTGCCGCCCGAAGCCCTGGCCGAACAGCATATAGTTCAGCCCGGTGGTCAGGCGGTTGAGGCCGGTGGAATGGGAATAGGCCGCCTTCACCTTCGGCGTCTCCCACGACAGGATGATGTCGAGATGGTCCTGCAGGTTCTCGCCGACCCCCTTGAGTGCGTGGGTCACCGGCACGCCCGCTTCGCCAAGGCGGTCGGGATCGCCGACGCCGGAGAGCTGCAGGATGTGCGGCGACTGCACCGCGCCGGCGCAGAGCAGCACCTCGGCGTCGGCATGCACCTGGCGGACGACGCCGGCCTGGCTGAACTCGACGCCTGTGGCGCGGCCGTTCTCGATCAGGATGCGGGTGGTGCGGGCGTCGGTCTCCAACACAAGGTTCGGCCGCTGGCCGAGGATCGGGCGCAGGTAGGCCGCCGAGGCGCTCCAGCGCTGGCCGTCCTTGATGGTCAGCTGATAGGGGCCGAAGCCGTCCTGCTGAAAGCCGTTGAAGTCGGCCGTGCGGTGATAGCCAGCCTCGACGCCCGCCTCGATGAAGCTGGAATAGATGGCGTTCTTCGACGAGGCCTTGGAGACATAGAGCGGCCCCTCGCCACCGTGATAGGCGTCGGCCCCGCCCTGGAAGGTCTCGGCCCGTTTGAAATAGGGCAGCACGTCCGCATAGCCCCAGCCGGTCAGGCCCATCTGCCGCCACTGGTCGTAGTCGCGCGCGTGGCCGCGGATATAGATCATGCCGTTGATCGACGACGAGCCGCCCAGGCCCTTGCCGCGCGGCCACCAAAGCTTGCGGTTCTCCAGATTCGGCTCCGGCTCGGTCCAGAAACCCCAGTTGTGGTCGCTCTTGGCCTGGATCAGGCCGCCGACCCCGGCCGGCATCTTCACCATCAGCGACTTGTCGTGGCCGCCGGCTTCGAGCAGCAGCACCCGCGTCTTCGCGTCGGCGGACAGGCGGTTGGCGAGGACGCACCCGGCCGAGCCCGCGCCGATGATGATGTAGTCGTAACGGCCGTCCGCCATCGAAGTTGAGTCCCTGAAAATCCTGACGAGGGCGTCACCTTAACAAGAAGCCCTAGCGTCAACCAAGCGGGACGGCTTGAAGGGCCGCCTCGCCGCTCGAAGCCGCGTGGATAAAGACCCTGATCTGAGCTATGCTCACGCTTGGGGGAGACAGGCGACGCGAATGCGGCGGCTCGGGATCGATCGACGACGGCTCGGGGCCTTGATCGGGGCGGGTCTGTTCATGCCCGGCGCGGCCCTGGCTGAGAACCTCATCAGCTTTCCGGAGGCCTCGAGGATTCCACGGGCGGTGGACGACGCCTATGTCCCGCCGTCCGACCTGAGGACCATAGCCGACCTCTATCGGCGGATGACCGCGCCGATCAGCGTCAACGGCCAGGGCCCTTTCGCCTTCGTGGTCGACACCGGGGCCAACCAGTCGGTTATCTCGGAGGAGCTGGCGACCCAGCTCGGCCTGGCCCCCGGCCCGATGGAACCGTTGAACGGCGTCGCCGGCGTCCAGTTGACCGCCACGACGGTCGCCAAGCTGAGCGTCGGCGACCGCCAGGACGCCGACGTCCTGCTTTCGATCCTTCCGGCCTCGGCCATCGGCGGGCTGGGCATGCTTGGCCTGGATCGGCTCGAGGAACAGCGCCTTACCCTCGACTTCCGCGACCAGCGTCTGCGGATCGAGGCTTCCAAGCGCGCCTGGCGCGATCCGGACGACGTTTCCATGCGGGCGCATCGCCGCAATGGCCAGCTCACCTTGATCGACGCGGATCTGGCCGGGGTGCCGGTGGTGGCCTTTCTCGACTCGGGGGCTCAGAACACCATCGGCAACATGGCGCTGCGCGAACTGGCGGTGACGCGCTCACCGACCACGCCGTGGAGCACCGTTCCCATCCTCAGCGCCACCGGACAGACGATCAGCGCCGAGATCGCCGACTTGCCGCAACTCCGCGTGGGCGGCCTGCACCTGCCGAACTGGCCGGTGGCCTTCGCCGATCTGCACACCTTCCGGATGTGGGATCTGCTCAAGACGCCGGCCATCCTGCTCGGCGTCGACGTGCTGAGCCGCTTCGCCTACGTCAGCCTCGACTTCGCCCGCGGCGAAGTCCGCTTCCGCGTGCCGCCGACCGCTTAGAGCGGGCCTGCGGAAACTTCATTCGTCGCGGTGGACGCGGATGTAGGGCTGGCCGTCGATGTTCATCACGAAACTGCCCAGCGAGGCGTGGCGGATGCGAATCACCGAGCCCGTATGCGGCGAGTGGCTCAGATCGGCATCGTCGATCTGGCGCCAGTGCGCGCCGTCATCCAGGACGATCACCCATTTTCCGCTCCCGTTGCGATAGGCCTCGGCGGCGGTCGAGTTGAGCGTATTGAGCTCATCCCGAGCCGCCGTGCGGTCCAGGATGGAAAGCGCGCTCAGGTTGAAACCGAACACCTGGCGACGGGCCGCGCGCGCCTGGGCGCGATCGATCACCACGACATCGCCGCTCGCCTGCGCCTGGTCGATGGCCGCGGCCGCCTTGTCGTAGCAATCGAGACGCGCCGGCGCCTCGGCGATCGCGCGACAGGCAGTCAGGCCTTTGAGCACCTCGGCCCGCGCGGCCGCGGGCGCAGGCGCGGCGCCCACGGCCGGCGCCGCCCAGACAAGCGCGAAGGCCGCGACGCTGAAGGCCGAAAATAATGGTGCGACGGTCGGCATGACGACGTTCCCCTGATTCGGACGGTCGCGCCGCGACACGGCGTCAGCGACCGGCGAAAGACCAAATTGGCGCCGACTCCGGCCTGACGGCCAGCCGAAACCGCCCATCGGTGTACGCGGACGCGACAACCTGTGACCTGAATGTGACATGCACGTCAGTTTTCACCGCGATTGTGTCAATTCCGCTTTAAGTGGAATGCGTTTGGAGCGAGACATGGTGGCAATCGGGTCTGGCGGGTCTGGACCGGGGCACATTCACCAGTTTGCAAGCGCGCCTACGGGGAACAGCGCTTGAAGGGGCCTAAGAATGAAAATCCAAACGACGCGCGAGCGCTTGCTCGCGTCGACCATGATCTGTGGGGTCATGGCCCTCGCCGGCGCATCGCCGGTCTTGGCTCAGACGACCGCGGGCGCTCCCGCAGCCGCGACCCCCGGGGCCCCGGCCGAACAGCAGGTCATCGTCACCGGCTCGCGCATCCCGACGCCGAACCTGAAGAGCATCAGCGCCGTGCAGGTGGTGACCAACACCGAACTCAAGCTGCAGGGCACGACCAACGTCGAGAACCTGCTGAACTCTCTGCCCCAGGTCTACACCAACCAATCCGGCGGCGCTTCGAACGGCGCCAGCGGCACGGCGACGGTCAACCTGCGCAACCTCGGTCCGCAACGCACCCTGGTGCTGGTGGACGGCACGCGCCTGCCGCCGGCCGACACCGCGGTCCCCGCCCCCGACCTCGACGCGATTCCCTCGGCCCTGGTCGAACGCATTGAAGTGCTGACCGGCGGCGCATCGGCCACCTACGGCTCGGACGCGGTCGCCGGCGTCGTCAACTTCATCATGAAGCACGACCTTGAAGGCGTGCGCATCGATGCGCAGTACGGGTTCGCCCAACACGGCCAGCAGAATCCGGGCAACATCGACAAGCAACTGCGCGCCGCCGGCGACCCGATCCCTGGTGGCATCGTCGATGGCTTCACCAAGGACGTTACCCTCGCGGTCGGGGTCAACTCGCCTGACGGCAAGGGCAATGTCGAAGCCTATGTCGGCTATCGCTCGCTCGACGCGGTCAAGGAAAATACGCGCGACTTTTCGGAATGCGCGATTCTGGCCAACAGCGGCGACGATTCACACCTCTGCATCGGTTCCACCGGCACCACGCCGCAGGGTCGATTCCAGCGCGTCGACATTCCCGGCCAGCCGAGCTTCAGCGGCACCCCGACCGGATTGTCGGCGCCGGGCGTCCTTGGACCCGCCTACAACTTCGCGCCGTTCAACTATCTGCAGCGTCCGGAAGAACGCTACGAAGCCGGTTATTTCGCGCACTACGACATCAATCCCCATGTCGAAGTGTATTCGAACCTGATGTTCTCGGACAACCGGACGTTCGCGCAGATCGCGCCCAGCGGCATCTTCTTGGCCGGACCCTTTCAGGTCAACTGCGACAATCCTTTCCTGGGGGCCGCCGGCGTGGCCGCCTTCTGCAACCCGGCGCCCGTGCCGAATGCCAATGAGACGACGATCCAGATCGGTCGCCGGACGCCCGAGCTTGGGGCCCGTACCGACGACCTGGAGCACATCGCCTACCGGATGAACTTCGGCATCAGAGGCGATATCGCCGACGGATGGACCTACGACGCCTACGCCCAGTACGCCGACACGATCTACAAGGAGCGCTACACTGGCGAAGTCTCGATCGCCCGGGTGAAGAACGCGCTGCAAACCACCAACGGGACGTCCTGCCTCGGCAACGACCCGCTCTGCGTGCCGATCAACATCTTCACCAGCAATTCGCTGACCCCGGCGGCCTTGAACTACATCTCCGGCACGGGCCAGAAGGAAGGCGCCGCGACCGAACAGGTGGTCAGCGCCTCGGTCACCGGCGATCTCGGCCGCTATGGGCTGAAGAGCCCGTTCGCCTCGACCGGCGTCGGTGTCGCGGTCGGGCTTGAGTATCGTCGCGAACAGATCGACCTGAACCCCGACCAGGAGTTCGTCACCGGCGACCTTTCCGGCCAGGGCGGACAGACCGCGCCGGTGCACGGCGCCTACGACGTGAAGGAAGTCTTCGCCGAGGTCCGCGTTCCGCTCGCCGACCACCAGCCCTTCTTCGATCTCCTGTCGTTGGACGGCGGCTACCGCTATTCGCAATACAGCAGCATCGGCAGCACAAACACCTACAAGATCGGCGGCGAATGGGGACCGATCCCCGACGTGCACTTCCGCGCCGGCTATAACCGCGCCGTGCGCGCCCCGAACACGGTGGAACTGTTCTCCGCCCCGGCGTTCAAGCTGTTCTCGCTCGGCGATCCCTGCTCCACCTCGGTCGCTCACCCGACCAGCCGAACCGGCCCCGCGCCGGTTTCGCCGCCAGGGTGCGTGGCGCAAGGCGTGTTCACATCGACTTCGGTTGGCGGCATGCTGACCGCCGCCGCTCCTAACGGCTCAACCGCATTCGGGTTTGTGTCTCCCTGTCCCGCGTCGCAGTGCACCAATCTGACGACCGGCAACCCCAACCTGGCGCCGGAAATTTCCGACACCCGGACGGTCGGGGTGGTCTTCACGCCGACCTTCTTCAGGGGCTTTACCGCTTCGGTCGACTATTTCGACATCGATGTGGAACACCTGATCGGCTCGTTCGGCGGCTCGACCATCGTCAACACCTGCATGGCCCAGACCGCAGCCGGCAATCCCAATGCGGGCTTCTTCTGCGGGCTTATCCACCGCGATCCGGTCACCAACGCGCTCTTCGGCGGCACCGTCATTCAGAACCAGGGCAACCTGACCACGATGTTCGGCGATGCCTCGGTGAACAACTTCAACACCAACACCGGCTACTTGAAGACCAGCGGCCTCGACTTCGCGGCCGACTACCGCACCCGCTTCTCCGACTGGCACATGGGCGACTGGGGCACGCTCGACTTCGACTATAGCGGCACCTACACCTTCCACTTCATCGACGAGCCGTCGGCCAAGATCGGTCACTTCGATTGCGTCGGCCTGTTCGGGGCGACCTGCGGCGGCGCGGTGGCCAACGGCTTCGACGGCGGCCCGATCCCGGCCTACCGTCACAAGTTCCGGGTCACCTGGGGCACGCCGTGGGACAACCTCAGCCTGTCGGTGCAATGGCGCTATATTTCCGCCGTCAAGCCGGACGTGAGCAGTTCCAATCCGTTGCTGAACTGCAACGTCAACGGCGCCTCTTGCTCCTCGCAAGGGCTGTTCCGGAACGGGTCGGACTCGAACGATAACATCCCGGCGTTCAACTACATCGACTTCGGCGCCATCTGGCGGGTGAGGGACGGCGTTACGCTGCGCGCCGGCGTCAACAACGTCACCGACAAGGATCCGCCGGTCGTCGACCAGCTGAACTTCGGCCTGTCGGGCCCGCCCGTGGGCAACGGCAACACCTTCCCGGGTGTCTACGACACCCTGGGTCGGACCTTCTTCATCGGCCTGACCGCCGACTTCTAAGGACCTCTCGGAGGGTCTAGACTCTGGCGGCGGCTCCCATCGGGGCCGCCGCCTTTTTCTTTTGTGATCGCTGAGCTTTGCAAAACACCGCCGACATCCTGCGTGAAGTCGTGGCCGCCATCCGCGCGCCGGATCTCGACCGCGCCGTCCGCCTCGCCGAGACGGCGCTGGCGGAGGGCCGCGAGCACGCGCTGCTCTTGAATCTGCGCGCCTACAGGCTGGAACAGGACGGCCGGCTTCTGGACGCGCTCGGCGACCTCAAGCACGCGCGCGCCCTGTCGCCGCGTGACGTTCCGACCCTGAACGCACTGGGCCTCTGCCTGGCTCGCCTGGACCGCACCGCGGAGGCCGTCGAAGCCTTCGAGGCGTCGGTCGCCGTCGATCCGGACTTCGCGCCCGGCCACTTTAACCGCGGCTGGGCGTCGGAGGCGATCGGCGACCTGGACCAGGCGCGCGCGAGCCTCGAGCGGGCCCAGGCGTTGAACCCGGACGACGCGGCGCCTCTGGCTCACCTCGCCAGCCTGGCCGCGCGGCGCGCGGACTGGACCAACGCTGGCTCGCTCGCCGAACAGTCCCTGGCGCGCGATCCGCGCCAACCGACCGCCGCCCTGGCCATGGCCTCGGTGGAATTGGCGGCCAAGGCGCTCGATGCGGCCGAGCCGCGACTGCGCGGCCTGCTGACGCGCCAGGACCTGTCGCCCGTCGACCGCGCCCTGGCTCACGGCCTGCTCGGCGATGTGCTCGACGCCGGCGATCGCCCGGCTGACGCCTTCGCCGAGTTCACCGCCGCCAACGAGACCTTGCGGCGCCTCTATGCCGATCGTTTCTCCGGCCGCGGCGTCGAGAGCGCGGCCGACATGCTGACCTGGCTGATCGCCTATTTCGAGACGGCGCCGCAACCCGGCGCGCCACGCCCGTCCTCCACCCTGCCGTCGCCGGCCGCCGGCCACGTCTTCCTGGTCGGCTTCCCGCGCTCCGGCACCACTCTGCTTGAACGGGTCCTGGCCGCCCATCCCGACATCGCCGCCTGGGATGAACGCGAGACCCTGACCGAGGCCGTGCGCGACTTCCTGGTCAGCCCCCGCGGGCTGGACCGTCTGGCCGCCGCCAGCGACGAGATGCTGGCCGACTATCGGGCGGACTATTGGCGCCGCGTCGCCGCGGCCGGCGCCGATGTCGCCGGCAAGGTGGCGCTCGACAAACTGCCACTCAACACCATGAAGCTGCCGCTGATCGCCAGGCTGTTTCCTCAGGCCAAGATCCTGTTTGCCCTGCGCGACCCACGTGACGTGGTGCTGAGTTGTTTTCGTCAGCGCTTCCGCATGAACGCCTCGATGTACGAGTTTCTTACGGTCGAGGGAGCCGCCCGTTTCTATGACGGCGTGATGCGGCTGGCCGACCTCTATCGCGCCAAGCTGAGCCTGGATCTACACACCCATCGCTACGAGGACCTGGTCGAGGATTTCGACGGCCAGACCCGCGCGATCTGCGACT
Organism: Caulobacteraceae bacterium; assembly: GCA_041691315.1. Classification (GTDB taxonomy): domain Bacteria; phylum Pseudomonadota; class Alphaproteobacteria; order Caulobacterales; family Caulobacteraceae; genus Poindextera. The sequence continues at coordinate 18,890 of JBEPUW010000035.1, read as the reverse complement.
TCATCGGCCTGGCCTGGCGCGCCGAGATGCGCGACTTCGCGGCCACGCTGGACGACCGCTCGACGGCGACGCCCAGTTCGATCCAGGTGGCGCGCGGCCTCTATCGCGAAGGCGTCGGCCAATGGCGGCGCTATCGCGACCAGCTTGCCCCCGTCCTGCCGATCCTGGCGCCCTGGGCCACACGCTTCGGATATTCAGCCAACTGAACGGTCGCGACTGCACGACGCCGCACGATCGGCTATGATGAAGCCCCCGATTTGACGAGGATCAAGACCAGGCGATGTCGACCCCTGACGGCAATGTTCGCGACCAGGCCGCCAACGCAGAGACACTGCGTCAGGTCAACGCCGCCGTCGCCGCGGCGGACATCCCACGCGCCGTCACATTGGCCAGGCGCGCCGTTGAAGCTGGACTGAAGGACCCCCTATTTTACAATCTCATGGCCCATGATCTCGAGAGTCAGGGCCGCTATGCGGAAGCGCTCTCGGCGCTTGAGCAGGCCTACGACCTGGCGCCCCGGGATGTGCTCATACTCAATGCCATCGGTCTGTGCCTGGTCCTGCAGAATCGGACCGCGGAGGCGACGAAGGTCTATGATGCGGCTCTTTCAATCGAACCCGCACTGCCACAGTCCCACCTCAACAAGGCAGACGTCCTGGCGCTGTTGGGCGACTATGAGCAGGCGGAGGCGCACTACCAGCGCGCCATTGCGATTCATCCCGACTATTCAGAAGCCTTCGCCGGCCTGGCGTCGCTGGCCATGCGCCGCAACGCCGTCGACGATGCGCAGGCGCTCGCCGAGCGTTCCCTGGCGTTGAACCCGAGTCAGGAGGTCGCCGCTCTGGTTTTGGCTGAGATCGAAACCGGCCGCGGCGCCGCGGCCTCGGCGGAGCCTCGAATTGATCGTGTGTTGGCGACGCCTGGGCTCGCCACCGCCGTTCGGTCTAAGGCGCTGAGTCTGAAGGGCGACGCCTTGCATGAACAGGGGCGCGCGGCTGAGGCATTCGAGGCCTACCGGGCGGCGGGCCTGGAGGTGCAACAGCTGCACGCCAAACAGTATGGCGGCGACAATCCCGGCGCGCTGGAGATGGCGCGCTGGCTCACCCGTCGCTTCGAAGCCGCCGATCCGGCCGATTGGAGGTCCGGTCCCGCCGCCGCGCCGCCGCGCCCAGGCGATCCGCGAGCCCACATCTTCTTCACCGGCTTCCCGCGTTCCGGCACCACCTTGCTCGAGCAAATCCTGGCCAGCCATCCGGACGTGGCGGCTCTGGACGAACGCGAGGTGCTGATCGACTCGACCCGCGACCTGTTCGCCTCCGATCCCAAGCTCGATCGGCTGGCCAGCCTCGATGCGGCGGCCGCGACGCATTACCGCGACGCCTATTGGCGCGGCGTCAGCCAGTACGTGCCCGACGTCGCCGGCAAGGTCTTCGTCGACAAGCACCCGCTGAATTCCGTCCGCCTGCCGCTGATCGCCAAGCTGTTCCCGGACGCCAAGGTGCTGTTCGCGCTGCGCGATCCGCGCGACGTGGTGCTGAGCGGCTTTCGCCGCCGCTTCGGCATGAACGCGGCCATGTACCAGCTGGCCACCCTGGAGGGCGCCGCCGCCTATTATGACGCGGTGATGCGGCTCGTGGAGCTGTACAAGGTCAAGCTCGCCCTGCCCTTTCAGTACGTCCGCTACGAAGGGCTGGTCGATGACCTTCGCCGCGAGGTGGAGAGCGTCTGCGGCTTCATCGGCATCGAATGGAACGACGCCATGCTCGACTTCGCCCGGACCGCGCGGGCCCGCAAGATCCGCACCCCCAGCGCGCGGCAGGTCGAGCGCGGCCTCTACAGCGAAGGCGTCGGCCAGTGGCGCGCCTATGCCGAGCAGCTCGTGCCGGTCATGCCACTGCTGGCCCCCTGGGTCGAGAAGTTCGGCTATCCGGCCGACTGATGAGCGACCAGGCCTCATCCCCGCAGGAGACCGTCGCGACCTTGCGGGCCGCCGCCGATGCGGCCGCGGTCCGCGGCGACCTGCGGGGTTCCCGCGCGAGACTCGAACAGGCGGTGCGGCTCGAGCCCGGCGACGTCGGCCTGTGGATGAGCCTGGCCGGTTGCTGTCGCGGCCTTGGCGATCATGAGGCGGCCGCCGCGGCGGTCGAGGCGGCACTGCGCGTCGATCCGCGGGACTTCGTGGCGCTGCTGATGAAGGCCTCGCTGATCGAGCGCCTGGGCCACGCCCGGCTGGCGGCCATCGCCTATGGCGTCGCCCTGACCCAGGCGCCGCCCGATGAGCGGCTCAACCCCGGTCTGCGCGGCGCTGTCGCCCATGCGCGTGAGCTGCACGGCCGCCACATCGACGCGCTTGAGGCGACGTTGAAGGCGGAGGTCGGCCGCGAGGCCGGCTCAAGCCAGCGCCGCGCCAAGGCCTTTGCCGAGCGCATCGTCGGCAAGCGGCGGGTCTATCACCAGGAACCGGTGCAGTTTCACTATCCGGGCCTGCCCGAGATCGAGTTCCACGACCGGGCCGACTTCCCCTGGCTGGCCGAGCTGGAGGCCGCCACCGGCGACATCCGCGCCGAGCTTATCGAGATCCTGCGCGAGGACGGCGACGATCTGCAGCCCTACGTCAACTACCCGGAGGGCACGCCGCTGGACCAGTGGGCGGAGCTGAACCGCTCGCCGCGCTGGGGCGCCTTCCACCTCTTTTACGACGGCCGCGAGGTGACCTGGAACGCGGCGCGCGCGCCGAAGACCATGGCCGCCATCGCCCGCCTGCCACAGCCGCACGTCCAGGGCCGCTCGCCGGCGGCGATGTTCTCGGTGCTGCAGCCCAGGACCCGCATCCCGCCGCATACCGGCATCGCCAACACCCGGCTGGTCATGCACCTGCCGCTGATCGTCCCGGAGGGCTGCGGCTTTCGCGTCGGTTCCGAGACTCGGGCCTGGCGCGAGGGCGAGGCCTGGGTCTTCGACGACACCATCGAGCATGAGGCCTGGAACGACAGCGACCAGCCGCGCACCATCCTGATCTGCGACGTGTGGAATCCGCGCCTGGACGCGGAGGAACGCCAGACGATCACCGCGATGATGTCGGCGATGGACCGGTTCAACGGCTCCGGACCGGCGGGAGGCGAACTCTAATGCTCGCTTTCGCCGGGAGAAAATTCACCTTGCCATGAGGCCAGAGCCGATGATTTTCACTCCGCTCATCCCCGCGAAAGCGGGGACCCAGGTTTTTTACCGCCAAGGACGCCAAGTTCGCCAAGAAGGGCGCTCTTCTTGGCGTCTTTGGCGAACTTGGCGGTCCCTCTTTCTAGCCCTGCGGGTTTTCAACCAAAAACGCCTGGGTCCCCGCTTTCGCGGGGATGAGCGGTATTTTGCGGACGCTAACGTGTCAGCAGCATATTGTTCCTGGCTCTAACGTGGCCGACACCGTCATCGACATCGCCGCGTTGTCGGCCCAGGGCGCGGCCTTGCAGGCGAACGGGCGGCTGGACGGCGCGATCGCCGTCTATACGCGCCTCACCGAGGCCGCGCCGCAAAGCGGCGTCGCAGAGCATAATCTGGCCGGGGCGTTCGGCGACAACCACCAGTTCGCGCAGAGCGAGGCCGCCGCCCGCCGCGCCTTCGCCAAGGGCCTCGACGCGCCCGAGACTTGGCTGGTGCTGGCCCGCGCGCTGCAGGGTCTTGGCCGCTTCGAGGAGGCGGAAGCCGCGTTTCGCCAGTCGATCGCGCGGCGCCCGGCCTATGCCGACGCGCACCGCGACCTGGCCCAGCTGGTCTGGATGCGCAGCGAGAGCCTGCCCGAGGCGCGCGCGGCGCTCGATGCCGCTATCGCAGCCAATCCCGGCGACGTGCCGCTCAGGCTGGCCGCGGCCAAGCTGCTCGAATACGCCGGCGACCCCAAGGCGGCCTATGGCGTGCTCGACGGGGGCCTTGGCGAAGGCCTGCCCGATCCCCGGCTCGACATCGCCGCCGCCCAGCTGCGCCTGGAGAGCGACCCGGCTTCCGCTCTGGCCCACGCCAGCCGCGCCCATGCCCGGGCGCCCGACGATGCGTTGGCGCTCGCCGCGCTCTGCCAGGCCAATCTGGCGCTGGGCCGCGCCGATCTGGCCTCGACCCATGCCGCCGCCTTGCGCGAAGCCGCGCCCTTCGACCAGCAGGCCGTAGCCCTGCAGGCGACGGCCTGGCGGCTGCTCGGCGACCCGCGCTATGGCGAACTCTACGACTATGCCCGCTTGGTGCGCGAATGGACCATCGACACCCCGCCCGGCTGGTCCAGCCTCCAGGCCTATCTGGCCGACCTGACGCAGAGCCTGGCGGCCGTACACCGGCTGCGCGCCCACCCGATCGGCCAGTCGCTGCGCGGCGGCGCCCAAACCACCCAGAACCTCGACCGGGTCGACGATCCGGCGATCAAGGCCTTCTTCAAGGCCATAGACGGCCCGATCCGCCGTCACATCGCCGCCATCGGCGAGACCGGCGCCTGGCGTTTCAACGGCGTCTGGTCGGTGCGCCTGCGGCCAAACGGCTATCACGCCAACCACCTGCATCCGTTGGGCTGGATCTCCTCGGCCTGCTACATCGCGCTGCCGAAGACCGTCGACCGGGGCCACGAAGCCTGGATCGCCTTCGGCGAGCCCGGCATTCCGACCAGTCCGAAGCTGCCGCCCCAGCATTTCGTCAAACCCGAACCCGGCAAGCTGGTCCTCTTCCCGGCCTACATGTGGCACGGCACCGTCCCCTTCACCGGCGACGAGCCCCGGCTGAGCATAGCCTTCGACGTCGTGCGGGACCGGGGATAATTTCCCCGTCATGGCCCGACTCGTTCGGGCCACCCATGAACACGATCCTCTCAGGGCTGGGTGCGGGTCGTAACGCGGGCTGCGGCTCGTCCGCGGCCGCAAAGGCCACGCTTGGTGTTCCATGGGTCGCCCGAACAAGTCGGGCGATGACGGACTAAAAGCGAGCGGCCTCGTGGTCAGGCCGGCCTCGGTTGCCGCCGGCTCCGGCGGTTGTTAGCGTCCGCCCCACGAAGATTGGATGGCGGATGTTTCTGGAACTTGACGACGTCTTGAGCCCCGACGAGCTCGCGCGGCTGCGGGCGATCTCGGCGGCGTCGCGGTTCGTCGACGGGCGGGTGTCCAATCCGCATTCGGAGGTGAAGAAGAACCTGCAGATCGATCCCGGCGAAGCGCGCGTCGAAGAGGCGGCTAAACTCATGGCCGGGGCGCTGTTCCGCATCGAGGATTTCCGCAATTTCGCCTTTCCGCGCGTGCTGGCGCCGCCGATCCTGGCCAAGTATCAGCCGGGCATGCACTACGGCGCCCATTCCGACGCGGCCTTCCTGCCGGTGGGCGCGCGGCCGCTGCGCTCGGACCTGTCGTGCACCCTCTTCATCGGCGCGCCGGACACCTACGAGGGCGGCGAGCTGTCCATCCGGCTGGGCGCCAAATCCGTCGACTTCAAGGGCAAGGCCGGCTCGGCGGTGGTCTATCCGTCCAACACCCTGCACGAGGTCAAGCCGGTGACCGGCGGCGAGCGGCTGGTCGGCCTGACCTTCATCGAGAGCATGATCCCCGACGGCGTGCAGCGCGAACTGCTCTATCAGCTGAACGAGGTCGCCGCGCTGGAAGGCCTGAAGATGAGCTGGGACAACCGCACCCGGCTGGAATATGTGCGCAACAACCTGCGCCGCATGTGGGGCGAGGCGGAATGAGCATGTCAGGCGACGCATGGACCTGATCGGATCGGAACTGCGCGCCAATCCCGATCTCTATCCGCTGGCGTTCAACGTCTTCCAGGACAGCGTCTATTTCGTGCGGCTGAGCCAGGCCCGCTACGCCGAGGCGAGCTTCCTCGACCAGCGGGTCGCGCTCCAGGGCGACGAGGGCGGCTGGGCGCAGTGGGCGCCGGTGGCGGCGCTGGCCGGGCGGCTGGAGGGCGAGAGCGACTACATCTTCCACATCGGCCATGTCGGCTCGACCCTGCTGGCGCGGCTCCTGGGCCTCAGTCCGCGCATATTCTCGCTGCGCGAGCCGGCGATCCTCAGGCTGCTGGCCCAGGTGGCGTTCGATATGCCGACCCCGGAAAGCCCCTGGAGCCAGGAGACCTTTGACCAGCACGTCGAGGTCTTCTCCCGGCTGTGGGCGCGCACCTACGACCCCGCCCAGAAGACGCTGCTGAAGGCGACCAGCCTGGTCAGCGAGATGGCGGCCGACCTGATGGCCCGCTCGCCCGCCGCGCGCGCCATCGCCATGACCACAGCCCCCGAGGTCTATATGGCCACCATATTGGGCGGCCCGGCCTCGCGGCAGGAGCTTCAGGCCACCGCCCAGTCGCGCCTGCGCCGGCTGCACCGGCGGATCGGCGCCAGCCCCTGGCGCCTCTACCAGATGTCCGAGGGCGAGCTGGTGGCGATGAGCTGGGCCTGCGAAATGGCCGGCCTGGCCGAGGCGGCGACGCAAGCTCCGGACCGCGTGCTTTGGCTCGACTTCGAGCGCTTGCTTGGCGACCCGGCCGCCGGCCTTTCCGCGGCCCTGGCCCACCTGCACGGCCAAGCGTCCGAAGCCGACCTCCAGGCCATGCTGCTCAGCCCCCTCTTCGCCCGCTATTCCAAAGGCCCCGAGCACGCCTACGACGCCAATCTGCGCCGTCAGGTGCTGAACCAGGCGCGTACCGAACACGCCGCCGAACTAGCCAAGGGCCTGGCCTGGCTGGACCGCGCGGCCGCCCAGACCCCGGTTGTGGCAGCCTCGCTGGCCCTGGCTGCGGGCCTGTGAAGGCGACCACCAGCGCCACACCTGGTTGCCCCGTCGCGCGGCGGAGGCTATTGGCCTCGACGTCCACCCACCCAGGATGCCCGGATGCCGAAAGAGCGCGCTGACGACCAAGCCCACGGGCGCGAGATTTCCATCGCGCGCGTCGCGGCTGCGTGATCCGAAGCGACATGGACGGCCCCGCAAAAGTTCACGCCATCGTCTACTCGTGGCCCGCGGTGCACGCCAACGCGTTCGAGATCGCCCGCGCCCTGGCCCCCGACATCCACAAGGTGTCGGTGATCGCTTGCACCGACACGCCGCTGGAGCATGAGCCCGAACTCGACGTCGTGGTGCTCGACAACAGCGCCTATTTCGGCCGGCAGTTTGAAAAGACCATCGAGATCTTCGATGGGGACGTGCTTCTGCAGATCGCCGCCGACACCGCCACCGCGTCCTGGCCGGCCCTCGCCGCCCAGTGCGCCAGCCGCTATCAGGCGCTGCCGAAACTGGCCATCTGGACGCCCGACATCGACGGCACAACCTGGCCCAATACCCGGGTGCAGCTCTTCAACACCAGCGATCCGACCCTGATCGGCGTGGTGCAGACCGACTGCATCGTCTGGGCGCTGAGCCGGCCGATCGTCGAATTCCTGCGGACGCTGGACTATTCGATCACCCCGCTGGGCTGGGGGATCGACTGGGCCGCCATCGCCCATGCCCACGCCAACAACCTGCGCGTCTTCCGCGACATGGCGGTGAAGATCCACCACCGCATCGGCGGCTCCGGCTATGACCGGATGGAGGCCGACCGGCAGAAGGCTGAATTTCTCAACCAGCTTGGTGACGACGACAAGATACAGCTCTATCTCCTCTATGCCGTGATCAGTGGACGGCCACAGTAAGCTCAGTCCACGCGCATCACTGCGGCACGACCAAGTAGTTGATCCCGTTAATCGTCTTGTCGACGCGATAGTTTATAGATTGAACGAAATCCATGTAGTCCTGGAATGAGGTTCCAAACTTCTCCTGGAACTGCTGCTCGAACTCGAAAATGATCGCGGGGCGATGCTTTTCGATCGTCGCGCGCGCGCCCCGCATGGCGAACAGGTCCGAGCCCTGGATATCGACCTTAATCAGGCTGATCGGATGGTCGATCTTGAGGCTGTCGATTGTGATGGTGGCGACGGCGCGGCCGTCGGTCGCGCCTGGCTCGATACCGTAGGACCCGTAGCTGCCGAACCGCTCGAAATCCTGAACCGGATAAAAGACCGTGTCGCCGCAGGTATCATAAGCGGCCGCGTGGATCGCATTGACGTTGGATCGGCCGTTGATCGCCACGTTCTTGCATAGGATCGAGTAGATGTATTCGTCGGCCTCGACGGAATAGACCTTGCCAGACTGGCCGACCATTTCCGAAAACAGCAAGGTCATCTGGCCGAGGTTGGCGCCGACATCGACCACCGCGCTTCCGTCCCTGACGTAGGGCCTGAGCCCTTCGATGACCTCAGCCTCGAACACTTGGCCAGCCTTCATGCGCCAGATGATGACGTCATTGGGGGCATCGGACGGCAGGAAGTACTTTCCGAGTTTGGTATCGAACAGGTCCAGAGGCGGCTTGCCGAAACGATGCGCCTCGGGGTCGAAGGGCGTCGGGACCTTGTTGAGGTCGCCGAGCGCGTTGCAGGCGACGACATTGTAGGTGTCGACCTTCAAGGCTTCCTCATAGAGCCCCCGCGCCTCGCCAACCGCGCCCATGGAGCGCAACAATGCGGCCCTTCGTGCGGCGGTGTTGGCGATGGCCCTGCGGCGCCAGGCCATGGCCCGAGCCGGATTGCCCTGGCGCTCGGCGACCACCGCCAGCAGTTGGAGCAAATCCGGGTGATCGGGCAGATTCGGCTGAATCTGCTGGCCGATAGCGCCGGCTCTGGCCACGTCGCCGGCCTCGAGCGCTTCGAGGATCAAGGCGAAAGCCTCGTGAACCGTGGTCATGAACGAACTGCTCCGGCAAAGCGAAAGGCGTGCAATCAGCCGTTCTTAGTGGAAGCCGGCAGGCTCGGCACGCGCCTTTCGACGGTGTCTGGCGTAGCCGCCTGACGCTTTCACCGGCCTCAAAGATCACCTATCAACGACGAGCCTGTTCAGGATCGTGCGACCGGAAGGAACGGATCACGTGTCATTCGCCGATTTCAGCGAGCGATCCCTGTTATTGAGCGGGCGCATCGCCGCCAGGCAACTGCCACGCAACACACCAATCAACGACCTCCAAGACGTCGAATTCCGCGTCTTCTCGCAGTGGGGGGAAGATGGAATCGTTGATTGGCTGGTCTCGCACGTGGAGACGCCGAACCATCGGTTCGTGGAGTTCGGCGTCGAGGATTTCAGGGAAGCCAATTGCCGCTTTCTTCTGCAGAATCGGAACTGGAAGGGCCTGATTTTCGACGGTGCCATGGCCAACATCGAGAGCGTCCGCGCCGACCGCTTGTTCTGGATGTACGACCTGACAGCCGCGCCCGCCTTCATCACTGCGGAAAACATCAACCAACTCATCTTCAGCGCTGGTTTCGCCGGCCCCCTCGGCATCCTGTCCATCGACATTGACGGCAACGACTATTGGGTGTGGAAGGCCATCGACTGCGTCGATCCGGCGATCGTGATCTGCGAATACAACCCGATCCTTGGTGATACTACGCCGGTGGTCGTGCCCTACGATCCAGGGTTCGCCCGTTTGAGAAGCCATCATAGCGGTCTCTATTTCGGCGCCTCGATCGCCGCCATCCGCCGCCTAGCCGCCGAGAAGGGTTACACCTTCGTCGGAACCTGTTCCAACGGTATCAACGCCTTCTTCGTCCGCAACGATCTGTGCACGCCGATCTTGTCCCTGATCGGCAATTGCCGCGCCTATCCATCGCGCCATCGCGACAGCCGAGATGCCGAGGGACGGCTGACGTTCACAGGCGGCCTCGCGCGCTTCGACCTCATAAAGCACATGCCGGTGATCGATATCTCTAACGGCCAGACGATTTGCCTGGCGGATATCGCTGCGCCATATTCGCCTGAGTGGCTGTCCGCCATGGCGGGCTGACCGTGCCCCCGGCGAACGTAGAAAATCGAGGACGAGCATTTTTAGGATGGGTAGTGCGATCGAGGTCGAGATTTCGCCAGGCGAACTGATCGACAAGCTGACCATCCTTGAAATCAAGCTCGAGAATATTCGGGACGAGGCGAAGATCGCCAATATCAGGTTCGAATACGACTACCTGTCCGAGGTGTGCCAGAAGGCCATCGAGGACACTGACGAGATCAAGTCGCTTCGATCCCAACTGAAAGAGGTCAATCAAACCATCTGGCGGGTCGAGGACCTAGTGCGGGAGCATGAGAAGCGCAAGGAATTCGGGGCCGAGTTCGTCGAACTGGCGCGCACGGCGTACCTGTCCAACGACTCCCGGTCCATCGCCAAGCGGCAGATAAACGACATCCTGAACAGCAACTTGATCGAAGAAAAAAGCCATAATTAATAAAGCCTTGGCTTCGATGCCGAGCAGCGCCGCCGGAGTCGTCAGTGAAAAGAATCTTGCTGGGCCAACTCGGGGCGAACGGCGACTGTCTGTACGCCACCATCCTGGCGCGGCAGCTGCGCCACGATCATCCGTCTGCCCACATAACCTGGGCGATCTCATCCCAGTGCTCGTCGTTGCTGCGGAACAATCCGCATATTGACCACGTCTGGGAACTGCCGATCGTCGATTGGAACGTACATGCCCAGGCATGGTCGATATTCGAGCGAGAGGCGCTGCGCGACTACGTCCGTCACGAGTTCGACTATGTTCTTCTGTCGCAGATCTGGCCGAACAACTTTCAGAACTTCGATGGGACGGTCAGGCCGAGCATCTTGCGTGCGTACGGTAAACCAATCACGGTCCCCATTGAAAACGTCATCAATCTGACGCCCGAGGAGATCGATCGCGTCGAATCCTATGTGCGCCAGAGCGGTATTGGCGAGCGGCAGCATCGCATTCTGTTCGAATGCAGTTCTAAGAGCGGACAATCCTTCATCACTCCTGACATTGCTCAGGACATCGCCGAACAGCTCTACGCGCGGCTGCCGAACGCGACGGTGATCTTTTCGACCCACTTGCCCATGATGTTGCGCGACGCCCGTTCCCAGCAGGTCTCAAGCCTGTCGCTTCGCGAGGTCGCCCACCTGACACACCACTGCACACTGTTCGTCGGCTGCGGAAGCGGTGGGACCGTCGCGGCCTCGTCGAGCGCCTCGCGCGCGCTACCGATGATCCTGATCCTGTCGGAGGGCACGTCTGTCTTTGCCTCCTTTGCGCACGACTTCGAATACTTTGGGATCGACCGGCCGCCGGTCATCGAACTCACCCATAAGGATCCCCGGTCCATCGCGGAATGCATCGCGGTGGCGTGCCGTGAAGGCGGCGAGGTGGCGTTGACGCGTTTCAACGGCGTCATGCCGCTAACCTTCGGCTACTATTTCTCGATGATCACAAGCGAGCTCCTGGCAAGGAACCTCTATTTGGACGCCGCACAGTCGTTGGAGCACACGGCAGCCCGTTACGGCTGGACGGCAGAGCTGATCAATTTCGGCGGATCCAGGATCTTGCCAGGTTTTCAGCAGGATCCGAGCTGGGTCTTCACTAAGAGCCGCAAACGGGCGGAAGCCTTTCGCGCTAAGCTCGAACAGGCCTCGCGAGAACCGGCGCAGAGCGCCATCCAGTCACCGCGCCTGCTCCAGGGTCACGTCTAGTCGTAGCCAGCGGGCCTTTGCAGATCGACACCATGGCGTTCGCGTAGAATCCAAAGCGCGACATCCAATCCGTCGCTCGCTGGCGCCGGGGTCAGCTGGCGCAACCGGTCGAGCCTGGCGCGGTAAGGGGGATCGATGAGACCGGAGTCGGGCGATATCTCGGCACGTGTTTTCACCCAACTCCTGGCTTCGATGCCTGCGGCTTCGGAAAGAGCGGCTGCCAGCTTCACGGCATGTATCGGCGCGCCCGAGGCCACTACCACGTCATAGGGATTGTCGAGTTCGAGAAGAGAGGCCGCGGCGGTCATAAACTCAAGACTCGAGCCCCAGTCGCACCAAAAGTCGAGGGTCGCCAATGGCTCGCCCGCCTGCCCATCGCGCAGATACGCCGCCAACTGGCCTGCCAGACGCGGAAGAAAATAGTCGCCGGGGCGTCGGGGCGAGTCGTGGTTGAATAGCCAGCCGACAGAAGCCCATACGCCGTGATGCGCGCGGTAATAGGCGATCAGGTCGGCAGCGGCGTTTTTGGTGATGCCATAGAGGCATGATGAGACGCGGGGCGTGGACTCGTCGATCACCGCAGGGGGCGCGTCGCCAAACGCCTTCAACGAACTCGCCATGAACATACGGCCGACCGGATTCCGAGTTCGGAGGTACTCAAGGCAAGTGTGGATACTCTTGAGATTCACATCGAGCGCGGCGCCCCAAATCGGCTCGTAGCTGAAGCCCGACGATCCGTGCACGGCGGCCAGCGCATAGATGCGATCGGGATTAAGCTCGCCGAGGAGGTGCGCCAACGCCTCGGCATCGCCGACATCGAGTTGCACGTGACGGAACCGGGGATGGCTCACCCAACGCGACTGCGCTTGCCTGGCGACGCCGACCACATCGTGCCCGCGGTCTAGCAGGACATCGGCCAGATAGGAACCATCCTGTCCATTACTGCCGAGAATCAGGGCTGTCGTCACCGCGATCTCCGCTGCGTGGACGCCCGAGCCATCAGCCGAGCAGCGATTCCAGCAGCTGGCCGGCCGTCTCCTCGGCGCCGATACAATCGTCGATGTTGTTCGCGTCCACCACTTCGACCGTTGGCAACGGGAAGATCATCTTCGTGCCCTGCATAATCGTCGCTCTTTCGCGCTCCAGGAACTCCCGTTTGAAGTGCCACGGCAGCACCAGGTAGTAGTCGGGCTTCATCCGCCGCGACTCCTCCTCCGAGATGATCTTGATGCCGGTGCCGAGTGTAGTCGCGCCGACCTTCTCAGGGTTGCGGTCGGCGGCGTAGGCGATCCGGCTTGAATCGATGCCGTACCATTGCAACAGGACGTTACCCTTGGTGGAGGCGCCATAGATGTGGACCGTCTCTCCTTTGGCCTGAACGCGCTCAAGCAAGGCCGTCATCTCCTCGCGAAGCGCCTTGATGCGATGCTGGAAGGCCAGATAAGGCTCGTCGGTATCGAGCGCCATCTCGAATTCCTTGACCTGCAGGCGCTGGATCAGCTCACGCCACTCCGCCCGGTCGTAGTCGAAACAATCCTGCTTGCAGACATAGCAGCGGATGCTGCCACCGTTGATGTCGTTGATGTCAACACGGAAAACCCGGAGGCCGGCCTTCTCCATGATCTTATTGAGCACAGACAGGCTGTAGTATTCGAGGTGCTCGTGACAGATGGTGTCGAAGGAATTCATCACCAGCATTAGCGGCATGTAGGACATCTCGAGCGCCCAAACGCCTTTGTCGTCCAGTAAGCCGGCGATCTCCCGCGCGAAGCCAACCGGGTCTTCCAGATCGTAGTACATCGCAACCGAGGTCACGAAATCGAACTTGAGTCCCTGCAGACGGTGGCTGGTCTCGTCCGATGGAAAGACGGTGTTGATGAGATTGATCGGCGCCTTGATCTCGCTGGCGATGTCCGATGGATCGACCCCCCATCGCTCGTAGTCGGCGGAGATGTAGCCAAGGCCGGTGCCGTCGTTGCAGCCGATGTCCAAGGCCCGGCGCTGGATCGGCTTCACGATCGCCTGCACCGAGGCCATCACCTCGGCCAGATGGTCGCGCATGGTCTGGTTGGTGCCTGATCGGTACCAATAGTTGGCGTAGAGGATGTCCGGCGGGATCGAGTGGGCGAGTTGGAGTAGGCCGCAGGCATTCTCGTCTTGCGAGACATCGCATCGCACGAGTCGCGTGGGGATTTTGCGAAGCGGCGGCTCCGGGTGGGACGGCTTTACGAACGAGCCTTGCAGGTACTGAGGGTCGAGGTCGATCACCGGGGTCAACGTCGCACAACCGCAAACCCGACATCGCTGTTTGTGGAGAATGTGCATGCGTCAGACGTTTTCCGCGTTCTAGAAGATTGTGGGCCAGTCCGTAGCGCAGATCGACCCGGTTGCCGCCGCGGACGTCTCCCGCATCGGTTGGGCGCCTTGCATCGAGCGCCGGAGCCCAAGCACCTAGCTGTGGCTCATGGTTCGATCAAGGGGCGGCGCCGCAGCGGCTCGGCAAAGCTTAGACATTTCCGAGACGGCCGGCGCGTTGTAAAAGCCAACCATCATGGGCTGGCCAAGACTTCCGACTGTCGATTCGCGGCTCGTCAGCCGAACGGCGGCGCGGACGGGGCGCGCGTGAGCTCGAAACGGGTGACCAGACGCCGGGGGCTGGCGATCAACCCGGCCTGGGCGATCCCGGTGCTGGCCGTGGCCACCGTGGCGCTGGGGGTGTGGGGCTGGGAGGACCGGGGCTATCGGTTTGCCGATGCGCTGTTCCGCACCACCGGCCTGTTCGACACCGCCAATGGATTTTACGAAGCCAAGCCGCCCGGGGCCGTCGACTGGCGCTTCGGCGTCGCCGTGTGGACCGGCTTCGCCACCCTTTCCGCCACCTTCTTCCTCACCATCTTCGCGCTGCTGCAGGCCCGGGCGACCCACGCCGCGGCGCGATGGATGCGCCAGCGCGTGATCATCGTTGGCGGCGAAGGCATCGCCTCGCGCGGCTTCGAAGCGGCGCAGCGCGCCGGCAAGAGCGTGATCTGGCTGGGCGCGCCGATCCTGAACGCCGCCTCGGCCAGGGCCTTTGCACTGCCCTGGCCGCTGGAGGACCACGCCGCCATCATCGCCCAGTACGCCAAGGGGCCGGATCACATCCTGCTGGCCGAGGAGGACGACGCCGACGCCCTGGTCCTGACCCGGGCCGCCCGGTTGGTGGCGCCCGACGCCTTCATCACCGTTTTGATGCGCGACGTCCGGCTGGCCGAGGACGCGGCAAAGACGCTGAACGAGGCGCGGACCCGGGTGCTATCGGTGGCCGAGGTCGCGGCGCGCGCCTTATGCATCGACCATCCGCCGTTCGTGATCGCCAGGGAGGTGGGCCACAAGCGCATCCACGCCCTGATCGTCGGCTTCGGACAGCACGGCCAGGCCATCGCCAGCGACATCATCGTCAACTGCCGCACCACCTATCTCGGCCTGCCCAGCATCACGGTGATCGATCCCAACGCCAAGGCGCTGGAGGGGGTTTTGCGGGTGCGCGCGCCGGAGATCGACGCCTGCGCCCATTTCACCTTCATCGAGGGCCGGTTCGGCAGCCAGGGCGTCGCGCCGGATGCCAACCGGCTGGGCCTGGCCCTGGCCGAGGCCGGCCCGGTGACCGCGGCCTATGTCTGCCTGCACCTCGACGCCGAGGCGCTGAGCACCGCCGGTATGCTGCAATCGCTGTTGCGGGCGGTGGATATCGGCCAGCCGAAGATCTTCGTGCGCCTGCGCGAGTCGGAGACCCTGGAACACACCGCCGGCGCCTTCCAGGGCCTGAACGCGCTCACCGCATTCGGCGATCTGGAATCGGTGATCGAGGCCAGCGAGTTCCTGTCCAACACCCCCGACAGCGCCGCGCGCGCCTTCAGCGCCGCCTATCGCGCCGCCCTGCCGCAGGAAGAGCGGGACGATCCCAAGAACCGCTCGGCGCGGCCGTGGGATGAGCTGGATGAGTCCTTCCGCCAGTCGAACCGCGACGCCGTCGCCCACATCCCGGCCAAACTGGCCAGCGCCGGCATCGATCCGGCCCTTTGGGTCGGCCTGGCCGGGCCGCCGAAGCTGGCCGCCGGCAGCTGCCTGTTCGCCACCGATGAAGATTGCGAAAAGCTGGCCGAACTGGAACACGAGCGCTGGAACACCGAGCGGCGCATGGACGGCTGGCGCTCGACCACCCTTCCGTCCAGGGACAATCTGAGGCGCCTGCACCCGGACCTGGTCCCCTATGAGGCGCTGGCCGATAATGTGAAGGAATACGACCGGGTCATGGTCCGCGAAACCCAGACGATCTGCTGCGGTCCAAAGGCGAGCTAGACCAACAACCGCGCGCCGATCGCAAGCATCAGGGCGGGTGGCATGACCAGCACGCCGACCTTGAGGAACTTCGCAAATCCCACGTCCTGGCCCTCGCGCCGGATCGCGGTGAGCCAGAGTATCGTGGCGAGCGAACCGGTGATCGACAGGTTCGGGCCGAGATCGACGCCGATCAGAAGCGAGTCCACGACCTTCTGCGGCGCATGCGCCTGAACCAGCGTCGTGCTCGCGATCAAACCGGCGGGCAGGTTGTTCATCAGATTGGACGCGACCGCCAGCACCAGGCCCGAGATGGCCGCGGCGCCATCTGCCGAGGCGATCGCGCCCCTGCGCAACAGGGCGGCCAGGGCGTTGGTCAGGCCGCTACGGTTCAGCGCCTCGACCATCACGAACAGACCCGCGACCAGCGGAAGCACCGCCCAGGAGACGCCTTTGAGCACAGGAAGTGGCGACGCGCGTCTGCGAATGAGCACGACACCGGTGGTGAGCAAACCCATCACGCAGGTCGGCGCGCCGAGTTGGATGTCGAGCGCCGAGACGGTGAGCAGCACCGTGGCGGTGAGGACCAGCCCAACGAGCGCGGTCCAGCCGCCGGCGGAGAGCGGCGGCTGTTCGACGTCGCAATCGCACTCTCCGGCCAGGGCGGCGCGCTGCGACCAGCGCAACACGCCATAGGTCGCCACAACCGAGAGCAAGGACGGCAAGGCGAAGCTGGCCATCCAGCGCCCCAGCGGCGGGACATGGTCGCCATAGAGCACCAGATTGGCCGGGTTTGAGATCGGCAGGACGAAACTCGCGGCGTTGGCGATGAAAGCGCAGATGAAGAGGTAGGGCAACGGATCGGCCTTGGCCTTTTTGGCCGCCGCGAACACAGCCGGCGTCAGCACTACCGCCGTCGCGTCATTGGAGAGGAAGGCGGTCACCACCACGCCGACGCCGTAGACGAGCATAAACAGCCGCCGCGGAGAGCGGTCGGCATGGTTCACCGCGACGGCGGCGACCCAGTCGAACAGGCCCTCGCGCCGGGCGGTCTCGGAAAGCAGCATCATGCCGATCAGGAAGAGGTAGACGTCGAGGCCCTTGCCCACGGCCTGCAAGCCCTGGGCTAACGGCAGCAGGCCGAAACCCAGCAGGGCCGTGGCGCCCAGGACGGCCCACACCGCCTCCGGCCAATTGAACGGCCGCACCAGCACGCCCGCGGTCGCCAGGGCGGCGATCGCCCAGATGGCGATATTGGCTGGCGTCGGCGTCATGCGCGGTCTTGCGTGGCGTGCCAGGGCCGGAGCTGCCGGAAAAAGGTCGGTCTGGTTAGACCGTCCTCAACATCGCGGAAAGCAACGACCTCCGCCGATGGACGGCGAAGGTCGCGCGGTGGTTATTTCTTCTTCGGGTGCTTGTGCTTGTGCGCGTCGCCGTCGGCGAGGTCGGCGATCATGCCGTCGACGGGCTGGTCGGCGGCGGTGCCGACGATGTGGCCCCGGTCTTCCACGCCGACCTTGGCGGCGTGACGGGCTTCCGCCGCACCCTCAGGGGTTTCGGCCGGCGTCTTGGTGGCGTCGTTGTCGGACATCCTGCTGCTCCGGTTGTCTTCGGGTGCGAGCCCTCCGCTCGTCCTGGACAGAGGAATGAGACCTAACATGCGCCCGCGCAACTGTCAGTTCGCGAATTCGGGGCCAAGATCATCTTGCCGCCGCGATGACTGTATCGGCGAGAGAAGCCAGCATTCCCTCGCGTCAATCGGCTCGCCCGCATCTGAATTGCTGTCCGAAAGCACGGGCTGGGCGCCGCGGGCATGACCTTGCGACCGGCGGCAAAGGTGATCGCATAGTCCGGCCAGTCCTTCGCCGTGTTGTGCCTGAGAAACTATAGTTAACGACGCGGCGCTTCTGATCTAAGACACTGCAAAAGGACTAATTTGCACTGGCGCCGCTGCCGCCGCTTGTCCTGGAACATCGTTATCCGGTAAGATGCGCGATGGCTCGCTCTTCCGCGGCGGGGCCACGGAAGCGACGGGGATGTCGGGCGTATTTTTATCCTATTCACGCGCAGACCGCGCGCTCGCTGACGCGATCATCCGCGGCCTTCGCGCCGTCGGCGTCGTCGTCTGGTGGGACGAGGACATGCGCAGCATCGACTGGCACCAGGAACTGGAGCGCCAGATCGTCGAGCTGGCCAGCATCGTGGTGCTGTGGACGCCCAGCTCGTCGAACAGCGACCACGTCAAGGACGAGGCGCGCCTGGGGCTGGAAAGCAACAAGCTGATCAATGTGATCGTCGGCCTGCCCAAGCCGCCCTTCCCGTACGACCGGGTCAACGGCCTGCCGCTGGACGGCTGGACCGAGCGCGAACCCAATCGCGGCTGGACCCGGCTGATCGAGACCATCGAGGAGAAGGTGGTCGAGAAGGGCGGCGCAACGCCTGGCGAACTCACCGGCGCGCTGGCGCGGCGCGAGGAGAGCCTGCGGCTGAAGCAACAGGCGCTGGCCCGGGCGCAGGAAGCGCTCGAAGAGGCCCAGGCCCGCGAGGCCGAGACCATCGACGCCGCCCAGGTCGCCCAGGCCACCTTCACCCGCGCCGAGGAACAGCATCTGCGCGTCATGGAGATGCGCGCCACCCACCTGATCATGAGCGCCGCGGCGCAGGAATACGAAGCGGCCCGCGCCGCCAAGGAAGATGCCGATCGGGCGCTGCGCGCCGCCAAGACCGAGGTCAAGGGCGTCGCACGCGAAGTGGCGCTGGCCATCGCGGCGCTGGAAAGCCCGGACTCGGCGACGGCCGCGCGGCGGCCCAAGTCGGCGACGCCGCCCACCACCGCCAAGGCCGCGGATGTGGACCCGGAAGTCGAGATCGCGACCCCGCCCGCCGAGCCGAGCAAGGCGCCCGCCAAGCCGGCCGCGAAATCCGAGCCGCTCCCGGCCGCCGCGACGCCAGCTCCGGCAGCGCCGGCGCCAACGGTGTCTGCCCCGGCCGCGCCGGCAGCCGCGCCCGTCGCAGCCGCTGCCGCGCCCGCGGTTGCAGCCAGCGCGGCGCCGGCC
>JBEPUW010000034.1:0-48141 GCA_041691315.1 Caulobacteraceae bacterium | reverse complement strand
GCGCCCGGCGGCGCGGCGCTGGCGGAAGGCGACGAGAAGCTGAACACCGGCCAGTACTACGACACCATCGGCTTCGACGTGCAGGCCGGCCAAAGCTTCAACGTCGTCTATGACGCGCATGGCTATCAGCCGGTGATGATCGTGCTTGGACCCGACAACAAGCCCGACAGCCAATCGCAGGGCTCAACGCCCGACCCGACGAGCGGCGTCGCCCATGTCGAGAACGAGACCAAGGCCGATCGCAGCGGCGCCTGGCACGTGCTGCTGTCGTCGCTGCTGCCCGGCGCCACCGGCGCCTACAGCGTTCGCGTCGAAAAGATCACGCCAGGCTGAGCGGGTTGACGAACGGTGTGGAGCGGTTGTCCGCCCGCAACCCGCTCCAACCCGTCTCTAAGCCACCGACTTCTGCGCCGCCAGGATCGCCGCCTGCCGCAGCGCCAGGGTGTGCCGCGACGGCGTGGCGCTCTCCTTCGGCCGGGCGCGCCAATTCCACTGCGCGGCGCACAAACCCTCGCGCAGCCGCCCGGCCATGGTCAGGCGGTGGCGGCCGGTGACCAGGGCGGCCAGGTTGATGCTAAGGTCGAGCGCGCAGATCAGGTCCAGCGCCACCACCTGGCCGCTGGTGAGGCCGCTCCGCAGGATGGACAGCACCTCGGCGCAATGCAGCAGGGCGTGTTGCGGCCCGCAGCGCCCGCGGCCGGTCCCGCCCGTGCGCTCCGGCGTCTTCAGGCCTTCGACGCGCTCGAAACAGTCCTGATAGAGCTGGCCGATGTCCCACAGCTCCTGGGCCGATGCCGCCAACCCGTCGAGATAGCCCTTGCGCCGCGCCGCATCGAAGCCGCCGCGCGACAGGATCCGCGTCCGCATGCCCTCGCGGCCCGGCTCGACCTCCTCGCCGCGGCCCCTGGCCAGGGCGACGGTCTCGGCGATCGCCTTCTGCCGCCAGTCCCGATCCGGCGTCTCGACCAGCTCCCGCTCGATCGCCGCCATCGCGTCCCAGGCCTTCTGCCGGGTCTTCGGATTGACGTGACTCAGATTTCGCTGATGCCGCTCCCACAGGGCCGCCACGGCCGAATGCACGCCGCGCTCCTCGGCCGGCAGGGCGAGGCCACGAGCACGGGTGGTGACTGACACGGGTTTGCTGAGCGACATCTGCACTGACCTCGTCTTGGCTTGAAGAAAATGACGTCATGGACGCCCCAGGCCACCGGCGAACGACGGCGTTCATGGGTCCCCGCATTCCGCGGCCAGGGCCGCTCCAGCGGGGGATGACGGTTGTTTTTATTCGTCATGGCCCGACTTGTTCGGGCCACCCATGAACACCGAGCGATAGGGGTGACCGAGGCTCGGCCGTGCACCCCGCTCCGGCCCGTCGAAGCATTTGCGGGCTTCGCGCTGCAGCACCGCGCCGGCTTCGGTGGCGCCGAGTTCGGCGAGCGCCAGGGCGCTGGCGGCGGCGAGGCATTCGCGGGCGAGCACCCGCCTGGTTTCCGGTTCGCACACCGCCAGGAACGGCTGGCGCAGCGCCTCTCGGGCCAGGTCGGCCATGCCGGCGCGCAAACCGATGCCCCGCGCCCTTGCGGCGGCCTTGCGGTCGGCCAGGATGGCGGCGCGCTCGGCGACGTGGTTGAGGCCGGGCCGGGCGTTCATGCGGCGAACCGGCGGATGACCGGTGCCACGGCCGGCGGCTCGATCAGGATCGGCGGCGTCTCGCGCCGCGCCCGGGCCGCGTGGCTGGCGCAATAGGGCGAACGGGGCGCAACGGCCGCACCGCAACACAACATCCGTGCGTGGCCAGGCGTCTCCACCGGATCGATCGGCCAGACACATTGCCAGCGCCAGGTCTCGACAAAGGCGACCGGCGTCGCATCGGCCGGCAGGTCGCGGCTCATGCAGTGGTCGTCTTCCTCGCCGACCTGTAAGGCGTGTTCGTGGTTTGTTCGCATGGCCACAACTTTGCAGAACGCAAACTGGATGGCAAGCGAAAATAATTGCAATTTGCCTAGAGACGGCCACGCTTCAATATTGCAATATGCGAAAATGCAGGACGATGAAGGCCATCGCCACAACCATCTCAAGGCCTGGCGGGAGTTCCGGCGGCTAACGCAGAAGGAACTCGCCGATCTGGCCCTGACCACAGGCTCGGTCATCAGCCTGCTGGAGTCTGGCGACCGTAAACTGTCGCCGAAATGGCTGCGGCGTTTAGCCCCAGCCTTGAAGACCACCCCCGGCATGATCCTCGAGCACAACCCCAACGACATTCCCGCCGACGTGCTCGACGCCTGGGCCGAGATCCCCGAGGAAAAGCGCTCCGACGCCATGGCCATGCTCAGGGCCTTGGCCCGCGCCGCCAGCTGACTCTGATTTAGCTGAACCGCAAAGCCGTGCTCTCGCGATAAGTTGCATAATGCAATATGCTGCTTGACTTCAAAGTTTGCATATTGCAATATCCGGTTGATGCAAACCGACACCCCAATCCGCGCCAAGCTCGCCGCTTGGGTCGAGTCAAAGCGCGGTTTCGCCGCCGCCAAGCCCGATCCCGACGCCTTCCTGATGACCTGGCACGACTGGCTGGGCGGCGAACTGTCCAGGCTCGCCGAAGACGAGACCCCCGGTCACCTGATCGGCCTGACCGCCTGGGACCTGAGCGAAGCCCAAGTCGCCCTGATCCGGCCCCTGATCGCCACGGTCGCCGCCTGATGCGCCCGCCCGGCCCAAGCCTGCGCGTTTCTGGCGGCGACACGATGCTGGGCGCCCTGTGGCTGAAGCCGCACCAGATCGACGCGCTCGCCAAGCACCACGCCATGGCCCTGGTCGCCGCGGTCGCCGCCGGCGGCGACGCCGCGATCGGCCACCACGCCGCCTGGCTCCACGACCTGGGCCGCGCCGTCGCCGAGCGCGCCGAGCATCGCCGCGCCGCCGGCCGCCTTCGCGGCGGGGCTGTCCCGCTCTAGGCGAAAATGCCCGTTCGCAGGGTTGGATCGATGGCGCGGCGCAGGGTCCCATTGACCCCTGTGGCCTCGGCGAAGCTGGGCCAGTCGGCGACCGCGGCGCGGACCTGGTTCAGGATGGCTTTGACGCGGCCTCGGCTCAGCGAGGCGCTGCGGGCGCAGGCTTCGAAATCTTCGGGCAGGAACCCGTCGCGCTTGCCGTTCATCGACATCTGGTGGCGCGCGGTCCAGTGGCCGGCGGGATTGTAGCTCCAGGTCATGTCGAAGGCCGGCGACAGGCTCCAGCCGCCGGTGCGATCCATCAGAAAGGCGATGTTCTTGACGTGATCGTCCTGGTTGCGGGCGACGATGTTGAAGGCCATGCGCCGGAACTGCTCTTCCATCGCCGGCATCGGCAGGCCGAGGCGGCGCATGACGAACAGCGCCTGTTCATAGGAATAGGCGTTGGGGTCGTTGAAGTCGAAGTGGGCCAGTGCGGCCAGGGACTGCATGTGCAGCTTGCCGCCGCCGGGCGTGCGGTCGAAACGCTTGCTCATGAAGTGCCGCCGCCCGCCCTCCTCGAGCAGCCGATGTTCGGCGACGGTGACGCCAGCGGCTTCGGCCATCCGCGCATAGGCCTCTTCGACCGCGCCATAGCCTTGCGGGTCGGTCAGCTCCCTATCCTTGTTGCCCTTCACCCCGTCGAACTTCAGCAGCCAGTAGTCGAAGCCGTCGCCAGCTTCGATCTGGCCGGATCGCACCTCGTTGGTCTTCGCATTCCAGGCGATCACCGCCTTGGCGCGGGCCCCGCCGGCCGAGGTCCCGACGCGCAGGATGTCGCGCAGCGCCTCGGCCTGGCCGGCGCCGGCGAAGGAGGAGCGAAGATCGTTGCGATGGCTGAGCACCTCGGACGCCAGGGCGACCAGGGCGTCGATGTCGATCCGGCCCGCCCTGCGCGGCCGCGGCCCCCGTGCCGGCGCGAACTCCAACGCCCCCATCCCCCGCGCGCCAGTATAGCAAAGCCGCTCGACGGCGTTGAAGCTCTCGGGCGTGCGGCCCTGGGTGGCCAGCCAGGCGTCGATCAGGGTGTTGCCGTAGCGGTCGGGCAGGGCGTCGGCCAGCATGCCGGGCAAGCCGTGAAAGCTGCGCCGGTCCAAATCCGGAAAGCTGAACACCTCCGGCCCGAGCGGCATCATCAGCGGCGCAAGCTGGATGCCGCTGTCGATGAAGGCCCGGTCATAGGCGAAGGCGGCCACGTCGGCGCCGTCCTCCAGCGACACCGCGCCGATCCGCCGGCCCCACAGCCTGACCTCGGCCAGCGACCTCACCTTTCATCGCCCCAGGTCCAGGGCGACCCGCCCTCCCGATGCCGCGCGCGCCGGCGCGACCGGCCGCGACGCCGGATCAGGTCGATGGGATTGGGCGGCGTCTCGGGAAAGAGCCGCTCCAGCGCCTCCAGTCTGTCCAGCGCCCGCAGACAGCGGATCAGGTTGCCGAGCTGGGTGGATCCCCCATCCTCCAACCGCTCGACCGTGCTTTTCGAAACCCCCGCGACTTCGGCCAGCTCGGCCTGGGTCAAGCCGCGCCCGAGACGCACATCGGCGATGCGGCGGCCGAGTTCCGCCATGACCGCCTGATCCGACTGCAGCCCATCGAACTTCATAATTCGTCGCCTTCGATGACTTATACGGAAATAGATACATAATTCTTCAAGTCCGATGAATTATCTCTATCCATATAACTCATCACATATGGAGACTAAACTCGGATTTAGCCGTCAAATCATCATATTCGACGACTTGTGTGAAGGCTATATCGGCCGTGACGGGGTTGGGGCGCGCCCTGCGGCCTACGGACGCAAAGGGCCCCGGCCAAGCTTGCCTTTCGCCATCGCAGCGGGCATGTGCCCCGGCGAAATCGAACATGGGTGGGGCTTGGGTGGCGTGCGTGTCGCGCGTCGTAGCGGAATTTTGCCTGCATGGATTTTCACCGACGTAGCTTTCTCGGCATGGCCGTCGGCGCCTCCGCGGCGACCGTCGCGGGCGGCGTCGCCCTCGGGCGGTCGCTCGCCGAAATCCGCCCGGCCCTGCGGCCCGTCCTGTCGCCGCCGCCGCTGCCGACCTATGCGCCACCGCCGGCGATGACCCTGGACGAGGTCCGTCGCGCCTTCATCCACAACCTTCACACCGGCGAGACCCTGAACGCGGTCTATTGGGAAAACGGCAGATACATCCCCGACGCCCTGGCCGAGGCCATGCGGGTGATGCGCGACTGGCGCGACGGCCGCGAGCACGTCATGGACCCGCGCCTGTTCGACCTGCTGCATTCGGTGCACGCCAAGCTTGAGGTCGAGCGGCCGTTCCAGCTGATCAGCGGCTATCGCTCGCCGGCCACCAACGCCGCCCTGCACGCCGAGAGCGGCCAGGTCGCCGCCCACAGCCAGCACCTGATCGGCAAGGCCTCCGACATCCGCATCGAAGGCGTCCAACTGGCCAACCTGCACCGCGCCGCCTTGAGCCTGCGCGCCGGCGGCGTCGGCTTCTACCCCCAGTCCGACTTCGTCCACGTCGACGTTGGTCCGGTGCGGCAGTGGTCGGGGACTTAAGAAGGGTCGGACCAGCAGAGCATATGGTCGATCGCACGCGTTCATGGTTCCCCGCATTCCGCGGCTTCGCCGCTCCAGCGGGGGATGACGGATAAAAAATTGCCGTCATGGCCCGACTTGTTCGGGCCACCCGTGAACACGGGCGACCGTGAGTGCGTGGCGCGGTTCAGCCGCTCCGGATCGCCGGCCGGCATCGACGTTCATGGATCCCCCGCATTCCACGGCTTCGCCGCTCCAGCGGGGGATGACGGATAAAAAATAGCCGTCGTGGCCCGACTTGTTCGGGCCACCCATGAACACGGGCGACGGTGAGTTCACAGCGCGGTTCAACCGCTCTGGATTCCTGGCGGCATCGGCGTTCATGGATCCCCCGCATTCCGCGGCTTCGCCGCTCCAGCGGAGGATGACGGATAAAAAATAGCCGTCATGGCCCGGTTTATCCGGGCCACCCATGAACACGAACCGATGGGGGTTGTCATCAAGCCCAACCGCTCATGATCGACGTCTCCGATCAGGTGTTCATGGGTCCCCAGCATTCCGCTTCGCTACAGCGGGGGATGACGGGAAAAATTGGAACCGCTCGTCGCTATCGATCGAACTTGGTCGACATCACGATCGAGGAGGTCGTGCGGTCCACCCCTTCCAGCATGCCGATGGCGTCGATGACCTGGTCGACTTCGGCGACGGACGGCGCCGCGATCAGGGCGATCAAGTCGAAGGCGCCGCTGACCGATTGCAACAGCCGCACGGCGGTGAGGCCGCGCACCACCTGGACCACGGCGGCCGACTGTTTCGGGGCGACGGTGATCATCACATAGGCCAGGATCTGGCCGCGCTCGTGGGCTTCGGAGAGCTTCACCGTATAGCCGGTGATCACCCCGCCCCGCTCCAGCCGCTCCAGCCGCTCCAGCCGGCTCTGCACCGTGGTGCGCGACAGGCCGAGGCGCCGCGCCAGCACCGCCGCGGGCGCACGCGCATTCTCGCGCAGCGCCGCGATCAGGGCGCGGTCGATCTCGTCGATCTGGACAACAGATCCTGCCATTCGACGAAATCTAGCAGTCGTTCTGTCGCATCTCCAATGGCGATTTGCACAAATCCGCCCCAACATTTGAGTCGGTTGCTAACAAAGGGGCCGTCATGAAGCGCGTAGCCGTTATCGGAGCCGGCAATATCGGCTCGACCGTCGCCAAGATGCTCGCCGACTCGGGCGACTACATCGTCACACTGGCCGATTGCACCCCAGCCGCGCCGACTCGCGACCCGCGCATCCGCCGCATCAAGCTCGACGCATCCGACCCGGCCGCGCTGGCCGCCACCCTCGAAGGCCAGTTCGCCGTGCTCTCCGCCGCCCCCTATCACCTCACCGCGGCCATCGCCGCCGCGGCCAAGACGGCCGGCGTCCACTATCTCGACCTGACCGAGGACGTCGCCTCCACCCGCGCGGTCAAGGCGCTGGCGATCGGGGCCAGGTCGGCGTTCATCCCCCAATGCGGCCTGGCCCCCGGCTTCATCTCCATCGTCGCCGCCGACTTCGCCCACCGGTTCGACGCCCTGCACGACGTGCGCCTGCGTGTCGGGGCCCTGCCGACCTATCCGTCGAACGCGCTGAACTACAATCTGACCTGGTCGACCGACGGGGTGATCAACGAATACTGCGAGCCCTGCGAGGCCATCGTCGACGGCCAGTTGCGCGCCACCGCCGCCCTCGAGGAATGCGAGGCCTTCGCCCTCGACGGCGTCACCTACGAGGCCTTCAACACCTCCGGCGGCCTCGGCACCCTGTGCGAGACCCTGGCCGGCAAGGTACGCAGCCTGAACTACCGCACCATCCGCTATCCCGGCCACGCGGCGATCATGAAGGTGCTGCTGAACGACCTGCGCCTGCGCGACCGTCGCGGCGTGCTGAAGGACATCCTGGAAAACGCCCTGCCCACGACGATGCAGGACGTGGTCATCGTCTTCGTCACCGTCTCCGGCATCCAGGACGGCCGGCTGGTGCAGGAGACCTACGCCAACAAGATCTACGCCCAGGACCAGGGCGGCAGGATGCTCAGCGCCATCCAGATCACCACCGCGTCCGGCATCTGCGCCGTGCTCGACCTGCTGGTTCAGGGCCGCCTGCCCCAGGCCGGGCTGGTGCGGCAGGAGGAGATCGCGCTCGCCGATTTCCTGGCCAACCGTTTCGGCCGGGTCTATGCCCAGGGCGAGGCGCCCGCGATGCAGCTGGAGGCGGTGGCGTGAACATCCATGTAAGGCCCGCGCCGGTATCCGAAGCCCGCGCCGTGCTCGACCGGCTGGGCGTGGTGCTGACGCCCGGCGCCCTGGTCGCCGCCACCCCGATCACCGGCGAAACCATCGCCCGCATCCGCGCGCACTCGCCCGAAGAGGCCAAGGCCGCCATCGCCGCCGCCCACCAGGCCTTCCTGGCCTGGCGCGACGTCCCCGCCCCGCGCCGCGGCGAGCTGGTCCGCCTGCTCGGCGAAGAGCTGCGCGCCGCGAAGGCCGATCTCGGCGCCCTGGTCACGCTCGAGGCCGGCAAGACCGCCTCGGAGGGCCTGGGCGAGGTGCAGGAGATGATCGACATCTGCGACTATGCCGTCGGCCTGTCGCGGCAGCTGTTCGGCCTGACCATCGCCAGCGAGCGGCCCGACCACCGGATGATGGAGACCTGGCGTCCGCTGGGCGTCGTCGGGGTCATCTCGGCCTTTAACTTCCCGGTCGCGGTGTGGAGCTGGAACGCCGCCCTCGCCCTGGTCTGCGGCGATCCGGTGGTCTGGAAGCCCTCGGAAAAGACCCCGCTCACCGCCCTGGCCGTCCAGGCCCTGTTCGAGCGCGCCGAGGCCCGGTTCGGCGACGCGCCCGCCAACCTCTCCACCGTTCTCATCGGCGGCCGCGAGCTGGGAGAGGCCTTGGTCGATCACCCGCTCATCCCGCTGGTCTCGGCCACCGGCTCAACGGCCATGGGCCGCAGCGTAGCTCCCCGCCTGGCCGCCCGCTTCGCCCGCGCCCTGCTCGAGCTCGGCGGCAACAACGCCGCCATCGTCCGACCAACCGCCGACGTCGACCTGACCGTCCGCGCCACAGCCTTCGCCGCCATGGGCACCGCCGGCCAGCGCTGCACCACGCTTCGCCGCCTGATCGTCCACAGCGACGTCTACGCCCCGCTCATCGAGCGGCTGAAGGCCGCCTACGCCTCCGTCGCCGTCGGCGATCCACGCGAGGCTGGCGTGCTGGTCGGCCCGCTGATCGACGCCGGCTCGGCCACGGCCATGGCGGCCGCCCTGGACGAAGCCCGCGCCGCCGGCGGCGTCGTGCACGGCGGCGAGGTGGTGGTCGGCCCCGGCGAGGGATCCTACGTCCGCCCCGCCCTGGTCGAGATGCCGGCCCAGGCCGAGATCGTCCGCCGCGAGACCTTCGCCCCCATCCTCTACGTCCTGCGCGCCGACGACCTGGACCAGGCCTTGGCCCTGAACAACGACGTCCCCCAGGGCCTCTCCAGCGCCATCTTCACCAACGACCTCCGCGAAGCCGAACGCTTCCTCGCCGCCAGCGACTGCGGCATCGCCAACGTCAACATCGGCCCCAGCGGCGCCGAAATCGGCGGCGCCGTCGGCGGCGAAAAAGAAACCGGCGGCGGCCGCGAAGCCGGCTCCGACTCCTGGCGCGCCTACATGCGCCGCGCCACCAACACCATCAACTACGGCCGCACTCTCCCCCTGGCGCAGGGCGTGGTGTTCGATATCTAAGCGCCGCCCCTCCCCCACCGTCATCCCCCGCTGGAGCCGCGCTGCGGCGGAATGCGGGGGACCCATGAACACTGATGTTTGCAGATGAGGGAGCGGCATCTATGCCCGCGCCAAATCACATTCGACGGTGTTCATGGGTGGCCCGGATAAACCGGGCCATGACGACCTTTTTTTACCGTCATCCCCCGCTGGAGCCGCGTAGCGGCGTAATGCGGGGGACCCATGGTCGCCGACCTCCGCCGATGAGCTGGAGCGGGTCAACCGCGCCCTTGCGGACTCACCGCGCTCGGCGACCATGGGTGGCCCGAACAAGTCGGGCCATGACGGAAAAAGACAACGGGGAAGCCCCATGACCGCCGCCCAGCGCATCGTTGAGAACCTCCTCGCCCAGGGCGTCACTCACGTCTTCTGCGTGCCCGGCGAGAGCTTCCTGGCCATTCTCGATGCGCTGTGGGCCGTGCGCGACCGCATCCAGGTCATTACCTGCCGCCACGAAGCCGCCGCCGCCAACATGGCGACCGCCCACGGCAAGCTGACTGGCCGGCCACGCGTCTGCATGGTCACCCGCGGGCCGGGCGCCACCCACGCCGCCACCGGCGTCCACACCGCCCGCCAGGACTCCGCGCCGATGATCCTGATCGTCGGCCAGGTCGCCCGCCCGCACCTCGGCCGCGAAGCCTTCCAGGAGCTCGACTATCCCGCCGTGTTCGGAACCATGGCCAAGTGGGCTGTGCAGATCGATGACCCAACCCGCGTCGACGAGGTCATGACGCGCGCCTTCGCCACCGCCGTCCAGGGCCGCGCCGGCCCGGTGGTGATCGCCGCGCCCGAGGACATGCTGCGCCAACCCCTCGCCGCGCCCGCCGTCCCGCCACCGTCGCCGCCCGAGCCGGCCCGCGCCGCCCCCACCCCGGCCTTCCTCGCCGCCCTCGAAGCCCGCTTGGCCGCGGCCGAGCGCCCGATCCTGCTGCTGGGCGGCTCCGGCTGGACGCCAGGCGCCCTCGCCCGCCTGACCGCCTGGGCCGAGCGCGCCGGCTTGCCCCTAGCGCTCTCCTTCCGCCGCCAGGACCTGGTCGACAATGCCAGCCCCTGCTACGCCGGCGACATCGGCCTCTCGCCCAACCCCAGACTGGTCGAGCGCCTGCGCGCCGCCGACCTGGTCGTCGCTATCGGCGCCCGCCTGACCGAGAACGCCACCCAGGGCTACACCCTGTTCACCCCCGGACAGACGCGCCAGCGCCTGGTCCACATCCACCCCGACCCGAACGAGCTCGACCGAGTCTGGCCGGCCGCGCTCTCAGCCTGCGCCAACACCGCCGACGCCGCCTGGGCCCTCGCCGCCATCGCCCTGCCAGAGGGCCGCTGGCGCCCCGGCGCCGACGCCGCGCACGCCGAGGCCGTCGCCTTCGCCCAGCCCATCGCCGTCACCGGCCAACTCAACCTCTCCGAGGCCTTCGCCCACCTGGCCCAGGCCCTGCCGCCCGACGCCATCGTCTGCAACGGCGCCGGCAACTATGACGCCTGGCTGCACCGCTTCTTCACCCACCGCCGGTTCACAACCCAGCTCGCCCCCACCAGCGGCGCCATGGGCTTCGGCTTCCCCGCGGCCGTCGCCGCCAAGCTCACCCACCCCGACCGCGAGGTCGTCGCCGTCGCCGGCGACGGCTGCTTCATGATGTGCGCCCAGGAACTGGCCACCGCCGTCCAGTACGGCGCGGCCATGACCATCCTGGTCATCGACAACGGCGCCTACGGCACCATCCGCATGCACCAGGCCCGAGACTACCCCGGCCACCCCATCGCCACCGACCTGACCAACCCGGACTTCGTCGCGTTGGCGCAGGCGTTCGGGGCGTGGGGGCGGCGGGTGGAGACCACCGCGGCGTTTCCGGAGGCGCTACAGGCCGCACGCGGAAGCGGCGGGGTGTCGCTGCTGCATCTGGTGACGGATCTGGAGGACATCGCGCCCGGGCGGATGTTGAGCGGGATGGGTGCCGGGTGATGGCCCTCACCTGCGAGTTGCGTGATATGCACCTGAGATACCAATGTGTGTGTGCGTCACTCGAAACAGTGCGAGGATCGCTTGCCTATCAGCCACGCCCTACAACAAGGCGTACGCGGATTTGGCGGGTCAGCTCGGCCTCTTTATCGACGCCGACGCAGACCTTGGGCTGCGGCCTGAGCAGCTCGTCAAAGCGCTCGATGGAGAACTGGGATTCTCCGCCGTGCACACCATCCACAAAGCGCAAGGGAGTGAGTTCGGAACGACGTTCGTTGTCGTTCCCAATCCCTGCCGCCCATTGTCACGAGAGCTGCTCTACACCGCGCTCACCCGACAACAGCGCAACGTGGTTCTTTTCCATCAGGGCGATTTGCACGACCTAATGAAGCTTTCCGGAGCGGACCGATCTGAGACGGCCAGGCGACTGACCAACTTGTTCGCCGACCCGGCGCTTATCGACTACGCCGGAACCTTCCTTGAGGCCGGCCTGATTCACAGAACGGCCCGCGGAGAACTCGTCCGGTCAAAATCGGAAGTAATTGTCGCCGACCTTCTTGACGGCTTGGAACTGCCCTATTCCTACGAGCAGCCGTTCGTCGGCCCGGACGGATCCGTGCGCTATCCCGACTTCACCGTAGAAGACGCTGATACTGGACAGCGAGTGCTGATCGAGCACCTCGGCATGCTGGATCGACCCGACTACGTTCAGCGTTGGCGGGCGAAACTCGCTTGGTATGCCGCTGCTGGAGTGCGTCCGATCGAAGAAGGCAACGCACCGATAGTTCTGCTGACCACAGCCGAAGAGGGTGGATTTGATGCTGCGGCGGTAAAGGCGCGGATCTCGAAGGCGTTCGGACTATAACGTTCTCCGCGTAAATCTTAGCGGAGAAGAGTGCGCCTCGTCGCACACTTCGTTGCTCATCGCCTGCGCGTTGCCCACGCGAGCGGCAGCCGCCGGGGCGGAACGTCGCCATCACGGCAGATCGAACCGATCCGCCTCCATGACCTTCATCCAAGCCGCCACGAACGCTTCCACGAACGCCGCACCGGCATCGTCTGTGGCATAAGCCTCCGACAGCGCCCGCAACTGTGAATTCGACCCGAAGATCAAATCCACCCGCGTCCCGGTCCACCTCTGCTCTCCGGTCGCCCGGTCGCGCGCCACGAACACGCCGTCCGCATCCTCCGCAGCCGCCCAATCCATCGTCAGGCTCGAGCCCAGCAGGTTGACGAAGAAGTCGTTGGTCAGGACGCCAGGGCGGTCGGTGAAGACGCCGTGGGGGGAGCCTGCGGTGTTGGCGCCCAGGACGCGGAGGCCGCCGATCAGGGCGGTCATTTCGGGGGCGGTGAGGGTGAGCAGGTGGGCGCGGTCGAGCAGCATCTCTTCCGGGCGGCGGGTCTGGTCGCCGCTGAGGAAATTGCGGAAGCCGTCGTCCTTGGGCTCGAGCACGGCATAGGACGCCGCGTCGGTCTGGTCCTGGCTGGCGTCGGTGCGGCCGGGGGTCAAGGGAACTGTGACGGCGTGGCCACCCGCCTTGGCCGCCTGTTCGATCGCCGCGGCGCCGCCGAGGACGATGAGGTCGGCGAGCGAGACCCTTTTGGCGCCCGGCTGGGCGGTGTTGAAGGCGGTCTGGATGGCTTCCAGCTGGCCTAAGGCGACGGCGAGTTCGGCCGGCTCGTTGACCGGCCAGTCCTTGGCGGGGGCCAGGCGGATGCGGGCGCCGTTGGCGCCGCCGCGCTTGTCGGAGCCGCGGAAGGTCGAGGCCGAGGCCCAGGCGGTGGCGACCAGGCGCGAGACGCTCAGGCCCGAGGCCAGGATCCTGGCTTTCAGGTCGGCGATGTCGGCGGCGTCGATGAGCGCATGGTCCACCGGCGGGATCGGGTCTTGCCACAGGCGGGGCTCGGCCGGGACTTCCTGGCCGAGCAGGCGCTCATGCGGGCCCATGTCGCGGTGGGTCAGCTTGTACCAGGCCTCGGCAAAGGCCTTGGCGAACTGGTCCGGGTGCTGATGGAACCGCCGCGAGATCGCCTCATAGGCCGGGTCGAAGCGCAGCGCGAGGTCGGTGGTCAGCATGCCGGGGGCGTGGCGGCGGGCCGGGTCGTGGGCGTCGGGCACGGTTCCCGCGCCGCCCCCGCCCTTGGGCGTCCACTGGTGGGCGCCGGCCGGGCTGGTGGTCAGCTCCCATTCGAAACCGAACAGGTTGTCGAAGAAGTTGTTGCTCCAGCGGGTGGGGGTCTGGCTCCAGGCCACCTCCAGGCCGCTGGTGATGGTCTGGTCGCCGCGGCCCTCGCCGAAGCTGTTCTTCCAGCCCAGGCCCAGCTGCTCGATCGGCGCGCCTTCCGGCTCGGGCCCGATGTATTGCGACGGGTCGGCGGCGCCGTGGGTCTTGCCGAAGGTGTGGCCGCCGGCGATCAGGGCGACGGTCTCCTCGTCGTTCATCGCCATGCGGGCGAAGGTCTCGCGGATGTCGCGGGCGGCGGCGAGCGGGTCGGGATGGCCGTTCGGCCCCTCGGGATTGACGTAGATCAGGCCCATCTGGACGGCGGCCAGCGGGTGGGCCAAGTCGCGGTCGCCGCTATAGCGCTGGTCGCCCAGCCATTCGCGCTCGGGGCCCCAGAAGATGTCGTTCTGCGGCTCCCACACGTCGATGCGGCCGCCGCCGAAGCCGGCGGTCTCGAAGCCCATGGATTCCAGCGCGCAGTTGCCGGTCAGGATCATCAGGTCGGCCCAGGAGAGGGCGCGGCCGTACTTCTGCTTGATCGGCCAGAGCAGCAGGCGCGCCTTGTCCAGGTTGGCGTTGTCGGGCCAGCTGTTCAGCGGCGCGAAGCGTTGCGCGCCCGCGCCGGCGCCACCGCGGCCGTCGGCGATGCGATAGGTCCCGGCGCCGTGCCAGGCCATGCGGATGAAGAGCGGGCCATAGTGGCCGTAGTCGGCCGGCCACCAGGCTTGCGAGGTGGTCATCAGGGCGAAGATGTCCTGTTTGACCGCGGCGAGGTCGAGGGCCTTGAAGGCTTCGGCATAGTCGAAGTCCGCCGGCATCGGGTTGGCGGCGGGCGGGTTCTGGTGCAGTACGCCGAGGTCCAGCTGGTGCGGCCACCAGAGCCGGTTGGTCATGTCGAACAGCACGGCGGCGCCTTCCACCTTGCCGCCGTCCATCGGGCACTTCGGTTCGGCGCTCATGGCCGTCTCCTAGGGTTGGCTTGCGCCGTATGGGAGACGGTGACGCCGGTGGAGAACCATTGTCTAATCGATAGTCCTTTACGTTTGGATAGATTTTTCCTTTTCGCTCCTTTTTATCGTCATGACCTGACTTGTCCGGGCCACCCATGAACACGACCCCCTCGGGAAAGCGCAGTGTTCATGGATCGCCCGAACAAGTCGGGCGATGACGGAAAAATATCGGAGGATGGCGAGGGATTGGAGCAGGCGGCGAGAATCGAACTCGCGACATCCAGCTTGGGAAGCTGACGTTCTAACGATACAGCCGTATCTAGCCCCAAACCGAAACATCATGCAACACAAGGGGCTTGCGTCTAACCGCGTCCAGCCGGATACAGCGGAAGCGAGCGCTTTTCGTGCCCCATGTGTGCCCCAACCCGGGGCAATGGGGCACAGCGCGGAAGGGTGCGGCGGCTTCCATGGCAAAGGCTCGGTTGACGGACAGGATGGTCGCGCTGGCCAAAGCCGACGCTGGCGAGCGGCTGGAGCTGTGGGACAGCCTGACCCCCGGACTGGCGCTTCGCATCTCCGACCAAGGCCGCAAGACCTGGATCGTTCGCTATCGGACGCTCGACGGCCGCCAGCCGCGATTCACCCTCGGGACCTATCCGGCGCTTGAACTGAAGGAAGCCCGCGAGCTTGCGCGCACCGCCGCTAAGGATGCTCGAGCCGGCGACGATCCCGCCGCCCGCCGTCGGCTCGCTGGCGCCGCCGCGAAGGCCCAGCCCATCAAGACCCTGACCGACCTCGCCGAGGCCTACTTCACGGCGTGCGAAACTGGCGAGTGGCAGCCGAAGGAAAAGAAGAAGCGGGCCAGCACCCTGGCCGAAGAGCGGGGTCGCTGGCGTCGCCACTTGAAGGCCGAGCTTGGTGGTGAGCGCGTCGAGGACATCACCCCCGACGCCATCCGCAAGGTGCTCAGGGCGATCGTTGCGAGAGGACACGGCGTCACATCCAATCGTGTGCGCTCGCTTGTGCGACAGATGTTCAATTTCGCGATCAGCGAGGACCGGTTGATCCTCAATCCGGTCGCCAAGGTGCGGGCCCTCGGAACCGAACAGGCCCGCGGCCGGATCCTGAGTGACGCCGAAATCAAGACCGCATGGCTCTCGATCGTCGATCCGTCAGAGCTGCGCAAGCCGGCCAAGGAAAGCAGCGGCGGCCCTGAGCGCGTCTACATCGGGCCGGCGGTCTCGATAGCGCTCAGGCTCTTGCTGCTGACCATGACGCGGCGAGCTGAGGTTTCCGGAATGCGCCTCGACGAGCTCGATCTGGCCCAGGCCGCCTGGACGATCCCCGGATCGCGCACCAAGAACGGTCAGCCGCTTTTCGTCCCGCTTTCGCCCGATGCAGCGGCCCTGATCAATGAGGCCCTGCAACTGGTCAGGCTACGTCCAGACGCCAACAGCGATCCGTCGCCCTTCGTCTTCCCGTCGCCACGAACCCCGAAGAAGCCCATCACGCCGGGCTCGCTCAGCCATGCGCTCAGGGAACTGCGCATCGCCCTAGGCGGTCCCCGCTTCACGCCTCACGACTTCAGGCGGGCCGGCGCCACGCTGATGACCGGCGAGCGGTTGGGGATCAGTCCATTTCTGGTCGGGCGCATCCTCAACCATACGACCGAGCGCGGCGGCGCGGCGGCGGTGACTGTCACCCACTACGCCTTGAACGAATATGCAGCGGAGAAGCGGCGCGCGCTGCAGTCCTGGGCCGACCTCCTGGCCGAGATCGTCGGCGCTCGCGCATCGACTTCAAACGTGGCCAGACTGGCGAGGGCCTGACCCATGGGCCGTCGGCATCGAGCGCTACCCGACGCCACCCTGTCAGGGTTCGACTATGACCTGTTCCTGGGGGAGCCCGAGGCTATTGAGCGCGCGGGTGGCGGCAGCCAGTCAGACGCCTTCTCCGATGCTGGCCTTGAGGAATTGGCGACGTCCTGGGGGTGCACGTTCAGCCCGGCCGACAGGGCCGAACTGCGATCGATCCTCAAGGAGTACCTCATCGGGCTCGAGGCCGAGGACCGCGCCGTCACTGAGAGCCAGGCCCTGGCCCACATCGCGCATATTCGCTTCACGGCGAACGTGCTAGCCGCGGCGCTTGAGCCGGGTCGGGGCGACG
This sequence comes from Caulobacteraceae bacterium, assembly GCA_041691315.1. Classification (GTDB taxonomy): domain Bacteria; phylum Pseudomonadota; class Alphaproteobacteria; order Caulobacterales; family Caulobacteraceae; genus Poindextera. The sequence continues at coordinate 31,520 of JBEPUW010000034.1, read as the reverse complement.
ATGCCGGAAACGCTGCCATGGCCAGGCTGGCCCCGCGATTTCTTGATCAGCAGGCCCTGGCGCTCGGGCGCGGTGTCTTCACGCCGAACGAGGTTTGGCAGGTGCTGCAGCGACTAGGCGAAGCGGCGCTCCTTGCCGGACGGGGCCTTGAGGACGCCGCATCAGATAGCGAATGGAGCCGGGGATCGGCAGAGAGCTGGTTGTTGTTCAGCCTCTGGCGGTTCGGTAAAGCGCGCGCGTTTCCGGTGACGGCCAGCGAGAATGCCGACGAGCAATCCCCCGGCCCCTTCCTGGCGTTCCTAAAGAATCTACGAGCACGACTGAGAGTGGACGGCTCCGAGTGGCGGTTTTGCGCCAATGCAGCGGCCGGGTCGATTGCCAAGGCCGTCCATCGTTCCCAGCGTCGCTGGGTCCCGCGCGACAATTTGAGCTGACTACCGCCGGTTATTTGTCGCTGCCTCCTTAGACACGCCTCGCCTCTACTGGGCCTCCCAAGACGATAGGAGGTTGCGAGAAGATGAGCGACGTACACGAAGTCCCTCAGCGTTTCATCACGATCAACGAGTTCGCGAAGCGCTCAACGCTCAGCCGTGCGGAGATCTACAACAAGATCAAGGCCGGCGAACTGGAGAGGCCGAAGCGGCTCGGCCCCAACCGCGTGGCGTTCCCCGAGTCGGTGTGGACCGCCTGGGCTGCCTCTAAGATGGAGGCCGCATAGCACCATGCCCATTACGTCGAAGCCCGCCTACGCGGTGGGCGAGGGCGGGCTCCGGAATATCGTTCAGCTTGGCGGCGAACGACCCGAAGCTACCCCCATCAACCAACGCTCGCAAGCTTTCGCTTTAGGTCGAGAGCACGAACAGGAAGCCCGCCGGCAAGCCCTAGAAGCACTAGGTCTTAGCGGCGCGGCCGCTTTCAACCAAGCCGCCCTTGCTAGCCACAATGCCCGTCTGGCCGTCGCGCTGATGGGAGGTGGCCATGTCTGACTCCGGCTACCCCAACGAGCCTGGCTGGCGAACTGGCCCAAACGCTGAGACCTCCAAGGAAGGTGCGATGCTGGCGGCCAAAACCGCCGGGCCTATGAAGCACCGCGTCATCGCCTACCTGGGCGAAGGGCCGGCGACGCCCGAACAGCTTGTCGGCCGGTTCCGGCGTGACGGCGAGGTGGTGCTGCTCAACACGATTAGGGCCAGGACAACGGACCTGTTCAAGCTCGGCGTCGTCTGCCCCAGCGGGACCTATGGCCTGGGCGAAAGCGGCAAGGTTCGCGTCATCCACTGGCGTCTGATGTCGAACGAGGAGCGCGGTCTTTTCAACGCGCGCAAGGCGGCCGAAGCCGAGAAGACGGGTGACGCATGACCGTCGAGACAGCGCCTCCGCTCGCCAGCTTTCGCAAGAACGCCACCGAAGAGGTCCGCATCACGCGCTCGGACTTCAAGGGCTTCGATCTGGTCGACGTCCGCGTCTATGGCGAGTTCGGCGGCCCAGCTCGGGTGATGATGCCAACCAGGAAAGGCTTGAGCATACAGCGCGAGCAACTCCCAAAGCTGATCGCCGCGCTGCAGGAAGCCCAGGCCGTGATCGGCGGTGATGCATGACCATGGCCGCAACCGCTTCGATCGATTGGGACGACGTCGAGGCCATATCGGGGGGCGCGTTTGGCGAGTTCGACGCGCCTTGCCCGTCATGTGGCCCGGACCGGCGCGGCCCGGCAAACCGCCGCCGCAAAGTCTTGCGGGTGTGGCGCAGCAAGGATGACTACGCCTCGTTCTACTGCACTCGGTGCGGCGCGCGGGGATGGGTAAGGCCAAGCCGTGCGCAGCCCAAACTTCCGCGAGGCGCGATCCTACGAGCTTTCGACCCGCCACGCATCGATCCCAAAGAGGAGGCCCGCGAAGCCATCAGGCGGAGCGCCTGGGCCGAGTTCATCTTCCTGGCCGCCGATCCAATCAAAGACTCCCTGGCCGAGCGCTATCTGGCCTCGCGTGGCCTCATCGCCGGTGACGACCTCAGATTCCACAACCGAGTGCCACATCGTTACGAGGACGTTGGGGGCAGTCGGGGGATGATCGCCGCTGTCCGAAACCGCACCGGCGCCATAACCGGCATTCAGGCGACTTATCTCTCCGACCTGGCGACGAAGCAGCGGCGCACCACCTTCGGACGGGTGGTCGGGGGCGCGGTTCGATTGGCCCCGGTGGGGCCTGACGGCGTCCTCGGGATCGCCGAGGGCACGGAGACCGCCCTGGCCTTTACAGCGCTCTACGGCGTGCCCTGCTGGGCTGCGCTCAGCGCTGTCGGCATCGAGCGGTTCGAACCCCCGCCTGGACTCCAGCGCCTGATAATAGCCGGCGACAACGACGACGCCGGCATGACCGCGGCCAGGCGCCTTGCCCAGCGCGCCTGTGCAGCCTGCGAAGTCGTGCTCAGCATCCCGGACGAACATAACGACTGGGCCGATGTGCTCGCTCAGAAGGGCCGTGCAGCATGAGCGTAGCCGAATATCCAATTACGGAGATCCATCAGGGTCAGGAAATATTCGACCCCTGGAGGGCCTATGTCGTTCCGGCGTTTCCGCTGGAAACTCTCCCGCCCACGCTGCGTGCCTTCGTGGAGTTCCAGGGCCGCAATATCGGCGCTGATCCCAGCGCTATCGCCATGGCGACGCTGGTCGCGTGTTCCGGGGCGATCGACCACCAGTTCGCCCTCAAGATGATGGAGAATGGCAACTGGTGGGCTCACCCGCGTCTATGGGCGCTCTTGGTTGGCGCTCCATCCTGCAAGAAAACACCCGTGATTTCAGCTGCCCTGAGGCCGATCCGGGCGGCCGAGCAAGAGCACATTCGGGCCCACCGTAAAGACCTAGCGACGTGGCAGTCGATGAAGGACGCTGGGGAGAAGTCAGCGCCGACGCCTGCGTCGCCGGTCCGCTACATCCTGAACGACATCACCTCTGAGAAGGCCGGCGAGCTGTTGTCGCAACAAAATCGTGGCCTTCTGGTCGAGCATGACGAGCTCGCCGGCTTCATCGGATCCATGGACAAATACGCCGGCGGCGGAAAAGGAGCCGCTGCGGATCGTGGCTTCTGGCTACAGGCCTACAACGGCGGCCCGAAGAACATCGACCGGATAGCTCGCGGCGCCATCGCGATCGAAAATTGCTCGGTCAGTTTCATTGGCGGCGTGCAGCCAAAACGCTTGGCCGAGCTCGGCAACCTGTCCTCGGACGGGCTGCTGCAGCGCTTCCTGCCGGTTATGATGGGTCCGGCCCGGTTGCCCGAAGACATCAGCGATGACGGGGCCGTCGAGGCCTACGAGCAGCTGGTGGCCGAACTTCTCAAACTGCAAGGCTGCACCCAGTTCCTGACCCCGCCGGCGATGGCGGACATGGCGGAGTTTCAGCGTTTCGCCTTCGAGGTCGAGGGGATCGAAGGCCTTGGGGACAGCTTCTGTTCGTTCGTGGGGAAGCTCGCGGGAGTGCATGGGTCCCTGACCCTGCTCCTTCACCTGGCAGCTGACCCGCGAGAAGCGCCGTACGAGAAGGTCAGCGAGACGACGGTGAAGGCCGCGACCAGGATCGTCCGAGAGTTCGTGATCCCCCACGCCGCGGCGCTCTACCAGGAGAGCAACGACAAAGTCGATTGGGACCACCTCCGCGCGGTTGCGTCGTTCGTCCTAACCAGCCCCAAGGCCCGCTTCACCGCCTCGGATTTCACGACCAACGTCCGCTCAATGCGCGGGCTCGGCCTCTGGGACGTTCAGCAGCGGGTCTCTCCGCTGGTAGCCGGCGGATGGCTCAGCGAGGACCAGGAAGCCGCCCCAGCGCGGTCGTGGTCGATCGTGGCGGGCGTCCGGGAACGGCTCTGCGCCAGGCGCGAATGCGAGCTCAGCCGCAAGGCCGAAGCACTACAGGCCATCCAGTCGCTGCGCATGGGAGAGGCGGCATGAATTGGTCCGTTTTCGTCAGGAATGTCAGGTTTCCTGACAATCCTGATTGCGCGTACGTCAGACAAAGCATTTTTCCACCCCCTTCTTATTTACAGGCCCTTTTATGCGCAGGGCCCGTTTTCGTCAGGTTTGTCAGGATCGCCCCGGGCAAGTCGAAGGGCCGGCCACTGAAAAGCACAGCGCACAGATCGGTTGTGGCGCCCCCTCAGGCCACCGGCTTCCCGACCGGCTCGTCTCCAAGGGGGCGGAGTTGGCGAGTCGGTCGGGTCGCGGTCGGTGCGCTCAGCCGCCACCGACATGGCTATCACGCGGCCCTATACGCCGAGAGTCGAGTTGAAATTAGCGGTGACCTGGCATGAAAGCGAAATCCAAACCTGAGTTCACGGGCGACGAGCGTCCAACGCGGCTGCCAAAGGCGGAGGCTGCTCCTGAAACGGCCCTGGCGCTGGTCTCGGTCAAGCGCCTGCCCACGGACGCCGAGCGGGCTGCAATCGCGGCAGCCGCCGCCCGGGCGTCCACGCGCCCGGCCCGGTTGACTATCCACACAGACGTGAGCGACGGCCAAGCCCGGATGGGGCCGACCCACTCCGACGTCGATGGCTACGTGGAGCAAATCCGAGACACGTTCGGCTCGTCCTCAAACGCATTCTGCAGCGCTGCGTCCACGCGTCTCGATGTCATGGTCAGAGGGCCTGGCGAGGAATGCGCCGCAGATCACCGGATCGAGGCTGCCCTGGCCGTGATGGCTGCGGTCGCTCCCGCAAACGAGCTTGAGGCCATCATCGGCGAGCAAATCATCGGAGCTCACATGCTCTCCATCGAGATGATGGAGAAGGCCAGGCAGGTCACCGATCGCCAGTGCATGGAGGCCTACATCAACATGGCCACCAAGCTCTCTCGCACCATGGCCGCCCAGGTCGACACGCTCTCCCGTCTCCGCTCCGGCGGCAAGCAACAGGTCATCGTCAAGCATGTCTACATCAACGGAAATGCCTTCGTCGGCGACAACGCCCAAGCCGTCCAACTTGCCGTTGGAGGGGGGTCTGAACGGGGGACCGACCAAAGAAATATCGGCCAATCCCGTGCAGCGGACGTTTTCGATGCACTTGGCCCCCCGCTGCGGAGCGAAGACGCGCTCGGGCTCGCCGTGCCTCTCGCCGGTCGTGAAGGGCCGGAAGCGGTGCCGGATGCACGGCGGCACGAACCGCGGCGCACCCTGCGGCGAGGCGAACGGCCAGTACCGCAACGGGCGTCACACAAAGGAGCTGCTGGCGGCCCGGTCACTGGTGCGCAGCATGGTTCGGCTGATCAGGAGCACGTCGGGTGACTTCTGAACCGAAGCGCATACGGGCACGGCCGCCGCGGCCCAAGCTGGACGACGTCGACGCGCTTGAGGCCCTCTGGCGTCAGCATGGCGACAAGGCAATCCGGCACCTCGCGGAGCATGACCCCAGCGCATACATCATGGCGATGGCGCGGCTGGTCGCGGACCTTGATGACGAAGACTGAGCGCCAGGTACCGAACTGGTGATCTTCAAAGTGACGGCATTGCAGAACGGGCTGGCCGAGCACGTCAACGCCGAACTGGCGCTGCGCTTGCCGGCGGGCATTCAGTCGGTTCGCCGCCGCCGACGGAACAATGCCAGACCGTCGGCCGTCATGCGGGACGCGGTCCACGACCGACTGGTCGGCGATGCCATTGTCGAGGTCTTGGCCCCTGGGGCTGGAGTCTCAATCTGCCGAGCGCCGCTGAGCTTCGTCGAGCTCCACCTGGGTAAGACGAAGCTGGCTACTCTCTCGGCGGAAGACGCAGCTGAACATGCACTGCTGAGGTCCTGGCTGCCGCTGTCGTTGGGTCGCGCGGTCGCCGCGCCGTTGCTGGCCGGCGCGACCATGGGACAGCTCGCGCCCGGCGCACCCCATTGGGTCCGGCTGGTCATCGAGCAGGGCGTCACCGAGGCGCGTGGTTTCCTCTCCGTAGAACTCACCACCGCGATGGGTGAGGGTCGTGCGGTGGCCTACTATGGCCCCGGCGGCAAAGACTGGGTCTCTATCCGGCATCATTGTCTGGACGGCCCCGCACTGGTCTTGGCGGGCTGGCATGCCGTCGCGGAAGATAATCCCGGCTTCCACAACATGCTCGGCAAGGCCAGCGTGGCCGAGGATAGGGTCGATGAAGCCGTCGTCCACTACGACCGCGCGCTGGCGTTGGACACTGACTTCGCTGAGACGCACATCAACTTGGGCTTGTTGGCGCACGAGAGGGGACGGTTTGACGAGTCAGAAGTGAGCTTTCATACCGCGCTTGGGATCGATCCTGACGATACCGAGGCCCTGCTAGGGCTTGGCGCAACGTTGATGCGCCTGAACAAGCTGGAGGAAGCGGAAGAGTGCTACGAACGGCTGTTGATCCTCAAGCCGGACCTAGCCGAGGCCCACTATGGCGTCGGCAAAATCCACGAGCAACGCGGCAACACAGCCGCCGCGGGCGTCGCCTTGTACCGGGCGATCGCGCGAAATCCTGACTATGCCGCTGCTCACCTTGCTTTGGGCATCGTCAGGCTCATGACCGGCGACTTCAGGCGCGGCTGGCCGGAATTGAACTGGCCCGGGCCGGAAACAGATACCATCCACGGCGTGTCGAGCGCACCCCTATGGGACGGTGGCGATCTGAATGGTCAGGTGATCGTTCTTCAGGGCAACCAGGGCGCTGGGGACTGCATCCAGTTTGTCCGTTACGCGCCTATGGTCACAGCACGCGGGGGCCGCGTCATCGTTGCGTGCCGACCTGGGCTTACGCGCTTGTTTGATAGCGTTGCCGGCGTCGAGCGCCAAACGGGGGTCCGGGAGATTCCGCCCGATGTTGCGTTCCGAGCGCCGTTGTCGAAGCTGCCGGAGATCTTCGCGACCACCGCCGAGACCATCCCGACGGACGTACCGTACTTGCGCGCCGATCCCGCCGTCGCAGCCGCTTGGCGCAACCGTTTGGCCACCCTGCCCGGCCTGAAGGTCGGGATAGCGTGGCGAGGAAACCCGAAGCACGGGAACGACCGCAACCGCTCGGCGACGCCGGCGATCTTCGCCCGGTTTCTCGACCTGCCGGGCCTGTCAGTCGTCTGCATTCAGAAGGACGCCCGACCCGAAGAACTCGCGGCGCTCGGCGTTGACGTAATGGACGCGGGCCCTGACCTGGATGACTTCGCTGATACCTCGGGCCTGATCGCCAACCTGGACTTGGTCATCGCCGTGGACACCTCGGTGGTGCATCTCGCCGGGGCGCTCGGCGCACCCGTTTGGGCCCTGCTCGCCTTCGTGCCGGACTGGCGATGGATGCTCGACCGGGACGACAGCCCTTGGTACCCGAGTCTGCGGCTCTTCAGACAGCCCAAGCCTGGCGATTGGGCCGCGGTTGCGAACTTGGTCCGAGGTGAATTGGCGCGCCATGCTCGTTCACGTGGCGCTGCAGATCGTCCTCAGTTGGCCATCGCGCCGAACTGATACCCGCTCCAACTCGCGCAGTCCGTATCGGACCTCTCTCGCGCGCGCTGGCGATGCGAGCGGGGAAATAGGCACAGTGCGCGGGCCGTGTTGTCGAGACTCCTCGACCTCGGCTACTTGGCTAGGGCAGGCACCCAGGCAGCGGCCCGGCGCTGTGCTTCGGCGATCTGGTCTGGCGTCATCTTTGCGGTGATGAGGTCCCGCTGTTGGATCGTGATGTCGCGCGTTTGCGTTTCCGAGGTGTCGAAGTGGGATGCCGCTAGGTTGAGCCACATGTGGGCTTGGACGTAATCCTGAAGAACTCCCCTGCCTTGGGCGTACAGCAGTCCTAAGAGCGATTGGGCCTGGGCATACCCCTGATCTGCTGACTTCCGACACCAATCTACGCCCTGCCTGTCGTCTTGCGGCACGCCTTGTCCTTGAAAGTACAGCACAGCAAGGCGGAGTTCCGACGGGGCATCACCCTGGTCGGCGCCCTTCAGGTATAGAGCGGCGGCCTGAGCGTAGTCCTGCTTCACCCCAAGGCCGTTGGCGTAGAGCTGGGCGAGGTCGTACCAGGAGGTGACGCCGTCAGCCTTCCGATACCAATACGCGGCCAGCGCGTAGTCCTGAGGCACCCCCAGCCCCTTCTGATACAATACGCCGAGGTTCTCCGCCGCCGGCGCAAATCCAAGTTCGGCGGCTTTGCGATAGGCCGCGGCCGCCCGAGCATAGTCCTGGGAAATGCCGGAACTGGGGTCACCCTGATCGTATTGGACGCCGCGCGTGAACAGTGCCAATTCCTCGGCGCATTGGGGAATGGCGTCCTTGCCGAAGAAGGCCGCTTCGCCATAGCAGACCCCATGGCTCGCGGCATCTGCCACACCGTCCGTAGGTCCGGCTCCCGCTGGCCCGCAAAGGCCCGAGACTAACAGGCCAGTGACCGCAATCACCGTGGTCCGCTTTAACAAGCTCTCTGGCACAACTCCAAAAGTCACGGTCGCTCCTTTCTGAGCCGCACTCCCGGACCTTCGCCGTTCTCGTCGATGAAGATGTCCCCGGCTTCACCCAGGGCGCGCCTGATCGCCACCTCGGTCCCCGGGTTCGCTGAAACCGGTCCGCGGGTCTTCTCCAGGCGCTTGACCGTTTCGATAGAGATGTTGGCTGCCCGAGCAAGCTCGGACTGCTCCATCCGGGCGATTGCGCGGCCCCCACGTATCTGCTCGCCGGTCAGCATAGTACCTCTCAGGCCAGCCCTTCGTCCCGGGATGCGGCTTATCGCTTCGCCGCCTTAGCCAGGACCGCGAGCCCGGCCTCGGTCAAGCGATAGTGCGGCCCCGAGCCGTATAGCCATCCGAGGGCGCGGCATTGGTCAACGACGCTGAGCCGGAAGCCGTCGCTGTGGCTCAGCGCCCGCGCGGCCCGCAACACCTTCAGCTGCTGATCAGTAGAAGTCGGGCCTTCTGTCATTTGAGTTTGGCGGCGGCGGGATCATTGTCGTGCGCCGCCCGAAGGATGGTTTCAGACGTGCTCTTCATGATCAGAAGCATGTCGTGCTGAGGCGTGCCAGGCTCAGCGTTGGCCAAGCGGCTCTCCGCGTCGGCAAGACCTCACATGGCGTTTGCCAGAATGTGTGCCTGAAGTGCGGCCCGGCTGTCCCGGCTCCCCGTCATGGCCGATTACCCATCAGACTATCGTTCTCCGGCACGCCCGAGTGCAATTCGGCTAGTCGTCGGGCATGTTCCGCATAAGGCGAAGTTCTTTGACGTTTCGTGCGGCCGTGTCGCCTGTCTCAGCGGAAGGTTCAAGGAGATCGACGACTCCGTCTCTGATCTCGCTAATCTCGTCCTGAATTATCTCTTTGATTGGGCGACGCCGCTTAGGCTTTGGGGCCGTCATCACCGCGTCGCCGCCCCAAGAGTGCCGCTCGTCCGATACGGAGACCTCTACCGTCCGTGGAAGTCCACGGTGGACGAGGCGCCTTATAGCCGCAGGTCTCGAAAGCTTCGGGCCTGCTTGGTCGGCGATCCAGGCATCGAGCTCGGCGAGCTGGTCGGGGAGCATTCGCACCATGACGCCGACCGATCCTCGCGGTTTTGGACCGCGTTTCTTTGATACCGGAATTTGTTGACCACTCATCGAAACATCGGTATCATAATTATGTCGGACCGCCAAGATGTCTCACCACCTTGGCGGCCCTAACTCGACGCACGGAAGGTGAAGTTCCATGGATCAAGCTGTACCCAGCACTAGCACACCCGCGCCCGTTGCCCTGACCAAGAAGGGAGAGCGCTACGCCGCCGAGGCGGTGGTCGACATCCCGGCCACCACTCGCCGAAGGTTCTTCGCCATCACGGGCGCCGTCGCCGCGGCCAGCGCGCTTCGCCCGGGCCCAACGGTCGCCGCCACCGAAACCGACACAGCCGCCTTCATCCGCCAGATCGCCTTCCTCCACCCTGGCGGCGAGGCTGCGGCTTGCCATGCAGTGGCGGCCGGCATGCGGCCCGGCGAGCTCTACTGCGTCATGCTGTTGCCGGAGCGTGGGCAGGCCGATCTGCCGGCCCTGCTGTTCACCCACGAGGGCGAGAACTTCACGTTCCGGCCGAGCGGGAGGTCTGGCCAATGACGCCCCCAGCGGACGATGGCAGTGCGGGTTTCACAGCGGCCCCCATGCGGGCGCGGAGTGCGCCAGCCGACCAGACGCTCACCGAACGCCACAAAGCCGCTGTAGAGCGCCTGGAGCGAATTGCGGACCTGATCGTGGCCGAACTCGACCTGATCTATGGCGAGCCCGACCGCGAGGACGGTGGCGACAAAGAGCCGAACCTTGGGTCGCTTGGCTCCGGCTCCGCTCTGTTCGACCAAGCCAGATGGGCGCGCGGATCGCAGGACGAGCGTGAGCTTGACCCAGCCGAAGAGGAATATTCGTCCGGTTGGGCCGAGGCCATGGACCAGCGTAACGTCGGCGGCGGCGACCAGGACAGCGAACCCAGCTTAGGCGCGATCAACCCGACACCCAGCGGCGATCAGCGGACCTGGAGCGGTGTAGCAGCCGACCAGTTATCCGGCCTGATCGACGGCGAGGGGGAGCACGACGGGCGCGAGGACGTCTCCGAGGACGAGGGCGCACAGTGTGAAGATGAAGGCGGCGCTTGCGAGGACGAGGGAGCGGCCAGCGGCGATGACGAGCTGAGCCTGGGCTGGACGGTCTATGGCGGCCAGGGTCCCCGGCGAGAGAACCTCGCCGATGCTGAGGCCATCCGGGCCTCAGCCAACGTCGGGGACGAGCACCTATGAACGCGTTTGATGCCGCGGCTTGGGTGGCCGAGTACGAGTCCATCGGCGGCCATGTCGCCGTCGGCCGCGTCTCAGAGGCGCGCCCGGGCGAGGTCTGGATAAGCCTCACCCTCCCGCGCGATCCGGCCCGTCGCGGGATCAGGATGCTCGCCGCGCTGCGCGCCGCCGACGCCGACGAAGACCGCGAGGGAATGGTCATCGAGCACGTGATCGGATTGCGCGGCCTGATTTTTCGTGAGGACGGGACCGCATGAAAACGGCCTCGTGGTTCACATGGCGCGGTCCAGGCCGTATCGGCATCTCGCTCGGGACGCCGCGCGGCATGCCCGCTGGCTACCGGCTCTATCGGCCGCTGAACCCCACCCGAGCCATGCTGACCATGAGCCGTGGCGATTACGAAGGGCTCTATGCGGAGATCCTCGGTCAGCTCGATCCTGCCGCGACCTGGGCTGACCTGCACGAGCTCGCCGCCGGCTGCGAGCCGGTCCTGCTTTGCTTTGAGCGGCCGCCGTTCAATGAGGCCAACTGGTGCCACCGCCGGATGGTGGCGTGTTGGTTCGAGCGCGAACTGGGCGAGGACGTCGCCGAGTGGGAGCCGAAAGCGCCGTAACCACCTTGCGCGCCCCTTTTTATAGGGTGTCCAGTTGGTCGGCGGTGTTCAGCTCGAAAGAACGATATTCATCTGAGCTGCAGGAGCTCGAATAAACGCTAGCGTTTATGCACGTGGACTATCTGTTTTGGATGGTGTCCCAACGCGTGGTGTAACTCGGCTGGTCGAGTTCACCGCGATCACCGGTTGGCCGGGATCGGTCAGGCTGCGATTTCATGGCATGGCTCTAGCGTGGACGCCGGCGACTTTCCCACGACGGGACTGCCCGGAGACCCAGTGATGTCAACGAACACTGTTTCGATCTTTCCGTCCCCTCATCGGGCGCCGCTGAATGAGCGCATGGAGGCGCTGCGCGAGAACGCCAACGAGATAGCCGGTGAACATTCCGCGGTGCTCTTGCGCGCTCTCGAGGAGGCCGCCGAGCTGGCGGAACAAGTCGCCAGTGGCGGAGAAGCCTATCAGGTCGGCCTGAGGGAGATCGCGCGCATCGCGCACATTGAACTCAGAGCGTCTGCCCTCAACCTGCGTGTGCTCTTGGATCGGATGCGCCAACACGGCCCCAGGACTACGCAGCATCCGCACCTCGACACGGACACAGGAACACTGGGACTGACTTTTCGCGTCGAGAAACGCACCCTGGGACCACAGTCGGACCGCTAACCAACCGTCGTGCATCGGCCTATGGGCTGCTCCGAGCTGGCTGGTTGTTGTCCTGGCTTCTCTCGCCGCCGATTCTGAAAACCGGTGCGGCCCCGCACGCGGAACAAGCGGGCGGGGCCTACGGCCAGCCTGGGAACACGGGGGGAACCTGCGCCTAGCCGATAGGCCTTGCTAGCGGAGCGTACATTAATGGCGATTGAACGACGAGCTTGGTCGTCACAATGGCCAAACTTGGCTCGGCTGCACTTGGAGTGCCTTCATCGTACTCGCGGAGAGCGGGCCGGCGATTGCGACTACCTCGCCCGCTGTGAAGCCGTCTCTGGCCACGACCGCTTCGAGCGCATCTATGGGATCAACAAATGCTGCACCGAACATCTGCACCGAACGCCAATCATCGCCCATACCGATTGGCGTGATTCTCACCGCCCAGCCTGGTTGGTCATAGTAGCTTGCCATCGAAAGCGTCATAGGCTGCCGCGCGTGGGCTCGATCAGTTCGCGTTTGGTCATGACGGTCTCCCTTCGCGGGGAGAATGACGCCAGCGCCGCTCGGGTTCCCGACTCGGCGGCGCGACGCTAGCCTCTGCGCATGTGCAACCATACCAAGCCGACCCAGACTGGTGTGAGCGAACCGGCGAGTTCTCCGACCTGAAGATCCGCACGCGCTTTGAGGCGGCCGCTCCCAATCCGAAGGGTGGTTAGCGAACCTTGGTGTCCTGCCGCCGAAAGCGATTTCGGCACTGTTACCAAAATGCAACGGATTCGCCCGTTGGCTGTTGTCCATGCTTTTGTAAACGCAACGTTTCGGCTTTCTCGGTCTTCTAGGGGCAACTGCACAGTCAGGCACTGGGCTTTAGGAGACTTCTGATGAGGAAGCTTTTGTTCGGAACTGCGGCCGTTGCTGCGATAATGGGAGGTCCCGCGCTGGCCCAACCAGCGGCCGATTGGACCGGCCCATACATCGGCGTCAACGCCGGTTGGGTTTTTTCCACAAACTCGAATATCACCAATACCGGAACCGATACGGGCGTCGGCGGACTCGGGACTTACCTCTCTACCGGCAACATCCCAACGTCGGTGAACACCAAGTTCAGTGACTTCCTCGCCGGCGGCCAGATTGGATATAATTGGCAGTCCGACCGCTGGGTTTTCGGTGTCGAAGGCGACGGCGATTACGTCAACGCCAGATTCGGCCGTTCATATGGACCGAGCGCCATCGGTCTTGCCCCAGCAACGACAAGATTCCGGAACGAAATCGATGGTCTCGAGACCGCCCGCGTCCGCGTAGGCTACCTCCTCGATCCGCAGTGGCTGGTGTACGCCACCGGCGGCGGAGCCTTCGCTCAGACCAAGTTCGGCAATCAATTCATCTGCACGACATGCAACCCGTCCACCGCGACCGAAAGTACGACCGGTCATTTCACGAGCAACACCCAGACCGGCTGGACCGCTGGCGGCGGGCTCGAGTGGATGATGTCACCCAACCTGAGCGCCAAGATCGAGTACCTCTATGCCGATCTGGGCACGCACAGCTCGACGATAGCCTACACTTACGGTCCCACCAGCACGCTAACCAGCCGAGTGCGTGACCAGGAACAAATCGTGCGCGTCGGCGTCAACCTCCACTTCGGCGCGCCGCCGCCCCCGCCGCCTCCGCCTCCGCCTCCACCCCCGCCGCCTCCTCCACCCCCGCCGCCTCCGCCGCCTCCACCCCCGCCTCCTCCGGCCCCTGAGGCTCCGCCTCCGCCTCCGCCTCCGCCCGCGGCCGTGCATGGATAGCCAATTATCAGGGTAAATTCCTGATGCTCGAAGAGGCTCTGACGACGCCCGCTGAACCGGGTTCGTCAGAGCCAGCGCCCTTCTCCGTTCGCAAGGCGGAAACCGTTCAAGGTACTATCCGACTAGGGACGAGCGGCCTTTCGCTCCGCACGCGGGTGAGGGAACGCGCGCGGCCCTCATCTGTTATGCGATCGTGCGCTGAGACGTTGCGCTAATTGTCTCCGCGCTGCCTATCGCCAAGCCCTGGACGCCCGCCAGGAATTTGATTCGGTCTCTCGTCAAAGGTAGAAGCTTGGTCATGAGCAGTCGTCGGCGAGTGGCGCTAAAGGCATTTGCGCTCGGGATCGCGATCACGTCCCTGCCCGCTTCCCTGGCGCGTGCACAGAGCTTGCAGCGCGACCATCGCTCAGCGCCAGATGCATCTGTGGCTAAAGCCGTGATAGCCATGGCCCCGGCGCCTCCGAATAGACGCATCCCATCCGGAATAGCCATGCACCTGGCGGCGTGGGTCGCCGCTACGGCCGACAACGGCGACTTGCCCTTCATAATCGTAGACAAGCTCGATGCGCGTATCTTCGCTTTCGACACTAAAGGCGATTTCATCGATTCGGCGCCGGTGCTGGTCGGGCTCGCGCACGGTGATGATGCAGCGCCTGGTATTGGAGAGCTAAAGCTATCTCAGATAAGCGCTGACCAACGCACGACGCCCGCGGGCCGGTTCATGGCCAAATTCGGAACAGCGGAAGGCCACGGCAATGTGCTCTGGGTCGATTTACGCGACGGCATCGCACTGCACCCGGTGATGAGTGTGAGCTTCAGCGAGCATCGCCTTGAACGCATCAAGTCGCCGGATCCCGAGCAGCATCGGATCACATATGGCTGCATCAACGTGCCGAGCGCGTTTTATCATGACGTGGTGCTGTCGGCGCTCACCGGCGGCGCCGCTGTTGTTTATGTGCTGCCGGACAGCAAGGCGGTTGCCGAAGTCTTCCCCGTCTTCGCGGCTACTCTCGGAGGCGGCCATCCTGCCGCCCGATCCGAATAGGCTTCAAGCCGAAATAATCTCCCACCGTCCCCTTTGGATCGGAACCGCCCGAGCACAGGCCGAGTGTTCGAAGAAGGACACGAGACCGTCGGTCATAGACCCGCGACTATGGCGAAGGTTAGCCGTGGGCGATCTGCAGCCCTAACGCGTGAGCGGCGCTACCCTCAGGCACTTGCGCAGACGGAACCGCCAAGCGCCTTGCCAAGAACGAGACCACCGCACTGAACAAGAGCGGGCGCAGCGTCCGAGGCATGGTCGCTCCGGCCGTTTGCTCCACCCGCCGGGCGGAACTGGAACGAACAGCTACGATACGGATTTTCACTTCTGATCGGCCTTCCGGCCGGCGAGAACAGGGAGGCTGAAATGAGCATACTAGGGTGGATAGTGCTGGGCCTGATTTCTGGTTTCATCGCCAGCAAGCTCATCAACAAGACCGGTGAAGGCCTGGTCATGGACATCGTCCTTGGCGTTGTCGGCGCCTTTGTCGGCGGCTTCGTCTTTAACAACTTCTTTGGAGCGGCCGGGGTCACCGGGTTCAATCTCTACAGCATGTTCGTGGCCGTCATCGGCGCGGTAGTCGTGCTGGTCATCTACCATATGGTTATCCGCCGTCGCGCAGTTTGAAGCGCCCGAAGCGAGCCGACTAGTCTGAAGACGCCAAACTACCGTCCGACGGCACGGGTCTTTCGCCTGCCGTGCTGAGAGGGCTGAGCTAGTAGGTCCGCGTTTTCTACAACCGGCTGCGAAGTCTCGTGGCCTCGAATAGCGATGGAGAACTCATGCGAATTTCAATTTACGGAACGGTTGTCCTACTGGCCCTGGCTGTGGGCGCCTGTTCACCGGCAGCTAAGAACGACGCCTCGGCCGCGGGAGGTAACGCGACCGCCGCTGCTGACAATGCCGGGGCTGCAGCCGTACAGACGGCGACCGACGCCGGCAATGCTACCGCAGCGGCGGGCGCTCATGCCGGAGCCGCTGCGGATCATGCGGCTGACAACACCGCCGCCGCCGCCGGGAATGCGGTTGACGCGACTAAAGCAGCTGGCGGCGTGGCGGTGCGTAAGGCCGATGCAGCGGCGAGGGCGGCATCGGATACCCACTGATCGTTCGGGGCCGGCGCGATGTGGCCCTGCCCTCTGGGCTGCGCCTTCATGACCACACGCGCCGCGGCCAAAGCTACCAAAGCGGCTGTTTGACGAGCGGCGAACGAAGCGGCCGGCTCGGAACTGTCTTCGGTCCGAACGGGAGAGGACCCCAACCGTTCAGACCTCAGGACCCCCAGGCCAATTCCCGCACAGATCAAAAAGAGCAGCGCAGCCAAGCCGGCCAACAATATCGGCCGCCGCCGGCGATCGCTCGGCACCTCGAGCAGCCGAGACTTCTCGGCAGCAAACTCTTCCTCGGAAAGAGCGCCGCTCTCCCGCAGCTTTGCGAGCCGCTCAAATTCATCGAGATGCGACAAGTTCCACCGCCCCGATTTGGACTTTGCGGCCGCCCGGACAAAAATAGCCATGACAAAATCCGTCGGCGCGAAACGTGCCCTGACGGCCAGGACCGGGAACAAGCCGGCCTCGCCATGAGAGGAGTTCGGCTGGCAGGTGTACCGCATCGTCGGTGATCACCGGCGGCGGCGTGTCGAGGCCAGTCACCGGGGGCCCCCGACTCAGACCTAAGATTAGGGCTCGCCGTCGCTAACGGGCGCGAAGCAGCTGCGATCCTGCTGCGGCCGGCGGCGTCTGGCTGCTGATGCCCTTCACGAGACGAACGGCCCGCTGGTTGCATTTTGTTGGAAAAACCGGCTTCCTTATCCGGGGGCATAGATGAAACTCACTTCGATTTGCGCGATCTTCCTTTCCATCGGCCTCATCGGCTGCGGTCAGAAAGCCCTGGCACCTCCCACCAGCCACGCGGCCCTGTGCGCGGATCAAGCGACGCTCGAGCAAATAAAGAAAATCATTTTCGATAACGCGGTGAAGACGGCTTCCGGTGACAACAAGCTGGCGCTCCCCGGGCTAGGTGCGCAGACCAAGATATCGATTGGGCTTCCGGTGCTGGACGGGTTTGACGAACAAACCCAGCGGACGAGCTGCTCGGGTCAGCTACAACTCACTTTCCCGCCTGGAGCCGTGAAGGCGCTGGGCAACAACCAGGATCTGAGCGCTGACATCAAATACACCGCGCAGCCGGCGGCAGATCAGAGCGGCATAGTCTATTCGGTTCTCGGTGGTGACGATCTTATCCAGGGCATAGCATCGGCCGATCTCAGCCAGTGGACCACTCGTGTTGAGCCTGCGGCCGGTGCTGTTGCCGCTTCGTCCTCGGCATTGCCCATGCCAACACAGGCAACGCCGCCAACCGACCCGAGCCCACTTCAACAAACCAGTTTCGACTGCTCCAAGGCTCGCTCGTTCGCCGAAACAACCGTGTGTCACGACCCCGAACTGGCGGCGCTCGATCGTAAGCTTTACCCGCGTTATCAGAACGCGCTGGCACATGACACCGACGGGAGCGCGCAGACCGCTGGACGTGCCGCTCTGCACGCCTTGGAAGCATGCGAGACCCATGACTGCATTTTCAACTGGTACTCGGACCGACTTGCGGCCCTAGACGAGGACTCTCGCTAGATTCTACGACGTGCTGTGCCTGTGACGATCCCAGGGCGCGGCGCCGTTGGTGGGGGTCAAAATACTCTCGGCGGCCGCAGCGCTTTGCGGAGGCGGACCTGGGACTCGACTCCTTAGCTTTGCCGTGGCTCTCTCTCGGCAACCCTGGGAGGCTTTGATGCGTACACCAAACTTGGCGGTCGCGCGGCCGTCACTGTTCGCCGTCGCGTTGCTGTTGATTCTGGGAGGCGGCTCAGCCGCGCACGCCCAGCTACGAAGTCAAACAGACCTTGCTGACATCGATCGCACATTCGTCTGCCCAGAAAACCTCCCGAGCGACGAGGCCCGGCAGAATGCGTTGGAGGTGTTCCTCGAGCGTGTCGGGGCTGCCGAAAAGAGTGTGACCATTCGCGAGGTCGTCGGCTACCGGATGACGCTTCTTCGCAAACACCAGTGCTACCAGACCCTTCGAAACATCGCGGAACTTGGCGGCACCGGGACAGCAGACGGCCAGTCGGTTGGCGGAGCTCGGATCGACGTCGGCGTCACAAAGCGGTTCTATGGCTATCTAGCGGCGGGTGACGGCGAGCGCGCGAGCGCTCTTATAATCCCAGAAAAGCGCTACTCCGGCCCGCTCTCTGCAGGCGCGCTCACACGGTACTACGCGCCGATGCGGGTGCCGTTGAACCTGCAATTGGTGGAGCTGGCGCCCGATGGTTCTGTGGGCGTTCGATATGCATATCAGTTGAATAGCGGCCAATGGTGCAACGGGTCTGCGAACCTCTACATGACCAGCCGCGGCGCGGACCGACTGATCGGCCGCATCGACGCCCACCACGGGTGCTAGGCTCGCATGCGAGCACCAGCAATTTCGGCCGTTACATTAGTCGCGGTCGCTCTCGCGGGCGGTGCGTTCGCCGACAAGACGGCGAGAACGCCCAAGCTAGAAAAGCGCAGGGGCGCCTTCTGGCGCGTCGATCAGATACCCGGCGGCCACCGACCCGACTATTTTGAGGGTGGCGACATCACGCCGTCGCAGCGTGGGCCGGTCTTCGCCACGCCGCAGGAAGGCGAGGCATGGCTACAGGCGCGCGGCTGTCGCCAGGACCCGGTCGATCCCGATCACTGGCTAGACCGGTGAAACGATTCGTAGCCGTCGTCGCGGCGTTCTGCGGCGCGCTTGTGCTGGCTCCGTTGCCTGCCAAAGCCGCTTCCATCATTGGCGCTGGCGCTCTTTCATGCGGGAACTGGACGGCCGACTATGAGACCCGAGACGTAGGACTGTGGGTCGATGCAGCTTGGTTGGCCGGTTATCTATCGGCCTACACCGCATACCATCCCGCAGGCGACGTGACCAAAAACCTAGACCCAGCCGCGCGGGACGCGTGGGTGACGAACTACTGCCAAGCCCATCCCTTAGATTTCATCTTCCAAGCCGCTGACGCTCTGATCGCGGAGCTAAGGGCGCGAGCGCGCCTTCGCTGACGACACTGACTTATCCCCAGAGTTGGCAAAGTACATCAGCTATCGACCTGCTCTCAGCTATATCTCGGTAGGGAGTGCATTCTCTTCGATGGTATATGCCGTCGAAAACCGCAACGAGCTTTAACAAACGCCGTGTGCAGATATTCGCTCAATCAACGCCGATCCATCCCGCTCGGTTACGGGGATCAATCGGCCGCAGGATCGCGTGCCGGTCGGTGGGACGCACCTCGGGCAGTAGGTTCGGCAGCGGGTCGGGAAAGCGCAGAGGAACGCGCGTGTCGGAGAAGTCCTCCGTCCAGTCGCGCCAGCCGAGGCTGCTTCTGAAGCGATTGCACATAGGCGTATCCTAACCCGACCGTTTCGGCCGGGTCAGGCCACTTTTTTGGCCGCGCCGTTGACCGGCCGTTTGCTCGCGCGCCGCCGCTTGTCAGCGATCGGCGGCGGGCCTCCCTTCGGCGGTTTCAGCTTCACCCACGCCTTGTCGAAAGCCTTCATCGCCTTTGCGGGCGTCTTCCCGAAGGCCGCCACGCCGCTCTGGGCGTCCTCGCCGTAGAGCGCAAACCATTGGTCACCATCAGCCGTCAGGGCCGGGCGGTAAAGGACGCTGGGGCGGTTGCGTTTAGCGGTCATGGTCCAGCCTATAGTCTTTCGGGAGCGGGGATTTCCGCAACGAGCCTAGCGCCCTGCCATAGCGCGACAGCGCCGCGGGCATAGCTGCGTGCAAACTCAATAGCATCTTCGTCGGTAGCCCGCTCCGAGGATTGGCTAGCTTCCTTTAGGTGTCGCCGCTGCACGGCTCTGACCCGGCATCATGTCCGCGACGCAGCCTCGCAGCTTTGCTCCCGGTCGGCTGGCGATCGCAGTCGTGGCGCTCGTCATCCCACGCGATCCGCCCAAGTGCACCAAGACTACCAGCCGGGACCCTCTATGAGCGTCCGGGTGCTCAGCCAGTCTCGTACCGATCAAAATACGCCGAGCCCTGAGCTGTCCAGCCTACGGTGTCAGTGTTCGCCCAGAGCACGTCGGCGATCCAGTTCGACTTTTTGCAGAGGGGACAGGCGCTGGTCATCTTAGCGCCGAGCTTGTCGATCTCCGTCCTCTCGTCACCCTGGCTGCGGCCTGCCAAGCCCTTGATCATCGCTTCGGCCGTCCAGACTCGATGGAATTTGCACCGGTCGCCGCGGCACTGGAGGCGGATCCGCACATTGGGCAATCCAACGAAATGCTCCAGGCGCAAGGGAAAGGCCGGAGGCTCGTTGTGGAAGGTCAGGGCGCAACCACCTGCGCGCTGACATCGCCACCATGTCTTGATCTGCTGCATGTGGATGGCGCCGAGCCCGTCTCGACAGAGGGCGGCTGGGTCCAGCTCAACACGACGGTTGCAGCCTGATCGGGTGCATTTGCCTTTGACGAGCTGATGGCGCGCCGCATAACCAGCCGCGACCTCGGATGGCTGCACCGTCCCGTCGATCGCCACCCAACCAGGCGGAAGGCCTGTGTTCACGCCGCATCTCCGTTCGCTCTTCGTTCTGGCGGTGACCGATGCTTCGAGTCAAGCTGAGCGGGGATGGACAGGGCCGTCATAGTGGCCGCGTCGCTTGTGAATGCTGTGCGCCCGTGCAACCGTGACGGCAGGGCTTGGGAGGGCTTCGACATGCTCAGGTCAATCACGATGCTGGCGGTTGCCGGCGCACTACTCGTCTCGGCTGGAGCGGCCTCCGCTCAAATTCGGTGCAGTACTTTTGGCGGCACCACCAACTGCTCCGATACAGGTGGGAATAGCGCTCGTTCTTCGACCTTCGGCGGTGTGACCACCACGAACATGTCCAACGGCGAAAGCGCCAGATCGTCGACGTTCGGCGGTCAGACAACGACGCAATGGTCGGACGGCACCAGCCAACGCTCATCGACTTTTGGCGGTGTCACGAACACCCATGGCTCCGATGGCACGAACTATCGGTCTTCGACGTTTGGCGGAGTCACCACAATCAACGGTTCCGATGGGTCATCCACGCGCTGCTCAACGTTCGGCGGCGTGACGACTTGCAACTGACGAATAGCGTCGCCGTTTGGCGGGGTCTTGATCGAAGCTTCGAACGAAGCCCGCACCACCGACAGGTCCGCTGCGGAAAGCTGCGTCGCCCCCCATTGGTCCGCAACGCGCTTGGCCATGTGCACTAGCCAGAACTCATGATCCAGCGCGGCCACCGCGCTATTGGCCTGGGCGACGACGCCACGGACATAGTCGCTGAGACTCTGACCGAAGCCTTTTCCGCCGACATCGCGCGCGGACGCGAGGCGACGCAAACCCGAACCGATCTGCGCCGCCCGCGAACTGGATGGACTGCTCAGCCGCACTACCCTCGCCCGCAACCCGAGCGATCAGTGGAGGGGCGACGCGCTGGCTCTAGCCGCGCGTGCGGAGATCACACCATCCACTGCGGCGGCGCGGACGCCGTTGCGCCAATCGGGCGCGACCCAGACGTCACCAACGGCCATCCGGCAGTAGGCGTCGACCATCGCGAGGAAAGAGTGATCGCTTGCGCACTCGGCCACCGCTGCGGTGGCGATCTCTTCTGGTGTCGCGCCAGAAGGTTCAAGCTTAACGCCGGCCACCTTTGTGCACTGCTCGGCTTCTCGCGCGAGCGTCATGATGAAGGCACTTGGTCCGAAGCAGTAAGTCTCTGGCGTCACGGTTGCGGGTCCGCTTTGGCTCCAAGCTGGGGCTGCACCAGCCAATGCAAGTGTTGAGAGTGCGACCGAAAGCCAATGCCTTACCTGAGCCACGAAGCGACCCCGCCATGATGTGAGCAGGTTCCGGTGCGGTGCTCGCTGATCCAGGTCCCGTCGCGGCATCGAGCGGCGGCGCCCAGCGGCGGACGTTCGCTCCTCTCCGGCCTATGCACGCGGTGGCCGTTTACGTTGGTGTAGTAGTCGCTGTCGTTGGGCCAAGCAGCAGACGACGAGAGCGACAGCGCCGCGACCAGTAAGAGTGTGAGACAGCGCATCTCGACTTCTAAGGCCTTACCGCGACCGGCGCGGGATCCTGGGCCGGGGGTGGGATCGGCACTGCGGGCGGCGGCGCTGACGGGTCGTCGGGCAGATATTTGACGACTACATACTGGGAATCGTGCGCCTCGATGGGTCGGGAAAGTCCCGTTGCGGTGCCCCACCCCCATCCGCCCGTCGCGTATGCGCTGCCGGCCACCCCAATCACGTCGTCGTCTTGGCTCCGCAGGATCACAGCGTCGCCTCCGGCCGCCTTCGCAGCCTTAGCAATGTCATCATCTAGGCTGGACATGCGGATCATCCCGTAGATGCCCGTCTTGTGCCGCCGGTCAATGAGCGAGCCGAGCACCTGGAAGCGATGCGGCGGGTCGCCATTCATCCAGAAGTCGATGCCGTTGAGCGTCTTCTTTTCACCGCCCTGGCCTTCATGGATTGAGTTCCGACCTTCGTAGGCAAGGAACTCCGGTGCAGCCATAGCCGTCGACGCGATGCTCGCTACAGCGACACAAGCGAGCGCCTTCCGAAGGACCAGTCCACGTTTCATTGTCGTGCCCCCGCACCACCGCCGCTTGTGGGTAAGATACTCCGGATTGCACGGCTCGGCTAGGTCCGCCGCCGCTCCTGGATGGCTGTGGCACCAGCGTCAGGCCAAGGGTCGGCTTGCTTTGCGTATCTCTCTCGCCTTGCGCCCACGGTCTATCGGTTGGCGGATTCGCCGGTCGGGCGGCCGCTGGCGCATACCGCGAGCAATCATGAACGCCATGAACGCCATCCCCGCGTCATAGATAGCGACGGCGTCGTCCTCGATTTCCGCGGCCGTCACTGGGGTGACGCTAGCGGTAACCGCGCCTCGCGCCTTCTGACGGGCGATGAAAACCTCGCCCGTCTCGGGATGCCTGCAGAAAGCGTTGTGAAGAAGCGCGTTGCGCCGCTCCAGAGCACTCACGACCGCATCTAGCAGATCGTCGAGAAGATCTAGGTCCGCGACATGAGGAGCGCTTAGCTCGGCCAACGCGCGCGCGACGTTGTCTTTGAGCGACGCCGACATTTGGGCGGTAAGGGCGATCGTTTGAACCAGGTCAACGCCACAGAGAGCGCCGATTAAGTGTTGCAAGACGTCTTCCGTCTGCGCGGAGGCAGCAGAGGCAAGACCAAGCGCTATCAGAAAATCCGTCGGGAGGTTTCGGGGGTCGAAGTCATATTCCACGAACGGCTCGGCAGGGGATTCCGGGGGAAGGTCTGTCATGTGCGGACGGCGGGATCGCCGGTTTCTCCTTCACATTGTGCCCCATGTGTGCCCCGCAGAACACACCGCCAGAGACACCGAACCGTAAGCCACTGATTTTATTGGAGCGGGCGGCGAGAATCGAACTCGCGACATCCAGCTTGGGAAGCTGACGTTCTACCTCTGAACTACGCCCGCGCACGGCCCTTCTCGGGGTGCGGGCGGCAAGATAGACGATGCGCGGGCGTGGGCAAGCCGCGTTGACGACGCGGGCGGCGGGGGTCAAACTTCGAGCGACCTTAAGGAGATTAGGCGATGGCGGATGGCGAGATCCCGGCGCGGGCGAAGTTCCACGCTATGACCGAGGGCACCCGGGAAGACTGGATGGCGGTCGCCGGCGCCGCCGCGCCGCATCGGGGCGAGCTGCCCGACCGGTTGATGGCGCACCTGAACCTGCTGAAGGGCGACGACGGCGGCTTTGCGGTCGACCGGCTGGAGCACAGCTTGCAGACCGCGACCCGGGCGCACCGGGCCGGCCACGACGAGGAATACGTGGTCTGCGCCCTGATCCACGACATCGGCGACATCCTCTTGCCGGCCAACCATGCCGAGCTGGCGGCGGTGATCCTGAAGCCCTATGTTTCGGAGCGGAACCACTGGATGCTGGAGCATCACGGGGTGTTCCAGGGCTATTACTTCTTCCACTACCTCGGCCTGGACCGCGACATGCGCGAGCAGTACCGCGGCCATCCGGATTTCGAATACACCGCCCAGTTTTGCCACCTGTACGACCAGAACAGCTTTGAGCCCGGCTATGCTGCCATGCCGCTGGAGGCCTTCGAGCCGATGCTGCGGCGGGTGACCGAGGTTCCGAAGCGCTCGATCTATCGGGCGGCGGCGACGGCATAGGTCGCCTTTTTTTTACCGTCATGGCCCGACTTGTTCGGGCCACCCATGAACACGGGCGGAAGGTGAGGTCTCGCGCGCGCTTCAACGGCCGCTCACAACGTCAATCTCACGTGTTCATGGGTGGCCCGGATAAACCGGGCCATGACGAAAAAAGAAGAGAGTCAGCGCGTCGGCGCGACCCCCAGGGCCTGTTCCATTCGCTCGACGTTGAGGCGGATGCGCTCCACGCCGGGGGCTTTGGCGAGGGCCTGGCGGCCGTAGATCAGGGCCTGGTGCTGGTGGCCGAGGCGCCAGCCGCAGATGGAGGCCATGTCTTCGGGCAGGACGCCGAACTCGGAATCGCAGCCGTAGTCGGTGACCGCCTCGGGCAGGGTTAGCGCCTTCAGCGCCGCGTCGTAGCAGGCCGCCCACTGTTCGCCGCGATAGAGCCTCCAGGCGTAGTCGATCTGCGGCCCGCGCACGTCCGGCGCGGCCTCGGCCGCCGAGCGGTAGGCGGCCAGCTCCGCGTCCGGATCACCCAGGGCTTCGTGGGCCTGGGCGATCATGCGGCGCGCGGCGCAGCGCTGGCCGGTGTCCTGCTCCAGGCTGATCGCCAGGTAGCGGCCGAGCTCGCTGAGCGCGTCGGCATGGCGGCCGTAGTAGAAGTATTCGCGGCCGAGGAAGAAGGCCTGGCGCGGCGAGTCCGGCTCCTCGGCCACCGCCAGTTCGATCAACGGCAGGTACTGGCCGCGGCTTTTGTCCGGGTCCGGATGGTGGTCGATGCGCAGGTGGCGGACGATGCCCAGGTGGTCGGGGACGCTGTCGGCGACGATGGTCTCATGGCAGGGATAGCGCCAGACGAAGCCGTGGCGGGCGTGGATGCGGTTGTCCAGGTGCTGCTGCCACTGGCCGGTGACGTCGCGGCTCCAGCCATGGGTGTACATCAGGTGGTTGATGGGCGGCCGCCAGGCGTTCTCCACCACGCGCCGCCAGCCGGGCATGATCACCTCGTCCAGGTCGAGCGAGATGCAGATATCGACGTCGTCGGGCACAAGCGCCAGGGCGGCGTTGCGCGCCTGGTCGAAGCGCCAGGGCTTGATGGCGATGGTGTGCGGGATGACGCCTCGGCGCTCGAACGCCGCCACCGTGCCGTCGGTCGAGCCGGTGTCGGCGATGACCACCAGGTCGGCGCCGGCGACCGCGTCCATGAACCGGTCGACGAACGCCGCCTCGTTCAGGCAGATCGCATAGACGGCGATCTTCAGGGGTCGGTGGGGCGGCTTCGACATCGAGCGGAGGATTCCAGCGAACCGAAGCGGCGACAAGGGCGCCGCCTTTTCTATCCGTCATCGCCCGGCTTGTCCGGGCGACCGATGAACGCCGATCCTGGCCGGTGATCCGGAGCGGTTGAGCCGCCCGACAAACTCACATTCGCCCGTGTTCATGGGTGGCCCGAACAAGTCGGGCCATGACGACCTGATATGAGCCGTCATCCTCCGCTGGAGCGGCGAAGCCGCGGACTGCGAAGCAGAGGCGCGTAGCAGCCAATACGGGGGATCCATGAACGCCGATGTGGCCGGTGATCCAGAACGGTTGAGCTGCGGCGCTAACTCACGTTCGCCTGTGTTCATGGGTGGCCCGAACAAGTCGGGCCATGACGGAGAAAATAGGCCGGCGCATGACGGTGGATGGGGAAGAGAGCGCCGCATCCTTGACCGGCCATCAGCCGTTCGTTAGGCAAGCCCCGCGCTAGTCAGCGACTCGCTGACCGGCGCGTCAAAACCAAATCCCGTCTCCTTGGCCGAGCACCTGTCGAAGGGCCCGCGAGACCTCCCTGGGCAGGTGAGGTCGCACAAGCCATGACCAACCTCCCATGACCAACGTCACCGTGATCGGCGCCCAGTGGGGCGATGAGGGCAAGGGCAAGGTCATCGACTGGCTGGCCAACCGCGCCGACGTGGTGGTGCGCTTCCAGGGCGGCAACAATGCCGGCCACACCATCGTCGTCGGGAACAATGTCTATAAGTTCTCGCTGCTGCCCTCGGGCGTGGTCCAGGGCAAGCTGTCAATCATCGGCAACGGGGTGGTGGTCAATCCCTGGTCGCTGCTGGACGAGATCGAACGGGTGCGCGGCCAGGGGCTGACCATCACGCCGGAGATCCTGGTGGTGGCCGACAACGCCTGTATCGTGCTGCCGTTGCACGCCGACCTGGATAGGGCCCGCGAGGAGCGGGCCGGGGCCAACAAGATCGGCACCACCGCGCGGGGGATCGGGCCGGCTTATGAGGACAAGGTCGGCCGCCGCGCCATCCGCTTCGTCGACCTGGCCGACGAAGAGTCGCTGAAGGCCAAGATCGAACGATTGCTGGCGCACCACGAGCCGTTGCGGCGGGGCCTCGATCTGCCGGACGTCAGCGCGCAACAGGTGTTCGACATGCTGATGGCGGTCGCGCCCAAGGTCATGCCCTATGTGCAGCCGGCCTGGCGGGTGCTGAATGGCGTGGTCAAGGAGGGCAAGCGGGTGCTGTTCGAGGGCGCCCAGGCGGCCATGCTCGACGTCGACCACGGCACCTATCCGTACGTGACCTCGTCCAACACCGTCGCCGGCCAGGCCGCGGCCGGGGCCGGCGTCGGCGCCTCCGCCGGCGGCTATGTGCTGGGCATCGTCAAGGCCTACACCACACGCGTCGGCGAAGGCCCCTTTCCCACCGAGCTGCACGACGAAATCGGCCAGCGGCTGGGCCAGCGCGGTGACGAGTTCGGCACCGTCACCGGCCGGCCGCGCCGCTGCGGCTGGTTCGACGCCGTCTTGGTGCGCCAGTCGGTCACCGTCAGCGGCATCGACGGGGTGGTGCTGACCAAGCTGGACGTGCTGGACGGCATCGAGACCTTGAAAATCTGCACCGGCTACCGGCTGGGCGACAAGGTGCTGGACTATCTGCCGGCCGGCCTGCGCGACCAGGCCGCGGTCGTGCCTATCTACGAAGAGATCGCCGGCTGGACCCAGTCGACCAAGGGCGCCCGCTCCTGGCGCGACCTGCCGCCGAACGCGGTGATCTATGTCCGCCGCATCGAAGAACTGATCGACGCCCCCGCCGTCCAGGTCACCACCGGCCCCGACCGCGACGACACCATCGTCATGCGGGATCCCTTCCAGGGTTAATGTAAATCCGCTCATCCCCGCGAACGCGGGGACCCAGGCTTTTTTGTTCATCCCGCGCAAGCGGGGCGCCAGCTTTTCACCACGAAGTACACAAGGGCACAAAGGGTCGGCGCTGACCCTTACTCTTCTTCGTGTACTTGGTGTCCTTTGTGTCAAAACATGCCGCCACCCAGCGGCCCACAGTCATCAGGATAAAAAACCTGGGTCCCCGCTTGCGCGGGGATGAGCGGATTTTAGAGATGCCGGCTCGCAATCAAGCCGGTGTTTACGGTTCATCGCGCATCGTGACTTCGCACGTTGGCCAGGGGCTGCAGGTGATCCTTACGGACGAGAAACTCGCGCGACTGCTCGAGCCGTTCGTGGAGCGGGTGCTGGTGGTCGAGCCACATGCGGCCAGCGCCCGGTTGCTCAGCGACCTGCTCAAGGGCATCGGGGCCAAGCAGATTTGCCTCGCCCAGACCGGCGCCCAGGCCATGGGCAGCTGCACGCAGATCGTGCCGCAGGTCATCCTCACCGAGATCGGACGCGACGGCCTCGATTTCGTGCGCAGCTTGCGCCGCTCGACCCTGGCCTGTCGCGAGGCGCCGGTGATCGTGGTCACCGCCGAGGCGACCGCCAGCACCATCGTGGCGGCCCGCAACGCCGGGGTGCACGAATTCCTGCGCAAGCCCTTCGCGGCGCGCGATCTGAACCGCCGGCTGGATGCCGCCATCCTGCATGCGCGCGACTGGATCGAGGCGGTGGCTTACGTCGGCCCCGATCGCCGCCGGTTCAACTCCGCCGACTATGCCGGCCCGCGCAAGCGCCGCGCCGACCAGGCCGCCAGGACCCCGGCCGAGCGGCTGGACCAGACGCTGAAGATCGCCAAGTCGGCCATCGCCGCCCTGGAGTCCGACCCCGCCCAGGCGCTGCGCTCGCTGCAGGTGCAGACCTCGGAACTGAAAGCCCTGGCCGCCGCCCTGCCCGACGCCAAACTGGCCGCCGCCGCCGGCCGGTTGCAGACGGCGCTGAGCGGGGCGTCGGTGGAAAAGGGCCTGTCCCGCCCGGCCATCGAAGCGGGCGCCACCGATCTGTGGGCTTTCGTGGTTCCAGAGCCCCAAGCTCGCGCTGTGGCCTGAATATCCGTCATCGCCCGGTTTATCCGGGCGACCCATGAACACCGAGGTCGCCGTTCACCCTGGGCGGCCGGGCGCGAACAATCACATTCGTCCGGGTTCATGGCTGGCCCGAACAAGTCGGGCCATGACGGGAAAGGGGAGCGGCGAAGCCGCGAAGATGAACCGCCAAGTGCGCCAAGCACGCCAAGAGAGCGACCCTCTTGGCGTCCTTGGCGTCCTTGGCGGTAAAAAACCTGGGTCCCCGTGTGCGCGGGGATGAGCGGATTTTAGACTAGGCCGCGTTCAGGTTTCGCTCGTCCGCCGCTGTGCGCATGGCTTTTTGCAGCTTCTCGAACCCGCGCACCTCGATCTGGCGGACGCGTTCGCGGCTGACGCCGTATTGCGAGGCCAGTTCTTCCAGGGTGGTCGGGTTGTCCTTCAGCCGGCGCTCGGTGAGGATGTGGCGTTCGCGGTCGGTGAGCTCGGTCATCGCCTCTTCGAGCAGCGACATGCGGATGGTGCGCTCCTCGTCCTCGGCGACCTGGGTCTCCTGGCTGACGGCGTTGTCGTCGGCCAGCCAGTCCTGCCACTCGCTCTCGCCGTCCGAACGCAGCGGCGCGTTCAGCGAGGCGTCGGGGCCGGACAGGCGCCGGTTCATCGAGATCACCTCGTCGTTCAAGACGCCGAGGCGGGTGGCGATGTGGCTGACCTGTTCGGGGCGCATGTCGCCTTCCTGGAAGGCGGCGATCTCGCTCTTGGCCTTGCGCAGATTGAAGAACAGCTTCTTCTGCGCCGCCGTCGTGCCCATCTTCACCAGCGACCACGAGCGCAGGATGTATTCCTGGATCGAGGCGCGGATCCACCACATGGCGTAGGTGGCCAGGCGGAAGCCCTTGTCGGGCTCGAACTTCTTCACCGCCTGCATCAGGCCGACATTGCCTTCGGAGATCACCTCACCGATCGGCAGGCCATAGCCGCGGTAGCCCATGGCGATCTTGGCCACCAGGCGCAGGTGCGAGGTGACGAGGCGATGGGCGGCTTCCGGGTCTTCGTGCTCACGCCAGGCCTTGGCCAGCATGAACTCCTCGTCGCGGGTGAGCATGGGAAATTTGCGGATTTCGGTCAGGTAGCGCGAGAGCCCACCCTCGGGCGTCATCACGGCAAGTGAATAGCTGGCGGCCATTGCAATTCCCCTTATGTCGGATGGTCGGCGCGCAAGTCGCGCGCCACGCTCCCCCGAACAACCACGCTAGATAGGGATGCGTTGCGTCGTCTGTAAGTCTGAACAGTGTTAAAATTAGAGCCGAGCCGAATTTTCTTCCAGATTTTCGCGCAAAGCCGCTTCCAGTTCAACCATGTCGGGCGGCGGGGAGGTCTCGAAGCGCAGGGCCTCACCGGTGATCGGGTGGCGAAACCCGAGTACCGCGGCGTGTAGCGCCTGGCGCTTCAGGCCCGCGGTTTCCATGGCGGCGCGGACGGCGAGCGCCGGCGCGGCCGAGCCATAGACCTGGTCGCCGAGCACCGGCGCGCCCAGCGAAGCCAGGTGGACGCGGATCTGGTGGGTGCGGCCGGTCTCCAGCGTGCAGGACACGCGGGCGGCGAGGACGCGGTCGCCGGACCCGAACACCGACCTGACCCGATAGTGGGTGACCGCCTCACGGCCGCCGGCGCGCAGCACCGCCATCTTCTTGCGATCGCGCGGCGAACGGCCGAGCCGGGTCGTGAGCGTCCCAGCCCACGCAGCCGGCGCGCCCCGGGTGAGCGCGATATAGGTCCGCTCGATATCATGGGCGGCGAACAGGGCCGAAAGCCCTCGGTGGGCGGCGTCGGTCTTGGCGGCGACCATGACCCCGGAGGTGTCCTTATCCAGCCGGTGCACGATGCCCGGCCGCGCCACGCCGCCGATGCCCGAGAGGCTGGCGCCGCAATGGTGCAGCAGCGCATTGACCAGGGTGCCGTGCGGCGTGCCCGGGGCTGGGTGCGCGGTCATGCCGGCGGGCTTGTCGATGACGATCAGGTGGGCGTCTTCGTAGAGCACCACCAGCGGAATGGCCTCGGCCGCCGGCAGGGCGGGCGTCGGCGGCGGCACGAGCAGCAGATAGTCGCCGGCCAGCGCCTTGGCAGAGGCGTCATCGACCACCACGCCGCCGCTGCTGAGCGCGCCCTGGGCCATCAGCGCCTGCAGCCGGGCGCGGGAGAGGTCGGGGCGCGCGGTGGCCAGCGCCTTGTCCAGACGCCCACCGGCGTCCTCGTCGGTCAGGGTGATCAGCAGCGCCTCGCCCAAGGCCCCTTCGTCGTGGACCTCTTCGTCGGGGGCCTCTTCGTCTTCGACCTCGTCGTCGGTTGGGTTCAAGGCCGCTCGACCAGCTTGCCGTTCTCGAACACCCGGTAGAAGCATGAGCGGAATCCGACGTGGCAGGCGCCGCCATCGCCCTCGGGCATCACCTTCATCAGGATGGCGTCCTGGTCGCAGTCGACGCGCAGCTCGGTGATCACCTGGACCTGGCCGCTGGTCTCGCCCTTGCGCCAGATCTCCTGGCGCGAGCGGCTGAAATAGTGCGCCTCGCCGACTTCCAGAGTCAGGTGCAGGGCGTCGGAATTCATCCACCCGATCATCAGCACCTCGTTGGTCTCGGCGTGCTGAGCGATGGCCGCGATCAGGCCGCTTTCGTCGAAGTTCGGCGTCAGCGTCTTGCCGTGCTCGAGCGAGTCCTTATTGCCGGGCTTGGCGAACATTCTTTTCAGCTCCTGGTGGGTCTAGGCGCGCGAAACGACGCCGGCGACATCAAGGTCGCAAGCGCCGTTTGCGGGCAAGTCTGAACTTAAACGCGTGAGACCAGGGCCAGCTGCGTGCGGACCCTCAATCAGGGCCGGTTAAAGAAGCTGATGAAGCGGTCCTGCAGGGCCCGGTCGGTCTTGAACACGCCGGTGAACTGGGTGGTGATGGTCGAGACGTGGCGGTGGTGCACGCCGCGGGTGGTCATGCACTCATGCTTGGCGTCGATCAGCACCGCGACCCCGGCCGGCTTCAGATTGTCGGTGATGGCGTCGGCGATCTGCTGGGTCAGGGTCTCCTGGGTCTGCAGGCGGCGCGAGAAGATCTCCACCACCCGCGCCAGCTTGGAGATGCCGACCACCTTGTTGGTGGGCATGTAGGCGACGTAGGCCTTGCCCAGGAAGGGGGCCATGTGGTGCTCGCAGTGGCTCTCCACCTCGATGTCGCGCAGCATGACGA
>JBEPUW010000033.1:0-49990 GCA_041691315.1 Caulobacteraceae bacterium | reverse complement strand
TGTTCGAGGCCGCGGTCATGGGCGGCACGCCGGCGGTGAAGATGCTGCGCGAGGCCATGGTCGGCGACGAGGTCGAGGCCGTGGCCGGCATATTGAACGGCACCTGCAACTACATCCTGACCGAGATGGAGGAGACCGGCCGCTCCTTCGCCGCGGTGCTGGGCGAGGCGCAGGCGCTGGGCTATG
Organism: Caulobacteraceae bacterium; assembly: GCA_041691315.1. Taxonomy (GTDB): domain Bacteria; phylum Pseudomonadota; class Alphaproteobacteria; order Caulobacterales; family Caulobacteraceae; genus Poindextera. The sequence goes on along the minus strand of JBEPUW010000033.1, from coordinate 49,804 downwards.
CCGAGGCTGATCCGACCACGGATGTCGGCGGCTTCGACGCGGCGCACAAGATCACCATCCTGGCGGCCTTGGCCTTCGGCTGCGCGCCCAACTTCGCCGCCGCCCAGGTCGAGGGGATCGACCAGGTCGAGCTGATCGACATCCACCTGGCCCGCGACCTCGGCTATCGCATCCGCCTGGTCGCCCAGGCGACGCGCTCGGACGCCGGCGTCACGGTCAGCGTGCATCCAGCCCTGGCCCCGCTCGGCCATCCGCTGGCGGAGACCAAGGGGCCGCTGAACGCGCTCTTCATCGAGGGCCGCCGCATCGGGCGCATCTTCATCCAGGGGCCTGGCGCGGGCGCCGGACCCACCGCCGCCGCCGTCGCCGCCGATATCGCCGACATCATGACCGGGGCGGTGCGGCCGGTCTTCCAGGCCCCGGCGACCACCTTGAAGCCCTTTGCCGCCCTCGACGCCGCCCACGCGGTCGGCCGGGCCTATGTGCGGCTGATGGTCAAGGATGAGCCAGGGGTGATCGCGGCGGTGTCTGAAACGCTCGCGGACGCCGGTGTTTCGATCGACAGCTTCCTGCAAAAGCCGGTTCATGATGCGGGCGGCGTTCCGATCGTGCTAACCACCCACGCAACGCCGGAATCGGCGCTTTTGGAAGCGATCCGGCGCATAGGCGCGCTGCCCGCGCTTCTGCAGGCGCCCAAGATGCTGCGCATTGCACGCATCTAAGTACAGTAGGGCAGGAGGGCCTTGATGAGCGCGACCGATCTGGACCGCAGCCTTGTTCTGGAGGCGGTGCGGGTGACCGAGGCCGCGGCCATCGCCGCCTGGAAGCTCGTCGGCCGCGGCGACGAAAAGGCCGCCGACCAGGCCGCCGTCGACGGCATGCGTACGGCGCTGAACACGCTTGAGATCGACGGCGAGATCGTCATCGGCGAGGGGGAGCGCGACGAGGCGCCGATGCTCTATATCGGCGAAAAGGTCGGCAAGGGCCGCGGCGCCAAGATCGACATCGCGCTGGATCCGCTGGAAGGCACCACGCTCACCGCCAAGGCCATGGCCAATGCGCTGGCGGTGATGGCCTGGGCGCCCAAGGGCACCCTGCTCAACGCCCCCGACACCTATATGGACAAGATCGCCTGCGGGCCGGGCTTCAAGGAGGGCGTCATCAATCTGGACGCCTCGCCGGCCGAAAACGTTCAGGCGCTGGCCAAGGCCAAGGGGGTCAAGCCGGCCGACATCACCGTCTGCGTGCTGGATCGCCCGCGGCACTCAGAGATCATCAACAGTCTGCGCGAGGCGGGTGCGCGCATCTATCTGATCACCGACGGCGATGTGGCAGGCGTGATCAACACCGCCGAGGCCGCAACCGGCGTCGACCTCTATATCGGCCAGGGCGGGGCGCCCGAGGGCGTGCTGGCCTGTGCGGCGCTGAAATGCGTCGGGGGGCAGTTCCAGGGCCGACTGGTGTTCCGCAACGCCGACGAGAAGGCGCGCGCGGAGCGGCTGGGGGTGAAGGATTTCGACAAGCTCTACACCCTGAACGAGATCGTCCGCGCCGACGCCATCTTCGCCGCCACCGGCGTCACCACCGGCGCGCTTTTGGACGGCGTCCGCCAGGAAGCCGGCTTCATCCGCACCCATTCCCTGGTCATGAACTCCGCCAGCCGCACCGTGCGCGAAGTGAGGATGAAGCGGCCGGTTTAGGCGGGTTGGCCGGCCATGGCCGCACGACATGCCCCTGGCGCGATCGGGCGGGCGCGCTAACTGCGCCGGGAGATGAGATATCCTGAGCAGAAACTCTGGGCGCTGCTGCGCAAGCGCGGCCTGAACATCCGTCGACAGGCGCCGATCGGTCGTTACATCGCCGACTTCGTCAGCCATGCGGCGCGTCTGGTTATCGAGATCGACGGCCCGATGCACGAGACGCCGGATGTGAACCTGCGCGATGCTGAACGAACGGTGTGGCTGAATAGCCAAGGCTATCGCGTGATCCGGTTCGCCAATAGGGATGTGCTGGCCGACCCTACCGGAGTCGCCGATCAGATCGAGGCGGCCATAACCGGCAAAGCCCTCCCCCTCGATGGGGGAGGGTTGGGTGGGGGTGTGGCCGCTGATCTGCCGGAATGGCTTCGTTCGGAGCCGAGCGATACTCTTCCGGAAAGGGCGGCGCGAACACCCCCAACCCCGGCCCTTCCCCCATCGAGGGGGAAGGGAGAAGATTAGGGATGCCTGATTCGAATCTTGCGCCTTTTCTCGGCGTTAGCCGCTCGCTTAGCGGAAGAGCGTGGCGGCAGCGGCCGGCTGATGCGGACTTGGCGCGTCAACACGGCCTAAGGCACGGCCTCAGCGAGCCGCTGGCGCGGGCTTTGGCGTCACGAGGCGTGTCATCGGAATCCGCCGAAAGCTACCTCACCCCGACGCTGAAGGCGCTGTTTCCCGATCCGTCCAGCTTCATGGACATGGATCGCGCCGCCGAAATCCTGGTCGATGCCGTCGTGAACAACCGGCCGAGCGTGGTCTTCGCCGACTATGACGTCGACGGGGCCTCGAGCGCCGCGCAGCTGGTGCGCTGGTTCCGGGCTATGGGGCGCGAGCTGCCGATCTATGTGCCCGACCGGATGACCGAGGGGTATGGCCCCAGCCCCGCCGCCTTTCGTCGGCTGCGCGAGGAGGGGGCCGAGCTGGTGATCACGGTCGACTGCGGCGCGGCGGCCTATGACGCGATCGCCGCGGCAGCAGAGATCGGGCTGGAGGTGGTGGTTATCGACCATCACCTGATGCGCGAAGACCCGCCGGCCGCTGCCGCCGTGGTCAATCCGAACCGCCCGGGCTGCGCCTCCGGCCAGGGCGTACTGGCCGCCGCCGGGGTCACCTTCGTGCTGCTGGCGGCGCTGAACCGCGAAGCGCGCCGCCGCGGCCTGTTCGCCGACCGGCCGGAACCGGACCTGCGCCCCTTGCTCGACCTGGCCGCCATGGGCGCCGTCTGCGATGTCACCAGCCTGACCGGCTTCAACCGCGCCTTGGTCGCCCAGGGGCTGAAAGTGATGTCGAACTGGGCCAATCCGGGCCTCAAGGCGCTGATGGCGGTTGCCGGAGCGACTGGCCCCGCCTCGACCTTCCACGCCGGCTTCATCCTGGGACCGCGCATCAATGCCGGCGGCCGCATCGGCCGCTCCGACCTCGGCGCGCGGCTGCTCTCCACCGACGACCCGGATGAGGCCCGCGAACTGGCGCTGGAGCTCGACGGGCTGAACGCCGCGCGCAAGGACGTTGAAAAGGCCATCCTGGACGAGGCCATCGCCGTGGTCGACCAAGGCTCCAACCTCAACCCGAACGCCGCCGTCCTGGTGGTCGCCGCCGAGGGCTGGCATCCGGGCGTCATCGGCATCGTCGCCAGCCGCCTGCGTGAGCGCTATCGCAAGCCGGCGGTGATCATCGGTCTCGATCCGGTCACCGGCATCGGCAAGGGTTCCGGCCGCTCGCAGACCGGGGTCAATCTCGGCCGCGCCGTCCAGGCGGCCTTCGATCAGGGCCTGTTGATGAGCGGCGGCGGCCATGCGATGGCCGCGGGCCTCACCGTGCGCCGCGACGGGGTGCCGGAGCTGCGCGAATTCCTCTGCCACGCCCTGGCCGAGGAGCGGGTCGAGGCGGCCGCGGCCGACGCCATCGAGATCGACGCGGTGATCACGCCGCGCTCGGCGATCCGGCCGCTGGTCGAGGAGTTCGAGCGCATGCAGCCCTTCGGCCCGGGCAATCCCGAGCCGCTGTTCGCGCTGGCCGACGTGCGCATCGAAGAGGCCATCCCGATGCGCGGCGACCACATCCGCTGCCAACTGACCGACGCTTCGGGCGCCAAGCTGCGCGCCATCGCCTGGCGGGCCGGGGAGAGCGAGCTGGGCCGCCGCCTGGCTGCCGGCGGCCAGCTGCACGTGGCGGGGCGGCTGAAGCCGGACGACTGGAATGGCCGCAACGGCGTCCAGCTCGAAATCGAGGACGCCGCCGACCCGCGCATGAGCGCTTGAACCCAGAGGTTCGCCAACGCCTTGCAGCCATCGGACAAGGCGGATATATCGCCCTTCCCAAGCCGGCCTGAGGTCCCTTCGTCTATCGGTTAGGACACTAGATTTTCATTCTAGGAAGAGCGGTTCGACTCCGCTAGGGACTGCCAGCGGCCAAGGCTTATCCATCTGAAGATGTAGCGATCAGAGTCGCGCCGTGGCCAGCGTCACGGCGACGTCGACGGCGCGCCGCAAGTCGCCGGGGACGTCTGTTGGATTGAAGACCGGGCTTCGACCGTCGACGGGGTCCCCGCCGCCCGGCTTGTCCGATACAAGAACCATCGAAGCATCGCCAAAATGGAGTTCGGCAATGAGTCTGGCGTCTGTGGGAACCAGCTTCGGGTTGGACGACGTGCGCGCCTGTCGCCTCGCCAACCAAGGGCTGGTTCTGCAGACGCCGACCCACGGCTGGCGGGGTCCCAACCTCGCCGCCATGGCGGGCGCCGATACCGAGGTTTCGATCAAGCTCGAACTCTTTCAGATCACCGGGTCGTTCAAACCGCGCGGCGCGCTGAACGTCATCCGCGGGCTTGACCCCGACCAGCGCGCGCGGGGGGTGACGGCCGTCAGCGCCGGAAACCATGCGATCGCCACGGCCTACGCCGCCTCGAGGCTCGGGGCCTCTGCCAAGGTCGTCATGACCGCGACGGCCAGCCCCGTTCGGGTGTCGCGGGCTCAGGCGTTCGGCGCGGAGGTCGTTTTGGCCCCGGACGTTAAGGCCGCGTTCGACATGGTCGAACGGATCGCCGCGGAGGAGGGGCGGGCCTTCGTCCATCCGTTCGAAGGCCCGGCGACGGCCGTCGGCACGGCGACCGTGGCCCTTGAGTTCCTGGAGCAGACCGGGCCGCTGGACGCGGTGATCATTCCGATCGGCGGCGGCGGCCTTTGCGCCGGCATGGCCACGGCGATCAAGATCATGCAGCCGAACTGCGCGGTCTATGGCGTCGAGCCGGAGGGCGCCGACGCCATGCGGCGAAGTTTTGCGGCCGGCGAACCCGTCTCCATCGACCGGGTCGATACGATCGCCGACAGCCTCGGCGCGCCGATGACGCGGCCCTACAGCTTCGAGCTTTGCCGGCGCCATGTCGATGAATTGGTCACGGTCAGCGACGATCAGCTGCGTACGGCGATGAAACTCCTGTTCGACGAAATGAAACTCGCCGTGGAGCCTGCCGGCGCGGCGTCGACCGCGGCGCTGCTCGGGCCCTTGCGGGGCCGGTTCGAGCATAGACGGGTCGGCGTGATCGCCTGCGGCGCCAACATCGACATCGCCACCTTCGCCACCCAGGTAGCGGCCGGTGACGGCAGCTAAGCGCCAGAAACGGACTCCCGCTGGAGAGCGGACATTCAGCGGGCCAGGTCAACGGCCGCTTTCGACCCGTTCTCGAATGGTCGTGCGGCACCCTCTGTCCTCGGCGTTCAGGCCGGGCCGCCCATCAAAGGCTCGGCAGCAGCTTGTAGAGCGCCTTGCCGATCGGCCCCTGGCGCGGGTCGATGACTCCGTCGGGTTCGATGCTGAAGTCGTTGGGAACGTAGCCCAGGCTGACGCCGGCCCTGGGATCCATGATCGCCCACGACCCGCCGGTCCCGCCCCAGCCGACGGTGGTCGCAGAGGGGTAGCGAAAGCCTTCGCTGTTCATCCCGAAGCCCAGGCCGAAACGGGTCCAGCCCAGGTAGGGGCATTGGCCGTAGCCCTGCTCGCGCAACGCCTCTTCGACAATGTCGGCCGAAAGGTAGCGGACCCCGTCGAGCTCGCCGCCCATGGCCACGATGGCGCAGAGGCGCGCGACCGACCGCGCATTGCCCAGGCCGCCGCCGGCCGGGTTTTCCGCGGACTGAAACGCCCAGGTGTCGGGTTGGAAGCCCTCGATCGAGCGCAGCAGCTTCTCGATCAGCGAGCCGGGCGGGAGAGGGCGGGACGAAGGGCGCGGCGGCTTGATGGCGGCCACCTGCGAGAGCTCGGAGGTCGAGGTGAGCCCGATGCGGAAGTCCGCCCCGGCCTTCCCGGCGAATTCCTCGGCGAACATCTGCCGCAAGCTGCGCCCATCGAGCCGGCGCGCGATGACGCTGAACGGCAATCCGAAGCTCTGAAGGTGATAGATCACCTGCCGCCGGCCGTCGAACCAGTGCGGCTGGGCGGCATAGCGGGCGGTCACCGCATCGAAGTCGCAAAAAGCTGCGAAGGCGATCGGCGGCGACCAGGTTGGCGCGCCGGTCTGGTGTGAGAAGGCGTCGCGGATGGTGACGTCCTGCTTGCCGCCTTGCGCGAACTCCGGCCAGTAGCGGGCGACCGGCGCATCCAGTTCGATCAGGCCACGGTCGACCATCATGAGCCCGACAGCGTGCTCATGACTTTGGTGGTCGAGGCGACCGGGCAGATCGTATCTTCTTGCCAGTGCCGCGTCCTCTCCAGGTCCGCCCAACCGCCCCAGAGGTCGACCACCATGCGGCCTTGATAGGTCAGCGCCAGCGACGCGCCGAGTTCCCGGCCCGCCTCGAAGTCGCTGACGAAGGCGTCGCTCAGGGTTTGAAACCGCGGATCGCAGAAGCCATGGATCTCGACCGGCATGTTCGACGACCCTCCCTTATTCCGCTAGTCCGAGCGCCTCGGCGACCCGGCCGTCAAGCAGCCCGCTCCGTTGCCGCGGATCGGGAACCGTGGAGCCGATCTCGGCCAGCAGCGCCTTGGCCTCGGCGCGGGTCTTGTCGGCGGTCTCGTTCAGGCCGAGGGCCGCCTCGATCCGGGCCTGGGCGCCCAGCAGCCGCCACAGATTGTTGCGCGAGGTGCGCGCCCTGGCCAATTCGACCGCGCCGATGATGGCGTCCCGCGCCTTCGCCCATTGGCCGTCCGCCGCCTCGATTTCTGCCGTCAGCTTGCCGGTGATCAGATCGCCGTTGAGGACTGGACTGCGATCCGGAGGACGGTTGGCAAGCGTTTCACGGGCGCCCGCAACGTCCCCGCGCCCGAGCGCCAGGGACGCCTGGTCCGTGGGGCTGAGCGCCGAAGCTGTCGCCTCGATGAGGGTCTCGATCTGCTCCAGGGTCTTCGCGTCACCCGCGTAGAGCGGCGCGAAGCTGGCCAGGGCGCCGGCGATCCAGCGCAGCATCCAGGCCCGCACCAGGACGTGGGACTCAGCGATCACGTGTGGCGCACGCGCCAGGGCCGCCTCATGGTCGCCGACGTGAATCTCGTACTGCAGCCGGCCAAGATCGGCGAGCGCGGCGCCGAACCGGTGGGCGTCGTCGCTGATCTCAGCGTCGAGAGCGGCCCAGGCGTCGCCGAACCGGCCGAGCTCCATCAGCGCCAGGGCCTTGATGGTGGGATACTGGACCGGCAGGGTTCCGATCCGGTAGGCAAGCTCGATCCCGGCATCGCAGATCTCGACGCACCGCTCCGGCTTTCCCGCGCCGAGCGTGAACCACATCATCCGGAAGTAGTGGGCGTTCAGCCGGATCGGGTCGCGGCGCGCCACCAGGCGATCGAGCAAGCGCTCGGCCTCGTCGAGAGTTCCTCCGAAGATGGACGTCCGCATGGTCGCCACGTCGATCTCGAGTTCCTCGTCGCCGAGTTGCCGCGCCAGCGCATCGGCCTCTTCGACATGGGCGATCGCCTGGGTTCGGTAGTCGGGCCAGTAGTCGACGAGCTGCGCCGTGGCGATCAGGGCCAGGCCCAGCGCCTTCTTGGCGCCCTGGGCTCGCGCCAGGTCGATTGTCCGCTCATAGGCCTGCCGGCACTTTTCCGCATAGCCGGTGTGGTCGAGCGACATCACGTAAAAGGCGCGCGCGATCACCCGCTGGACCTCGAATTCGCGGCTCGCATCGCCGTTGTCGTGCGCCCGCCTCAGGAGCTGCTCCAGGTCGGCCACCGCCTCGTCGCCGCGCCAGATGTCCAGCAGCATACGGCAGCGCTGCAGGGTGAGGTCGTCCTTGACCTCCTGGGTCTGGGCAATGGCCACGGCCAGGGTGAGCGCCTGCAGGGACTCAGGGATCCGCTCGGCGCCGCGCAGGGCGTCCGAGCGCAGGCCCTGGACCCGGGCGAGGGCCGCGGCGTCCTTGTCGGCGATGACGCCGACCGCCAGGTCGAACAGCCGCAGAGCGTCCTCGAACGCCAGGGCCGCCATCGCCCGCTCGCCGGCGAGGCTGAGGTGGTGGGCGGCGCGAGCCGGGTCGGCGGCGGAGCCCGCCTGATAGAGGTGGTGGCCGATCTCGCCGGCGAACTTCTCAACCTCGCCGGCGTGGATGGCCTCCAAGGCGTCGGCGACGCGCAGGTGCAGCCGCTGGCGGCGCGGCAATGACAGGCCCGCCAGTAGGGTCTGACGGATCTGCTCGTGCACGAAGCGATAGCGCGCGACCCGGTCCTTCGAGACGTCCTCGATCAGCTTCTTCTTCTCGGCCTCTTCGATGGCGTCGAGGACGTCGTCCTCGTCGTGGCGGGTGTCGGCCTTGACCAGCAGGTCGAAGGCGAAGGCCCGGCCCGCCACCGCCGCCACGGTCAGGATTTCCTGGCAAACCTCGCCCGCCCGACCAAGGCGATCCTCGATGATCAGCCGCACGCCGCGCGCCACCTCGGTGTCGGAGATCTCGATGGAGTCGCGGAACTTGCCCGCGTCAGTGAGCAGCTTTCCGGTTTCCTGGAGGTGGCCCAGCACCTCCTCGATGAAGAACGGATTGCCCTCGGTCTCCGAAAAGATCAGCTCCACCAGGGTGGGCGGAGGTTCCGACCCGAACTGCCGGACCAGGAGCTCGACGATTTCCGGGCGCTCCAGTCGCTTCAGACGCAGGTCCTCGACCAGTCGCTCGCGGGTCAGCTCCCCCAGCGTCCGGCCGAATGGGCCGCCGGGTTCCAGCTCGCTGTCGCGATAGGAGCCGATAATCAGCACCGGCTCGGCCTTCAGGCGTTCGGCGAGATAGCGCAGCAGGATGCAGGTGGAATCGTCGGCCCAATGCAGGTCTTCGAACACCAGCATCAGCGGCTGCACAGCCGCGCCCCGGGCCACGAACTCGGCGACGCCATGCAGCAGGTAGCGGCGCTCCTGTTCCGGCGGCAGGGTCGGATAGGGCGGGATGTCGGAATAGCGCTGGTTCAGCTCCGGCATCAGCTTGCCGAGCTCGGCGGCGTTCTCGCCCATGCGCTGGCGCATGGCCTCGGGCCCGAGCAGCCGCGCGATCCGTTCGATCTGCTCCAGCAGCGGCTGATAGGGCGCCCCGGACTCCGCGTCCGAGCAGTGGCCGCGCAGGACCAGCACGTCGCGGGCGCGGGCCAGACGCTCGGCTTCCATCGTCATCCGCGTCTTGCCGATGCCGGCCTCGCCCGAGAACAGCACAAGGTCGCCTTCCCCGCGCCCGGCCCGGTCGACCGCTTCGCCTACGCGCTCAAGCTCCCGCGCGCGGCCGACGCAGGGCAGGCCGTCACCGGCCGAGGGCGCTGGGAGCAGCTTGGCGATGGCGCTGACCAGGCTGGCTGCGGCGTCCGGCGCGGCGATGTCGATGGTCTGGATCATCCGGAAGGCCAGCGGTGGCCTGACCGTCTCGATGACCACCGGCACCAGAATGCCCTTGATCAGGCCCTCATTGGCTTCGGTGCGCACCCATTCGGACTCGACCGAGTTCTTCGACCAGACCACGACGATGCAGCGGGCCTCGTCGATGGCCTTTTCGATCTCGCGGTCAAAGGCCGTACCGGCGTCGATCTGCCGGTCCCACCAGACCGAATAACCTGTCGCCTCGATCTCGCCGACGAGACCCCGCACACGCTCGCGATCCTGGGAGGCGTAGGAGACGAAGACGTCTACCATCGGCGGCTCACAAGCCCCGGAGCCGTGGCGTGGGCTGTCGGTCCACAGTGGGCCGCCCCCGCGCCGTCTTGGAAGACGAACCTTCAATCATTTCACGGCTCCGCCCCGTCCGCGGACTCTTGCGACGTGGCCGGGTCATGGGCAAGGGAGAATTGTCTGACCCTCGGCGAGGGCAAGCCCCGCCAGAAAGAGCTGGCGGTGATCGGCATTGCGGAACATGCGCGACATCTCGCTGACCGGGATTTTCGAAACCGTTTGGTAGCGTTCGAGAGCGGCGCGCGCCTGGCTGATCCGTCCGAGATGACCGCAGCTCGCGGCGAGGACTGCGAATATCGCCGCCGTTTCAATGACCCGTCCCGCTTCGGTCAAATGGGCGACGGCGTCTTCGAATCGCCGCTGCAGGAACCGCGCGCCGCCGAGCGGAAATAGCCTGGCCGAAACGCCCGGCGACAGCGGATCCAGGCGAATCGACATCAGAATGTGTTCGACGGCGGTCTCTGGCTCGCTGGCGATAAGCCGCAGAACGGCGCTCAGGTACCAGCAGTTTGAGGAGCCGGGGTTCAGCGCGATAGCGCGATCCATCATCGCTACGGAGGGTGTCAGACCTTGTCCCAGCTGCCATAGGGCCATGGCGGTGTTGCTCAGGACGTCGGGATCGTCACCGCCAAGCCGCAGCGCGCGTTGCGCAAGTTCGAGGCCTTGCCGGCGGTCCGCGTCCGGGTCGTCCGACCAACCGCAGACGCGGATGAAACTGTGGCACCAGGCCGCTGAGCTCGCCGCCATGGCGAAGCGGGGGTCGAGAGCGAGGGCGCGGTTCAGCAGAGCCAGGGATTCGAACACCTCGGCTCTTCGATGGGCGTCGGTGAGGTTGTTCGCACGCAGCCAGAGTTCGTAGCTGCCGACATTGTCGGTCGGCCGCTGCATGGCTCGCCGGGTTTCCAGGGTTTGCACCGCCGGCTCGATGATGCCGGCCGCGCTCAGCGCCACCCGGTCCTGCAGGGCGAAGACATCTCCGACGCCATCCTCGAAGCGGTCCGCCCACATCTGAGCGCCGTCGCTGGCGTCGATCAGCTTGACCGCGATGCGGATGCGGTCGGCGGCCCTGCGGACGCTGCCCTCTAGCACATAGCGCACGCCCAGAATCCGGCCGACCTCCCGCGGCGTGGCCGCCTTGCCCTTAAACGCCAGCCCTGACGCCCCGCCGATGACAAAGATCGACTTGAATCGCGACAGCGCCCTGGCGATCTCCTCCACCATACCGTCGGCGAAGGCTTCCTGCTCGGGATCGCCCGAGAGGTTGGCGAAGGGCATGACTGCGATGGAGGGCTTGCTCGGCAGTGGCGGCGGAACGCTGGCTATGGCGCTGTCGAAGGTCGGAGCCGCAGCCTCCAGCCGATAGCCGACCCGCGCCACGGTCGTAACGGCATAGCCGCCGTGGGTGCGGCTGAGCGTGCGGATGGCGGCGATGCAGCGGTCGATCGCATTGCCGCCCACCGTTCGACCGCCCCAGCAAGCGCTCATCAGGTCATCGCGGGAGACCACGTCCCCGCGCTGGCGGGCCAGGGCGACAAGCACCTGCATCACCCGAGGCTCGAGCACGTACGGCCCTCCGGAGGCGATCACCTCCCGGCTCGACGGCCGCACCTCGATCCCGCCCAGCGTGAACGGAGGCTCGCGGGCCAGGTCGACCGGGCTGCTGGGATTGGCGGCGCTCATCAGAAATTCATAAGCCAACCATCAGTCCACGCCTGTATCGCGGCGCCTGGACCGGATGCCTGTTGCCCCGCGAGACGCGGGTTCTCGCGGCGACAGGAGAACGGATCATCAAGACCACTCGCGCCCCCTCCGAAATCGCGCGTCGCCGCGAGGCGGCTTGGCATGGCCCGACGCGCCTATGGCTCAACCGTGGGCGTCGGCCAAGGCAGGATATCCTCGATTGGCGCTCCGACGAAACGCCGCGGGAGATCGCGCCGGAAAGCGGTCGCGGATGAGGCGGAGCTTGAAATGGGCGGGCATCGTCGCGGCCGTGCCTCTGGGCCTGGCCATCCTGGCGTTCGCCTATCTCTTGATCGCCTCGCAGCTGATCCTCGATCGGGCTCACGTGAAGCGGCCCGACCCCATCCGCGCGGCCAACGGCGCGGAGGCGGTCGCACGCGGCGCGCACCTCGCCAGCATCGGTCTTTGCCGCGATTGCCACGGCCGAGACCTGGCGGGCGCGTCTTTCGTTGTGCCCGGCGCGACCATCTATGCGCGCAACCTGACGGCGCTCACCGCCAGCTTTTCGGACGCCGACTTCGACCGCGCCATCCGCCAGGGCCTTCGCCCTGACGGCAAGAGCCTGCTGGTGATGCCATCGAACGCCTTCGCCAACCTCAGCGACGACGAGATCGCCTCGATCATCGCCTATCTTCGTTCACTCCCGCCGCGCGGCGCCGCCTCGCCGGACCCTCGCGCCGGCTTGCTGGTGCGCACGCTGCTGGTCACCGGCCAATACAAGACACCTGCTGATTCACCCGTCGACGTCGGGTCCGGTAGATGCGGGTCCGCGCTATGCCGAAGGCCGTCATCTGGCCCGCACGATTTGCGCCGTGTGCCACGCCTCGGACCTCGCCGGCACGCCGCCGGGCTCGTTTCACCCGACCCCCGACCTGGCAGTCGCCGCCGCCTACGACCGGGCCGACTTCCATACCCTGATGCGCAGCGGAAAGGCCCTCGGCGGCCGCGAGCTCGGCCTCATGTCGCAGACCGCCCGCAACAACTTCAGCGCCTTCACCGACGCGGAGGTCGACGCGCTCTACGACTACCTCGTCGCCCGGAGTGCGGCCCTGAGCGCCAGCCAGAGCCGGCCGGACCATCGATAAATCGCCCGCCCATGATGGCCGTTGCCGCCAGCCGGTGATGGCGTCGACCGCCCGGGCGCCGGCAACACCGGGACCCCTTGAGAAGCTCCTGGCCGACCACTTCTATGCGTTGATGTCGCTGTTGATCGCCGCCGTCGTGATCTTCGGTTTCGGCAACGAGATCGACGCGAGATTGCTGCATGCACCCAGCCCTCGCCCAGCGATCGTCTATCTTCACGCCATCGTATTCTCCGCCTTCGTGACTCTGTTCGTGGTTCAGCCTGCGCTCATCCGAGCGCGGAGGGTGCGCTGGCACCGCTGCCTCGGGATGCTCGGCGTCGCGATCGGCGGCGCAATACCGGTCCTTGGGACAGCGACGGCCATTGCCACGCTGAAGGGCTCCAGCGACGCGTTTTCGCGGGCGTTTCTGATCTTTCAGCTCAACGACATGATCAGTTTCAGCATCGCCTTCGGCCTGGCGGTCTGGTGGCGAGGCAAGCCCGAGGTTCATCGCCGCCTGATGCTGATGGCCGCTTGCCTGCTCACGTCCGCGGCGTTCGGGCGGTTTCCGTCATCGCTGCTGCCGGATAACTTTCTGTGGTTCTACGCGGGCGTCGACCTGCTGATCCTCATGGCCGTCGCCCGCGACCTCTTTGTGCTGAAGCACGTCCATCTGGTCTACGTCCTTGGGCTCCCGGCCGCGCTTGCGGCGCAAGTGGGTGCGATGACCATCTTTCTGACCGCCGCCCCTGTCTGGATGGCGATCGCGAGGGAATTGACCCAATGGCGCGGTTGATCGAGGCATTGCCGCATGGCCGCGAAGGCCGGCCGGGCTTGGCTCGCGCAGCTCGCGCATCAGCCGATCGCCGCGGTTGGTCAGGTCCGTTCCGGGATGATCACGGTCATGCTCTCAAAGCCATGCACGAAGGCGGAATAGGTGCGGGTCGGTTCGCCGACCAGCTGGATCACCGGGAAGCGCTTGAGGATCTCCTCCCAGATGATGCCCAGCTGCATCTCGGCGACACGGTTGCCGACGCAGCGGTGGATGCCGAAGCCGAACGACATGTGGTGGCGCGGCCGTTCGCGCTCGATGTCGAAGGTGTTGGGCGCTTCGATCACCGCCTCGTCGCGGTTGCCGGAGATGTACCACATGACCACCCGCTCGCCCTTTTTGATCTGCTTGCCGCCCAGCTCGACGTCGCGGGTCGCGATCCGGCTCATATGGGCCAGCGGGGTCTGGTAGCGGATGGTCTCGGACACCATGGGCAGGATCAGGCGGTCCGGGTCGGCGCGCAGCTTTGCGTACTGATCGGGGTTCTTGTTCAGCGCATAGACGCTGCCCGAGATGGTGTTGCGGGTGGTGTCGTTGCCGCCGATGATCAGCAGCACGACCGTGCCCTGATACTCTTCCGGCGTCATGGTCGACGTGGCGGGGTTATGGGTCAGCATCGAGATCAGGTCGATGCCGGGCTCGGCGTTGACCCGCTGGTTCCAAAGCTCGCCGAAGGCCGCGAAGCATTCGAAGGCCGACTCGGCCTTGTCCTGCCAGCTCTTCACCGGCCCATGGCCCGGCATGTTGGTGAACATGTCCGACCAATGGGTCAGTTTGCGCCGGTCCTCGAACGGGAAGTCGAACAGGGTGGCCAGCGTCATCGCCGTCAGCTCTTTCGAGACCAGGTCGACCCAGTCGAATTCCTTGCCGATCGGCAGCGAGTCGAGGATCTCGCCGGCGCGCTGGCGCACCAGCGGCGACATCTTGCCGATGTTGGCCGGAGCGACCGTCGGGCTGACCGCCTTGCGGTGCACGCTGTGGTCCGGCTCGTCCATGGTGATGAAGCCGGCGCCGCCCTTGCGCGGCGGGCGGCCCATCGCGGCAAACACCTTTTCCTGCTCCTCCATCGCCTTGCGGTTCGGCAGGCCGATGCCCTCCGCCGAGGAGAAGGCCTCGTGATTGGTGTCGACCGCCATGATGTCGTCCCAGCGGGTGATCGACCAATAGGGGCCGAACTCGCTCTCGGCAGTGAAGTGCACCGGGTCCTCGGCGCGCAGCCGCGCGAAATAGGGCCAGATGGTATCGGCCTGGAAGCGCTCGACCTTGGCGGGATTGATCTCGGCCAGCGGGGTGGCCAACGCCTCGGCGGCGTCCGCGCCGGCCTCGACCTTGACGGCGATGTTCATGGCCTCGTCCTCCGATGTTGGCGTGCGGCCATTTCAGGCGGCCCTGGCGCGACATTCACGCACGGCCCCGGACATGTCAATGGCCGTTGACTTGGCGCGAAGCCCTAGGGCCTGAACTGCAGCGCTCGCGGCGTCAGCGCCGAGGGCTGCGCGACAATGCGGTGGGCGTTCTCGGCCCATTCGCAGACCCAGCGGCGGGTGTCGCGCGGGTCGATCATCTCTTCCATCTGGAAGCGATTCAGCGGCCCGACGGGGCCACGGGCGCTCTCGATGCGGGCATTGATCTCGGCGCGCAGGGCGGCGGGATCGGCGGCTTCGGCCAGTTGGCGCTTATAGGCCGCCTCGATACCGCCCTCGGGCGGGATGCCGCCGGCGTCGGCGGCCGGCCAGACCACGCGCGGGCTGACGCCGGAGCGCGGGGTCGCATAGTTGTTCCCGGCCACCCCGAAGCTGCGCCGCATGATCACCGTGAAGATCGGAACTTCAGTCTGGGCGAAGGCGATCATCCATTCGCCGCCCTTGCGGATGGTGCCGGCGATCTCGTGCTCCAGCCCGACCGCGAAGCCCGGATTGTCCACCAGGTTCAGCACCGGGATATGAAAGAGGTCGCAGACGTCCAGGTGGCGTTTCAGCTTGTCGCAGCCGTCGGCAGTCAGCGCGCCGCCGTTCAGGTGCCGGCTGTCGGAGGCGATGACGCCGAGCGGATAGCCGTTGAAGCGTACGAAGCCGGTGATCTGATCGGTTCCCCACAAGGGGCCGATCTCGAAAAAGGAGCCCTTATCGGCCATCAGCCGGATGGCGCGGCGCATGTCGAAGGTGGTGGTGCGCTTGCGCGGTACGATGGTGAACAGTTCCTCCTCGCGCCGGTCTGCCGGGTCGCTCGCATCGCGCGACGCGACCGGCGGGGCCTCATAGACGCTGGAGGGCAGGTAGGAGAGGAAGCGCCTTGCCTGGGCCACGGCCTCTTCCTCGGTCTCGGCCAGGTTGTCGACCGAGCCATTGCGGCAATGGACGCGCCAGTCGCCGAGATCCTCCTTGCTGATGTCGTAGCCCATGGCGTGGCTGACCACCGGCGGGCCGGCGACGAACAGCTGGGCCAGGTCGCGCACCATCACCGAGAAGTGGCCGAGCACCGCCTTGGCCGCGCCGATGCCGACCACGCTGCCGAGCAGCAGGTTGACGACCGGTACCTGGCCGAGCTGCTCGGCGAACATCGACGAGCCCAGATGGCCGGGCAGGAAGGAGCCGCCGCCGCCGGAGACGCGCGGCCGACCGGCGGTGATGGCGCCGGCGCTCTCCTTGGCGGCGCTCTCGCCGCTGCGCGACTGGGCCGGCACCATGGAGGCGACACTGCCGCCGCCGGACGAGCCGTCCAGCAGCCGCAGCGAGGGGCAGCGCATGGTCAGCGACAGCCGGTCGAGATAGCCGCTCTTGGCCCCGATCGAGCCGTCGGAATGGCCGCCGCGCGAGGTGAAGTCGTCGGCGCAAACCACCGCCGGCCTGGCCTCGATCGCGCCCCAGCCGCCGACGTGATTGGCCGGGGTGAAGTCGGCGACGCGGCCCTCGTCGTCATAGCTGGCGAACCCGGCCAGGCTGCCGACCTCGCGGAAACTGCCATCGTCCAGCAAAAGGTCGATCCGCTCGCGGCAGGTCAGCTTGCCGCGGCTGCGCTGGCGCACCACGCCGGGGTCGGTCGAACCTGGCGCGAAGCGGGCGTGGGCGATGGCCTGCAGGGCGGCGACCTCGGCCAGCATCGGCGCCCAGCTGTCCTCGCCATATTCGCGCGGCCCCGACGCCACGCCACCGCTGGGCGCGATGGTCGCCACGATCTGGCCTGCGGAAACGCTCGCGCCGACCTCATGCGGCTCGATGGCGCCGATGACGCCGGCGCAAGGGGCGGTGACCGCCGTCTCCATCTTCATGGCGCCGACCACCATCAGGGTGTCGCCCGCGGCGACCGTCGCGCCCGGCTCGACGCTGATTTCGAGGACCGCGCCCGGCATCGGACATTCGACGCCTTCCTCGCCTTCCGGGACGAACAGCGAGGCGGTGGCGGGCTGGGCCGCCGGGGGCGCGGTGCGGCCGCCGCTCAGCGCCGCCGATTGCTGCTCGAACAGGGCGAGCGCACCGGACGGGGCAGGGGACCCAGCTGGCGGCGCCGCCAGCTCGGGATGCTCGGCCAGCAGCGTGGTGCGCGCGTCGCCAGCGCGCAGGTCCTCATTGGAGAGGATCGCGCGCAGCTGGCCCAGATTGGTCGGCAGGCCCTGAATCTGGAACTCGTCCAGCGCCCGCAGCACGCGATCCAGCGCCGAGGCCAGGCTGTGGCTGGAGTTGGACTGGCCGATCAGCTTGGCGAACATCGGATCGAATTGCGGCGGCGGGACCAGGCCCAGATAGCCGCACGAATCCACCCGCACGCCCGGCCCGGTCGGCTCCTTGTAGCCGGTGATAGTTCCGGGTCCGGTGGCGACGATCCGCACCTGCACCGCGAAGCCGCGCGGCTCGACGGCGGCGCGATCGGCGACGCCGAGGTTTTTGAGCGTCTCGCCGGCACTGATGCGGAACTGCGCCTCGACCAGGTCGACGCCGGTGACCTGTTCGGTGACGGTGTGCTCGACCTGGATGCGCGGATTGCACTCGATGAAATAGTGTTTGCCGGTCTCCGGATCGACCAGGAACTCGACCGTGCCGGCGTTCACGTAGGACGCGGCGCGCGCCAGCTTGATTGCGTCGGCCAGGATCCGCAGGCGGAGGCCCGGGTCGAGCCCGGGCGCCGGTGCGATCTCGACCACCTTCTGGTTCCTGAGCTGCACCGAACAGTCGCGCTCATAGAGGTGGACGATGTCGCCGTGGGCATCGCCCAGGATCTGCACCTCGATATGGCGTGGCCGTGCGACCAGCTTCTCCAGGAAGACCGCGCCGTCGCCGAACGCGGCCAGCGCCTCGCTGCGGCAGCGAGCGAACGCGGCGGCCATCTCGCCCCCGCTGGCGACCGTGCGCATGCCGCGCCCGCCGCCGCCGGCCGACGCCTTCAGCATCACCGGATAGCCGAGCGCCGCGGCGTCGGCCTCGGCTTCCTCGACGCTAGCCAGCGGCGTGCTGCCGGGTACGATGGGGATGCGCAAGGTCGCCGCCAGGTCTCGCGCCCGGGTCTTGTCGCCGAAAAGGGCCAGCGCTTCCGGGCCAGGACCGATGAAGGTCAGGCCGGCGTCGGCGCAGGCGCGCGCGAAGACGGCGCTCTCCGACAGGAAGCCATAACCGGGGTGCACACAGTCGCAGCCGGTCGCCTCAGCGGCCGCGATCAGGCCGGCGATGTCCAGATAGGCGGCCACCGGATCGGTCGAGTCCGCCAGCGCATGCGCCTGCGTCGCGGCCCGCACATGCAGCCCCAGCGCATCGGCCGGCGCATAGACGCTGACGCTCTCCACCCCCAGCCCGGCCGCGGCCCGCGCAATCCGAACCGCGATCTCGCCCCGGTTGGCGATCAGCACACGCTTGAACACGAGCAACCCCTCAAGGACCTTAGGCCCACGTTGAGTGGTGGGACGGTTTGGCGCAAGCGCTCCACCAGCGGATTAAATGCAAGGCCGCTCGAATAAACCTGGCCGCCGAAGCGTCAGAGCTTGAGTAGGCCCGGACGGGTAAGGATGGAACACCGCGCGGTTTCGCGGCTTCCGTTGGCGCACGCCCTGCAATGGCCTATATGCAGTGCGACGTTAGACGCTGACTCGACGCGCCAGAGGAGTGAACCTGATCATGGGCGGCTTAAGTCCCATCCACTGGGTGATCATCGCCATCGCAGCCCTGCTGCTGTTCGGCGGCCGCGGCAAGCTGTCGAGCATCATGGGCGACGCGGCCAAGGGCATCAAAGCCTTTCGCGAAGGCATGAAGGACGACCACGAGACCACGACCCCGCCGGTGGCGGCGACGCCGAGCCTGCCGCCGGTCCAGGCCGAGAAGGACCCGAGCGTCCGCTGACCGGTCCTCGTCGGGCCTGATCCGCCATGTTTCCTGAAAACCGGCTGCTCGAGCTCATGATCATCGGCGCGGTGGCGCTGATCGTGGTCGGGCCGAAAGACCTGCCCATACTGATGCGCCGTGTCGGCCAGTTCGTCGGCAAGATGCGCGGCATGGCCAACGAGTTCCGCGCCAGCTTCGAGGACTTGGCGCGCCAGTCGGAGCTGGAGGACCTGCGCAAGGAGGTCGAGGCCATGCGCGCCGACCACCGCTCGCTGACCCAGTACAATCCGCTTGGGGCCGACTACAGCGCCCCGGCCTACACCGCCCACAATGAGCCGCCGGCCGATACCGCGGCGACGGCGGTCATGACCTCGCTCCCGCCACCGCCCGCGGGGTCTCAGCCCGAGCCGCCGGCGGCCGCCGAGGTCCCGCCGAAGCCGAAAGCAGCGCGCAAACCCCGCGTCAAGAAGCCCGAACCTAGGGCCAGCTGAGCGTGGCCAGCGACGAAACCGAGATCGAAGCCTCCCGCGCGCCGCTGCTGGATCACCTGATCGAGCTGCGCGGCCGGCTGATCATCTGCGCCGCCGCGCTCGCGGTCGGTTTCGTGATCTGCTTCTTCTTCGCCACCGACATCTACATCTTCCTGCTGGCGCCGTTCGAGCGCGCCCAAGGCCTGCTGGCGGTGCAGAAGGCCGCGGCGGGGCATGCCGGACCGTTCGACCTGCTGCTGACCATCGCCGGGCTGAAGTCGCTGGCCGGCGTGCATGTGGAGCCCATCCACATGGTCTTCACCGAGCCGCTGGAATTCTTCTTCACCAAGCTGAAACTGGCCGGATTCGGCGCGGTGGTGCTGACCTTTCCAATCCTGGCCTGGCAGCTCTATCGTTTCGTCGCGCCCGGCCTCTACAAGCGCGAGCGCAACGCCTTCCTGCCCTTCCTGCTGGCCTCGCCGGTGCTCTTCTTTATGGGCGCGGCCCTGGTCTATTTCGTCATGCTGCCGTTCGTCCTGTGGTTCTCGCTGAACCAGCAGATCACCGGCAACGCCGCCATCTCGGTGCAGCTCCTGCCCAAGGTGTCGGACTATCTCAGCCTGGTGATCACGCTCTTGTTGGGCTTCGGCCTCTGTTTCCAGCTGCCGGTGATCCTGGCGCTGATGGGCATGGTCGGCATGGTGTCGAGCAAGCTGCTGCGCTCGGGCCGCCGCTACGCCATCCTGGCGGTCTTCGTGGTCGCCGCGGTGATCACCCCGCCCGACCCGATCAGCATGATGAGCCTGGTGATCCCGGGCCTGCTTCTCTACGAGGTCTCGATCCTCTGCGTCTGGCTGATCGAACGCCGCCGCGTCCGCGATGAGGCGGCGGACGCCGCCGCCGCGACCTAGGCCGGCGTCATTTCGCGGGCCTTGGCGTCGGCCGCGACGCCGAGGTGGCGGACATAGAAGCCTTCCCAGTCGCCGCTCTCGAAGTTCGGGATGTCCATGTGGCCGCCCGGATTGATGTGCATGGTCTTTTCCGTCGAGGCGAAGGCGTTGAAGAGGGCGATGCCGGCTTCGCGCGGGGCGACGGCGTCCTCCCACTGGAAGACGAACTGCAGCGGGATATTGATCGTCTTCGCCGCCGCCTCGAACTCGGCCTGGCCCTCGCGCAGGCCGGCCAGGCCGAAGACGGCGGCGGTGATGCGCGGCTCGGCGGCGACGAACGGCACACCGATGGCCGTGCCCATGGACACGCCCCAATAGCCGACCGGGCCGCCGGCGCCGACGAAGTCGAGGCTCTGGACGGCGTCCAGCGCGGCCTTCCATTCCGGCACGGCCGTTTGGCTGCGCTGACCCATCAGGCGCAGGCGCTCGGGATTCATCGGCGCCGCGGTCTCACCGCGCACCCGGGCGAGGGTTTCGCGGCCGAGCGTCTCGGACTGTTCGCGGGAGATGCGGTCGCCGTGGCCGGGCGCATCGATGGCCAGGGTGGCGTAGCCGAACTTGCGCGCATAGGTCCGGGCGCGCGCGACAATGCCGGCGGTCTTCTTATGCTGCGAGCCGCCGTGGCCCATCAGCACCAGCGGCCGCGGACCCTTGGCGGCTTCCGGCGACCAGATGACGCCCGGCACGGTCTGGCCGTCGACGCTGAGTTCGAACGTGCGGCGCGTGACCCCGCCCTCTTCGGCGCGTTCCTGGGTGAAATTCATGCTCGCTCTCCCTGAAATCCTCTTGCGGCAAGGGTCGATAGACGACGACAGCGAGTCAAGCCTGCGCGCCTTCTGACGATTGCCGCCTTCGCCAACGCGCCTTAAGGAGGGCCGCTCAACTTCGAGCGCCTTCATGCACGATATCCGGGCCATCCGCGACGATCCGCAAGCCTTCGACCGCGGCTGGGCCGCGCGCGGGCTGTCGCCGCAGACGCCGGCGATCCTGGCCCTGGACACCGAACTGCGCGCCGCCCAGACGCAGTTGCAGACCGCGCAAAGCCGCCGCAACGAGGCCTCCAAGCTGATCGGCATGGCCAAGGCCAAGAAGGACGAGGCCGCCGCCGCCGTCGTCATGGCCGAGGTCGAGCAGCTGAAGGGTGCCATCGCCGAACTGACCGACCAAGAGCGCACCCGGATCGAGGCGTTGCAGACCCTGGTCGCGGCCCTGCCCAACCTGCCGGATGCCGATGTGCCGCCGGGTGAGGACGAGCACGGCAATGTCGAGGTGCGCCGCTGGGGCGAACCCTTCGCCATCCAGAACCCGAAGGATCACGTCGACCTTGGCGCCGCGCTGGGACTGATGGATTTCGAGGCGGCCGCGCGCATGTCCGGCTCGCGCTTCGTGGTCCTGCGCAGCGAGCTGGCGCGGCTGGAACGGGCGCTGGGCCAGTTCATGCTCGACATCCAGACCCGCGAGCACGGCTATGATGAAATCTCGCCGCCCCTTCTGGTGCGCGACGAGGCGGTGTTCGGCGTCGGCCAGCTGCCGAAGTTCGCCGAGGACCTGTTCCGCACCACCGACGGCCGCTGGCTGATCTCCACGGCCGAGGTGTCGCTGACCAACCTTGTGCGC
Source organism: Caulobacteraceae bacterium (assembly GCA_041691315.1). Taxonomy (GTDB): domain Bacteria; phylum Pseudomonadota; class Alphaproteobacteria; order Caulobacterales; family Caulobacteraceae; genus Poindextera. The sequence goes on along the minus strand of JBEPUW010000033.1, from coordinate 27,940 downwards.
GAGCAGATCACCCCGGAAGAGGAGCTGCCGCTCAGGCTGACGGCGCTGACCCCGTCCTTCCGCTCCGAAGCCGGGGCGTCCGGCAAGGACACCCGCGGCATGATCCGCCAGCACCAGTTCTACAAGGTCGAGCTGGTTTCGATCACCGCGCCGGAGGACTCCGAGGCCGAGCACGAGCGCATGGTCGAGTGCGCCGAGGCGGTGTTGAAACGCCTCGACCTGCCCTTCCGCACCATGCTGCTGTGCACCGGCGACATGGGCTTTTCGGCCCGCAAGACCTACGACCTGGAGGTCTGGCTACCGTCGCAGGGAATGTATCGGGAGATCTCCTCCTGCTCCAACTGCGGCGACTTCCAGGCCCGGCGCATGGACGCCCGTTGCCGCAAGGCCGGCGAGAAGGGGACCCGGTTCCCCCACACCCTGAACGGCTCGGGCCTGGCGGTCGGGCGCACCCTGGTGGCGCTGATGGAGAACTATCAGGACGAGCAGGGCCGCGTCGCCATCCCGCAGGCCCTGCAGGCCTATATGGGCGGCCTCACCCATATCGGCGGCTGAGCGATTGCGCATCCTGATCACCAACGACGATGGGATCGAGGCCGAGGGGCTGGCGGTGCTGGAGCGGATCGCCCGGGTCCTGTCCGACGATGTCTGGGTGGTGGCGCCGGAGACCGAGCAGTCGGGCGCCAGCCGGGCGCTGACGCTGAGCGCCCCCTTACGTCTGCGCCACATCAACGACCGCCGCTACGCCGTCGGCGGCACGCCCGCCGACTGCGTCACCCTGGCGGTTCAGGACCTGATGCCGGAGACCATGCCGGACCTGGTGCTGTCGGGGGTCAATCGCGGCCAGAATGTCGCCGAGGACGTCACCGTGTCGGGCACGGTGGCCGGCGCCATCGAGGGCATGGTGCTGGGCGTGCCGGCCATCGCGCTCTCCCAGGCCATGACCTATTTCCACGACGAGGTGACGGCGCATTACGAGACCGCCGAGGCCTACGCACCGGGCATCATCCGCAAGCTGCTCGAAGCCGGCTGGCCCAAGGACGTGATCATCAATCTGAACTTCCCCGGCCGAGCGCCTGAGGAGGTCACGGCGGTCGAGGTCACCCGCCAGGGCTTCCGCGACGTGCAGACCCGCTATCTGGACCGGCGCACCGACCTGCGCGGGCGCGACTACTATTGGATCGGCTACAAGGCGCTGCCGTCGAAGCCGGCGGATGGCACCGATCTGCGCGCCATCTATGATGGCCGTATTTCGGTCACGCCGCTGCATATCGATCTGACGCACATGAAGACCGTCCACGACCTGAAGGCGGTGCTCGGCGGGGCGCCGCCCAGGCCATGAGCATCGACGAGCCCGACGATGATACGCCGGAAACCCAGCGCGCGCGGCTGATCCTGTCGCTGCGCTCGCAAGGGGTGTCGGAGCCTCTGGTGCTGAACGCGCTGGAGCAGACGCCGCGCGACCTGTTCACGCCGAAGCTGTTCCAGGAACGCGCCTGGGAGGACTCGGCCCTGCCGATCGCCTGCGGCCAGACCATCAGCCAGCCCTTCATCGTCGGGTTGATGACCCAGGCCCTGACCATCGAGCCGCGGGCGCGGGTGCTGGAGATCGGCACCGGCTCCGGCTACCAGACGGCGGTGCTCTCCAGGCTGGCGCGGCTGGTCTATACGATCGAGCGCTACCGCACCCTGATGGGCGAGGCCGAGGCGCGGTTCAAGGAACTGCAGCTGGGCAATATCATCACCAAGTTCGGCGACGGCGGCGAGGGCTGGCCAGAACAGGCGCCTTTCGACCGCATTCTGGTCACAGCCGCGGCGCCAGCCGAGCCCAAGACCCTGCTCGCGCAGCTGAAACCATCGGGGATTTTGGTTGCGCCGATCGGACGCGGCCCCATCCAGACGCTGAAACGCTATCACGGCGACGGCAAGGGCGGCTTCAGGGAAGAGGTATTGTGTGACGTTCGTTTCGTGCCGCTCCTGGACGGTGTGGCGCGCGAACTTTGATCAGAGCGGCCGGTTCGGGGTGGCGCGCGAGCGCCGCATCGCCGACAGTATGTCGGCGGCGCGAACGATTCCGACAGGCGAGGGCGGAGCGACGATGACGGCATTCTGGGTACGGACGGCGCTTCTGGGTGCAAGCGCGATGGCCTTGCAGGCCTGCGATCTGCCCCACTCGCAATACGCCCCCTACGAGGGCTATCAGACGCCGGTCTCGCGGCCGATGGCCCAGCCGCAATATCCGGTCACCGACGATCAGCCGCCGCCGCCGATGCGTTCGGCCGACCCGCACGATCCGGTGGCCAAGCCCAGCGGCGGCGTGACCAGCCAGCCGCTGCCGCCGCCGGGACCGAGCTCATCGATCCGGTCGATGTTCATCGACGCGTCTTACGACGGGACCGAGCCGGCCCTGCTGACCGACGTCGCCTATCGTCACCGGCGCGGCCGCGCGGTGCATGTCAGCGCACGCGGCCGGCTGGAGCGGTCGGAAAGCCCCAACAGCGTCAAGCTGAAGCGGGGCGATACGATCGAGTCCCTGGCCGAGCAGTACGGCACCACCAAAAAGGCCATCCTGCGGGCCAACCGCATCCGTCATCCGCGCGATCTGGCGGTTGGCGAGACGGTGAAAATTCCCACCGACACCGCCGAGAGCGCCGAGGCCTCGGGTTCGACGAGCAGGCGTTCGCGGTCCGATGGCTGGACCGCCCGGGCCACGTCCAAGCCCTATGTGACGCACAATGGCGACACCCTCTATTCGCTTGGCCGGCGCTACCACGTGTCGCCCAGGCTGCTGGCCGATCTGAACGGACTGCCGGCCGACTTCCACCTGCACATCGGCCAGCACATCCGGTTGCCCGGCGAGGAGACGGCGGCGGAAGCGCAAGCCGAGGCGCCGCCGCCCAGGCGCGTGGTGACGGCGCGCGGCCGCGAGCGTGTGCACGGCAGCTTTGCGCCGCCGCTGGCGCCCAACGACACCGCCATCGCCGGCATGCCGCCGGCGCCGGTCGCCCGACCGCCGGTTCGCCCGACGCGGCTGTCGCGCAACGACATCGGGCCGGCAGGCCCCGCCGAGCCGGTGCCCTACACCTCCTTGCCCGGACACCTGACCGCCCCGCCGCAGCGATCGGCCGGTCCGGCCTTCATGCCGCCGCAGCGTCCTGCCAGCCCGGCCTATATCCCGGCGCCCAACCTGCCGCAGGCCGCGCCGCCGCCGGTGGACGCCCAGGTGGTGCTGGCCGGTCGCGGCCGGTTCGTCTGGCCGGTGCGCGGTCCGCTGTTGTCCAGCTTCGGTCCCAAGCCCGGCGGCCAGCGTAGCGACGGCCTCGACATCAGCGCAGCGACGGGTGCGCCCGTGCACGCCGCTGCCACCGGCGACGTGGTCTATGCCGGCGACCTGGTGCCGGGCCTGGGCAACCTGGTCCTGATCAAGCACGACGACGGCTGGATCACCGCCTACGCCCACCTGTCGCGCACCGAGGTCAAGATCAAGGACCACGTCCAGCAGGGCGCCGAAATCGGCCTGGCCGGCCAGACCGGCGGCGCGGCGCAGCCGGAGGTCTATTTCGAGATACGCTATGCGCCGACCCCGCGCGACAAGGCCAAGCCGGTCGATCCGTCACTGCTGCTGTCCAGCCAGTAGGGGCGGGGGCTCGCCTAAGGTGACGGCGAATTAAGCTGCCTCCGCTTGAGGTTACGCCTAGCGTAGCGCCGAAACCCCCATAGGGAGACGGTGCGATGCGTAGAGTCCTGGGCCTGGTCGCGGCCGCGGTCTGCCTCGCCGGCGCGAGCGCCGCGGGCGCCCAGACCATAGTCTTCAAGAACGTCGCCGCGCGGGTGGTGATCATCCCCGAAGCGCGCTCGGACGTGCAGGTGCTGTTCCTGAAGACCAATCCGCACGCGCCGCTGAAGGTGGTGCAGCTGTTCAACAACACCACCCAGGTGCAGCCGGCCAACTGGTCCGGCTGGTTCTGGGGCCCGCACATGAGCTGCGACGATCGCGACGACCAGCCGTCGGCGCAAGTCCCCGGCCTTGGCGAGATCGCCTATGACGACCTGCCGCAGATCACCGTGCGCGTGCCGATGGACGCCAAGGTGGTCGCCGGCGGCGCCATCTATGGCAGCGCCGGCCGCTCGCAGAGCCTGAACCTGGTCATCGCCGGCTGCGGCGACTGGACCGTGGCCAATGTGCAGGACCGGCTCCAGGTGGAGTTCGCCGGCGCCGGCAAGCTGCACACCGGCTCGGCCGGAAACATGAACCTGCGCATCGCCGGGGCCGCCACGGTCACCACCACCGACGTGCAGAACGGCCTGATGCTCAACGTCGCCGGGGTCGGCAATGTACGCATGCATAATGTCTCGGGACCGCTGGACGTGCGCCTGGCCGGCGGCGGCGACGTGCGCATCGACAATGGCCGCGCCACCGCCATGGCCGTCCATATCGCCGGCTCCGGCAATGTCGACTATGGCGGCACGGCCGACAGTCTGAACGCCAATATCGCCGGGTCCGGCGAGATCCGGGCGGCCAAGGTGCTTGGCGCGGTCAACAAGTTCATCGCCGGCTCCGGCTCGGTCGACGTCGGCCCGGAAGGCGCTCGCTAAAGCAGCGGCCAGAGCCAGAAGGCCAGGCCGATCAGGGCGATGAAGCCGCCGCTCAGCACTTCGCCATACTTTTCCAGCGGCCCCAGGCTGACGCGCTTCAGGCTGGCGACCGAGATGGCGCAGAGCACGACATAGGTGGCGATGGTCGCCGCGGCGAACACCACCGACATCAGGATGATCAGCCCCGCGCCATAGCGCCCGGCCGCGAAGAAGGCCGGGATGCCCTCGACCATGGGCGAGGAGCCCAGGATAAGCAGCAGCGCCGTGCGCGATCCCGGCTTGGCGTCCGCCGCGTGGTCGTCGTGGGCGTGGCTGTGGTGGTCGTGATCGTGATCGCCGTGGCTGTGGGTGTGAGAATGGCTATGCGAATGCCCGTGGCCGCCGCCGGCCTTGCGCATGTCCAAGAGCGACGAGATGGCGATCCAGCCGCCAAAGCCGATCAGGGCGAGACTGGCCAGGGTGTCGACAACGCCGCCAAACTGCTTCGCCGCCGCAACCCCGGCGATCCAGACCACGACAGCGATCAGCAGGGTCGACAGCACGTGCCCTGTGCCGGCGAGCAGGGCGGCGCGGGTGGCCTGCAGGGTCGACCAGCCGCGCTGGCGGGCGACCAGGGTGATCGGGACCCAGTGGTCGGGGACCATGGTGTGCAGCACGCCGACCCCCGCCACGGCGGCGACGAGAAGCAGTTCGGGGTCGGTCAGGGTCATGGTGGTCCCGGCTAGAGGTACTTGGTGATCGCCTTGAGGTCGGTCAGGGCCGCGGCGGCGTCGTCCGCGTCGGCTCCCGCCTCCAGGCAATGGTCGATATGGTCGTGGATCAGTTCGCGCTTGGCCGCGCCGACGGCGGCTTCGACGGCGTGCAGCTGCTGGGCGAGGTCGGCGCAGGGGCGGCCCTGTTCGATCATGCCGATCACCGAGCGCAGATGGCCCTCGGCCCGCTTCAGCCGCACCACGATGGCCGGGTGGGTGGCGTGTTTCGTCGGGTCGCTCATGGCCGTGACCTATCCCCCCGGGGAGGATAGGTCAAACGCCGGTGGCAAGCTTTCCGCTCGATCCCCGGCTATCGTGCCGCGGCTCCGTCGATGGGAGACCGTTTGGACGGCGCGGCTTTAAGGCGACGCCTGCCTTGACGGGGCGGGGCGGCGCGCGTATCAACCGCGCCTCTGTTGGACCGGCAGTAGGCTTAAGGGCTTAGACGCGGTTCGCTTAGACGACCTGACCACAGGCGTCGCGGTGGCGGCGTCAGGCAAGGACAAGGCCCTCGCGGTCGTTTCCGCGCGGGGCCATTTCGTTTTCGCGGACACCTGGTAGGCGTATCTCGAAGCCGCACAGCTTCGAGCCGGTCTTTGAAACGGTGGATGAAGAAGGCGAGAGCTCAAAGGAACGCGGACGAGATATGGACCGTCAAAACATACGCATTCGGCTCAAGGCCTTCGACCACCGGGTCCTTGATCACTCGACGCGCGAGATCGTCAACACCGCCAAGCGCACCGGCGCCACGGTGCGCGGTCCGATCCCGCTGCCGACCCTGATTGAAAAATTCACCGTCAACCGTTCGCCGCACATCGACAAGAAGTCGCGCGAACAGTTCGAAATCCGCACGCACAAGCGCGTGCTCGATATCGTCGATCCGACTCCGCAGACCGTGGACGCGCTGATGAAGCTCGCGCTCTCGGCCGGCGTCGACGTCGAGATCAAGCTTTAAGGGACGACAGGGCCATGCGAACCGGCGTGCTCGCCAAAAAGCTGGGTATGACCCGCTTCTTCGATGAAGCAGGCACAGACGTGGCCGTCACCGTCCTTTCCCTGGACGGCTGTCAGGTCACCGCTCAGCGCACCAAGGACAAGGACGGCTACGTCGCGCTGCAGCTCGGCGCCGGCCCGGCCAAGGTCAAGAAAACCACCAAGCCGATGCGCGGCCACTTCGCCAAGGCGCTGGTCGAGCCCAAGCGCCACCTGGCCGAATTTCGGGTCTCGGAAGACAACCTGATCGACGTCGGCGCCGAATTCACCGCTGACCATTTCATGGCCGGCCAGTCGGTCGACGTCACCGGCGTCACCGTCGGCAAGGGTTTCCAGGGCGGCATCAAGCGCCACCACTTCGGCGGCCTGCGCGCCACCCACGGCGTATCGCTCTCGCACCGCTCGCTGGGTTCGACCGGCCAGCGCCAGGATCCGGGCCGCACCTTCAAAGGCAAGAAGATGGCCGGGCATATGGGCGTGGACAATCGCACCACCCTGAATGTGACCGTGTTCCGCGTCGATGCGGAGCGCGGTCTTATTATTTTGCGGGGCTCGGTTCCGGGCACGGACGGCGGCTACGTCAAGATCCGCGACGCGGTGAAGCGCGCCGCCCCGGCCGACCTGCCGATCCCGGGCGCCTTCAAATCGGCCAACGGCGACGCCGGTCCGGCCAAGAGCGAAGCGCCGGCAACCGAAGCCGTCGAAACCGAGGGTGAAGCGTCATGAAACTCGACGTCGTAACCCTGGCCGGCGGCAAGGCCGGCCAGATCGATCTCTCCGACGCCATCTTCGGCATCGGCGACATCCGCCTCGACATCCTGGCGCGCTGCGTCAACTGGCAGCTCGCCAAGCGCCGCGCCGGCACCCACAAGGTGCAGACGCGTAACGAGAATTCGCGCACCGGCAAGAAGATGTACAAGCAGAAGGGCACCGGCGGCGCCCGTCACGGTTCGCGCCGCGCGCCCCAGTTCATCGGCGGCAGCCGCGCCTTCGGGCCGGTGGTGCGCAGCCATGAATTCGACCTGCCCAAGAAGGTCCGCGCGCTCGCTTTGCGCCACGCCCTGTCCTCCAAGGTGAAGAGCGGCTCGCTGATCATCCTGGAAGAGGCGGTCGCGGCGACGCCGAAGACGGCGGCCTTGAAGGCGCAGTTCGAGGCGCTTGGCCTGAAGAACGCCCTGGTCATCGCCGGACCCGAGGTCCACGGCGACTTCGGCCTGGCGGCGCGCAACATGCCGAATATCGACGTGCTGCCGAACGCCGGCCTCAACGTCTACGACGTGCTTCGGCGCGACACCCTGGTTCTGACCCGCGCCGCCATCGAAGGCATCGAAGCGCGCTTTGCGATTGGGAGCGCCGCCTGATGCCCGCCGCCCGCCATTACGACACCATCCTGGCCCCGGTGATCACTGAAAAGGCCACGCTGCTCTCCGAGCAGAACAAGGTGGTGTTCAAGGTCGCCATGGACTCGACCAAGGACGAGATCGCCGCGGCCATCGAGTCGCTGTTCAAGGTCAACGTCACCAAGGTCAACACCATGATCGTCAAGGGGAAGACCAAGCGCTTCCGCGGCATCATGGGACGCCGCAACGACGTCAAGAAGGCCATTGTTACGCTGGCCCCCGGCCAGTCCATCGACATTGCGACGGGGCTCTAAGCCATGGCCTTGAAGACCTTCAACCCGACCTCTCCCTCGCGTCGCGGCCTGGTGCTCGTCGACCGTTCGGAGCTGCACAAGGGCAAGCCGGAAAAGAGCCTGGTCTCCGGCCTGACCAAGAGCGGCGGCCGTGGCGGCGGCGGTCGCATCGCCGTACGTTTCCGCGGCGGCGGCGCCAAGCGCCTGTATCGCACCATCGACTTCAAGCGCCGCAAGTGGGGCGTTCCGGCCACCGTCGAGCGGCTGGAATACGACCCCAACCGCACCGCCTTCATCGCGCTGATCAAGTACACCGACGGCGAACTGGCCTACATCCTGGCCCCGCAACGCCTGCGCGTTGGCGATGAGGTGATCGCGGCGGAAAAGGTCGACGTGAAGCTGGGCAACGCCGCGCCGCTGAGCGCGCTGCCGGTCGGCACCATCATCCACAATGTCGAGCTGAAGCCCATGAAGGGCGGCCAGATCGCGCGTTCGGCCGGGACCTACGCCCAGCTGGTCGGCCGTGACGCCGGCTATGCCCAGATTCGCCTCGGTTCGGGCGAGCTGCGCATGGTGCAGGACAGCTGCATGGCCACGGTCGGCGCGGTCTCCAACCCCGACCACATGAACGAAGTGCTCGGCAAGGCCGGTCGCGTCCGCAACAAGGGTCGCCGCCCGCACGTGCGCGGCGTGGCCATGAACCCGGTCGACCACCCACACGGCGGCGGCGAAGGCCGCACCTCCGGCGGCCGCCACCCGGTGACACCCTGGGGCAAGCCGACCAAGGGCGCCAAGACCCGCTCCAACAAGGCGACGGATAAATACATTATCCGCTCGCGCCACGCCAAGAAGGCCCGCTAGCCCATGACCCGTTCGGTTTGGAAAGGCCCATTTGTCGACGGCTACCTTCTGAAGAAGGCCGAAGTCGCGCAAGGTTCGGGCCGCAAGGACGTCATCAAGACCTGGTCGCGCCGCTCGACCGTCATGCCGCAGTTCGTCGGCCTGACCTTCGGCGTCCACAACGGCCAGAAGCATATTCCCGTGCTGATCAGCGAAGACATGGTCGGCATGAAGCTCGGTGAGTTCGCGCCGACCCGCTACTTCCCCGGCCACGCCGCCGACAAGAAGGCGAAGAGAAAGTAGCCATGGGACAGAAATCGAAAGAACGCCGTCTGGGCGGAACCGAGGCCATGGCCAAGGTCAAGACGCTGCGCACCGGCCTGCGCAAGCTGAACGTGGTGGCGCAATCCATCCGCGGCCTGAAGGTGCAGCGGGCGCTGAACGAGCTTGAATTCAGCCCCAAGCGCATCGCCAAGGATGTGCGCAAGGCGCTCTACTCGGCCATCTCCAACGCCGAGAACAACCACAGCCTCGACATCGACCAGCTGGTCGTCGCCGAGGCCTATGTCGGCAAGAACCTGGTGATGAAGCGCTTCTCGGCCCGCGCGCGCGGTCGCTCGACGCGCATCGAAAAGCCGTTTTCGGAGATCACCATCGTGGTTCGTGAACTAGGCGAGGCGGCCTGATGGGTCAGAAAGTCAATCCGATTGGTTTCCGGTTGGGCATCAACCGGACGTGGGACTCACGCTGGTTCGCCGACGGCGAGGACTACGGCCGGCTGCTGCACGAGGACATCAAGGTCCGCAAGGAGCTGAAGGCCCGCCTGGGCCAGGCCGGCGTCTCGCGCATCATCATCGAGCGCCCGCACAAGCAATGCCGCGTCACCATCTATGCCGCGCGCCCCGGCGTGATCATCGGCAAGAAGGGCGCGGACATCGACAAGCTGCGCAAAGACCTCACCGCCATGACCGAGGGCGAGGTCAATCTGAACATCGTCGAGGTGCGCAAGCCCGAGACCGACGCCCAGCTGGTGGCCGAGAACATCGCCCAGCAGCTGGAGCGCCGGGTCGCCTTCCGCCGCGCCATGAAGCGTTCGATGCAGTCGGCCACCCGCCTGGGCGCCAAGGGCATCCGGGTCGAAGTCGCCGGCCGTCTGGGCGGCGCGGAAATCGCCCGCACCGAGAGCTATCACGAGGGCCGCGTGCCGCGTCACACGCTGCGCGCCGACATCGACTATGGCTTTGCGGAAGCCAAGACCACCTACGGCATCATCGGCGTGAAGACCTGGATCTTCAAAGGCGAGGTGCTGGAGCACGATCCCATGGCCCAGGACAAGCGCCTGGCCACCGAATCCGGACCGGCCGGCGAGGGCGGGGGACGTGACCGCGCCGATCGTGGCGACCGTCCGCCCCGTCGCGACAGAGCCGCGTAAGAGAGCGTCATGCTGCAACCCAAGAAAACCAAGTTCCGCAAGCAGTTCAAGGGCCGCATCCACGGCCTGACCAAGGGCGGCGCGTCGTTGAATTTCGGCTCGTTCGGCCTGAAGGCGCTTGAGCCCGAGCGGATCACTGCGCGGCAGATTGAGGCCGCCCGTCGCGCCATCACCCGTCAGATGAAGCGTCAGGGCCGGGTCTGGATCCGCATCTTCCCCGACCTGCCGGTGTCCGACAAGCCGGCCGAGGTCCGCATGGGCAAGGGCAAGGGCGCGATCGAATACTGGGCCGCGCGCGTCGCGCCTGGCCGGATCATGTTCGAGGTCGACGGCGTGCCGGACGAGACCGCCCGCGAGGCGCTGAAGCTCGGCGCCGCCAAGCTGCCGATCAAGACCCGCGTCGTCACCCGGATCGGTGATCCCGCGGCGGTGGAGCATGCCTGAGATGAAGATCGATGACGTCCGCCTGCTCACCCAAGATCAACTGTCCGATCAGTTGCTGAACCTGAAGAAGGAGCAGTTCAACCTGCGCTTCCAGGCCGCGACCGGCCAGATCGAGAAGACCCATCGGGTGGGTGAAATCCGCAAAGACATCGCGCGCATCAAGACGGTGCTGCGCGCCAAGACGCCCGCCGCCTAGAGGATCGCCGATATGCCAAAACGAATTCTCGAAGGGGTGGTCACGTCCGACAAGGGCGACAAGTCCATCACCGTCCGCGTCGAGCGCACCTTCCTGCATCCGGTGATGAAGAAGACCGTGCGCCGCTCGAAGAAGTATCACGCCCACGACGAGGCCAACGCTTACAAGACCGGCGAGACCGCCCGCATCGTCGAGTGTGCGCCGAAGTCGAAGACCAAGACCTGGGAAGCTCTGCCCAAGGCCGCTGAAGGCGCTGCGTCATGATCCAGATGCAGACCAACCTCGAGGTCGCCGACAATTCCGGCGCCAAGCGCGTCATGTGCATCAAGGTGCTCGGCGGCGCCGGTCGCCGCTACGCCTCCGTTGGCGACGTGATCGTGGTCTCGGTAAAGGAAGCCATCCCGCGCGGCCGCGTGAAGAAGGGCGACGTGCTGCGCGCCATCGTCGTGCGCACCGCCCAGGGCATCAAGCGCAAGGACGGTTCGCTGATCCGCTTCGATCGTTCGGCGGCGGTGATCGTCAACAAGCAGAACGAGCCGATCGGCACCCGCATCTTCGGGCCGGTGCCGCGCGAACTGCGCGCCAAGAACCACATGAAGATCATCTCGCTGGCGCCGGAGGTGCTCTGATGGCGGCCAAGATCAAGACCAACGACCGCGTCGTCGTGCTGGCCGGCAAGGACAAGGGCCGTCAAGGCCAGGTTCTCCGCGTCCTGCCCAAGGAAGATCGCCTGTTCGTCTCGGGCATCAACATGGTCAAGCGGCACACCCGCCCCAGTCAGGGCGATCCGCAGGGCGGCATCAAGCACAAGGAGGCGGCTTTGCACGTCTCTAACGTCGCCTTGGTGGAGCCCAAAACGGGCGAACCGACCCGCGTCGGCTTTCGCATTGAAAATGGCAAGAAGGTCCGGGTGGCCAAGAAATCCGGCGAGGTCATAGATGGCTGAGCAAGCTTACGAACCGCGACTGAAATCCGACTATCGCGACCGCATCCGCGGCGCGATGAAGGAGAAGTTCGCCTATTCCAACGACATGCAGATCCCGCGCCTCGACAAGATCGTGGTCAATATGGGCATCGGCGAAGCGGTGGCGGACTCCAAGAAGGTCGCCGCGGCCATGAAGGATCTGGGTGCCATCACCGGCCAGAAGCCCATGCCGACCAAGGCGCGCAACTCCATCGCCGGCTTCAAGCTGCGCGAAGGCATGGTGATCGGCGCCAAGGTCACGCTGCGCAAGGAACGCATGTACGAGTTCCTCGACCGGCTGATCACGGTGGCCCTTCCGCGTGTGAAGGACTTCCGCGGCCTGAAACCGACCTCGTTCGACGGCAACGGCAACTATGCGCTCGGGCTTCGCGAACACATCGTGTTCCCGGAGATCAACTATGACGAAATCGATCAGATGTGGGGCATGGACGTCATTGTCTGCACCACCGCGAGTACTGACGACGAGGCGCGCGCCTTGCTTACCGAATTCCAATTCCCGTTCGTGACCAACTGAGCGGGGTGAAGGACCAACATGGCTAAGAAGAGCACTGTCAACCGCAACGAAATGGTCAAGCGCCTGATCAAACAGGTGCAGCCGAAGCGCGACGCGCTGAAGGCGATCGCCAACGATCAGAATCTTCCGCTGGAAGATCGCTTCGCGGCGCGCCTGAAGCTGGCCGAATTGCCGCGCAATTCGTCGCCGAACCGCTACCGCAACCGCTGCCAGGTGACGGGCCGTCCGCGCGCCTTCTACCGCAAGCTGAAGATGTCGCGGATCGCGTTGCGCGAACTGGGTTCGGCCGGGCTGATCCCCGGTCTTGTGAAGTCGAGCTGGTGAGGGGGGTCTGATGGCTGTCAACGATCCCATCGGCGACATGATCGCCCGTATCCGCAACGCCGCGATGCGCAAACGCTCCAAGTGCTCGACGCCGGCCTCGAAGCTGCGCCAGCACGTGCTCGACGTGCTCGAGGACGAGGGCTACATCCGCGGCTATTCGCTGGTCGAAAAGCCCGGCGAATTCCCCGAGTTCGAGATCGAGCTGAAGTATTTCGACGGTGAGCCGGTGATCGCCGAGATCGCCCGGGTCTCCAAGCCTGGCCGCCGGGTCTATTCCTCGATCCGCGACCTGAAGCCGATCAAGAACGGCCTTGGCATCTCGATCCTGTCGACGCCCAAGGGCGTCATGTCGGACAACGCCGCCCGCGACGCCAATGTCGGCGGCGAAGTCCTCCTGCGCGTGTACTAGATCCATGTCCCGTATCGGCAAAAAGCCTATCGCCATCCCCTCGGGCGTCACCGTGACGCTCGATGGCCAGACCGTGTCGGTCAAGGGACCCAAGGGCGAGCTCTCCTGGACGGTCATCGACGATATCGAGGTGGCCCAGAAGGACGGCGCGCTGCACCTGACGCCGCGCGACGAATCCACCCGCGCGCGCGCCATGTGGGGCCTGTCGCGCTCGCTGGTCGACAACATGGTCCATGGCGTCACCCAGGGCTACGAGACCACGCTGGAGCTGGTCGGGGTCGGCTATCGCGCCGCCATGAAGGGGGTGAACCTCTCCATGCAGCTGGGCTTCTCGCACGACGTCGACATTCCGCCGCCGTCGGGCGTCAGCTTCGCCGTGCCCAGGCAGACCGAAATCAGGATCAGCGGCATCGACAAGCAGCTGGTCGGCGAGACCGCCGCCCGGATCCGCCGCATCCGGCCGCCTGAACCCTATAAGGGCAAGGGCGTGCGCTACGCCGGCGAGGCTGTCCGCCGCAAAGAAGGCAAGAAGAAATAGTCATGGCGGTTTCCAAGCAACTCACGCCCATCGAGCGGCGCGCCCGGCGCAACCGCACCCGGCTGAAGTCCCTGGCCGGCGGTCGTCCGCGCCTGTCGGTATTCCGCTCGGCGAAGAACATCTACGCCCAGATCATCGACGACGCCGGCGGTGTGACCCTGGCGCACGCCTCGTCGCTGGAAGGCGGCAAGGAACGCTCCAAGGGCGCCGACAAGGACGCCGCGGCCCGGGTGGGCAAGCTGTTGGCCGAGCGCGCCATGGGCAAGGGCGTCAAGGACGTCGTGTTCGACCGCGGCGGCTATCTCTATCACGGCCGGGTCAAGGCGCTGGCGGATGCCGCGCGTGAAGCCGGCCTGAACTTCTAGGAAGCGAAAAAGCATGGCCAGAGGCGACCAACAGCGCGGCGGCGGCGATCGCAGGGACCGGCGCAACAACAACGACGATCGCGCCGAGAGCGACATCGTCGAGAAGCTGGTGCATATCAACCGCGTCGCAGCGACGGTGAAGGGCGGGCGCAGGTTCTCCTTCGCCGCCCTGATGGTGGTCGGCGACCAGAAGGGCCGCGTCGGCTTCGGTCACGGCAAGGCGCGCGAAGTGCCGGAAGCCATCCGCAAGGCGACCGAAGAGGCCAAGAAGTCGATGGTCCGCGTGCCCTTGCGCGAAAGCCGCACCCTGCACCATGACGGCGCTGGCCGTCACGGCGCCGGCAAGGTGATGCTGCGCTCGGCGCCTCCGGGCACCGGCGTCATCGCCGGCGGGCCGATGCGGGCCGTGCTTGAGACGCTCGGCGTGCAGGACGTGGTCGCCAAGTCGATTGGTTCGTCCAATCCTTACAACATGATCCGCGCGACTTTTGATGCGTTGAAGCAACAGGCTTCGCCGCGCCAGGTCGCGTCCAAGCGCGGCAAGAAGGCCTCCGACATCCTCGGCCGCCGCGCCGACGGCGCCTCGGCCGACGTGGCGCTGGAAGGCTAGGGACCAGAGTTATGGCCGATAAGAAAACCGTCACCGTCCGCCAGACGGCGAGCCCGATCCGCCGCAAGGCCGACCAGCGCGCGACGCTGGTCGGGCTGAAGCTCAACCGTGTCGGCCGCGTCTCGACGCTGACCGACACCCCGTCCGTCCGCGGCATGATCGCCAAGGTCGCCCATATGGTGCGCGTGGAAGAGGGCTGACCTGATGACCAAGCTTAATGAGATCCGAGACAATCCCGGCGCACACACCAAGCGCATGCGGGTGGGGCGCGGCCCAGGCTCCGGCAAGGGCAAGACCGCCGGCCGCGGCGTCAAGGGCCAGAAGTCCCGCTCGGGCGTCGCCCTGAACGGCTTCGAGGGCGGCCAGATGCCGCTGCACATGCGTATGCCCAAGCGCGGCTTCAGAAACCCGTTCGCCAAGAAGCTGGTCGAGGTCAACCTGTGGCGCATCGCCGACGCGATCGAGGCCGGCAAGCTTGACGCCAAGAAGACGGTGGACGCCGCGGCGCTCAAGGCCGCCGGGGTCATCCGCCGCGCCCGCGACGGCGTGCGGCTGCTGGGCGAGGGCGAAATGAAGTCCAAGCTGGTCCTCACCGTCCATTCCGCCTCGGCCTCCGCCAAGGCGGCGATCGAGAAGGCCGGCGGCGAAATCACCGAGACCCGGCCCGTGCGCGCGGTCAAAGCCGAAGCCGAGGCTTGAGCAAAACCACGGCTCGCTATCTTTTAGGGCGTCACCTATGTGTGAGTCCGGTTTAGTCTAGAGCACGCCATGGCTTCAGCCGCAGAACAGCTTGCCGCCAACATGAACTTCGAGGCCTTTCAGAAGGCCACGGAGCTGCATAAACGGCTGTGGTTCACCCTCTTCGCGCTGATCGTCTATCGGCTAGGCACCTATATCGCCATTCCCGGCGTCGACATGGCCGCCTTCGCCAAGGCGTTCGAGGGTCAGTCCAAGGGCATCCTTGGCATGTTCGACATGTTCTCGGGCGGGGCGGTCGCGCGCATGGCGATCTTCTCGCTGAACGTCATGCCGTACATCTCGGCCTCGATCATCGTGCAGATCCTGGGCACGGTTTACACCCCCTGGGAGAAGCTCAGGAAGGAAGGCGGCGAGGCGGGGCGCAAGACGCTCAACCAGTATACCCGCTACCTGACCGTCATCCTGGCCGTCTTCCAGTCGTTCGGCATCGCCGTCGGTCTCTCCAACAGCCAGGGCATCGTCGATACGCCAGGCATCTTCTTTATCCTGACCACGGTCACCACGCTGACCACCGGCACGCTATTTTTGATGTGGCTGGGCGAGCAGATCACCGCCCGCGGCGTCGGCAACGGGGTCTCGCTGATCATCATGGCCGGCATCGTCGCCAGGGTGGTTCCGGCCGCCGGCCAGCTGCTGACCTCGGCAAGGGCGGGGAACATCTCGGTCTTCGTGCTCTTGGCCATCGCGCTTTCGGTCGTGGCGGTGATCGTCTTCGTGGTCTTCATCGAGCGCTCGCAGCGCCGGCTGCTGGTGCTCTATCCCAAGCGGCAGATGGGCAACCGCATGTTCGGCGGCGAAAGCTCCTTCCTGCCCTTGAAGATCAACACCTCCGGCGTCATCCCGCCGATCTTCGCCTCCAGCCTGCTTTTGATGCCGGCCTCGGTGCTGAACTTCCTGCCGATCTCCAAGTTTCCCAGCTGGGCCCAGGGGCCGGTGAGCTTCATGCAGGCCCAGCTGCAGCACGGCCAGCCGGTGTTCATGGTGCTCTATGCGGCGCTGATCGTCTTCTTCTGTTTCTTCTACACCTCGATCACCTTCAATCCGGACGAGACGGCGGACAATCTGCGCAAGTACGGCGGCAACCTGCCGGGCATCCGGCCGGGCAAGCGGACGGCGGAATATATCGACTATGTGCTGACCCGGATCACGGTGATCGGCGCCGCCTACATCACCGCGGTCTGCCTGTTGCCGGAATTTCTTACCGCCAACTCACCAGGCACCAACTACTTCGGCGGCACCTCGGTGCTGATCGTGGTGACGGTGACCATGGACACGGTGGCCCAGATCCAGTCGCACCTGCTCGCCCACCAATATGAAGGCCTGATCCGTAAATCGAAGCTGCGCGGCGCCAAGCGTTAGAAAACGCACCCGGAACGCGGCTCAATCCTTAGGGGGGTTGATGAATCTGATTCTGTTCGGACCGCCGGCGGCGGGGAAGGGCACGCAGGCCAAGCGGCTGGTCGAGAGCCGCGGCATGGTGCAGTTCTCCACCGGCGACATGCTGCGCGCGGCCATCGCGTCGGGCTCGGCGCTCGGCAAGAAGGTCTCCGCGATCATGGAGCGCGGCGATCTGGTCACCGACACCATCGTCATCGCCCTGATCGAGGAAGCCCTGCCGGCGGCGGACGCGGCCGGCGGCGCCATCTTCGACGGCTTTCCCCGCACCGTCGCCCAGGCCGAGGCGCTGGACGACATGCTCGGCCACCGCGGCGCGCGCATCGACGTGGTGCTGCGCCTGCGCGTCGACGACGAGGCCCTGGTCGCCCGCATCGGCAAGCGATTCGCCGACGAGGGCAGGGCCGACGACAATCCGGAGTCCTTCAAGGTCCGCCTGGCCGCCTATAATGCCCAGACCGCGCCGCTCCTGCCGCACTACCGGGCGCAGGGAAAGCTGATCGAGGTCGACGGCATGGGAACGGTAGAGCAGGTGGCCCGCGAGATCGACGCCGCGCTCGACGGAGTCAGGGTCTAAACCGCGGCCAAAGCCTTCAAATCGCTCATCCTCGCCTTGACGCGGGGCCTATCATCCCTATAACAAGGCCCTTCCGCGAAACAGCGCGAAAGACGTGTCAGGGACGCCCGCCCGCAGGCGGCGGGTCCGGAGGCGTCGTTCGCGCTTTCCGCGCATCCTCAGGAGACAAGCTTGGCTCGCATCGCCGGCGTGAATATTCCGACGAACAAGCGCGTGGTCGTCGCGCTGCAGTACATCCATGGCATCGGCAAGACCAAGGCCAGCGAGATCGTCCACAAGGTGGGCATCGAAGACGCACGCCGGGTCAATCAGCTGACCGACCAGGAAGTCCTGCAGATCCGCGAAGCCATCGACCGCGACTACACGGTCGAAGGCGATCTGCGTCGCGAGACCGCCGTCAACATCAAGCGTCTGATGGACCTGGCCTGCTACCGGGGCCTCCGTCACCGCAAGGGCCTGCCGGTCCGCGGTCAACGCACCCACACCAACGCCCGCACCCGCAAAGGCCCCGCTAAGCCGATCGCGGGCAAGAAGAAATAAGGCTGATTAATCGATGGCCAAGGAACCGGCGCGCGTCAAAAAACGCGAGCGCAAGAACATCACTTCCGGCGTGGCGCACGTGAACGCCTCGTTCAACAACACCATGATCACCATCACCGACGCGCAGGGCAACACCATCTCCTGGTCGTCCGCCGGCGCCATGGGGTTCAAGGGTTCGCGCAAGTCGACCCCCTACGCCGCCCAGATGGCGGCCGAGGATGCCGGCCGCAAGGCGGGCGAACACGGCGTCAAGACGTTGGAAGTCAATGTCTCGGGACCGGGTTCGGGCCGCGAATCGGCGCTGCGCGCGCTGCAGGCCGCCGGCATGACCATCACCACCATCAGAGACGTGACGCCCATCCCGCACAACGGATGCCGCCCGCCCAAACGCCGTCGGGTCTGAGTTTCGCATCTGTCAGACTGCCCCCTTGCTGGCGCGACCTTCGCCGCCGCTGAACCCCTCCAGGGATCAAATCCGTGATTGAACGCAATTGGAATGAGCTGATCCGCCCCGAGAAGCCGCAGATCGAAACCGGCGCCGGCGCCGATGCCGAGCGGAAGGCGCGCATCGTCGCCGAACCGCTCGAACGCGGCTTCGGCGTCACCCTCGGCAACTCGCTTCGCCGGGTGCTGCTGTCGTCGCTGCAAGGCGCGGCGGTCACCGCCGTTCAGATCGACGGCGTCGTGCACGAATTCTCCTCGATGCAAGGCGTGCGCGAGGACGTCGTCGACATCGTCCTGAACATCAAGCAACTGGCGCTGCGCATGCACGCCGAGGGCCCGAAGCGCATGACGCTGCGCGCCACCGGCCCCGGCGTGGTCACCGCCGGCCAGATCGAGACGCCCTCGGACATCGAAATCCTCAACCCCGAGCACATCATCTGTACCCTGGATGACGGGGCGCAGGTGCGCATGGAATTCACCGTCCAGAACGGCAAGGGCTATGTCGCCGCCGAACTGAACCGTCCGGAAGACGCCCCGATCGGCCTGATCGCGGTCGACGCCCTCTATACCCCGGTCAAGCGCGTCGCCTATCGCGTCGAGCCGACCCGCCAGGGCCAGAGCCTCGACTACGACCGCCTGGTCATGGAAGTCGAGACCAACGGCGCGGTGTCGCCGGTCGACGCCGTGGCCTATGCCGCGCGCATCCTGCAAGACCAGCTGCAGATCTTCATCACCTTCGACGAGCCGAAGAAGAAGGTCGATGGCGAGGCCAAGCCGGAACTGCCGTTCAACCCGGCGCTGCTGAAGAAGGTCGACGAACTGGAACTGTCGGTCCGCTCGGCCAACTGCCTGAAGAACGACAACATCGTCTATATCGGCGACCTGATCCAGAAGACCGAAGCCGAGATGCTTCGCACTCCAAATTTCGGCCGCAAGTCCTTGAACGAGATCAAGGAAGTGCTCGCCGGCATGAACCTGCATCTGGGCATGGACGTGCCGAACTGGCCGCCTGAAAACATCGAAGACCTGGCCAAGAAGTTCGAAGACCAGATCTAAGCTCAAGCTTTAGGAGAGACCCCGATGCGCCACGGCGTAGCGCACCGCAAACTCAACCGGACCTCAGCCCATCGCACCGCCATGTTCGCGAACATGGCCGCGAGCCTGATCAAGCATGAGCAGATCACCACCACCCTGCCCAAGGCCAAGGAACTGCGTCCCTTCGTCGAAAAGCTGGTGACTCTGGCCAAGCGCGGCGACCTGCATGCGCGTCGCCTGGCCATCAGCCGCGTCCGCGACAAGGACCAGGTCGGCAAGCTCTTCGCGACCCTGGGTCCCCGCTACAAGGCGCGCAACGGCGGCTATATCCGCGTGCTGCACGCCGGCCACCGCTACGGCGACAACGCCCCGCTGGCCGTGATCGAGTTCGTCGACCGCGACCCGGCCGAAAAGGGCAAGGATAGCGGTCCGGTCAACAGCTTCATCGACGAATAGGCTTCGCAAAGCCCTCTCGCCTCACGGCGGGAGGGTTTTCATTTGACGATATAGTTTCCTTGTGCGTTAAATATTCGAAAATCACGCAACAAGCGAGCTGCGCCATGGCCGAAGCCCCCGTCGTCGTCCCCGCCGTCTTCTATCGCGATCCCCTGGCCGCCCTGCACTGGCTGGAAAAGGCCTTCGGGTTCGAGACCAGCCTCTTGGTCACCGGCGACGACGGCAGTGTCGGCCACGCCGAGATGAGCTTTCGCGGTGGCGCCATCGGCGTCGGCGGCGAATGGGCCAGTCCGGAATTGCTCGGGCCTGCGGCGATGAAGAGCCCGGTCTCCATCGGTGGGGTCGGCACCCAGTTCATCCGCATCCACCTGTCCGAGGGACTCGACGCCCATTGGGAGCGCCCGCGGCGCCGGCGCCCGGATCGTTCAGGAGCCCGCGGACCAGTTCTATGGCGCGCGCACCTACCGCGCCCTGGATCCGGAAGGCCATGTCTGGAACTTCGACCAGCCGGTCGCGCAACTTAGCTTCGCTGAGATGGAACAGGCTAGCGGCCTGAAAATCCGCGATAAACTGTAGAAAGCCGAGGAGGATCCCATGGCCGAGTTCAAACGACCGTCATTTGCGTCAGGCGTCATCTACCAGGATCCCAAGGCGGCGTTGGACTGGCTGGAGAAGGCCTTCGGTTTCGAGCCGGTCATGGTGGTGATCAACGAGGACGGCACGCTGGGCCACTCCGAGATGCGCTTCGGCGACGGCCTGATCTATGTCGGCCGCGAATGGGACGAAAACCACAAGAGCCCGGCCTCGCTTGGCGGCAAGACCACCCAGTCGCTCAGCGTCCACCTGCCGTCGGGCCTCGACGAACACTGCGAGCGGGCGCGCAAGGCCGGCGCGGTCATCGTTCGCGAGCCGATCGACCAATTCTATGGCGATCGCAATTACATGGCCGTCGATCCCGAGGGCCACATCTGGAGCTTCAGTCAGACGCTGAAAGACATGTCGTTCGACGAGATGAAGGCGGCCGGCGGCCGCATGGACATCCGTGAGCGGCTCTGAGCGGGTGGCGAAGCTGGACGCCAGACAGGCGGAAAACGCGCTGATCGCCTTCGCTGGCGGCTTTCCGCAGGCCTGGGAGGACCACCCCTGGGAGCACACGGTGTTCAAGGTCGGCAAGAAGGTGTTCGTCTTCTTCGGCGGCGCGGCCGGCCAGCCGGGCGAACTCTCCATGACGGTCAAGCTGCCGATCTCCTTCGAGATGGCCCTGACCCTGCCTTACGTGTCGCCGGCCGGGCATGGCCTTGGCAAGGCCGGTTGGGCCAACGTTCGCCAGAGCGACGGCGAGGAGATCGATCTCGACACCTTCAAGGGCTGGATCGCGCAGAGCTATCGCGCCGTCGCCCCGAAGAAGCTCGCCAGGCTGCTTGAATCCGAGGCCTCGCAATGACCGCCTTCGACCTTGAAAACACCTATCTTTTCATCGATGGCGCCGGCGGCGTGAAGGCGTCGCCGGGCGGCGCGGCGTTCTGGCGGACGGTCGATGAAAACCCCGACGCCGGCGGCACGCTGGTCACGGTCGGGACGGGCGAGGGCGACTGGCCGCATTGGGAGATGCACCCGCAAGGCGAGGAGGTGCTGGTCCTGCTTGAGGGCAGCCTGCATCTGACGTTCGAGCATCCTGATGGCCGCCGTGAGACCTTCGATCCCGAGCCGGGCGCCACCATCGTGGTGCCGCGCGGGGTCTGGCATCGCGCCGAACGCCAGCGGGGGTTGCGGATGCTGTTCATCACCTATGGCGCGGGGACCACCCATAGGCCGATCGCATGAGCCCGCGCCGTCTCGGATGACCAATCTCGACCGCACGCTCACCGCCCTGGCCGATCCGCATCGGCGGCAGGTGATCGACCTGCTGGGCGAACGGCCGCGGCCGGCCGGCGAGCTGGCGCGCGCCGTGGGCCTGGCGCCCGCCGCCATGAGCCGGCATCTGCGCACGCTGCGGCAGAGCGGCCTGGTCGAGGAGTCCCATCCGGCGTTTGACGCCCGCGTGCGGGTCTATGCGCTGCGGCCAGGGCCGATGGCCGAACTCAAGGCCTGGCTGGATGAGACCGAGCGGCTGTGGAGCGAGCAGCTGGTCGCTTTCAAGGCGCACATTGAGCGGGCTGACGCCGAATGACCGCTCTGGGGCGCCTGCTGAGGCGTGTGGCGCGCGCCTGGCGGCGTCAGCTGGCGGCGTTCAAGCGGCACGTGGAGAAATCGCCATGAGTTCGCGCGTCGTGGTGGCGCTCAAGGTCAAGGCCACGCCCGACCGCGCCTTCGCGGCCTTTGTCGGCGAGATCGACCAGTGGTGGCGGCCCAATGCGCTGTTCCGCTTCACCCCGCGCAGCCCGGGAACCCTGAGCTTCGAGGCCGGGGAGGGCGGTCGCCTGATCGAGACCCTGCCGAACGGCAAGGTGTTCGAGGTCGGCCGCATCCGCGCCTGGGAACCGCCGCACCGGCTGGTCTTCGGCTGGCGCCAGGCCACCTTCGTCCCGGACCAGGACACCGAGGTCGAGGTTCGCTTCGAGGCCGTCGACGGCCAGACCCGGGTCAGCATCGAACATAGCGGCTGGGACAGCGTGCCCCAGGCGCACGTGGCGCGGCACGGCTTCCCGATGACCTTCTTCCTGACGCGGCACGGCGAATGGTGGCAAAGCCTGCTCGAGGCGTACAAGGTGCGACTCAGCCGGGGGGAGGAATGACGACCATGAACGGCAGCGTTCGCGCGCCGGGCCGTCAGGCGGCCTTCGGCTTCATCTTCGCCGCGGCGGTGATGAACGCCGTCTCGTTCGGCCTGATGATCCCGGTGCTGCCCAATCTGATCCGCTCGTTCTTCGGCGCGACCAACGCCGCCTCTACGGCGTCGGCGGCCGACTGGCAATTCATCTTCGGCGTCACCTGGGGCGGCATGCAGTTCGTCTCCGGCCCGGTGCTGGGCATGCTGTCTGACCGGTTCGGCCGCCGCCCGGTGATGCTGATCTCCATCCTCGGCCTGGCGCTCGACTTCCTGGTCATGGCCTTTGCGCCGACGCTCACCTGGCTGCTGCTCGGCCGGGTGCTGAATGGCGCCACCGCGGCCAACTTCTCCACCGCCAACGCCTATGTCGCCGACATCTCGACCCAGGAGACGCGGGCCAGGAACTTCGGCTGGATGAGCGCCGCCTTCAGCGTCGGCTTCCTGCTCGGGCCGGCGGCCGGCGGCTTCCTGGCCACCATCTCGGTGCATATCGGGTCCTTCCACATGGATCCGCTGCGCACGCCGTTCCTGGCGGCCGCGGCGCTCTGCGCCATCAACTGGGTCTATGGGCTTTTCGTGCTGCCGGAATCCTTGCCGCCCGAGCGGCGCATCGTCTCGTTCGAATGGCGCCGCGCCAATCCGGTGGCCAGCCTGTCGCTGCTGCGCTCGCACCGCGACCTCTTGCCGCTCGCCGGCGTCAACTTCCTGTTCCAGCTCGCCCAGCAGGTGCTGCCCAACGTCTTCGTGCTCTACACCACCCTGCGCTACCACTGGTCGCTGGCCTTTCTGGGCGTCACATTCGTCATCACCGGCGCGCTGGGCATCCTGGTGCAGAGCTTCGCGGTGCAGCCGGTGGTCCGGCGCATCGGCGAACGCGGCGCGGTCATGGCCGGGGCGGCTGCAGGGGTTGCGGGCTTCCTGATCTATGCGCTGGCGCCCACCGGACCCTGGTACTTCCTCGGCATGCCGGTGTTCGCCTTCATGGGCCTGATGCAGCCGGGCCTGCAGGGGCTGATGACCCAGCACGTCTCGCCGATGGAACAGGGCAGGCTGCAGGGCGCCAACCAGTCCACCGGCGGCATTGCCGCCATCATCGGCCCGACCATTTTTCCGCTGAGCTTCGCCTTTGCGCTCAGGGCCTGGCCGTCCGTGCCGGGCCTGCCCATCCTGATCGCCGCGGCGCTCCTAGGCCTCAGCCTGGCCGTCGCCTGGCGTTTCGCCCGGCCGACCGCGACCAGCGTCGCCGTCGCATGAGCGAGGCGGGGGCCGATCCGTCCGTCCGGCTGAACCGCATGACGTTGATGTTCGTGCTGGCGGTGGTGCTGCTCAACACGCTGTCGCTCGGCATCGTCTCGCCAGTGCTGCCGATCCTGGTCAAGCAGCTGGCCAACGGCAGTACCATCCAGGCCGCCGAGGCGATCGGCGTGTTCGCCGCCGCCTGGTCGGCGATGCAGCTCTTCTTCGCGCCGGTGCTTGGGGTGCTGTCCGACCGCTACGGGCGCCGACCGGTCATCCTTTTGGCCATGCTGCAGCTCTCGGCCGACTACGTGGTCATGGCGCTGGCGCCGACCCTGGCCTGGCTGTTCGTCGGGCGGCTGTTTTCCGGCATGGCGGCGGCGGGGCGGGCGGCGATGTTCGCCTATGCCGCCGACGTCGCCGCGCCGGCGGAGCGCGCCCGCTATTTCGGCCTGCTGTCGGCAGTCGGGGCGGTCGGCACCATCCTGGGGCCCGGCCTGGGCGGTCTGCTCGGCCAGATCAGCCCGCGCGCGCCGTTCTGGGCCGCGGCCGGCGTCGGCGTGCTCAACGCGGTCTATGGCTTCTTCGTGCTGCGGGAGTCACTGCCGCCGTCGCGCCGGGCGGCGTTCAGCTGGGCCAGGGCCAATCCCTTCGGCGCCATGCTGATCCTGGTCGAGACCAAGGGCCTGATGGGCCTGGCCGGCATGATGCTGCTCGCCAACATCGCGCTGGCGGCGTTCGGCAGCATCTATGTGCTCTACGTCAACTATCGCTTTGGCTGGGGACCCGGGCAGGCGGGCCTGGTGCTGACCGTGTTCGCCGCCTGCAACATCGCCGCCCAGGCCTTGCTGGCCGGTCCGGCGGTGAAGCGGCTTGGCGAGCGCCGCGCCATCGTCATCGCCTTCGCCTCCGGCGCGGCCGGCATGGTGATGATCGGCCTCGGCGGCCCGGTCTGGCTCTGGATCGGCCTGGTGGCCCTGGCCCCGGTCAACGTCGCCGTCGCCGCCATCCAGTCCCTGCGCAGCCAGCTGGTCGAGCCCAGCGAGCAGGGGCGGCTGCAGGGCGCCATGGTCAGCCTGGCGGGCCTGGCCGGCATGGTCGGCCCAGTGCTGTTCGCCGAGACCTTCGCCTGGTCGGTGGGACCAGGAAGGGGCCTGAACCTGCCTGGACTCGCCATGCTGGGCGGCGCCGGCGTCTTTGCGCTGGCCTTGTTGCTCACGCTTGTGCTCATTACCCCCACGGCCAACAAGGCCAGCGGGGGAGATTCAGGTGAGCGAGCGGTCGGGGCCTGAAAAGCGACAGGCGCTGCACCGGCGTCCCGCCGCGCTCGGCTTCATCTACGCCGTCATCCTGACCAACACCGTCTCCATGGGCGTGATCATCCCGGTCTTCCCGACGCTGGTAAAACAGCTCGGCCATGTCGGCGATGCGCACGGCGCCCAGATCATGGGCGTGTTCGGGGCCACCTGGGCGGTGATGAGCCTGATCTTCGCGCCGATCTTCGGAAATCTCTCCGACCGCTTCGGCCGCCGGCCGATCCTGCTGATCTCGATGTTCGGGCTGGCCTTCGACTATGTGATCATGGCGCTGGCCCCATCCATCGCCTGGCTGTTCATCGGCCGGGTTATCTCCGGCATCACCGCCTCCAGCGGCTCGGCCGCCGGGGCTTACGTCGCCGACATCTCCACCGAGGAGGACCGCGCGCGCAATTTCGGGCGTTTCCAGGCCGCCGCCAACGCCGGCATCCTGCTCGGCCCCGCGCTCGGGGGCTTCGTCGGCGCGTGGGACCCGCGCGCGCCGTTCTGGGTTGCCGCCGCCCTGGCCTTCGCCAACGGGCTCTATGGCCTGTTCATCGTGCCGGAGTCGCTGAGCCGCGAGCGGCGCGCGCCGTTTCGCTGGTCCAGGGCCAATCCGATCGGCGCCGTCGGCCTGTTGATCAGCAAGGCCGGCCTCTTGGGCATGGCCGCGATCTACTTTCTGGCCCAGCTCTCCAACCAGACCTTCAGCGTCTTTCAGTTCTACACCCACTTTCGCTACGGCTGGGGGCCGTTTCAGGTCGGTTTGCTGCTCATGGTCCTGGGAGGAGGCGGCATCCTGATCCAGGGTTCGGTCGCCGGCGCGGCCAGCCGCCGCCTCGGCGAGCGCGGCGCGGTGCTGCTCGGCACCTCGCTGGCGCTGGTCGCCTTCATCGTCGCTGGCCTCGCCCCGACCGAACTCTGGTTCTGGGTCTCGATGATGATCTTCATCATCGCCGGGATTACCTTCCCGAGCTTGGCGTCGCTGCTGTCCAAGCGCGTCGGGGTCGATCAGCAGGGCCAACTGCAGGGCGCCCTGGCCATCCTTTTCGGCCTCACGGGCCTTGCCGGCCCGCTGGTCTTCTCCAACATCTTCGCCTGGTCGATCGGCGCCGGCGGCTGGCTGCATCTGCCCGGGCTCTCGATGCTGGTCGGCGGCCTGGTCACCCTGGTCGGGCTTGGCATGGCCTTCCTTTACGCGCGGCCGACCGAGGCCGAGCGCAACGCCGCCATGATTGCGCCCGAAATTCCGCTGACTAAGGGACATTGATGCGAGCGGAGCCACGAAAGATGCCGGCCAGACGACTGCTGATCCCCCTGGCGCTGCTGGCCATGGCCGGCGCCGGTCCACTGGCGGCCCAGACCGTGCCCGCCGACGCCGCCCAGATGCGGCTCAGCTTTTCGCCGATCGTCAGGACGGCGGGGCCGGCGGTGGTCAATGTCTACAGCCACCAGATCGTGCGCCAGGCCGCCGATCCCTTCTTCCAGATGTTCGGCGGCATGGGCCTGTCGCGCGAGCGCATCGCCCAGTCGCTCGGCTCCGGCGTGATCGTTAGGCCGGACGGGGTGATCGTCACCAACAACCACGTCATCGCCGGCGGCCAGGACATCATGGTGGTGCTTGGCGACCGCCGCGAGTTCCCGGCCAAGGTGCTGCTCGCCGACGCCCATGCCGATGTCGCGGTCCTGAAGATCGACGTCGGCGCCGAGCGGTTGCCGGTGCTGCCGCTGGCCATCGGCGACCAGGCCCAGGTCGGCGACCTGGTGCTGGCCATCGGCGACCCCTTCGGCCTTGGCCAGACGGTGACCAACGGCATCGTCTCGGCGATCGCCCGATCCAATGTCGGGGTGACGGACGTCTCCTATTTCATCCAGACCGACGCGGCGATCAATCCGGGCAATTCCGGCGGCGCCCTGGTCGACATGAACGGCCGCATGATCGGCATGAACACCGCCATCCTGTCGCAGTCGGGGACCTCGTCGGGCGTCGGCTTCGCCATCCCCGCCGCCCTGGTCCGCCACGTGGTCGACCAGGCCGTTGGCGGCGGCGCCGAGCAACGCACCTGGCTTGGCCTGAAGACCCAAGGGGTCACCGCCGAGATTGCCCGTTCGCTGGGCCTCGACCGACCCGACGGCGTGCTGGTCACAGACGTCTGGCCGGGCGGTCCGGCCGATCGCGCCGGCCTGAAGTCCGGCGACCTCATCCTCACCCTCGACGGCGAGCCGGTGAACGACGAGGCCTCGCTGAACTACCACGTGCTGACGCGCAATTCCGGCGACGCGGTGACGCTGCAATATCGCCGCGCCAAGGGCGCGCCGCAGGCCGCTCGCGTGCGTCTGGCCGCCATCCCCGCCGAGCCCGCCCGTGACGAACAGGCTCTGGCCGGCCGCAACCCGCTGGCTGGCGCGACCGTGGCCAATCTGTCGCCCGCCGTCGCCGACCAGATGGGGCTGGATCCTTTCGCCGCCGGCCACGGCGTGCTGGTCACCAAGATCGCCCCCGGCTACGCCGCCCGCGTCGGGCTGCAGCCCGGTGACCTGATCCGCCAGCTCAACGGCCGCAACCCCGCCAGCGTCGCCGAGCTGAAAGCCATGCTCGACGCCCCCGCCGGCTCCGCCTGGGTCCTGGTCGTCCAACGCGGCGGCCAGACCATCACCGCGCAGTTTCGGCTCTGAGTTTCAGGATTTCGCCTATCTCATACCGTCATGGCCCAGCTTGTCCGGGCCACCCATGAACACCGATCGATGTGAGTGTTCATGTTGGGGTGGACGGCCCCCGAACGGCATCGATGTGCCAGATTG
>JBEPUW010000032.1:0-51068 GCA_041691315.1 Caulobacteraceae bacterium | reverse complement strand
TGTTCATGGGTCGCCCGCATTCCGCCGCTTCGCGGCTCCAGCGGGGGATGACGGGATGGGACAGGTTCACTTCTCGCGTTTGAAGCGGAGATACGGCAACGCGTCGACGACCTCGCTGCGCAGGCTGAGCGCGGTGGTCACCGCCCAGCCGAAGAAGCTCGAGCGGCTCATGCCTAGTTCGGCGGCGCGGCGGTCGACGCGGGCGATCAGGCTCTTGGGCAGATAGACGTTGACCCGCTCCGACTGGTCCGGCGGCTCGACGCCGACGGCGAAGAAGGCGACGAAGTCGCAGCCCTTGGGCAGCTCAATCCCGTCCAAGGCGGTTGGCTCCGGCAGGGCCTTGCCTTCGAAGGCAAGCTCCTCCGCGCCTTCGGCCAGCGCGTCGCCGGCCTTGGCCATAGCCTCTTCCTGGGAGCGGGCGCCGGTGACCACGCCGGGAAAGTCGGGAAACCAGACCCCGTAAACGCCGCCTTCGCCGCGTTCGAGCACGGCCGGATAGAAGCGCTGGGCCATCGTCATCTCCGACATGATGTGTCTTTTAACACACCTGAGACCGATCGTCAGCCCCGCGGTTGTTCACTTTTCGTTTCGCCCGGATCATCGTATGGCTGTCCGGTGAACGCGCTTTCGCCGACGCTCGACCTTGCGCCCACCCTCGTGGTCCTGCCCGGACCGCGGGCGGCGATCTGCGACGGCGGCGGCGCGCGCGAGCTGCCGGCGTCCGATGCGCGCAAGCTGGCCCTGTCGGCGCCGGTGATGGTGGTTCACGCCAGCCTGACCGCGCGGCGGCTGGAGCTGCAGGCGCCGCCGCGCTCGCGCGATATCTTCGACGCCCTGGAGCTGTTCGCCTTCGTGCGCCCGGCCCGGTTCTGCGCCCCCTCGGCGGTCGGCTTGGCCCTGGCGCTGGGCCTGCCCGAGCCGAAGACCCCGGCCGCCCAGGCCGAGAGCCTGGCCCTGGTCTGCCGCGTGTTGCTGGACGAACTGGCCGAGACCCCCTGGCCGAACCGCGAAGAGGCGCTGGCCCTGGCCGAGACGCTTGGCCGCGCCGGATGGGCCTGGGCGCCGGCCATCACGGCCGCGCTTCGATCCAAGGCCGTGCGTGAGGGCTGGCGCAGCACCGGCCTCGACGTCTGGACCCGCATCCCCGAGTGGGAGGACCAGGCCCCCGCCGGCGAGCCGGGCTCCAAGCCGGTCGATCCCGACGCCGCGCGCGCCCGGCTGGCCGAATTCCTCGGCCGCGCCGGCCTGGACGAGGTGCGCGAGGCGCAGGTCCAGTTCGCCGCCGAGACCGCGCACGCCTTCCAGCCACGCGAGCGCGAGGGCGAGCCTAACCTGATGTTGGCGGAGGCCGGGACCGGCGTCGGCAAGACCCTGGGCTATCTGGCGCCGGCCTCGCTCTGGGCCGAGGCCAATGGGCCGGGCGTCTGGGTCTCGACCTTCACCCGCGCCCTGCAGCGGCAGATCGAGCGCGAGAGCCACTCGGTCTATCCCGATCCGGCGGTGCGGGCGAAAAAGGCCGTGGTTCGCAAGGGCCGGGAAAACTATCTCTGCCTGCTGAACCTGCAGGAGCAGGCCAGCGTCGCCATGACCGGCGGAGGCGACCTGATCGGCCTGGCGCTGACCTCGCGCTGGGCCAGAGCCACCGGCGACGGCGACATGACCGGCGGCGACTTCCCGGCCTGGCTGCCTGGCCTTTTCGCCGTCGGTCCCACCTCGCAGGCCAGCCCCGGCAACCTGGTCGACCGGCGCGGCGAATGCGTCCACGCCGCCTGCCCGCACTATCGCATGTGCTTCATTGAAAAGGCCGTGCGGGCGTCGCGGCGCGCCGATCTGGTCATCGCCAACCACGCCCTGGTCCTCACGCAAGCCGCCTTCGATGGCGCGCGGGCGGCGCGAGGCCTGAAGACCGATGTCGAGACGACCGCCCTCAAGCGCATCGTGTTCGACGAAGGCCACCACCTGTTCGACGCCGCCGACGCGGCCTTCTCCGCCGCCATCTCGGGCGCCGAAGCCGCAGAGCTGCGCCGCTGGATCCGCGGACCGGAAGGGCGCGGTCGGCGCGGACGCGGTCTGCAGGCGCGACTTGGCGACCTGGTCGGTGATCGCGAGGACGCCAAGACGGCGCTGCACGAGGTGTTGCGCGCGGCCTCGGCGCTACCCGGCGACGGCTGGTCCGGCCGCATCGCGCCGCCGTCGGCCGAGGCCAACCCGATCGGCCCGGTGGAGAAGTTCCTGGTCGCGGCGCTGGAGCAGCTGCACGCCCGTGCCGCGCCGTCCGACGTCGGCCAGGAGTGCTCGGCGCGGCCAGCGCTCGACCTGGTGCGCCAGACGGCGGCGGAGGCGGCCAGCGCGTTGCAGGCCATCGAGGCGCCGCTGGTCACGCTGTCGCGGCGGCTGGAAGATCTGCTGGACGAGGAAGCCGACGAACTTTCCACCGGCGAGCGGGCGCGGATCGAGGGCGCCCTGCGCGGCCTGGATCGCCGCGCGCGCATGCACCTGCCCGCCTGGCGCGGCATGCTGCAGGCCATCGCCGATGACGCCGAGGACGACCCGGATTTCGTCGACTGGTTCGAGGCCACCTACCTCTACGGCCGGGTGGTCGACGCCGCCTGCCGCCGCCATTGGGTCGATCCGACCGAGCCTTTGCACGCCGCGGTGCTGTCGCCGGCGCACGGGGTGCTGGTGACCAGCGCCACCCTGGCCGATTCGGCGCTGGAGGATCCGTTCTCGCTGGCCGAGATGCGCACCGGCGCCGCCCGTTTCGCCGACCGGCCAAAGGTGCTGCGGCTGACCTCGCCGTTCGACTATGCCTCGAACGCCCGCGCCATCGTGGTCACCGATGTCGGCCGCGAGGACCCGCGCCAGGTGGCCGCCGCCATGCGCGAGCTGTTTCTGGCGTCCGGCGGCGGCGCGCTCGGCCTGTTCACCGCCATCCGGCGCCTGCGGACGGTCTACGACCGGATCAGCGCGCCGCTGGCCGAGGGTGGGCTCGCCCTCTACGCGCAGCATGTCGATCCGCTGGAGGCGGGGGCCCTGGTCGACATCTTCCGCGTCGAGGAGGACGCCTGCCTGCTGGGCACCGACGCCGTGCGCGATGGGGTTGACGTGCCCGGCCGCTCGCTGCGGTTGCTGGTGTTCGACCGCGTGCCCTGGCCACGCCCCGACCTGCTGCACAAGGCCCGGCGCGTGCGCTTCGGCGGCAAGGCCTATGACGATGCCACGGCCCGCGCCCGCATCGCCCAGGCCTTCGGCCGCCTGATCCGCCGCGCCGACGACAAGGGCGTCTTCGTCATGCTCGACCCCGCCGCCCCCACGCGCCTGTTCTCCAGCCTCCCCGAAGGCGTCCAGGTCGAACGCATGGGCCTGGTGGACGCGATCGAAGCGGTGGGTGCGCACCTCAACAAGACTGAGCCCTCATAAAGAGCCGTCATCCTCCGCTGGAGCGAAGCGGAATGCGGGGGATCCATGAACACTCACCCATCACGGTGTTCATGGGTGGCCCGGACAAGCCGGGCCATGACGGAGAGAAAAAACCGAGCCGGCGAGGCTTCTCGTTATTTCTTATCTCGCCCGAAGTTGGGCTCGGCGCTTTCCTGGCCGGCGGCGATGATGCCGCGGCGGATGGCGCGGGTGCGGGTGAAGAGGGCTTCCAGCTTGTCGCCTTCGCCGCGGCGGATGGCGCGCGACAGCGCCTGCAGGTCCTCGGTGAACTGGCCCAGGGTCTCCAGCACCGCGTCGCGGTTCAACAGGAAGACGTCGCGCCACATCACCGGGTCCGACGCGGCGATACGGGTGAAGTCGCGGAAGCCGCCGGCGGAGTATTTCATCACCTCGCCCTCGGCCACCTCCTCGATGTCGGCGGCGGTGCCGACGATATTGTAGGCGATCAGGTGTGGCAGGTGCGAGGTGACGGCCAGCACGATGTCGTGGTGTCGGGCGTCCATCAGCTCGACATTCGAGCCCAGCGCCTCCCAAAAGGCGGTCAGGGTTTCGACGGCCACCAGATAGGCCGGATCGTCCGCTAACGGACAAAGGATCGCCCAGCGGCCCTCGAACAGGGTGGCGAAGCCGGCGTCCGGGCCCGACTGTTCGGTGCCGGCGATCGGGTGGCCGGGAATGACGAAGACACCCTCCGGCGCCGCGGCGACCATGGCCTCGGCCACCGCACCCTTGACCGACCCGACGTCGGAGAGGATCGCCCCCGGCTTCAAACCCGAGGCCGAGGCAGCGACGGCGTCGCCTATCGCCGCCGGCGGGGCGGCGAAAACGACCAGGTCGGCGCCGGCCACGGCTTCGGCGGCGGTGTCGAACACCGCATCGGCCATGCCCAGTTCGCGCACCCGCGCCCGGACCTCGGGGCTGGAATCATAGACCGCGATCGACGCCGCGGCTCCTTTGGCGCCTGCAGCGCGGATCACGGAAGAGCCGATCAGGCCGCAGCCGATCACCGCCAGGCGTTCGACCGCGCTCATCGTTCGGATTTGAGGAAGTCGGCCAGCAGGTCGACCACGGCGCGGTTATGCTCTTCCAGGCCGATGGTGATGCGCAGGCAGTCGGGCAGGCCGTAGTTGGCGACACCGCGCACGATGTAGCCGCGCTCGGCCAGGAAATCGTGGGCCTCCGCCGCCGTGCGGCCGGGTGCGTGCGGGAAGCGGACGAGGATGAAGTTGGCGCCCGATGGCGCGACGTCCAGGCCGAGCCCGCCAAGCTGTTGCGTCAGCCAGGGCCGCCATCGCTCGATCTGCGCCAGCGAGTGGGCCTGAAACGCGTCGTCGCCAAGCGCGGCGATGGCGGCCGCCTGACCGGCGATTGAGGTGTTGAACGGCAGACGAATACGCTCGATGGCCTCAGCCGCCTCGATGGGGACATAGCCCCAGCCGATCCTCAGCGCCGCCAGGCCGTGCAGCTTGGAAAAGGTATGGGTGACGATGATGTTCGTGGCGCCGCGCGCCAGGTCGAGCCCGTCGGTGAA
Organism: Caulobacteraceae bacterium; assembly: GCA_041691315.1. GTDB lineage: Bacteria > Pseudomonadota > Alphaproteobacteria > Caulobacterales > Caulobacteraceae > Poindextera. The sequence continues at coordinate 46,096 of JBEPUW010000032.1, read as the reverse complement.
ACGCGGATCGGTGCAGAATTCGGCGTAGGCCGCGTCGATGACCAGCATCACCGAGGCGGGCAGGCTCTCGTGCAGGCGCGCAATCTCTTCGGCGACGATCCAGGTTCCGGCCGGGTTGGCGGGCTGGGTCACGAAGACCAGCCGCGTCCGCTCATCGACCAGATTCAGCACCTCGTCGACATCCAGCACCAGCTTCGGTTCGGGCGCGAGGCGGACCTCGGCCTGACAGGCGCGCGCCCCGATGCCATAGGCCCCGAACCCGTAGTCGCCCTGGATGATGTTGTCGCCGGGCTCAAGATAGACCTGTTGCACCATGCGGCCGAGGATCTCATCGGTGCCGCAACCGAACACCAGCCGTTCGGGCTCGATGCGATAGCGCTCGGCGATAGCCTGGCGCAGCGCCGTGGCGTGGCCGTCCGGATAGATGTTGAGCTTGCCGGCGGCCTCGGTGAAGGCGGCGCGGGCCAGTGGACTGGACCCGAAGATGTTCTCGTTCGACGACAGCTTGATCGGATGCTCGATGCCCTGGACGCTCGACTTGCCGGGCACATAGGCGACGATCTGATCGATCCCCGGCTTGGCCTGCGGGCGATCGGCGGTTCCGCGATCGGTGGGCGCGGCCGTGGTCATCAGAGGTCGAGCGGCGTCGGCGCCGCGCCGATGACGCCGGAGAGCCGGCCCGGCGCGCGCGCCAGCCGCTCATCGTCGCGCTGGTAGAAGCCGGCCAGCCCGAACAGCTTCAGGCCGCTGGTTTCGACGATGAGGCGCGCCGCGACGCCGTCGCCGGCAAGGGCGGTCTCGATCTTGGGCGCCGGCGCGTTCGCGTCCGTCACCCAATAGGTTTCGTCGCCGCCGGTGGGTTCGATCTCGACCTCGGCCACGGCCAGGGCCGCCTGCGAGCCAAGGCTGATGAGGCAGGGCAGTGAGGCGAACACCGAAAGCTTCGGCTCGGCCAGCAGCCGTCCCCACCAGGCCGAATCGTGGGTCAGGGCCATGATGGCGACGCCGCCGGGGGTCTTGGCCTGGGCAAGGGCGGGCTCGGGCCGCTCGAAGCGGTTCAGCGAGGGCGCCGCGCCAAAGCGGACGCGAGCAAGCTCGACGACGCGCGCCGGATCGGGGCCGCCCCACACGGCCAGGTGATACGGCCCCTGCTGGGCCAGGCTGTCCGAAATGAACTCACGCCAAAGACGCACCGTAAGCTGGGCGCTGGCGCCCTGGCGGGGGGTGGCCAGCAGCCGGCGCAGCAACAGCGCTTCGCGCGCCGGGCGCAGGCCGAACTTGTCGCCGTCGCCGGCGGCGCGCTTGGCCTCGGCCACGTCGCGCGCCAGGCTGGCGCGCTCGTCAGCCAGCCGCAGAAGCTCGGCGTCGACGGCGTCGATGCGCGCCCTGACAGCGTCCAGCGATGGCGATTTCGCGTGCACGTCACGTCCCCATTGGAAGGCGCCGGACCATAGAGATTGCGCCGTGAGGCGCAATAGGCGCGGTTGGCCATGGCGGCGCGCAAGGCCTGCGGCTATTGGCAGGCCATGCAGGCGGATGGCGGTGATCGCTGGGTGTTCGGCTACGGCTCGCTGATGTGGCGGCCGGGCTTTGCCTTCACTGAGCGCCGCACGGCCGTCATCCATGGCCGCCGCCGCGCCTTCTGCATCTATTCGGTGCACCATCGCGGCACGCCGGCCCGCCCGGGCCTGGTGCTGGGTCTGGCGCCCGGCGGCGCGGCTCGGGGCGCGGCCTATCGCGTCGAGGCGGCGGCCTGGCCAGACGTCTATGCCTATCTGCGCGAACGCGAGCAGCCGACCGAGACCTATTTCGAGGCCTGGGCGCCGGTGCGGCTGGCCGGGGCGGAGAACGTGCAGGCGCTGGTCTTCCTCTCCGACCGCAACCACCCGCAATGGGCCGGCGACCTCGACCTGGAGGCCCAGGCCAGGCTGATCGCCGGCGCCACGGGGCTCTCCGGCCGCAATGTCGACTACCTGCGCGACCTGGCCAGCCATCTGCGCGAGGAGGGCATCGCCGATCGGGCCATGGAGCGGCTGCTGGTCCGGGTCGAGGCGCTTGAGGCCGCCGCCGCTTGAGGCCAGGGTAGGCCGATGAAACCCGTCCAGATCCTGTTGTCGGTGGCCGCGGCCATAGCCGCCGTCGTTGGCGTGACCGCGTCGCGGTCACGCGCCGGGCCCATCTCCTTCAGCGACCTGCTTGGCCGCGCCCGCCCGGTCGCCGATCATCGCATCGCCTATGGCCCGGGGCCGCAGCAGTTCGGCGAGCTCTGGCTGCCGGCGACGCCGGGTCCGCACAAGGTGGTGGTGCTGATCCACGGCGGCTGCTGGCTGGCCGACCTGCCGGGGCTGGAGCTGATGACCTATGCCGCCGACGATCTGAAGCGGCGCGGCCTCGCGGTCTGGAACATCGAATATCGTCGCCTGGGCCATGCCGGCGGCGGCTATCCGGGCACCTTCCAGGACGTCGCGCAGGGCGTCGATTATCTGCGCACCCTGGCGCCGACCTACGGCCTCGACCTGCATCGTGTCGTGCTGGTCGGCCATTCGGCGGGCGGACATCTGGCGCTTTGGGATGCGGCCAGGCCGCGCCTGCCCAAAGCGAGTCCACTCGCCGGTCGCGACCCGCTGCCGATCGCCGGCGTCGTCACCCTGGCCGGCATCGACGATCTGGAAGCCTATCGGGCGACAGGGCCGGATGCCTGCGGCGGTCCGCCGACCATCGACCAACTGGTCGGCGCCGGCCAGCGCGGGGCCGCCAGCCTCTACGCCGACACATCGCCGGCGGCGCTTCTCCCAATCGGCGTGCGCCAGGTCATCATCTCCGGCGATCTCGACCCGATCGTGCCCGCGGCCTTCGGTCGCGACTACGCCACGAAGGCCCGCGCGGCCGGCGACGCGGCCCAGGTCGTCGATATCCCGGACGCCGGTCACTTCGAACTGATCGATCCCGGCTCGGCCGCCTGGCGACGGATTGAACCGGTGATCGCGCAACTGGCGCGGTAGGGTTTCCGGCCTCTTAACCTTTCTTGGCAGACCATCGGGTTCCGCTTGGGGCCCGTGATGGGACTGTTCAGAACCGCCATTCAACTCTGCGCGTTCGTCGTCGCCCTGTCGGCCGCCGCGGTCGCCTGCGCCCAAGACGCGCCGCCACCCGCGGCGCCGCCGGCCGCCGAAACGGTTCCGTCCGATTCAGCGCCCTCCTTCTTGCCGCCTATGGACAGCGGCAAGCTGCTGCTGACCCAGGGCATCTCAAACATCGAAGGTGCGGCCGGCGGCGGCCTCGCCTCCTGGGCGGTGATCACCGGCTATGAGACACGCGACCAGATCGGCGCCAACGCGCACTTCACCTATGTCGGCGTCCGAAGTTATTCGCTCACCGATTTCGGCGCCTCCGTCGGACTCTTCGACCGGCTCGAGCTCAGCTACACCCGCCAGCAGTTCGACACCGGCCAGACCGGGGCCAGGCTCGGCCTCGGGGCCGGCTTCACCTTCGACCAGGACGTCTTCGCCGCGAAGCTGAAGCTGTTCGGGGATGCGGTGTACGACCAGGACAGCATCCTGCCGCAGGTCGCTATCGGCGTGCAGTACAAGCGCAACGACAAGGCCGCGATCGTGCACGCGGTCGGCGGCCGCTCGGCCGACGGCGTCGACTATTATGTGGCGGCGACCAAGGTGCTCTTGAACGAATCTCTGGTGCTGGACGCCACCCTGCGCCTGACCAAGGCCAACCAGACCGGATTGCTCGGCTTCGGCGGCGACCGCAACGACAACTACCGGCCGGAGTTCGAGGGCTCGATCGGCTATCTGGTCACCCGGCGCCTGGTCATCGGCGGCGAATACCGCACCAAGCCGAGCAATCTGGGTTTCGCCAGGGAGAACGACGCGTACGACCTGTTCGCGGCCTATGCCTTGAACAAGCATTTGTCGGCGACCGTGGCTTATGTCGACCTTGGCTCGATCGCCACCGTCAAGGATCAGACCGGCGTCTTCCTGTCGCTGCAGGCCGGCTTCTGAGACCTAACGCCGCTGGACGACCTGGGGCTGCATCGGCGCCAGCTTGGCCAGCAGGCGGTTCTGTTCGTGGAACGGCACCTTTTCGGCATCCATCGCCAGTTGCAGGTCTTCGACAAGGGCGTTCAGATCGGCGTTCTGCAATCCCAGGTCATGGTGTGCGGCTTTCATGTCGCGGCCGGTATAGTGGCAGGGGCCGCCTGAGATGTAGCAGATCTGCTCTGTCAGCGTTCTGTCGAGGCGCTGCATGTCGGTCGCCTTGAAGATGTCGGAAATCCGCGGATCGGCCTGCGCGCGCACCAGCAGATCGGTGACGATGCGTTCTATCCCATCGCGCCCGTGCAGGGCGCGATAGGCGCCGTCGCCGCGGATCGGGGTCGCGCCGGCGTTGGCGTCCGAGACCGTATAAGGCGCAACCGGCTGCTCATCGGCTGAGGCCGGCCCCGGCGCGATACACAGACTGGCGACGAGAACGGCGAAAAGTCTGGCGCGGCAGGTCACGAGAAAGCCCCTCGAAGCGGTTTGCGGGCGATCTTCCGACGTGCTGGTTATGCGGCGGTTAACTTTTATTTTCTATGCCAATAAGATGCGAAATCTCTTTGCGCTGCTGGTTTTGCTGGCGAGTCCGCTGGCGGCGCAGGCGGCCGATCTGGAGGTCGTGCTCAAGGACGCCAGGGGTCAGCCGGTCCCGGACGCGGTCGTCACCTTTACGCCCGCCCAGGCAGCGCGCGCGGGGCGCTTTGCGTGGCCGATGGTCATGGCGCAGCACGCCATCGCCTTCGACCCGCACGTGCTGATCGTCCCGGTCGGCGCCGACGTGACCTTTCCAAATCAGGACACCGTCCGCCACGACGTCTATTCCTTTTCGCCCGCCAAGCGCTTCGAGCTGAAGCTGTACGGCCACGAACAGGCCCGCACGGTGCATTTCGACAAGGCCGGCGTGGTCGCCGTGGGCTGCAACATCCACGATCGGATGACCGGCTTCATCGTCGTGGTGTCGACCCCCTTCGCCGCCAAGACCGATGCAGCCGGCCGGGCGGTCATCGCCGGTGCGCCGGACGGCGCCGGCGCGCTCGGAATCTGGCAGGAGGATCTGAAGGGGCCGGGTAATGCGATCACGCGCCCGCTCGCGGTGCACGGGTCGATGCGCCAGGCGCTGACGCTGGACCTGCGTCCGCATCAAGCGATGAAGATGTAACTCGCGTGGCCTGGCCTAAACTGAACCAGCTGCGGACCAAGCTGACGGTGCTCTATGCGGGCCTGTTCGGCCTCATTCTACTGCTCATCGCGGTGGCGGTCTATTCGGCGGTCACCGGCAACGCCGAGCGCACCGTGCGCGGCGAACTGTCGGCCAACGGCGCGGTCTTCGATCAGGTCTGGGCGCTCAGGTCCGTCCAACTGCACGAGGAGGCCGACGTTCTCGCCCACGACTTCGGCTTCCGCGCCGCCGTCGCGACCGGCGACGTCGCCACCATCCGCTCGGCGCTGGAGAACCTGCGGGCGCGGCTGGGTATCGACGCGGCCTTTGTCGTCACCGCATCCGGTCAGGTGGTGACCACCGGCGCGCCCGGCGTCAGCCTGCCGCCGAGCGTGGCGCAGGCCGCCCAGTCCGGCGACCAACCGGCGGGGGTCTTTACCGTCGACGGCGCCGCCTACCAGGCCGCCGTCGCGCCGATCATGGCCCCGACCGAGGTGGGGGCGGTGATCTTCGCCAATCGCATCGACCGCTCGGAACTGGCCTCGCTGGAAAAGCTCGCCGCCATTCCACTGCATGCCAGCGTCCTCTCCCGCCATGACGGCGGGCGCTGGCGGCTGTCCGGTCCCGGTCCGGACGCCGACCCGGCCGCGATCGACGCCCTGGCGGCGCGACGGCTGGCCAACCCCCGCTGCGCCGCGGGCGCCCTGCAGACCAATGAAGGACGCGCAGCGGCCGAAGTCAGGCCGCTGGAGACCCTGGCGAGCGGCGAGCAGGCCGCGCTGCTGATCACCTATCCGATGGGCAAGGCCTTGGCGCCGGTGAATGCCTTGCTGATCGCCATGCTGGCGATCGGGGCGGTCGGGCTTGCGCTCCTGGTGGCCGGCAGCTGGTTCCTGGCCCGCACGCTCACCCGTCCGCTATCGGCCCTCGAGGCGGCCGTTGAACGCTTGAGCCGGGGTGAGGAGGCTCAGGTCGAGGTCGCCAGCGACGACGAGATCGCCCGCCTTAGTGTCGGCTTCAACGCCATGGCCCGCGACATCCGCGACCGCGAAGAGCGGCTGGAGCGCGCCCGCGACCTGGCCGAGGCCGCCAACCGGACCAAGAGCGCCTTCCTGGCCAATATGAGCCACGAGGTGCGCACGCCCCTGAATGGCGTCCTGGGCATCGCCGGCGTGCTGGCCGGCACGACGCTCGATCCCAAGCAGCGGCAGATGGTTTCGATCATCGAGAGTTCCGCCGGCACGCTGCAACGGGTGCTCAGCGACGTGCTCGATCTGGCGCGGATGGAAGCGGGGCGCGTCGACATCCTGTCCGAGCCTTTCGCTCTGGGCGATGTGATCCGGGTCCTGGCCGACAGCGCGGGTGTCCAAGCCGAGGCCAAAGGGCTGGGTTTCAGCCTGATCTGGAACGCTGACCAAGCTGCCTGGGCCGTGGGCGACCGGGTGCGGCTGGAGCAGATCCTCGGCAACCTGCTCGGCAATGCGCTGAAGTTCACCGAAAAGGGGCGGGTCGAGCTGGTCTTCGGCCGCATTGGCGAGGCCTGGCGCATCGAGGTGCGCGACACCGGCATCGGCTTCGACCCCGACCGCACCGAGCAGCTGTTCCAGCCGTTTCATCAGGCGGACGACACCATCACCCGCCGTTTCGGCGGCACTGGGCTGGGCCTCGGCATCGCCCGCGATCTCGCCCGCGGCATGGGTGGCGAGCTGACCGGCGCCGGACGGCCGGGCGCGGGCGCGGTCTTCACCCTGACCCTGCCGCTGCCAGCCTGTACGGCGGGCGAGACCGAGGCACGGCCCGCCGCGGTGTCTGCGCAGATGAATGAACCGACATTGTCGGCGCCAGCCGAAGACGCCGAACCGGGCGCGATCCGCATCCTGCTGGCCGACGACCACGCCACCAACCGCGAGGTGGTGCGCCTGATCCTGGAGAGCGCCGGCCTCGCCTTGGTCGCGGTCGAGGATGGGGCCCAGGCCGTCGAGGCCTTCAAGGCCGAGCCGTTCGACGCCGTGCTGATGGACATCCAGATGCCGGTGATGGACGGCTTCGCCGCCACGCGGCTGATCCGCGACCATGAGCGTGAGACCGGCGCGAAACGCACCCCGATCCTGGTGCTGAGCGCCAATGTCATGCCCGAGCACCTGGCCGGATCAGCCGAGGCCGGCGCCGACGACCACCTGCCCAAGCCGATCGTCGCGGTCGCGCTGTTGGAAGCGCTGGAAAGGGCGATCGACGCGGCCCAGGCGGAAGCCGATCCCCCCGCCCTGGAGCACCTGGCCTAGGCCAGAAAGGCGCGCACCTCGGTCAGGAAGTCGTCCAGCCGGTCGTGGTGCACCCAGTGGCCGGCGCGCTCGAACTCGACGACGCGGCCATCCTTGAAGTGCTTCAGCGCCCCGTCCTTTTCCGGATTCGAGGCCCAGCTTTCCTTGCCGTTCACGAACAGCACCGGGCAGGCGATGTTCTCCCAGAGTTCGTGAATCTCCTTGGGCGACAAGTCAGCCGGAGAGGACGACCGCGCGTAGTTGTCGAACTTCCAGCTATAGGTGCCGTCCTCGTTCTGCGCCGCGCCGTGCACGGTCAGATAGCGCGCCTGTTCCGGCGTCAGGTGTTTGTTCTCGGCCTGCATGCGGGCGAACGCCTCCTCGATCGAGGCGTACTTGCGCGGCGCACGGCCGGCCAGCGCGCGCTTGTGCTCGACCCAGCTTCGCATGCGCTCGGGCGCGGAGGTCTTTGCGCGCCTGGCCAGCATGGACGGCGAGGGCCCCATGCCCTCGATGGAGACCAGCTTGGAGACCGTCTCCGGATAGGTCCCGGTATAGCGCAGCGCGATATTGCCGCCGAGCGAGTGGGCGATCATCCGCACCGGCGCCAGGCCCTGCTGGTGGATCAGTTGGGCCAGGTCGTAGACATAGGCCCCGATGCCATACTCGCCGCTCGGCGAATGGGCGCTGTCGCCATGGCCGCGCAGATCGGGCGCGATGATGTGGTAGTCGCGCCTGAGATCCTGGGCCACCCAGTCCCAGTTGCGACAATGGTCCTGGCCGCCGTGCACCAGGATCAGCGGCGGCGCGTCAGGATTGCCCCAGTCCACATAGTGCAGCCGCAGGCGCTGCGAGATGTAGCTCTGCGAAGTCGGTCCATGCTCGATCATGGGCGTTTCTTTAGCCGAAGTGAGGGCGAAGCTTCCAGTGCGAGAGAGGCTAGCGCCGAAGACTTCTCCCGTGGGGAGAAGTCTGGAGAGCGCGGCCCCACCTCTATAGGATGCCCGCTCGCCTCCGGAGTTCCGCTCATGACCTCGACCCTTGCCGACAATCCCGTGCTTGCGCCCTGGACCGGGCCGCATGGGGGTGGGCCGGCCTTCGACAAGGTCAAGGTCGAGCACTTCGCGCCGGCGCTGGACGAGGCGATGGCGCGCTATCGGGCCGAGATCGCGGCCATCTCGGGAAACTCTGACGCGCCGACATTCGCCAATACGCTGGAAGCGATGGAGCGTTCGGGCCGCGACTATCGCCAGGCGACCTCGCTGATGGGGACCTTCACCTCGACCATGAACACCCCCGCCATGCAGGCGGTGCAGCGCGAGGCGGCGCCGAAGCTGGCGGCCTTCCGCGACGAGATCATGCACAACCGGCCGCTGTTCGAGCGGATCAAGGCCGTTTACGAGGCCCGCGAGACCAGCGGCCTGAACGCCGAGCAGCAGCGGTTGGCCGATGTGGTCTGGCGCCGCTTCACCCGCCAGGGCGCGGCTCTGCCGGACGCTGAGAAACACCGCCTGGCCGAGATCAACCAGCGCCTGGCCAGCCTCTACACCGCCTTCAGCCAGAACATCCTGGCTGACGAGGAGGGGCTGTCGCTGGTGCTGGACAGCGAGGCGGACCTAGCCGGCCTGCCCGCCGACCTGATCGATGCGGCGGCCGCCAGCGCCGAACAGCAGGGTCTGAAAGGCAGGTGGGTGATCGCCAACACCCGCTCGTCCATGGACCCCTTCATCACCTTCTCAGAACGCCGCGACCTGCGCGAAAAGGCGCTTTCGATGTGGGCCAGCCGCGGCGACAATCCCGGCGACCACGACAACAACCCGATCATGACCGAGGTCTTGAAGCTGCGCGTCGAGAAGGCGCGGCTGCTGGGCTTCGAGACCTTCGCCCACTGGATCGCCGACGGCCAGATGGCCAAGACCCCGGACGCGGCCATGGGCCTGTTGCGCCAGGTCTGGACGCCCGCCGTCGCCCGCGCCCGCGAGGAGATCGCCGAAATGGCCCCGATCGTGGCCGCCGAGGGCGCCAATGAGGCGCTGGAGGCCTGGGACTACCGCTACTATGCGGAGAAGCTGCGCAAGGCCAAGTACGACCTCTCCGACGACGAGGTGAAGCCTTATCTGCAGCTGGCCAAGCTGCGCGACGGCATGTTCTGGGCGGCTGGCGAGCTGTTCGGCCTGACCTTCACGCAAGTCACCGACATGCCGGTCTATCACCCGGACGTCGACGTCTTCGAGGTGACCAAGAATGGCCGGCGCGTCGGCCTCTGGTACTTCGACCTCTATGCCCGGCCGGGGAAAAGCTCGGGCGCCTGGATGAGCGAATACCGCACCCAGCAGAAGCTGGCCGGCGTCACCCCGATCATCTCCAACAATTCCAACTTCATGCCGGCCGCGCCGGGCGAGCCGGTGCTCATATCCTGGACCGACGCGGTGACCCTGTTCCACGAGTTCGGCCACGGCCTGCACGGGCTGAATTCGGCGGTGACCTATCCGTCGCTGGCCGGCACCAGCGTGGTGCGCGACTTCGTCGAACTGCCCAGCCAGCTGAACGAGCGCTGGCTGCCGACGCCGGAACTGCTGTCGCGCTTCGCGGTGCATTACGAGACCGGCGAGCCGATGCCGGCGGCCCTGACCGACAAGGTGCTCAGCGCCCAGAACTTCCGCCAGGGCTTCAACACCACCGAATACCTGGCCTGCGCCATCCTCGATCTCGAAGCGCACCTGGGCGCCGACGAGGCGCTCGACGCCCGCGATTTCGAGCGCGAGGCGCTGGAGCGGCTGGGCATGCCCAAGGAGATCATCCTGCGCCACCGGCTGCCGCATTTCTCCCACGTCTTCTCCGGCGAGAGCTATGCGGCGGGCTATTACAACTACATCTGGGCCGACGTGCTCAGCGCCGACGCGGCGGAAGCCTTCGCCGAGGCGCCAGGCGGTTTCTACGACCGCGACCTGGCCAAGAAGCTGCTCGATGAGGTGCTCAGCATCGGCAATTCGGTCGAGGCCGGAGAGGCCTACCGCCGCTTCCGCGGCCGCGACTACGGCACCGACGCCCTGATGCGCAGCCGCGGCTTCGAGACGCTCTCCGAGGACGTCTGAGCGCCCGGCGCCCGGACGAGCCGGCGCGAGCCGCATCGGCTTTTGGCGCGCCGTCGTGACGCGCCACGTCCCGTCGCGGGACGGCCAAGCTCCAAAACCTCCGTAAATCGGCCGGCCTAGATGTTGCGATGCCTGGGTCGCGGCGCCGCGACCAACCCGGTCGGCCGGAGCGCCGGGAGGCCGGCCCTTGTCCAAGGTTTTGAGAGTCCAGGCGATCGGCGCCCTGATGGGCCTCTGCGCGCTGTTCGCTTCCGGCATCGCCGCCGCCCAGACGGCGCCGGCTGCAGCCGACTTCGCCGGCGCGCCGGCGTCGAGCGATGCGCGGCAGGTCGCGGACTGGGTGATGGCCAGCGGCGACAATCACAGCCAGCCGTTCGTGATCGTCGACAAAAAGGCGACCGAGGTCTTCGTCTTCGATAGCCACGGACATCTCAGCGGCGCCACCTCCGCCCTGCTCGGACGGGCGCGCGGAGACGACTCGTCGCCGGGTGTCGGGGACAAGAGGCTGTCGGACATCCGTCCAGACGAGCGGACTACGCCGGCGGGCCGTTTCGTGGCCTCGCTGGGCTATGGCCTTGGCAAGCAGAACATCCTCTGGGTCGACTACAAGACGGCGCTGGCCCTACACCGCGTGCTGGCGACGAACACCCGCGAGCATCGCCTGCAGCGGCTGGCCGCGCCATCGGCGCTCGACCATCGGATCACCTTTGGCTGCATCAATGTTCCGGTGCGCTTTTATGACCGCGTCGTGCAGCCCACCTTCACGGGAACCAGCGGCATCGTCTACATTCTGCCGGAAACCAGGACGATCGCGGACGTCTTCTTCAGGTCCGCGACCCCGTCTTGAGGCGCGCGCTTGCGGGAGCCGGACGAAGGGAAGACACTCGTCTTGACGACAGTGTCTGTGGCCTGCGCCAACACATCGGCGCCGCGTAGATGGCGCCTCATCGGGGGAAATCATCATGCATCAGTCCGCAACCGGTCTCGCGCGCGCCGCGCTGCTCGCCGCAGGCCTTGCCGCCATCACGCCAGCTGTCGCGGCGGCCGCCACGCCAGAGGGACCCATGGGCGCGATCCATGCCTTCATCGACGCCTTCGACCGCGGCGATATCGCCACGGCCCAGGCCGCCAACGATCCGGACGTCGGCATCATCGACGAGTTTGCGCCGCACGAATGGCATGGACCCGGCTCGTTCCAGGCCTGGGTCGGCGATCTGGGCAAGGAAGCGAAGGCCAAGGCGCAGACCGACCAGAAGGTGACGATCGGTCAGGTGGTCCGCCAGGTGGTCGATGGCGACACGGCCTATGTCGTCGTGCGCGTGACCTATACCTATCGCGAACACGGCAAGCCGATCGTCGAGCCGGCCCAGATGGCGGTCGCGCTGCGCAACGGGACCGGGGGCTGGAAGATCGCCAGCTGGGCCTGGGCTGGCGAGGCGCCGCGTCCGGCCAAACGTTAGACCGGCTGGGGGTCAGGCGGCCGGGACGAAACCGCTGAGGATCGCACGGCTTTCCGCGTTCAGACGCGCCGACACCGTCGCGCCGATGGGTTCGGCCGCGATCATCCGCTGGACGATCTCCGGGTTTTCAGGATCGGTCATGGCGACGAAGCGCGCGCCGCCGTCGGTCAGGCGGCCGACGACCGTGCCGACCGGCGCCTTGCCGCTGTAGTCTATGGTGTAGGTCTCCACCACGCCTTCGCCTTCGCCAGGCGCGACCGCCGGCTTCGGCCAGGCGTCGATCTCCGCCTGCAGCGCCCCGCTGTCGAAGCCGCGCCACGCCGCTGGACGGGCGGAATAGACCCCGACGGAATATTTCGAGAGGAAGCCGCCATTGGCCGCGACCAGGCCATACTGGTCCGGATTGGCGCGCAGGCGGCGCACCATCTCCGCGATGGCGTGCATCGAGTAGTTGTTACCGGCGCCGCCGAAATAGGGCAGGCCGCCGGTGACGGTCAGCGGTCGGCGATCGTTCGCATCCATGCCGAGACCGTCGCGGACGTTGAACACCGCGATCGGAAAGCAGCTGTAGAAATCGAAAACATCGATCTGGTCCAGGCCGACGCCGGCGGTTTCCAGCGCATGACGAGCGGCCATCACCGAAGCGGGCCCGCGCGACAGGTCGGCGCGCTCCATGGGCAGGCGCTCACGAGCGTCCGCGCCGCCGTGCAGATAGATCCAGCGGTCTTCCGGCACGCCGAGCGCCCGCGCCTTGCCGACCGAGGCCAGCAGCACCGCCGCGCCCTGATTGGCCTGATCGCGCGCCACCATCCGGCGCGGAAACGGATCGGAGGTCAGCCGGTTTGAGGCGGTGACCGTGGCCAGATCCTGCGCCGAATAGACCTCGCGCGACATGGCGTGTGGGTTGGCGGCGGCCACTTGCGTGAAGGGCGCGAACAGGCGGCCCATCTCCAGGGCGTAGGCGTCGCGATCGAGCTTGAGACGGGCGCGGCGGGCGTTCTCGAACAGGGCATAGAGGCTGATCGCCGAGCGGGCGCCGTGGCGTGGCAGGTCCGGCGTGCCCAGCGGATCGCCGAAGCCGCGATCCTCAAGCTCGCCCGGAACGGTCTCGGCCCAGTCGCGGGTCTCGCCGCGCGAGGTCAGGTGGCGAACCGTCGAGATCGCCTCCGAGCCGCACAGCAGGACCAGGTCTTCGCGTCCCTCGCCAATCGCCTGGGCGAACTCATTGACCAGGTGCTGCGGACCTTGCCCGCCGACCGGCTCCAGGATGGCGCGGGCCGGGTTGGCGCCGATGCGTCGGGCCACGGCGCGCGGAAAGTTGTCGGCCTTGCCGAACGGCGCGATGGCGTTCGGCCCGGAGACCTCGAACTGGCGGATCGCCGCGATGACGCCAAGGTGTGCGGCGAGCGCCGCAACGCTGAGTGCGTCGTCCAGGGTCGCGGTCGCCGCCTGCCCGGCCAGGTCGGCCGGTGAAAGTGCCTGATAGCCCCGCGTGTCGATACGTTCCGACGCCTCGCCGACCCCGATGATAATGGGTGTGTTGTCGTCCATACCGTCTGTCCCTGTCAGAGCCTCTCTGCGACCAGGGCGTTGGAAGCGGCTTCGAGCCGGTCCTCCAGTTCCTGCATGAAGGCGGCGCGCTTCAGGCCCGGCGGGATAGGTTCGAGGAACTGAAAGACGATGGTCCCAGGCCGGCGGAGAATGCCGTGCGCCGGCCAGTGGACGCCGGAATTGAGCGCGATCGGCACGCACGGTAGGTCGAGTTCCCGGTACAGGAAGGCCACGCCCGGCTGATACTCTCTATGAACGCCGGGCGTACCGCGCGTCCCCTCCGGGAAGATGAAAACCTGCCGGTCCGGCGCCTCTTCAATGCGCTGGCGGCTGTCGGCCAGCAGCTTGCGCAGCGTCTTGGCGCCGCCCTCCCGGTCGATGACGATCATGCGGGTCTTCCAGGCCCACCAGCCGAAGATCGGGATGCGCATCAGTTCCTGGCGCAGAACATAGGCGGCGTCGGGCAGCAGGTTGAAGGTGCCGAAAATGTCGAACATGCACTGATGCTTGGCGGCGACCAGGGCTGCACCGACCGGGGCGTGCTCACGGCCGCGCACCTCGACGCGCACGCCGCAGATGACGCGCAGCAGCCAGGTGACCACCGCCCCCCAGACCTTCAGCGAGCCCTGCGCATAGCGCCTGGGCCCGATCAGCACCGGCAGCATGACGATCGCCGCAACCAGGCTCCACAGATAGAAGGCGAGGGTGAAGGCGAGCGACCGGGCGAGGATCACGCCGACCTCGCCGCACTCAAGACCGTCATCCCCCGCTGGAGCCGCGCAATGCGGCTGTAATTGGGGACACGTACGACTTCCAAAACGCGTGCTCGTGCTTGCGCCGCCTGGGAAAGTCGTACGTGTCCCCAATTACCGGGTGGGGTTGGACCGAGCCAAGCCGACACATTCCCTGCCGGCCGCTCCGCCGAAGGCGCGGCGCTCGCCTGATGCGCCTTCGGTCCGAGGCTGAGGAACGCCTCCCGCGCCAGGATGACCAGGTACTTGCAGTATTCGACGATCATCCGCCGCGCCCCATCCCCGCTTCGCCACCAGTGTCCGGAATCCAGATCCTCGGTCTTCACCGGATAGGGCGTAAGCTTGGCGTCGGGCAAGGCCTCATGCAGCTCCAGCATGGCGCGCGGCATGTGGAAGTCCGAGGTCACCACGATCAGCGACTTGAAGCCCTTGGACCGCATCCAGCCTGACGTCTCGCGCGCATTGCCGAGGGTGTCGGTGGCCTGGAAACCCAGGTCGACGCAGCAGTCGTAATAGCGCCGCGTGGCCTTGGCGACACCCTTGATATCGGCGCGACTGGCCTCGGGGTTGACGCCGGAAACCAGCATCCGCGTCGCTTTGCCGTCCTCGAGCAGCTTCATGGCGGCGGTGATCCGCGCGTTGGAGGAGCCAGTGAGCGCCACCACCGCATCGGCGGGCGAGGGGTCGGCCGGCGGCGTCGACTGGTCGACCCTGACCGAAAAGGCCCACAGGCCCACCGCCCACAGCGCCACGACCAACAGGATGAGGGCGGCGCTCCTCACGTCATCTCCTTGAGCAGCGACAGTGCCGTGGTCCGCGCCGCCAACACCGCCACCGCGCCGGCGGCGATCGGGCAGGCGAGAAGCGGCAGAAGATCGCTCCACGCCACCGGCAGCACCGGCATCAGCCCGACCTCGCCGCCGATCAGGCGGAAGAGCCCGGCGACGACGGCCGCCGCGCCCGCGCCCATCAGCCCGGCGATCGCCGCCATCCGCCCGAAGCGGAGCTGGAAGAGCGCGGCGATGAAGCCATCCTCGGCGCCGGCCAGGTGCAGCACGCTGACCAGGTCGCCGCGCGCCTGCAGACCGGCGCGGGTGGCGAAGGCGATGACGGCGGCCGCCGCGGCGACGATCAGGCCGGCGACGGCGATAGCGGCGGCCTGGGCCAACAGGCCGGCGCGCAGAATGTCCTTCAGCCACAGGCTGTGGTCATCGACGGTGGCGTCGACCTGGGCGGCCTGCAGCGCCGCCTCCATGGCCGCGGCGCTGGCCGGATGGTGCGCGTCGAGTTCGACCGTGACCAGTCGCGGTATGGCCAGGTCCTCGGGCAGATCCTTGCCCAGCCAGGGTTCGAGCAGCGCCTCGGCCTTTTCCTTTTCCAATGCCTCGACCTCGCCGACGCCGCGTACGCCGGCCAGGGCGTCGGCGGCGCGGGCGGCGGCGGCGTCGGGGGTCTCCTTCGGGCTGGGCCGCACCACCACGGTGGCCGAGCCCTTCAGTTCGGTGCGCCAGCCATGGGCGGTGCGGTTGGCGGCCAGGGCCGAGACCAGGGCCAGGCAGGCGATGAAGCAGAGGATGGTGACCACCAGGACCAGGGCGCCGTCACGAGCGTCCTCGGCCGGCAACAGCGGCGCCGGCGGCCGGCGTGGGATTGGCGCGGGCCCGCTCAAGCGACGGCGCCGCGGCTGGAAACGCGGCGCAAGGACCCGGCCTCGATATGCATGACCGGACGCCCGGAGCGCGCCACCAGGTCGTCGTCGTGGGTGGCGATCAGCACGGTGGTGCCCAGCCGGTTCAGCTCGACGAACAGGCGCAGAATGCGGATCGCCATTTCGTGATCGACATCGCCGGTGGGTTCGTCGGCGATCAAGAGGTCGGGGCGGCCGACTACGGCGCGGGCGATAGCCAGGCGCTGCTGTTCGCCGCCGGACAGCTGCGGCGGGGTCGAATTCATCCGCTCTCCCAAGCCCACCCAGGCCAGAAGCTCGGCCACGTCGGCCTGATAGTCGGGCAATCGGGCGCCGGCGAGGCGAAGCGGCAGGGCGGCGTTGTCGAAGGCGTCCAGGTGGTCGAGCAGCCGGCGGTCGTGGAAGACCATGCCGATGCGCCGGCGCAGTAGCGGCAATTCAGCGCGCACCAGGCTGGTGGTGTCGCGCCCGAACAGGGTGATGACCCCGCGGGTCGGCCGCAACGCCATCTGGATCATGCGCAACAGCGAGGTCTTGCCCGCGCCCGAGGCGCCGGTGATGAAGTGGAAGGACCCCGGCTCCAGCTCGAAGCTGAGGTCCTTGAGGATCTCCGGGCCGCCGCCGTAACCCAGGCTGACGCCGTCGAAGCTGACCACCGGTCCGGCGTCGGGCTCGGGGGGCTCAACCAACTCACTCAACGGGGGACCGGCGTCGGCGGTTCTGGACATGGGGGCCGAAATCGGCGACCTCGTTGCGGAGGGCGCGCATGCATCCGATTCGCCGGCCATGATACTGACCTGTCCCGACTGCGCCACCCGCTATTTTGTGGAGGATGAGCGCCTGGGTGAAGCCGGACGCTCCGTGCGTTGCGGGTCCTGCGGCGTGCGCTGGACCGCCACGGCCGATGCGCCCCTGGAACTCACCGATCACCCGGAAATTGGGGCCGTGGCTCAGGAGCCCTTCGCCAAGCCGGCGGCTGAGCCGGGCGCCACCATCCTGCGCGACCTGCCCGCCGAAGCCCTGCCCAAGGTCTTCCGCGCCCAGGCGCAGACCAAGGAAAAGGTGCGCGAGGCGGCGACCAGCGGCGTCGTCTGGGCCGGCCTGGTCGCCGGCTTCATCTTCCTGCTGGGCCTGGCCGTTTTCATGCGCCAGGGCATTTCCACGCTCTGGCCGCGCGCGGCGGGGGCCTACGCCATGGCCGGCCTGCCGGTGAACCTGGTCGGCCTGACCATCGAGGGCCAGTACGCCCAGCCGGCGCTCAAGGACGGCCACGCCGTGCTGGCGGTCTCAGGCGCGCTGCGCAATGTGCGTGACCGCGCCGTGGTCGCGCCGCCGCTGCGCATCAGCGTGCTGGACGCCTCCGGCCATCCGGTCGCGGTGAAGATCGCCGACCCCGACGGGGCGCAGATTCCACCCGGCGAGGCGCGGCACTTCCTGGTTGATGTGGTGGACCCGCCGGCCAGCGCGGCCAATGTCGACATCACCTTCGTGCTCGATGCGTCGAAGCACGCCAAGCCCAAGGCCACGGCGCCGATCAATCGCACCGCCGCGGTCATGACTTTGCGCCCAGCCCCGGCCGCCCCCGATGCAGCCCCGGCGGCGGCCTTGCCGCCCGGCCCGGTGCAGAACGCCACCCCCTTGCCGCAGAGCTCGCCCTACGCCCTGCACCCCAATGGCTGACCTTCGGGTCGATGGGTTCAGCCAACTGCTGTCGGCCGAGGACGTCGCGCGACGGGTCGAGGCCGTGGCCACCCAGATCGCGCCGCGCATCGACGACGAGACCGTCGCCATCTGCCTGCTCACCGGCGGCATCTGGTTCGCCGCCGACCTGATGCGGGCGCTTGGCCGGCACGTCCGCAACCCCCTGTTCGACGCGCTCTGGCTCTCCTCCTACGAGAACGGCCGCCAGAGCACCGGTCGCGTCGAACTGCGCGCGCCGCTGCAGCGCCCGCTCGACGGCCGCCAGGCGCTGCTGATCGACGACGTCATCGAGTCCGGCCTCTCGCTGGCCGAGGCCGCGCGCATAGCCGCGGAAGCCGGCGCGCGCGAGGTGCTCTCGGTCGTCTTCGCCGCCAAGCCCTGGCCGCAAGCCCGCGTCCGCGAGCCCGACTTCACCGCTTGGTCCGCCCCCGACCGCTTCCTGATCGGCTACGGGCTGGACGCGTCCGGCCGCTATCGCGGACTGTCGGGGGTGTTTGCGGCGGACTGAGCCCCGGGGTCGGTCCAGGATCAGGGCTGCGATGCGCCGGCCGTACTGTGGAGCGTCGGGTTCTTTGGCCGCACCGCTTCGATCCCGGCCCGGATCTCGGACGCCAGGCTGCTGTGGGTGGCGAGTTCGCGCGAGGCCTTCTCCTCCTGTTCGAGAACCCATCGCGCGACCGCGAGCAACAAGGCGCGTTCCTCGTTTGTCATCGACCATATCCTTCCGCCGCATGCGGCTTGTCTCGGTCTAACGCTCGGGCATCGAAGAAGGTCTCGTCGCGCGTTGCGGGCGGAAAACCGCTTCGCACTTTCCCGCTGGCCCGCTCTAGTTGGCGTCTGACTGAGCCGTCGCGTTAGCATCCGGCTGGGCGCTGTCGGAGTGGGCGCTATTGTCGTCGTCGGATGCGGTCGGCATCGGTTGGGGCGGCGGCATGTCGCCGCCGTGCGGCCCCGGCATAACAAGTCCAGGTTCGAGGCCGGGCAGACCGGTGCTGTCGGTCGAGGCGTTCAGAACCAGGGCGTGGCGATGATTGTCCATCGACCAGGACGACAGGCGGGACAGAAAGCTCTGGCCCAGCAGCGGCTCGCTGTTGGCATTGGCCAGGGTTGCGGTGACGTTCTGCAGTTCGAGGGTCCCGACCTTCAGGCTCTTGATCTTGAATATGGCCGAAGGGATGGTCGATCCGTCGGCCAGTTCGAACGTCTGCCGGCCGATGAAATCCGCTTGGGTGACGCTCCCCGCCTGGACCAGCTTGGCGACGATGTCGGCCGGTATGCTGACGTCGGAGGCGCCGCTGTCGATGGTGAACCTCAGATTGATCGCGCCATTGATCAGCGCGGGGATTCGATAGGTGCCACCGTCATCCTCCAGCGCCACCTCCTGGGCGGGCGGACTGTTGGAGGCGGGACTGTCGGACGCGGCCTGGACGCTTGCCGAGCCGCTGGCCACGACGTTGCCGCCGGTCGGGGAGCAGCCGAACAGGACCATTGCGACGAGAACAGCGAGAACCGGAACATCGGGTTTACCGTCGCCCGGCATTGTCTATTCCTCCTTGGATCCTGATGCACTGCAACCGAAGCCGGTGGCGCTAGCGGCCGATTGCAACCGTGAGAGCCAGCCGAAGGGTCAGCGATTGACGATAATCGGATCGCCGATTGAAAACTCCCGCCTCCGACCTTGTTTCGTGTGGTACATGTAGAGTACATAGTAATATACGCCCGCGTCGATCTTGGACACAGTAAATTTCAATTCTTGATCAGTGACGATCGCGTTCGTAAACGTATTTGGCGGTGCGGGATTTTGTCCTTGGACATCTGTGCTTATAGATATAGCCGAGTCGACACCGTTTGATCGGTCAAATGCGTAACCGGGAGTATCCAGGTCGAAGACAATATCCACGGATCCTGAAACATAGTTGGCAAGCCAAATATGCCCCTTCCTGTGGATGTTGTGTGAGTTCGACTTGCTTTTGAAGATGGGAGTTTGAGGGTCGGCTGCCTTAAAAGTAATGGAGATGGACTCGGTTGCCGCCGGTGTTCTGGCCATGAAGTCCCCAGTTCAGCTGTAATTTTGAGGTACGCGGAACAAATACCGATTCTGGATACCGAAATGCTGGGCGCAGCCGTTTAGGGGCGGGAGCTGTTCGACGAGGCGAGCCGCGCTTCAACCTTGACCATGACGGCTTGGCTGTCGGCGTCAAGTGGGTCGGGGCCATCCGCCTGGGCGCGCGTCAGGATCCGGAGGCTGGCCGCCCACGCCCCGCGCGCCTGGTCCACGCGGCCGGCGGCGTTCAGATCGTCTCCGGCCAAAAGGTCGGCTTCGGCGGCGGCCCAAGCCATGTCCCGGTCGTGCGGCAGCGCCTGAACCAGCCGGTCGAGCCGGGCGGCTTCGTCCACGGCGGATTGCAGGGCGAGGCGACCGGCCTCGGCGTCGCGCGGCTGGTCCGCGGCGGCCTGGATCGCGACAACCCGCGCCGAGCCAAGCAGCGGCCCCTGCCAGTCCACGACCGTCGGGTCCTTGCGCACCAGGGCCTCGGCCAGGCTTACCGCCTGGACGGCGGCCGCGCTCGCCGCGGCCGGGTCGTGCTGGGCCAGGCGGGCCTTGGCCAGCAGGATATCGATCTTGGACGCCTCCTCGCGATTGTCGACCACGTCCGGCTGGGCGGTCATCACCGGCACGATCTCGGCCGACGCCTGGGTCAGTTCGCGCGCCGCGGCGGCGGGCTGGCGCTGAGCCATCAGGATGGTCGCGACTTTCAGCCGGTTGACGACATGGGAAGAGGCCGCGGTGGCGTCGGCCGGATGCAGGGCGAGCATGGCGTCGTAGATCGCCCGCTCGGTCAGGCGGTGGTTCATGGCCGCGTTCAATCGGCCGCGAGCGAGTTCGGTGTCGGCGAGCCAGGCGTGGATCTGAGCCAGGTCCCATTGCCGATCTCGATCGCCTGGCGCGGCCAGCGCCCTGGCCTGCATGATCTGCAGCGCGCCCGAGAAGGCGGTCGCGGCCTGATCGGCGTGATGGCGTCCAAGAAGAACCACACCAAGATTGTAGTCGGCATAGGCCGCTTCGGCGCGCCATGCGTCGTTGGTCGGATCCAGCGCCACCAAGCGATCGGCGAGCTGCTCATAGGTCTGGAGCTGGGCTTGCGCCTCTTCCAACTGGCCGCGCCTCTGGGCGAGTTCGCCCAGCCAGTAGACACTTTGCGCGTGGTCGAAGATGCGATGGGGATCATTGGGCTGACGGGCCAACAGCTCGTCGGTGCTCTTGGCGGCCTGCTCGAAGAAGGCCAGGGCGGCGACCATATCGCCGCGCTTTTCGCGCAGATCACCCATCAGGTGCAGGACCCGGGCGCGGCGGCCCAGGGAGCTGGCGTCCAGTTGGGCGCCGTTCTGGGCGGCGTAATAGGCCATGGAGCGCCGGGCGACGTCGTCGAGCAGGTCCAGGCGGCCGGCTGGCTCCAGCTTGCCGCCCAAATCGGTCAGCATGAACTCGATCAGCCCCTCGGCCTGGCTGCGCTGGACCTCGGCCTCGTGACGTGCGGTCAGCGCCACCGCCGTCAGCCCGCCCATCAGCACCATGCCGGCCAGCGAGGCCGCGGTGATCGCCAGCATCTGTCCGTGCCGCCGCTGGGCGTCGCGGCGGATCAACTCGTCAAGGCCGCACCCCAACATGCCGGCCAGCAGCTTCAGCACCGCCATGCGCCGCCCGTCGCCTTGCGGCCGCAGATCCGCCGCCGCCGGCTCGGCGGGCGCTGCGCCGACCGTCCCGTCGGCGCCCAGGTGGAAGCGAAGCGCGCGCGGGAAGCATTCCAGCGACTCCCGGCCGGGCTCCTCGGAAGCGAACGGCTCGCCGGAGACGATCACCGGCAGGACGCGACCCTCGCCATGAAGTTGCTTGAAGCGGACGATTTCGCTCTCCACCCAGGGCGAGGCGGCCGCGTCAGGCGAGCAGATGACGATCAGAAAAGCCGAGCATTCCAGGATCTTCTGGACCCGGTCCATCAGGTCGGGATCGGCGGCCAGGTCTTCACGGTCGCGGAAGATCGGCTTGAAATGTCGCGGCGCCCCGCCGACGGCGGTCTCGGTCCCGACCAGCCGGCGCGGCACCGGATAGGACTCCAGCGACCGATGCAGCCAGTCGGCCCAGCCCTTGTCGCTGTGGCTGTAGCTCAGGAACGCCCAGTACCGCTGGTTCAGGTCCATTGGGCGCGCCCTCCGGTGGCCGCGGTCGGACTATCGCCTGAAGCGTAGCAGTTTCAGCCCATCGCCCAAAGTAAAGGCCGTTTCGTGGCGTCCGCTCGAGCGGCGCTCTGGAAACAGAACGCGAACATGATATAGCGGCTGGATGGACGGCGCGCTGGCCCAGACCGAACTCCCGGCCCCTTTCGACGCCTGGTTCGCCGCGCGCGGCTGGCGGCCGCGGGCGCATCAACTGGCCATGCTGGATGAGGCCAGGGCCGGCCGCGACGCCCTGCTGATCGCGCCCACCGGTGGCGGCAAGACCCTGGCCGGATTCCTGCCCAGCCTGATCGAACTGGCGACACGCCCCCGCCCCAACACGCCGCCGGGCATCCACACCCTCTATATTTCACCGCTGAAGGCGCTGGCGGTCGATATCGAGCGCAACCTGATGGCGCCGATCGCCGAGATGGGGCTTTCGGTCAAGGCGGAGTCGCGCACCGGCGACACCGGCATGGCGCGACGCCAGCGCCAGCGGGTCAAGCCGCCCGACATCCTGCTGACCACGCCGGAGCAACTGGCGCTGTTCTGCGCCTGGGAAGGCGCGCGGCTCTATTTCGCCGACCTGGCCTGCGTCATCATCGACGAGGTCCACTCGATCTGGCCGTCGAAGCGCGGCGACCTGCTGGCGCTCGATCTCGCCCGGCTGCAGCAGTTCGCGCCCAGGACGCGCCGCGTCGGTCTCTCGGCGACGGTCGACGATCCGGCGGTGATCCAGCGCTGGCTGGCGCCGACAGCGGGCGCCGAGGTCGACCTGGTCCTGGGCGCGGCCGGGGCGCCGCCAGTGGTCGACATGCTGTTGTCGGAGGGCCAGGTGCCCTGGGCCGGCCACACCGCCCACCACGCCATGGCCGAGGTCTATGAAGTCATCAAGCGCGCCCGCATCGCGCTGGTCTTCGTCAACACCCGCTTCCAGGCCGAGTTCGCCTTCCAGGAGCTCTGGCGGCTGAACGACGACAACCTTCCTATCGCTTTGCATCACGGCTCGCTGGCCGCCGAGCAGCGACGCAAGGTCGAGGCGGCGATGGCGCGCGGCGCGCTCAGGGCCGTGGTCTGCACCTCGACTCTCGATCTTGGCATCGACTGGGGTGACGTCGACCTGGTCATCCAGCTCGCCTCGCCAAAGGGCGCCTCGCGCATGGTGCAGCGCATCGGTCGCGCCAACCACCGGCTGGACGAGCCCTCCCACGCCCTGTTCGTGCCGGCCAACCGCTTCGAGATGCTGGAATGCCAGGCCGCCCGCGAGGCCATCGCCGAGAACGCGCTGGATTCCGAGCCGGAACGCACCGGCGCGCTCGACGTGCTGGCCCAGCACATAATGGGCCTTGCCTGTTCCGAGCCGTTCGACCTTGTGGCGCTGTACGATGAGCTGCGCACCGCCGGGCCCTACCGCGACCTGAGCTGGGAAGACTATGAGCAGGTGGTCGATTTCGTCTCCACCGGCGGCTATGCGCTGAAGACCTACGACCGCTTCCGGCGCATCGTCAAAGGCCCCGACGGCCTCTGGCGCGTCCGCAACGAGGAGACGGCGCTGCGGCATCGGATGAATGTCGGAGCCATCGTCTCGCCGGCCATGCTCAGCGTACGGATTTCCTCAGGCAGGCGCGCGACGCCCGGCCGCAAGATCGGCGAGGTGGAGGAGGGCTATCTGGAGGTGCTGGAGGTGGGCGACACCTTCGTCTTCGCCGGCCAGGTCTGGCGGCTGATGGGGGTGACCGGCGCCGACGTGCTGGTCACCAGCGCCGCCGGCGAGGACGCCAAGATGCCCTCATGGGGCGGCTCCAAGTTCGCGCTGTCGACCTTCCTGGCCAGGCGGGTGCGGGAGCTGATGAGCGACGGCGAGCATTGGCGCGTGCTGCCCGACGACGTGCGCGAATGGCTGGAGATCCAGCGCGACCGCTCGGCCATCCCGGCCACCGACGAGATGCTGCTGGAGACCTTTCCGCATGGCCAGCGTCACTTCATGGTCTGCTACCCGTTCGAGGGCCGGCTGGCGCTCACCACCCTGGCCATGCTGCTGACCCGGCGGCTGGAGCGGCTGGGCGTCGGGCCGCTCGGCTTCGTCTGCAACGATTACGCCCTGGTGGTCTGGGCGCTGAAGCCGATGGACGGCCTCGATTTCGCCGAGCTGTTCGCCGAGGACATGCTGGGCGACGATCTGGAAGCCTGGTTTGCCGAGAGTTCGATGATGAAGGGGGCGTTCAAGGCCTGCGCGCTGATCAGCGGCCTGATCGAACGGCGGCATCGCCAAGACCGCAAGACCGGCCGGCAGATCAGCTTTTCCACCGACCTGGTCTATGACGTGCTGCGCCGCCACCAGCCCGACCACATGCTGCTCAAGGCCGCCCGCGCCGATGCGGCCAAGGGCATGGTCGACGTGGCGCGGCTGGGCCAGCTGCTGGTCCGCATCAAGGGTCGCATCCGCCATAGCCCGCTGGATCGCCTGTCGCCGTTCTCGGTGCCGATGATGCTGGAGATCGGCCGCCAACGCTCGCCCGGCTCGGCTGGGGAGATGATCCTGGCCGACGCGGCCGAAACCCTCATCGCCGAGGCGACCGCATGAGCCCGACGGCCTTCGTGCGCTCGCCTTGCGGCGGTCTCGCCGTGCGCGTCGGCGAGGCTGAAGCCCTGCTGCGGGCCGCGGGCGCGCTGTGGCTGGCGGCGACGCGGGCTTTGGTCGTCGCCGACCTGCATTTCGAGAAGGGCTCGGCCTATGCCGCGCGCGGCCAGATGCTGCCGCCCTACGATACGGGCGAGACCCTGCGCCGCCTGGCCGCCGAGGTGGAGGCGCTGCAGCCCGCCATGATCGTCTTCCTCGGCGACAGCTTCCACGATGGCGGCGGCGAGGACCGGATGGCGCGGCCCTACGCCGAGGCCCTGGTCGCGCTCGCCCGTGGCCGCACCCTGGTCTGGGTGGTCGGCAACCATGACGCCGACGGTCCGAGGGTGCTGCCGGGCGAGGTGGTCGACGACGTGCGCCTGGAAGGCCTGACCCTGCGCCATGAGCCGCAAGCAGGCCCGCAAGCTGGCGAGGCGGCGGGCCACCTGCACCCCTGCGCCCGCGTCGCTGGTCCCGGCCGCACCGTGCGTCGCGCCTGCTTCGTCACCGACGGCCAGCGCATCGTGCTGCCGGCCTTCGGCGCCTATGCCGGCGGTCTCAACATCCGCGACCGCGCCTTCGCCGCCCTGTTCGCCGCCCCGCCGCTGGCGGTGACGCTGGGCCCCTGCCACGCCCAACCCATCGGCTGGCGCCGGCTGGTGGGCGACTGACACACCTGCGGCTTAAGACCGACCTGCCCGAGCCTTCGAGACCTTGATGAGATGCGACACGCGGCCAGCCCTGAGGCGAGACCTCAGGAGCCGGCCGGATGAAAGGCCGGCGAGGCGCGCAGCGCTGCCAGCCGCGCCGCGCTCTGCTCGATTCGCCTGGCTGGGATCTGGCCGGCGACGATCGCCGCGCGGATCCAGCCGATCACGGTGATGGGTAGATCCGGGTCTGGATCGAGCGAGTTCGAGAGCAAAACGAGGTCGTTGCCAGCGGCGACCGCTTTTACGACGGCGTCTTTCAAGCTGTATTTGGTCCGGATTGCCGCCATGTCGAGGTCATCGGTCATGACCACGCCCTGGTAGCCGATCGATCCGCGCAGCACGGTCTCGACGGCCTTACGCGAAAGCGTGGCGGGCTCACCGCCGGTAAGGTCAGCGTGCGCCAGATGCCCGCTCATCACCACATCGATCATCCCGGCGCGGGCGAGGATGCGGTAGGGCGTTAGCTCATCCTCGCGCCAGGTCGGCGTCAGGTCGACGATCCGGTCATGGCTGTCGACGAGCGTCGATCCGTGCCCAGGAAAGTGTTTGACGGTGGTCAGGACGCCAGCCTGCCGATGTCCCGCTATGAAGGCGGCCGCGTATCGCGCCACGGTCGCGCCGTCCTTGCCGAAGGTGCGGGCCCAGTAGGTCACGGCGGGGTTCCTGCGCTCAAAGCCGAGATCGACGACGGGGGCGAGGTTGAGGTTGAATCCCGCCTTGCGCATCTCCTGGGCCACGGACTGGTAAAGTGATCGCGCCTGGTCCGGATCGAGGCCGGCGGCGACGTCCCTCGCGGCGGGAACGTAGGGATAGCCCAATTTAGGCCCAAGCCTCTGCACCGCCCCGCCCTCGTGATCGATCGCGACCAGCGTGCGGTTCCGGGCGCCGGCCGCGCCGAACAGCCGGGCGAGTCCCTCGACGCCGGCGCGCGATTGGGCGTTGTGACCGAGGAAACAGACGCCGCCGACGTGTCCGGCCGCGACATGAGCGGCCAGGCGTCGCGCGCCCGGCGCGTCGGCGGTGTCGCCGGAGAATCCCAGCACCAGCATCTGACCGATGGTCAAGTCGGAGACGAGCCCGCGGGCGCCGGCGAAGCTGGGGCCCGCGATGGCGCCGAGCGAGGCTGCAAGAAAGCGGCGGCGGGACGCACCCATGCCCACCCGATAGACGGCGAGCCAATCGGCGTCCATGGTCTTCGGGCTCGACTGGACACCTCGCCGTGCCGCCTGTTACGCCGGTGTCCTATGCCCCCGAGCACTGGAGGACCCCCGAGTGGAGTCCGAATGCGAGACACGGTTTCAAAGTATCGGGAAAGGCGTCTTCGTTCCCGACCGCGTTTTCCCGGCTGAAATCGCCATCGTCTTCGGCATGACAACTTGGCGCCGCCCCCTGGCCCGCGCCGTACAGCTCTATCAGGCCGGACTGGCGAAACGACTGCTGTTCACCGGCGGCTTCAACGCCCGCATCGGCGCCGTCGAAGCCTCCGAGATGGCGCGGGAGGCCCTGGCGTGCGGCGTGGCCGCGGCGGACATCCTCATCGAGGACCGGGCCACCAACACCTCGGAAAACCTCGCTTTGGCGCGCGCTTGCATCGAGGACACGCTGGGCCTCGAGGCGATCGCCTCGCTGCTGCTGGTGGCCATCCATTTTCACATGCGCCGTGTGCTGATGACCGCTGAACGCGCCTTGCCAACGCGGATCGCCCTGGGAACCGCCGCCTATCCCAGCATCTATTACAACGACGACGGCTGGCATCTTTCGCCCCGCGGACGACAGGACGTCGCCTCGGAGATCGAGAAGATACGCCTCTATCTGGACCCGGCATGGCCCGGCGGCCGCGCGTGACCCGGCCGTCGGTGGCGTATGGCGACGCGCCGCCCGCGGACAGCCTGCCGGCCGGCGTCACCCAGGCTCTGCTGCAGTCTGTCGACCGATTTCCCCACGGCCGTTTCGTGCATATCGACGCCGACGGCGAGGTGGCGATCGCAAGCTATGCCGAGACGCTCGATCGTGCCCGGCGCTTGCTCGGCGGCCTGCGCCAAAATGGATTCAAGGCCGGCGATACAACCATCCTCTACCTGGCCAACTGCGCCGACTTCGTGATCGCAAGCTGGGCGGTGCTGCTTGGCGGCGGCGTCATCGTGCCCCTGGTCCGGCGCGAGCGGAACCGCCACCACGCCAAGACGGCCGCGGAGACGCTGGAGCGGCTTCAGGCGACCCTGTCGTCGCCTTGGCTGGTCTCCGATTCCGATGCCACCTCGGCGCGCGGCCTCAATTGCGCCGCGCTGGCGAACGGGCAGGCCGCCGAAGCGGCTCCGGTCGCCAGCCTCGACGATCTGCGACTGCTGGTGCTCACCTCCGGCACCACCAAGGTTCCGCGCCTGGTCGCCCTGAGCGAGCGAGCTATCCTGAGCCGCTGGTGGCCAAACGTTCCGGCGGCGGACGAAGCGGTCATCTCGATGTCCTGGTCGCCCTTCGATCACATCATGGGCCTGGGTGTGGTCAGCCCGAACGTCTCGCAGAAAATATCGCTCGCGCCGGACCGGTTCGCGGCGTCGCCAACCGCCTGGCTCGACGTCGCCGAGCAGTTCGGCGTCACCCATGCCACCATGACCAATTCTGGACTGGCGATGATCGAGGCCGGGGTCGCCGCCGCGCCGGCCCGAAGCTGGGACCTGAGCAAGTTGCGCAGGCTGGGTGTTGGGGCCGAGGCCATTTCGCCGCGCGTCTGCCGCCGTTTCATGAGCGCGCTGGCGCCGTTCGGACTGCGGCCGGACGCGATGATCCTCGGCTATGGCCTGACCGAGTGCGGCCCGGTCGCCGGCGGCGGCGACTCCTTCACGCCCTCCGAAGACGACGCCGCTTTCGTGCCTTTGGATCGTCCGACGGTCGGACACGCGGTGCGCGTCGTGAAGGACGATGACGCCGTGGCGCCGGAGGGCGAGATCGGCGCGGTGCAGGTGCGCGGGCCGACCATGACCTCGGGCTATTACGGCGACGCCGAAGCGACGCGAGCGCTATTCACCGCCGACGGCTGGATCAGGACCGGCGACCTCGGCCTGCTTCGTGACGAGCGGCTGACGATCTCCGGGCGTGAGAAGGAGCAGATCGCCATCTATGGGACCAAGTACGCCTGCGCCGCGATCGAGGCGGTCGCCGAGGACGTGGCCGGGGTGGCGGCGGCCTATGCGACGGCCTGCCGCGACCGGCGGCCGGGCCGCTCGGACGGGGTCCATTTCGCCGTGTTCGTGACCCTGAGCGGCGGCGCGGACCCCGACCAGGCCAGGGCTGGCGTGAGCCAGGCGATCGGCGCCGAGTTCGGCATGGCTCCGGCCGCGGTTGTACCGATCGAGGCGGGGAGCGTCCCGCGCACGCCGAGCGGCAAGGTGCAACGTCACCAACTCGCCGCCGGGCTCGACGCGGAGAGGCCGGATGGTTCGCTGGCCGACCCGGTCAATGTCGCCCCGACGACGGCTGCCCCGGAGAGCGAGCGAGAACGCGCGGTCGCGGCGATCTGGGCGGAAATCCTGGGCTCGCGGAACTTCGGCGTCCACGACGACTTCTTCACGGTCGGCGGCGACTCCTTGGCCGCGGTGCGCATGGTGCTGGCCGTGGAAGAGGCGTTCCAGACGCGCCTGCCGCCGACCGTGCTGCACGAGATGACCACGATCAGGGTCCTGGCCGCATGGCTGGATGGCCGGCGGCCTGAGTCCGCGCCCTACCCGGCCGCCGAGGTCGAGGCTCGGCAGCACGCGCTGACGCGAGGCTGGGGCGGCGAGCGCGTCGAGCCCAAGGGCTTGGTCCGTGGGCTCAATCGAGCCGCATCCCAACGCCCCTGGTTCTGGTGCGTCCAGGTGGGATCGGAGATGCACGTACTCGCCCGGATCGTCGGCGACGATCATCCGCTCTACGCCATGCGATCGGGCCTGTTCGTCATCGATTACACGCCCGCCAGCACCGCCGCTTTGGCCAGCCGCTATCTGCGCGAGATCCTGGCTGTCGATCCGACGGGCCCCTACCTGATCGGCGGCGGATGTCAGGGCAGCATAGTGGCGCGCGAGATCGCCCGCCAACTCCAGGCTTCCGGCCGCCATGTCGCCCTGCTGGCGCTGATCGACACCGACTTTTGGGACGTGTTCCAGGGTGAGCCCTATCCGGGTCGCGTCGCCTGCTTCGCCGGCGCGCTGAGCCGTTTCAATCCGCTTCGCAGCTTCCGCTCTCCGGAGCTGGGCTGGCGCAAGGTGATGCCGGCTGGGGTGCAATTCACCCTTCTGCCCGCCGACCACGACAACATCTTAATCGAGCCTTGCGCTTCGGAACTGGCGGCGAAACTTCGCGCCGCCGCCACATCGGCTCTGGCCGACCCCGCGCCCGCGGCCCTCGCGGGGACCGGGGCACTGCCGAACAGCGCCTACATGTTCACCATGGTCGCGCCCAAAAGCCTAAGCCTGCCGGCCGGGGCCGCTTGCCTGGTGAACATCCGGATCACCAACGCCGGATCGGTCGGCTGGGGCCCCGACGCTGGCATAGCGCTCGGCAACCATTGGCTGCGTCCGGACGGCGAGATCGCCGTCTGGGCCGACGGCCGCGCGCCTCTCTTACAGGAGATGCTGCCTGGCCGAACCGCGGTCGGCACGATCCCGATCCGCGCGCCCGCCATACCGGGAAACTATGTTGTCGAGTTCGACATGGTCGAAGAAGGCGTGACCTGGTTCAAGGACAAGAGCGCCTCGGCGGCGTTCACCGAGGTCGTGGTGACCGCCTAGCGGGCCTGTCCTCGAACCGAAACCGGATAAGGGAGAGTCCGCTCCAGCGAATGGGCCCGACGCCCGAGCGAATCGGCAGGATCGGCTTTTCCGCCGGCGCCTTCCTGGTCGCCGACGTGGCGGTCGGGTTTGGCCTGATCAAACAGGGTCTGCCGGTGGATCGTTGGATCTACCTTCTGTCCGACGGGCTGAAGGACCAGGGTTTCTAGCTTGAGGTTACTGCGCGGCCGCGGTCAGACGCTGGACCACCGTTCCGTCCAGCGCGCCGGTAGAGGGCATGCCCTGGTCGCGCTGGTAGGCGGCGATGGCCAGGCTGAGCGCCGGCGAGTTCACCCCGTCGTACGGGCCCTGGTAATAGCCCAGCCGCGAGAGGCCGCGCTGGGCGGTGGTGATGTCGCCGGCGCCGCCAGCGGTCACCGTGGCCTGGGCGAGCTGGGTGGTCGCGATCCTTGGCCCCTGCGCCTGGAAGCCGGCGGCGGCGCGTTCGGCGGCGGCCTGGGCCTCGGGCGACAGCTGGCTCTTCAGGCGCTGGGCCGAGGTGCGCGACTCGCCGTCGCCGGCGCGCGCGGCGATCAGGTACCACTTATAGGCCTCGGCCGGGTTCTGGCTGACGCCGAAGCCTTCCTCGTAGAGCCGGGCCAGATTGTACTGGCTGTCGACCAGGCCGAGGTCGGCCGCGCGGTGGAACCACTGGGCGGCGAGCGTGGTGTTCTTCGGCCCGCCGGCGCCTTCGAAATAATAGAGGGCCAGGTTGTGCATGGCCTTCTGGTCGCCGCCGTCGGCGGCGCGCTGGGTCCAGACCCGGGCCTGGTCGGCGTCCTTCTTCACACCGGCGCCGCCGGCTTCATACAGCTTGGCCAGGTAGAACTGGGCCGGGGCATAGCCGAGATTGGCCGCCTTCTTGATGATGTCGACCCCGGAATTGTCCTTGGCCTCCACCCGGCGCACGCCGTCGGCATAGATTTCGGCGCCGGCTTCGTTCTGCGCCGCGGTCGGCGCCGGTCCGGCGGCGACGGGGGTCGGTGACAGCGCCACCGCGGCGAGCGGCTGGCCGCCTTCGCCGGCTCTCGGCTTTTCGCCGTTGAGGGGGATCTTGAAGCCGCCCAGACCCATGGCGTCGGCGACGCGGTCGGGCAGGGCGCCGCCGGGCTTTTGCAGCACGATCTCGTAACCGACCAGGGCCACGGCCAGGGCCGCGGCGCCGCCGGAGACGAAAAGGGCGGTGGTCAGGGTCGAGCCGCCGCGGCGCTTCTTCGCTTCGGGCTTGCGGCCGAGGCCGCCGAACATGCCGCCGCGGGCGTCGGGCCGGCGTGCCTTGCCGGCGCGGGCTTCGGCGGGGCTCAAGTTTGCGGCGCGGGCGGCGGCGCGGGCCTGTTCGATCAGTTCGCGGGTCGAGAGCGGCGTCGTTGGCAGCGGTTCGGGCTCGTCGAGCTCGGCCTCGTGCGCATCCGGCGCGGCCTCGAGTCCGGCGACAGGCTCGTCGGCCTCGGGTTCGGGCTCAGGCGAAGATTCGGGGTGCGCCTCGAGCGCTTCCAGCGCCACCGGTGGGGCTTCGCCGGCGGCGTCGACGAAGGCGTCCTCTTCGATCGCATCTTCGGCCGGCGGCGCGATCAGTTCGTCGGAACTGAAGCCGCCAAAGGAGCGTGGCTCTGCCTCGACCTCGGTCTCCGGCTCGAAGCTGGCGATCTCGCGGCCGCGTTCGCCGAAGCTCATCGGCGCGGGTTCGGGATGGGCGTCGTCGACGAAGATGTCGGCCTCGGGCTCGATGCGGTCTTGCTCGGCGAACCGCGCGGCCTCCGGCTCGAACCGGCTCGTCGTGCCGAATCCGGCCGGTTCGCTCAGCGGCGCGAAGTCGTCTTCGCGGAACGGCGCCACGTCCGGATCGACATAGTTGCCGCCGGGAGCATCGAAACGCTCGCGGCCGAACGGCCCGACGTCCGGATCGAAGGCGTTGTGGCCGAAGCCGGGCGTCGATGGCGCGGGCGCCGTGGCCTCGGCAAAGCGCTTCTGGGTCTCTTCCAGCCGCTGGTCGATGCGTTCGCGCGCGTCTTCCAAAAGCCTGGCGGTGCGTTCCTCGGAAAGCCGGATGCGCTCGGAAAGCTCGGTCGAGGTGCGTTCCTGGCGGTCCTGCAGCCGCTCGGAGACGCGGGTAACCTGTTCGCCGACGTCGTCCATGGCCTGGGCCGAGCGGCGCTCGGCGTTGGCGATGCGTTCGGACAGCCGCTCGGTGATGCGGGCGATCTCGCCGCCTAGCTTTTCCAGGGCCTTGGCGCCGACCTCGTCGCTGCGCTCCAGCCGCGCTTCCATGGAATGGCTCATGCGCGCCACCTCGCCGCCTACCTGCTCGATCGCATCGGCGGAGCGGTGTTCGACCTCCTGCACGCGGCGGCCGAAGGTGTCGGCCAGGCGAAGGACCTCGTGGCCCATCCGCTCGATCGCGCCGGACGAGCGGCGCTCAGCCTCTTCGACATGGCCGGTCAGCTCGCTCAGCGTCCGTTCCATGCGGTCGAAGCGGCCGTCAGCGGCTTCGCGGATCTTGTCGGCCATCTCGGCGCGGGCGGCGTCGACCTGGGCCGACAGGCTGGCGGCGAGCTGTTCCAGGCTGGCCTCGGGCGCGCGGCCCTCGATACGGGTCTCGGCCCCGGCCAGGCGTTCGTCGAGCTGCGCGAAGGAGGCTTCCAGCCCGCGCATCGCCGCCGAGGTGCGCTCTTCCGCCTCGCCCAGGCGCCCGGAGAGCCGCTCGACCACGGCATTGGCCTGTTCGTCGACGCCGGCGGACGATGGGCCGTCAGCCAGCTGGGCGCTCAGCCCGTCGAGTTCGCGGCGCAACTCGCCGAAGCGCTGATCGGCCTTTGCCTCGCCGTCGTAGAGGTGGCTGGCCACCTTGGCCAGCGCGCCTTCCATGGAGCGCACGGCCTCGACCGACGGCGGCGCGACGGCCTCCAGCTCCATGCGCTGCAGCCGATCGGAGATACGGGCATGCTCTTCGGCCAGTTCGCCGACGGCGCCTTCGAAGCGGGCCGAGACGGCGGTCTGTTCGCGTTCGGTGGTTTCCAGCCGGCTGAGCACGCTGGCGACGGACTGGTCGATGCCGCTGATGGCCAGGGCGGCGCGCTGCTCGGCCGCCTCGATGCGGGCCGAAAGCCGGTCGAGCGCCTGGGTGGCGCCCAGCACGTCGTCGCCGGGATGCTCGGGCGCCTCGAACCGGTCATACGGCCCGGCCGCAATGGTGGTCGCACCAGGGGCGGAAAGGGCGGCGGGTCGGGACGGCGTGGCCTGGTCGGGGGCGCCGTCGTCCAGGATCATCTGGTTCAGCCACTCGCCGAGCGTCATGCCTGATCGGCGGGCCAGATCCTTGGCGATTTCTCGCGCCTTCGGATCGATCCCCTTCACGCTCCAAGGCGCGCTCGCCGTCATTGCGAATCGGTCTCCCAGCCCAGCCTTCGGACGCTAACCACCGATTCCTAGCGTGTAAACGCGGCGTAACCGCTAAATGTAGCGTTACACCCATCTCCTGTGGACGATGTCGGTTCGTCAGGAGCAAGCCCCATTTCACTTTGGCGCTTGCAGCCGTTAACGACTGGTTAACCATGCCCAAGCGGTGGCCTGACGGAGGTCTCGGTGGCCAAGACACGCACCCGGCTGGACGATCTGCTGGTCGAACTGGGCTATTTCGCCGACCTGCGTACGGCGCGCGGCTGGATCATGGCCGGCAAGGTGGTGGTCGACGAGAAAACCACGACCGCGGTTGGGCTGCCGGTGTCGGAGACCGCGCAGATCCATCTGCGCGGCCTGCCGCTGAAATACGCCAGCCGTGGCGGCTACAAACTGGCCCATGCGCTCAGCGTCTTCGGCGTCGACGTGCGCGAAAAGGTCGCGCTTGACGCCGGCGCCTCCACCGGCGGCTTCACCGACTGTCTGCTGCAGGCCGGGGCGGCCTTCGTCTACGCCGTCGATGTCGGCCACAGCCAGTTCCGCGCCAGCCTGGCCACCGATCCGCGCGTACGGGCCATGGAGCGGACCAATCTCAGCGAGGTCCGGATCGCCGACCTCGATCCGCCGATCGAGCTGGCGGTGGCCGACCTGTCCTACCTTACTCTGGCGCTGGCGCTGCCCGCCATCCGCGCGCTGTTCCGGGATACTGGCCAGTTCGACATCATCGCCCTGATCAAGCCTCTGTACGAAGAGTTGCGGCAAGATGACGTAGCCAATCTGGCCGCCATCGAGCCGGTGCTGCGCGTCCTGTTCGAGCGGATTTTGGACCAGGGCATTGATGTTCAGGCGACGTGCGCCTCGCCCTTGCTGGGCGGCCGCGGCGCCATCGAGTTCCTAGGTCGGTTTCGAGCCGGCCCCGGCTTGGCGCCCGCCGAAGCGGCGCGCCTGGCGGTCGAGGACGCGCGTGTCTCGCCGCCGGTCGACCTCGCCGCGCTGGTCGGCCGGACTTAGCGGACGGCTTCGAACAGCTTGTAGCCGTGGGCCTGGCCAAGGGCCGAGACTCTGGAAAAGCTCTGCTTCAGCACCGCCTCGTAGGGCAGGCCGACATTGGCCACCATCCGGCAGACGCCGCCCTTGCGCAGCATGGCGCCGGCGCGGGCGATGAAGACCTGGCCGAGGCTACGGTCCTCCGCCGCGCCGAGGTGGAAGGGCGGGTTCATGATCACGAAGTCGAGGCCCGACAGCGGCGCTTCGGGATCGCGCAGGTCGGCCTGGATGAAGGCCGCGCGCGGGTCCTCGACATTACGCCGGGCCGCGGCGATGGCGCGGCGATCGATGTCGATCAGGGTCAGGGCGCTGACCTTGGGCGAGGCCAGGGCCGCCAGGGCCAGCGCGCCCGGGCCGCAGCCGAGATCGGCGCCGGCGCCGGTGAGGTCGCCGAGATGCGGGACCAGCAGGGCCGAGCCCGCATCCGGCCGGTCCCAGCTGAACAGGCCGGGCTGCGACCACAGGCCCAGAGCCGGCGGCTGTTGCGGTCCGCCGGCGGCTATTGCCGCGTCGAGGTCGTGCGGTTCCTCTGGTCGGATGCAGCCGCAGATACGCTGGTGCTGCTTGGAGGTCTCGACCACGTGACAGCCGAACGCTTCCAGCTCCTTGCGCAGGCGCGCGCCGCCCTTGGTCTTGGGCGCCATCGCCACCAGTTCGCCGCCGGGGGCGAGCGCACGCAGGGCCTGGGCCAGCACGAAGCGCCGTTCCAGCACCCCGGGCGGGGCGGCGATAACGATGCGCTGCAGCGAGCCGTCGGGGGCGTCTTCCAGGCCCGACGCGCCAGGGACCAGCGGCGAGCATTGCGCCGCGCGGGCCGGCACATTGGCCAGGTTCAGGGGCGGGGCGCCGTAGACCGCCTGTTTTCCGTTGGAACTCATCGGCGGTGTTCAGCCTCGCGTCCGCCGCAAGCGCAAGACTCTTTGCGATTGACTCAAGGTTCGTTTTCGAGAACAAAATAGGAACATATTGGTTTAGCCTCCATGCCCCTGACGCTGCTCTCTCCGCTGCCGACGCCGGATCCCACGCTCTTTCCCAGCGTGTGCGAGCCGTTGGAGGAGGCGGCCGCGGCCGAACCGGCCGATGCGGCGGCGGCCTTCGCCTTTGCGCTCGGGCGGCTGGCGGCGGCGAAGGATGCGCGGCCGGTGGCCCTGGTCACCACCGGGCTCTGGCTGCGCGAGCGGGGCCGGCCGTTCGCGCGCGGCGTGGCCGGCTGGGGCCTGGGCCCCGAACGGCTGATCTGGATCCGGGCGGAGCGGGAGGCGCAGGCGCTGTGGGCGCTGGAGGAGGCCTTGAAGTCCGGGGCGGTGGCCGGCGGCCTGGCCAGTGTCGAGGCGCCGCCCTTCGTGGCGACCCGGCGGCTGGATTTCGCCGCCCGCGCCGGCGGCGCGCTTGCGGTTTTACTGCGCGCTGGGCCGACCGGAGATTTGAGCGCCGCGCGCCGGCGCTGGCGGATCACGGCCGGGCCGTCCGCCACCCATGCCTACGATCCCGCGGCGCCCGGGCGGGTGCGTCTGAACGCAGAGCTAGTGCGCCGCCGCGACGGCCCGCCCGGCGCCTGGGCCTTGGAGCAGGACGATGAAACGGGTCGTCTCCGCGTGGTTGCCGGACTGGCCGGTCACGGTCTGGATGAGACCGACCGCCCGTTCGCAACCACAGCGTCCGCCGCCGCCTGAAGGCGCGCCTTTCGCCCTGATCGAGAAGGGCGTGCACGGGCTGACCCTGCATGCCCTGAACGCGGAAGCACGGCGCGCCGGGCTCTGGCGCGGCCAGGCCCATGCCGACGCCTGCGCCATGCTGCCTCACCTGATCAGCGCGCCTGCGGAACAGGATCGCGACCTGGCGGCGCTGAAGCAGCTGGCGCTCTGGGGCGAGCGGTTTTCGCCCTCGGTGGCCATCGACACGCTGACGCCCGGCTTCGAGGGCCTGTTCCTCGACATGACCGGCGGCGCCCACCTGTTCGGCGGCGAGGCGGCCATGCTGACCGAGCTGCGCGGCCGGCTGGAGCGGGCGGGGATCGTCGCGCATGTGGCCATGGCCGACACCCCGGCCGCCGCCTGGGCCCTGGCGCGGTTTTCCGGCGCGGCCGAGCTGGTCGCGCCGGCCGGGGGCGGCCGCAAGGCGCTGGCCGGTCTGCCGGTCGAGGGCCTCAGGCTCGAGGCCAAGGCCCTGGCGCTCCTGAAGAAGTTTGGCCTGAAAGCGATCGGCGATCTCTATGACCTGCCGCGCGCCGGCCTGGCGCGGCGGTTTCGTGGCGAGATCGGCTTTCGCGTCGTCGAGCGGCTGGACCAGGCCCTGGGTTTCACGCCCGAGCCGCTGGATCCCGAACGGCCGGCGCCCAGCTATCGGGTCTGGACCCCGTTCGCCGAACCGTTGATCGACATGGCGGGCGTCAGTGTGCACCTGCCGGCCCTGGCCGAGGCACTCTGCGGCCAGCTCTCGCGCGACGGGCGCGGCGCACGGCGCCTCAGGCTCACCGGCTTTCGCGTCGACGGGCGGGTGACCCTCATCGAGGCGGCGCTGAGCGCGCCGGCGGCGACCCCGGGCCACCTGATCCGGCTGTTGCGCGAAAAGGGCCTGGACAGGCTCGACCTCGGCTTCGGCATCGATGCGCTGATGCTGTCGGCGGAAAAGGCCGAGGCGCTGGACGCGCGCCAGATGGAGATGGACGAGGCCGCCGACGCCGCCCCGCCCCAGGCGCTGGCCGCGCTGATCGACCGGCTGCAGGCGCGGCTTGGCGACAGCGTCGTGCGCCGCCCGGCCTTCAAGGAAAGCTGGGTTCCCGAACGCAGCGAGGCCTGGACGCCGGCCGGGCCGCAAGCCCCAGCCCCGCCGGAGCGGAACGATGCGCGCCTGCGCCCGATCCTGCTGTTCGAGGCGCCGGAGCCGGTGCAGACCCTGGCCGAACTGCCCGATGGCGTGCCGGCCCGCTTCATCTGGCGGCGGGCGTCCAGGCGGGTGGTCAAGGCCGAGGGGCCGGAACGGCTGGGCGCCGAATGGTGGGCCCTGGACGCCCGACCGCAACGCACCCGCGACTATTACCGCGTCGAGGACGAGAACGGCCGCCGCTACTGGCTCTATCGCGAGGGACTGTACGGCCGCGAGGACGCCGATCGCGCGCCTTCCTGGTGGATCGCCGGGGTCTTCGCATGACCGCTTACGCCGAGCTCGATCTGCGCTCGAATTTCAGCTTCCTCGAAGGCGGCTCGCATCCGTGGGAACTGGTCGAGCAAGCCAAGGCGCTCGGGCTCAGCGCCATCGGCGTCGCCGACCGCAACAGCCTGGCCGGGGTGGTCCGCGCCCACGCGAGGGCCAAGGAGATTGGCTTTCGTTTTCTCGTCGGCTGTCGGCTGGTGTTCAACGATGGGACGGAGTTGATTGTCTATCCGCGTGACCGCGCCGCCTACGGGCGGCTCTGCCGGCTGCTCTCCATCGGCAAGAGCGGCATCGAAGGCTGGACCACGGACGCCGACGAGGTGCGCATCCCCAAGGGCGAATGCTGGCTGGATTTCGACCAGGCGGTCGCGCTGGGGGAGGGGATTATCGCCCTGGTCCCCGCGCCGGCGAGCCTCGACGCCGCCTTCGAGGCCAGGCTGGCGGCCTGGCGCATGGCATGGCCGGATACGCTCTATCTGGCCGCCTCGGTCCTGCATCGCGGCGACGACCGGGCGCGGCTGGCGCGGCTGGCCGGGATCGCCCTGCGGACCGGCGCAGCCATGGTTGCGACCAACGCCGTCCTCTATCACCACTACGAACGCCGTCCCTTGCAGGACGTGCTGACCTGCATCCGCGAAAAGACCAGCATCGACCAGGCGGGCTTGCGGCTGCAGGCCAATGCGGAGCGGTTCCTGAAAACGCCTAAAGAGATGGCGCGTCTGTTCCGCGGTCACGAGGCGGCGGTCGCGCGCACGGCCGAGATCGTCGCGGCCTGCAGCTTTTCGCTCAATGAACTCAGCTACATCTATCCCGACGAGCCGGTCCCGCCGGGAAAGACCCCGGACGAACATCTGCGCAACCTGGCCTTCGAAGGCGCGGCGCGGCGTTATCCCGAGGGAATCCCGACCAAGATCCTCGATCTGTTGCACAAGGAGCTGGGGCTGATCGAAAAGGTCAGCTACGCGCCCTATTTCCTGACCGTGCACGACATCGTCGACTGGGCGCGCAAGCCGGAGCGACAAATCCTCTGCCAGGGCCGCGGCTCGGCGGCCAATTCGGTGGTCTGCTACTGCCTGGGCATCACCTCGGTCGACCCGACCAAGCAGGATGTGCTGTTCGAGCGCTTCATCTCCGCCGAACGCAGCGAGCCGCCGGATATCGATGTCGATTTCGAGCATGAGCGGCGCGAGTTGGTCATGCAGTATGTGTACGAACGCTATGGCCGCCACCGCGCGGCGATCTGCGCCACGGTCATCCATTATCGTCCGCGCTCGGCGATCCGTGACGTCGGCAAGGCGCTGGGCCTGACCGAGGACGTCACCGCGGCGCTGGCCAACACGGTCTGGGGTTCCTACGGGGCCAAGGTCGAAGACGAGCATGTCGATTCAACCGGCCTGCAGCGCCAGGACGTGCGGCTGAAACTGGCGCTCGACCTGACCGAGGAATTGATCAAGTTTCCGCGCCATCTCTCCCAGCACGTCGGCGGTTTCGTGCTGACCCAGGGGCCGCTGATCGAGACCGTGCCGGTGGGCAACGGGGCGATGAAGGACCGCACCTTTATTGAATGGGATAAGGACGACATCGACGAGCTGAAGATCATGAAGGTCGACGTGCTGGCGCTGGGCATGCTGACCGCCATCCGTCGCGGCTTCGCGCTGATCGAGCAGCATTACGAAAAGACGTTCGACCTCGCGACCGTGCCGCAAGACCATCCAAGGGTCTACGACATGCTGTGCCGCGCCGATTCCCTCGGCGTCTTCCAGGTCGAGAGCCGGGCGCAGATGAGCATGCTGCCCCGGCTGCGCCCGCGCGAATTCTACGATCTGGTGGTGCAGGTGGCGATCGTCCGGCCGGGCCCGATCCAGGGCAACATGGTGCACCCCTATCTGAACCGTCGCGCCGAGATGCGGGCGGCAAAGGCGGCCGGCAAGCCGTTCGTGGTTCCGTTTCCGGAGCCGTCACCTGAACACGGCGACAAGGACGAGCTGAGAAACGTCCTCGGCAAAACCCTGGGCGTGCCGCTGTTCCAGGAACAGGCCATGCGCATCGCCATGGAAGCGGCCAGGTTCACCGGCGATGAGGCCAATGGCTTGCGCCGGGCCATGGCCACCTTCCGCCATATGGGCACCATCCACACCTACGAGGAAAAGATGGTCGGCGGCATGACCCGCCGCGGCTATGACCTCGAGTTCGCGCAGAACTGCTTCAACCAGATCAAGGGGTTCGGCGAATACGGCTTTCCGGAGAGCCACGCGGCGGCCTTCGCCCACCTGGTCTACGTCTCGGCCTGGATAAAATGGGCCTATCCCGAGGTGTTCGCCGCGGCGCTGCTGAACAGCCAGCCCATGGGCTTTTACGCCCCCGCCCAGATCATCCGCGACGCCCGCGCGCACGACGTCGTGGTGCGCCATCCGGACATCAACGAAAGCGACTGGGACTGCACGTTGGAGCCGCGCCCTTCTCCCCTTGCGGGAGAAGGTGGCCCCCGAAGGGGGTCGGATGAGGGGTCGATAGTCCTATCCGAAGAGGGTGGCCCGCTACTTGGTGATCGCCGCGCGACCCCTCATCCGTCGGCTTCGCCGCCACCTTCTCCCGCAAGGGGAGAAGGACGCTGTATTCTTCGCCTCGGCCTTCGGCAGATCGATGGGTTCAAGGAGGATTGGGCCAAGGCGATTAAGGCGGCGCGCGACGCCGATGGCCGCTTCTCCTCGCTCGATGAGCTGAAGGCCCGGGTCGCCTTGCCGTCCCATGCGCTCGACATGCTGGCGGCGGCCGATTCGTTGAACTCGCTCGAGCTGACGCGGCGGCCGGGGCTGTGGGCGGCGCGGGGGCTTGGAGCGGCCTCGCCGGCGCCGCTGTTCGTCTTCGCGGGGCTGGAAGAGGCCGACGGGCCGCCGCCGGCGGCCCTGCCGCGCGCGCCGCTGTCGGAAGAGGTGGTCAACGACTACGAGACCATCCGCCTGTCGCTGAAGGCCCATCCGGTCAGCTTCCTGCGCGAGCGGCTGGCCCACGCCGGCGCCGTCCCCGCCGCCCGGCTCAAGGACCTGCGCGACCAGGCGCGCGCCACTGTCGCCGGCGTGGTCCTGGTCCGCCAGCGCCCGGGTTCGGCCAAGGGGGTGGTGTTTCTGACCCTGGAGGACGAGAGCGGCGTCGCCAACATCGTGGTCTGGCCGAAGCTGTTCGAGCGTTACCGGCCGCTGGTCATGGGCGCGCGCCTGCTGCTGATCAGCGGCCGCATCCAGCACGCGCCGGATGGGGCAGGCCACGTCACCCACCTGGTCGCCGAGACCGTCGAGGACCGTACGGCGGACCTTTTGCTGCTCTCCGATCCGGCGCTGAAACCCCGCCGCTCCCCCGGCGACGGCGCGACCAGCGCCTCGCCCGACCGCGGCGAACGGACGCAGGAGGAACGGGTCGTCCATCGCCATCCCCGCAACGTCCGCGTCCTGCCACGCTCCCGCGACTTCCATTGAGCCGCGGCTCTCGCCACGCTTGCGCCCGCCAACGCGGGACGCTATCGCCGAAGGCGTGATCACCCAGCGCTCCCCTCGCGCGCCTCGAAGCAGCGCCTGAATGGCCGGCAAGGCGGCTGTCGTCGCTCCATTGCCTGGGGGTCCCGTCCCCGCAAACGCGCCGACACCAGAGCCGGCGCACGGCGCGCCTCACAGCCATAGCCACGTCCGCTTCTGGCCCATGGCCATCGGCGCGATCGGGGTGGTGTTCGGCGACATCGGCACCAGCCCGCTGTACGCCTTCCGCCTGGCGCTGAATCAGGTCTCGCAACACGAGGGTGTCCAGGTCGAATCCATATTCGGCGTCATCTCGCTGGCGCTCTGGGCGCTGATCCTGGTGGTCACGGTCAAATACGTGCTGTTCCTGATGCGGGCGGACAACAAGGGCGAGGGCGGTACGCTGGCGCTGATGGCCCTGGCGCAGAGCGCCATCGGCCGCCGCACCCGGCTGGTCTTCATACTGGGGGTCACCGGCGCGGCCCTGTTCTACGGCGACTCCATCATCACCCCGGCGATCTCGGTCTTGTCGGCGGTCGAGGGCCTGAAGACCGTGCCGGCCATGCACGACGTCTCAGGTGGCATGGTGATCGCTATCAGCCTGGTGATCCTGGGGGCGCTCTTCTATGCCCAGTCCCGCGGCACGGCCAAGGTGGCCGGTCTGTTCGGGCCGGTGCTGACCTTCTGGTTCCTGTGCATCGCCGGCATCGGCGCCACCCACCTGGCGCAACACCCGGGTATCGCTCTGGCGCTCAGCCCCACCTATGCGGTGGGCTTCCTGGTCCGGCACGGCATCGTCAGCTTCTTCGTGCTGGGCTCGGTCTTCCTGACCGTCACCGGCGCCGAGGCCCTCTATGCCGACATGGGCCACTTCGGGCGCTGGCCGATCCAGGCAGCATGGCTCTTTCTGGCCTTGCCCTGTCTGATCATCAACTATCTGGGCCAGGGCGCCTTTGCGCTGGATGTGCTGCACCGGGCCCACGGCCAACCGGTCGGCGATGTCGACTGGTTCTTCCAGATGACCCCGGAATTCCTGCGCGCGCCGATGGTGATCATGGCCACCGCCGCGACCGTCATCGCCAGCCAGGCGGTGATCACCGGCGCCTTTTCGGTCACCCAGCAGGCGATGCAGCTGGGCCTCTTGCCGCGGATGGTGGTCAAGCGCACCTCGGCCACCGCCGCCGGCCAGGTCTACCTGCCGCAGATCAACATGTTCCTGGCCATCGGCGTGGTGCTGCTCATCGCGGTCTTCAAGAACTCCGCCAACCTCGGCCAAGCCTACGGGCTGGCGGTGACCGGCACCATGGTGGTCGACACCTCGCTGGCCTTCATCGTCGTGCGACGGGTGTGGAAGTGGCCGCTGGCCGGGGCGCTGGCGGTCATCGGACCGTTCTGGCTGCTGGACATGACCTTCCTGTCCTCCAACTCGCTGAAGATCCTATCCGGCGCGGCCATGCCGCTGGTCCTCGGCGGCACCCTCTTCCTGATCATGGCCACCTGGGTGCGCGGCGGCGACATCCTGACCGAGAGAGTTCGCCGCGATTCGCCGCTGCTTGACGACTTCCTGGCGATGCTGAAGGCGCGGCCGCCGCACCGGGTGACCGGCACGGCGGTCTATCTGACCGCCGACCCCGAGCACGTTCCGGGCGCCCTGATGCACAATCTCAAGCACAACAGGGTCCTGCATGCGCACAACGTCATCATGACGGTGCGCACCACCGACAGCCCGCGCGAGGCGGATGAAGGCCGCGTGCGGTTCGAGCCGATCAACGAGGACTTCAAGCGAGTCGAGGTGATCTACGGCTTCATGGAGACGCCCAACGTGCCCGCCGCGCTCGCCTCCTGCCGCGACCAGGGCCTGGACTACGAGGTGCTGTCGACCTCGTTCTTCCTCGGGCGAAAGACGGTGGTCGCCAACCTGCGCAAGGGTCTCGGCCGGTTGCAGGACCGGCTGTTCATATTGCTGGCCAAGAACGCCGCCAACCCCACCGACTTCTACCAGATCCCGCCCGGCCGGGTGCTGGAGATGGGCACCCAGGTCAGCGTCTAAGGTGACGCTGGTCTTGCGCTTGCTCCCGGACGGGCGTATCGCGCCGGCCGTGATCGCGCCGGCTTCACCGGCGCGCTTCGGAGCTGGGCCTTAATGACTGGCGAGGCGTCTGCCGCCGCTCCACCCGCCGCCGCATCGACATCTCCTGCTCACGCCCCGCACGGCGGCCACTCGCGCTTCTGGCCAATGGCGGTCGGCGCGATCGGGGTGGTGTTCGGCGACATCGGCACCAGCCCGCTCTACGCCTTCCGCTTGGCGCTGCAGCAGGCCTCGGCCAACGGCGTGCACGCCGACGCGGTGTTCGGCGTCGTCTCGCTGGCGCTCTGGGCGCTGATCCTGGTGGTGACGGTCAAGTACGTCATCTTCCTGATGCGCGCCGACAACAAGGGCGAGGGCGGGGTCCTGGCTCTGATGGCCCTGGCGCAAAGCGCCATCGGCCGGCGCACGACCCTGGTCTTCATCCTTGGCGTGGCCGGCGCGGCCCTGTTCTACGGCGACTCCATCATCACCCCGGCGATCTCGGTGCTGTCGGCGGTGGAAGGCCTGAAGACGGTTCCCGCCCTGCAGAACTCGGTTTCGCAGAGCGTCGAAATCATCCTCAGCCTGGCCATATTGGGCGGGCTGTTCGTGGCCCAGTCGCGCGGTACGGCCAAGGTCGCCCGCTTTTTCGGGCCAATCATAATCGTATGGTTTTTCT
Organism: Caulobacteraceae bacterium; assembly: GCA_041691315.1. Classification (GTDB taxonomy): domain Bacteria; phylum Pseudomonadota; class Alphaproteobacteria; order Caulobacterales; family Caulobacteraceae; genus Poindextera. The sequence goes on along the minus strand of JBEPUW010000032.1, from coordinate 2,179 downwards.
GTATCGCGGCGACCGGTCTGTTGCATCTGGTCCGCCAGCCCGGTGTGCTGCTGGCCGCCAGCCCGACCTACGCCGTGGGCTTCCTGCTCCACCACGGCCTGGTCAGTTTCTTTGTGCTGGGCTCGGTCTTCCTGACCGTCACCGGCGCCGAGGCGCTTTACGCGGACATGGGCCATTTCGGCCGCTGGCCGATCCAGGCCGCCTGGCTCTTTCTGTGCCTGCCCTGCCTGATGCTGAACTATCTCGGCCAGGGCGCCTTTGCGCTGGAGGTGTTGCATAAGGCCGGGGGGCAGCCGGTCGGCGATATGGACTGGTTCTTCCAGATGACGCCCGAGATGGTGCGCGTCCCGATGGTCATCCTGGCCACCGCCGCGACAGTGATCGCCAGCCAGGCGGTCATCACCGGCGCCTTCTCCATGACCCAGCAGGCCATGCAGCTGGGCCTGCTGCCGCGGATGATCCTGCGCCGGACCTCGGAGACCGCAGCGGGCCAAATCTATCTGCCGCAGATCAACATGTTTCTGGCGGTCGGGGTCGTGCTGCTGATCGCGGTCTTCAAGACTTCGGACAATCTGGGCCAGGCCTATGGGCTGGCGGTGACCGGGACCATGGTGGTGACCACCTCGCTGGCCTTCATCGTCGTGCGCCGCCGCTGGCGCTGGCCGCTGATCGGCGCCGTCGCCCTGATCGCGCCCATGTGGACGCTCGACGTCACCTTCCTGGCCGCCAATTCGCTGAAAATACTCTCCGGCGCGGCCATGCCCCTGGTGCTGGGCGGCGGGCTCTTCCTGATCATGGCCACCTGGGTGCGTGGTGGCGATCTCCTGACCGCCAAGGTGCGCCGCGACACGCCGCTGCTGGCCGACTTCCTGCCGCTGCTCGAGGCCCGGCCGCCGCAGCGGGTGGCGGGCACGGCGGTCTATCTCACCGCCGACCCGGACCATGTCCCGGGCGCCCTGCTGCACAATCTCAAGCACAACCGGGTCCTGCATGACCAGAACATCGTCCTGACGGTCGAGACCACCGACACCCCGCGCGTCCCGGCATCCGAGCGTGTGCGCTTCCAGCCGATCGACGCCGGCTTCGTGCGCGTCGAGGTCAAGTACGGCTTCATGGAGACGCCGAACATTCCCAAGGCGCTGGCGCTCTGCCGCAAGGAAGGGTTGGTGTTCGAGGTGCTGTCGACCTCCTTCTTCCTCGGCCGCAAGACCGTGGTCGCCAACCTGCGCAAGGGCCTGTTCGGTCACTGGCAGGATCGGCTGTTCATCCTCTTGGCCAAGAACGCCGCCAACCCCACCGACTTCTATCAGATCCCGCCGGGCCGGGTGCTGGAGATGGGCACCCAGGTCAGCGTATAGAGGGCTTGCGGGCGGCGAGACCTTCGGAGACGGCTATGCGCCACGGGTTTGCGGCTTTGCTTTTCCTGCTTGGCCTGGCGGCGGCCTTGCCGGCCGCGGCCTTCGACGGCGCCAGCGAGACCCGCTACCAGGCGCTGCTGGCGGCGGCCAAGGCCAGCGGCGAGCAGCCCGTCGACTGGGCTGCGCTGCGCCTCGCCTATGCCGACTCAGCCGAATTCGACCTCTCCGGCGACCGCACCGACCAGGCGCGCAAGGCGATGTTCGCCGCCCTCAACGCCGGCGACGACAAGGCGGCCCTGGTCCAGGCCAGACTCATCCTCGACCAGGACTATGTCGATGTCGACGCCCACGTGGCCGCCGACCTGGCCGACCAGCACCTGGGCGACGCGGCTGGCGCCAAGCGCGAACACGACATTGCGCTCGGGCTGCTGCGCTCCATCCGCACTGGCGACGGCGCGACGCCCCAGACCGCTTTCACGGTGATCAGCGTCGGCGAGGAATACGCCACCATGCGCGCCTTCGACCTGAAGGTGACCGACCAGGCGCTGATCCAGGCCGCCGGTCACAGCTACGACCGGCTCAACACCACCGACAGCGACGGCAAGACCCAGAGCTTCTTCTTCCTGATCGACCGCATCATCGCCGCGGAAGGCGCAGGCCTGAAGGCGCCCTAACTTTTTCTGTCATGGCCCAACTTGTTCGGGCCACCCAGGAACACGAACCGATGTGGTTGTCATCGAACCCGACCGCTGATGATCAACGCCTCCGATCAGGTGTTCATGTTGGGGTGGACGGCCCCCGAACGGCATCGATGTGCCAGA
>JBEPUW010000031.1:0-53542 GCA_041691315.1 Caulobacteraceae bacterium | reverse complement strand
AACTTCGCCCAGGACACCGTGGTCTGCGCCGAGATCCTCGGCATCGAGGCCGAGATGCACAAATACGCCGTGCAGATCACCGTCGCCGACGTGCGCGACGGCGCCTGTTCCTCCTCGACGCTGAAAGAGGCCTCGTCCTGGGGCAAGGTGGACGTGACCTTCGAGCAGATGGTCTTCGCCGAGGCCACCACGGTGGTGCCGCTGATCGGCTCCGACGCCTACCATCGCGAAGGCTGGAAGAGCCGCGAAAAGCGGCGTTTCGCGCGGCTGTTCACCTAATCCCGCGACCGACCGCCGGCTTGCGCGGCCACGCGATCGGACCTACCTCAGGCTGGGATGGACACAGGCTGCACCCATACGCATGACCAGCCGGGTCTCGCGGGCGCCGGGCTGAAGGCGGAGCTGAAGGCCGCCGAAAGCCGCTGCGCGGCCGAGCGCCAGCGCCTGACCGAGCCGCGCCGCCGCGCCCTGGAAATGCTGTTGCGCGCCGGCCAGCCGGTGAAGGCCTACGACCTGCTGCCCAGGTTCCATGCCGGCGGCCGCGCCGCCAAGCCGCCGACGGTCTATCGGGCGCTGGAATTCCTTGAGCGCCATGGCCTGGCGCACCGGATCGAGAGCCTGAACGCCTATGTCGCCTGCCGCCGGGTCGGCGAGACCCATGCCGCCGCCTTCCTGATCTGCGACTGCTGCGGCGCCACCGCCGAAGTCGAGCCCAGGGCCGCCGCCGACATGGACGCCATCGGCGCCGAGGCCGGCTACCGCCTGAGCTCAGTCACCATCGAAGCCCACGGCCTCTGCGCCGCCTGCGTGGCGGACGCGCCCTAGCCTTCGATCGCCGCCCTGAGCGTCGCGCGCACCAGGTCGGGGCGTTCCATCGGCAGGAAGTGGGTCGTGCCGGGGATGGTTTCGATGCTGATCCGGCCGTCTGCGGTCAGCTGTTCGATGCGGCTGTCGACGTTGCAGGTCGAGGCGGTTTCGGCGCGCAGGATGCTGATCGGGCAGCGGCTGCGCGCGAAGGCGTCCCAGGGGTCGTGGCCCTGGGCCAGGTAGTTGGAGACTTCCCATTCCGGCGCGCAGGCCAGTTCGACGGTTCCGTCGGCCAGGTCCTTGAAGCCGTCCTCGACATAGTCGACCAGCATCGGCTCGGTCCAGGTCGTGAAGGCCCCTCGGCCGCGGTAGGACTGGACGGCGGCGTCGCGGTTGTCGAAATGCCGCCGACGCCGCGACGCTCCGTGGATCAGCGGCGAGGTCGCCGGCGCGCCGACTGCAACCCGCTCCGGCGGCAGCACCACCGGATCGAACAGGGCCAGCGCGCGGACCCGTTCCGGCAGGTCAGCGGCGGCGAACAGGCTCAGCGTCCCGCCCATGGAATGGCCGGCCAGCACCACGGGCTCCAGGTCGAGCGTCTGCAGAAAGGTGATCAGATCATGGCCCAGGTCGAGCCAGGTGCTGCGCCCCACCGGTTCGGCCGGGGCGGGGGTGCGGCCGTGACCGCGCAGGTCGAGCGCCAGGATGCGGAAGGTCCCGGCCAGCGGTCCCAGGATCGTCCTATAGGTGCGCGCGTTGAAGCCGTTGGCGTGCATGAAGACCGCGTCGACCGGCCGTTCGCCGGAACCGAAATCGAGATAGGCGAAATCGCCGGCGCCGGTTTCGGTCTCCAGCCGCACCGTGCAGGCGCGGGGTTGATAGGCGACAATGGCGTCCATGCGGCGTCCCTGTAGGCGTTGGCAAGGCTGCATAAGCGAAGGAGGCGCGCGATGAAACTGTTCACCATCGGCTATCAGGCCGCGACCCAGGGCGAGGTCATCCAGCGGCTGAAGGCGGCCGGGGTCCAGGTGCTGGTCGATGTCCGCGCCGTCGCCGCTTCACGCCGGGCCGGATTTTCCAAGAAACTGCTGTCCGCCGGTCTGAACGAGGCCGGCATCGACTATGTGCACCTGCGCGCGCTCGGCACGCCGCCGGCGGGACGGATCGCCGCCCGCGCCGGGCGCCACGCGGAGATGCAGGCCCTCTATACCGACTATTTGGAAAACGAACCGGCCGCCCAGGCGCAACTCGCCGAGGCGGCCGATATCGCGACGGCGCGGCCCTCGGCGCTACTCTGCCTGGAGGCCGACGCCAAGGAATGCCACCGCAGCCTCATCGCCGCGCGCCTTGTCGAGCGCGACGGCTTTGAGGTGGTGGACCTTTAGGCGCTACGGCCAAACGGCCGCGGCGTCCGAATGGCGGCTAGCGCTTGGGCTTGCGACTACGCTGGACGAAGGCGCGCGCGATTTCGCCGATGACCCGCGGATTGCGCATGGCCATGATCCCCGCGGCCAGGGCGACGCCGGCCGAGGCGATCGGCTTGTCGCGCACCAGTTCCATCAGGTCCTCGGCGACACCCTGCGGCGTGCCGGTTCCGGGGCGCTTCTTGCCCCGCGGCATGGCGGCGAACCCGCCGATGGCCAGGATCAGCGCGAAGGCGCCCGCGACGACGGCGCTGGCGCCGGCATCGCCGACATACGGCCGGACCAGCGCGTAGAGCGCAAAGGCCAGCGCGACGGCCACCACCGACGCCGATGTGGCGAGGAAGGCGATCGCCACAAAGGCCATGAGCAGTTTTCTGAAGATCACCGGCGCCCGCCGCCGAGCAGGATGCCGATCAGCACGCCGACGCCAAGGGCGGTGAAGGTCGCGGTCAGCGGCCGCTCCTGGACCTTTTCGCTCACATAGCGCTGGGCGACGTCGATGGAGTCGCCAGCGGTGTCGGCATAGGCGCGGGCCTGTACGCGCAGGGTCTCAAGGCCCTCGTTGATCGTCCGCTGGGCGCGCTCGGTCATGTCGTTGATGTTCTTTTCGGCGTCCTTGAGGGTCTTGTCGACGCGGTCTGCCGTTTCGTCGATGGCGGTGCTGGCGGGCATGGAAGGTCTCCGAGGCATCGATAGGGTGAGAGAAACGCTGAAGCTAGGCTGGAACGCGACCGCGACCGGCGCGGTTCCGAAACCCGAGCTTGAGCGGAACGACGCGAGCTGGCTGCATGACGCTTTCCTTATCCCTTCGCAAGGTGTTCTCTAACCAGAATGATTTGTTCCGGGCGGTCCGACCTCGGCCGGCCGCAAAAAGGGCTTCAGTGGTCGCTTATGGATCGCCTCGAGGCAGCCGAGCCGTCCGCTCCTGAGATGAACGCCTCGCGTCTGGCGCTGGCCGTGGCCGATCCGGCCGCCCAGGTCCGCCTGCAGCGCATCGTCAGTTTGGCCGCCCTGGCCTTTTCGGTCCCTCGTGCGGCGATCGCGCTGTTCGAAGACGGTCAGGTGCGCGTGCAGGCCAAGGTTGTGCCGGACGGATGCGACTGGCCGCCCGCGGGCGAGCTGCAGACCCGCTGGCGCGGCCTGCGCGAGGCGACGGTCACCACAGACGATCAGGGCTTCCACGCCGCCGCGCCATTGTTCGCCGCCGAGGGTCCGGTGCTCGGCGTCATCATCCTCGAAGACCCGAGGCCCGGGCCAGCCACCGCCCAGGTCGGTCGGTCCGCCCTGACCGATCTGGCCGCCCTGGCCGCCGAGGAGGTCACCAGCAAGCGCGACGAGGCCGAGCGCGAGACCCTGGTCGCCGAGCTCGACCACCGGGTGAAGAATGTGCTGGCCGCCGTGCAGTCCCTCGCCGCCCAGTCCGCCCGCAAGGCCTCCTCGCTGGAGGGCTTCCTGAAGACCTTCGCCGGGCGGCTGAAGTCGATGGCCTCGGCCCACCAGCTGCTCACCGCCACCCGCTGGCGCGGCGCCGGCATGCAGAACATCGCCGCCGCCGAGCTGGGCGGCCTGGCGCCGGGCCAGACCCGCTGGCAGGGGCCGGACCTGTTGTTGACGCCGCGCGCGGCCAACGCCATGTCGCTGGCCCTGCACGAACTGGCCACCAATGCGGTGAAGTTCGGCGCGCTTTCCACCGAACTTGGCCGGGTCGACGTCGCCTGGCGAGCAACCGGCGACGGCGGACTTGAGCTGCAGTGGACCGAGAGCCGCGGACCCCCGGTCGCGCCCCCGACCCGCCGCGGCTTTGGCTCGACCTTGCTCGACAGGGTCACCGGCCGGGAACTTGGCGGCGAGGCGCGCCTCGAACACCGCCGCGAGGGCGTGCGCGCCACCCTGGTCGCCGGCGCCTCGGCCATGGCCGACCAGCCGCCCGCCTTGCCGGCGCCCGCGCCGATCGTCGAGCCGCCCAGCCTCAGCGGCGCATCGGCCGGCGCGCCCTATCTCGATCCCGCCGGCCGCATCAAGGGTCTGCGCGTGCTGATCGTCGAAGACGCGCTTTTGCTGGCGCTGGAGCTGGAAGCGGGTCTCTCGGAAGCCGGCGCCAAGGTGGTGGGCTCGGCCGCCGATGTCGAAGAAGGCCTGCGCATGGCCGACCTGCCGCTGGACGCCGCGGTGCTGGACGCCAATCTGAACGGCGAGTCGGTGCTGCCGGTCGCCCAGGCCCTGGCCGCGCGCGGCGTGCCGTTCATCTTCGCCACCGGCTATGGCGACTCCAAGTTCGCGCCACAGGGCTTCGACGCGCCACTGATCAAGAAGCCGTACGACGTCACCCAGGTCGCCGCGGCGCTGGCGGAAATCACCGGACGCGCCGCGCCCAGGGAACCGATCGCCGCCAGCTGAGCTTCTGACTTTGGGATTGGACGAGCCCGGGACCTGGGAGCCTCACATGCATCGCTATCTTCTCATCGCCGGCGCCGCGGCGCTTCTGGTTGCGTGCAATCCGCCAGCCAACAATACCGACGCGGCCGCCAGCGCCGCCCAGGCCGCGGACAGCGCCGCAGCGGCGGCGAACAACGCCGCAGGTTCGGCCATGAGCTCGGCCGGCGACGCCAACGCCTCGGCGGCGCAAGCCTCGGTCAGCGCCGCGGCGACCACAGCGACGACGCCCGACTTCGTCGCCGCCGCCGCATCGACCGACATGTTCGAGATTCGGGCCGCCAAGCTCGCCGAAAAACGCTCGAAGAACGCCGACGTGAAGGCCTTCGCGGCGATGATGATCCACGATCACACCCAGTCGACCGCGGCGCTGAAGGCGGCGATCAAGGCATCGGGGGCGACCGTGACCCTGCCCAGCGATCTGCCGTCGGACAAGACGGCCAAGCTGGATGCGCTCACCAGCGCCGCGCCGGCCGACTTCGACAAGGCCTACATGCAAGGCCAGGTCCTGGCCCATCAGGACGCGCTGACGATCATGAAGGTCTATGGCGCGACCGGCGACACCCCGCAGATCAAGGACTTCGCGACCAAGACCGCCGTCATCGTCCAGACGCACCTGGACAAGGCCTCGAACGTTCGCGACAGCCTGAATTGAACCCTTATCCTGGGGCCGACCGCAGCCGCTCGATCCTGACCCTCTGAGCCTCCAGCGCCTCGAGCAGACCGGGGTCGATCGCCCCGTCTCCGGCCCAGACGATCTGCAGGCCCTGGGCGAAAATCGCGGTCAGCGCCGCCAGATCGGCGGCCGCCGGCGCCAGCCGCCGCGCCTCGCGCCGCGCCAGGGCCAGGATCGCTGGCGTGGTCGAATCGTCGGCGACCACTACGTCGGCCTGAGCCAAGGCCCGCACGGCGCGCAGGCTGAGCAGATCGGCGGCGACGACAGGCTCGACGATCCAGAGGCGGCCTTGGCGGGCCGCGCCGGTGTCCCAGGCCTGCAGCGCCGCCTCCAGCAGATCGCGCGCGCCGGCCATGTCACCGGCCATGGCGGCCTCGGCTGCCGGACCGGTCAGCGCTTCGCGCAAAAAGGCGCGGCGTGCGTCGAGATCGGGCAGTCGTTCGCGCAACCGCTCGCGCATGGCCCCGAACAGGGCCGCGACGCGCCCGGCGCCGGCGGGAATGCGGGCCTCGATATCGTTGCGCAAAAGGGCCGCCAGCAGCGGCGACGAGCCTGTTGTACCCACCGCCGCCACCACCGATCCCCGATCGACCAGGGCGGGGGTGTGGAAGTCACACAGATCGGGATGGTCGACCACGTTGACCACCGCGCCGGCCCGCCGCGCGGCCTCGGCGGCGGCGGCGCGGAAGGCCAGGTCCCCGGCGGCGATGAAGGCGAGGCTGGCGTCCTCATAGGCGGCCGGATCGAGCGCCTGGTCCGCCCTGATACGCAACAGCCGGGCCGGCGAGCCCTCGAACAACCGCGCCTTGGCCTCGGCCGGTTCGCCTTCGCCGACGATGGCGACGGTTCGGCCGGCCAGGGGGAAGAAGGCGGGGAAGGCGTCCATGCGCCGATTTCTAAACCGATTGGCCGAGACGCGGCAGATTTTTGGTCGCGCGCATCAACCTGAGCAGTGTTAAGATGCGCGCAAATCAGAGCCTCTGGAGGGCCTTGTGACCACCAACCTGACCATCAACGGCAAGACCTATGCGGTGGAAGCCGCGCCGGAGACGCCGCTGCTCTGGGTGCTGCGCGACGAGCTGAAGCTGACCGGCACCAAATACGGCTGCGGCATCGCCCAGTGCGGCGCCTGCACCGTGCATGCCGACGGCGCGGCGATCCGCTCCTGCCAGACCCCGGTCTCGTCGGCGGCGAGCATGAAGATCACCACCATCGAGGGCCTGGGCGGGACCCACCCGGTGCAGCTGGCCTGGATCAAGGCCGACGTGCCGCAGTGCGGCTACTGCCAGTCCGGCCAGATCATGTCGGCCGCGGCCCTGCTGGCCAAGACGCCCAAGCCCAACGACGACGATATCGATGCGGCCATGACCGGTAACATCTGTCGCTGCGGCACCTATCAGCGGATCCGCGCCGCCATCCACGACGCAGCCGGACAGCCCGCCAGCGTCGGAGCGCCGGCATGAACGCGCTCACCAAGGTCAAGGCCGCCTCGGCCACGCGCCGAGGCCTGATCATCGGCGCCGGCCTCGTCGGCGGCGCGCTTGTGGTCGGCTGCTCGCCCAAAAGCATGGCCGGGCTGATGTCGATGGGCGGCGGCGATCTCGACATCGGCGCCTTCGGCCCCTTCATCAAGATCGATCCGGACGGGTCGGTGACGGTGATGAACAAGCACCAGGAGATGGGCCAGGGCAATCACGCCGGCCTGGCCGCCCTGGTCGCCGAGGAACTCGACGCCGACTGGGACAAGGTCAAGGTCGTCCCCTCCGCCGCCAACGCCAAGCTCTACGCCAACACCCTGTTCGGGGTGCAGGGCACCGGCGGCTCGACCGCCATGGCCAATTCATGGCTGCAATATCGCCGGGCCGGCGCCGCCGCGCGGGCGATGTTCGTCCAGGCGGCCTCGGCGCGCTGGAACGTCCCGGTCAGCGACGTCACCGTGCAGAACGGCGTGCTCGCTCACGGGCCGTCGGGCCGTTTCGCCAATTTTGGCGACCTGATCGCCGATGCGGCCAAGGTGACGCCGCCGCAGTCGCCACCGCTGAAGCGCCAGGCCGACTTCAGCCTGATCGGCACCAAACGGGTGGGGCGCAAGGACACGCCGGCCAAGAGCACCGGAGCCGCCCGCTATACTCAGGATGTCCACCTGCCCGAAATGCTGACGGCCGTTGTCGCCCACCCGCCTCGCTTCGGCGGCAAGCCGGTCTCCTTCGACGATAGCGCCACGCGCCAGGTCTCCGGCGTCGTCGATGTGGTGAAGATCCCCACCGGCGTCGCGGTGATCGCCCAGTCCACGTACGCCGCGCGCATGGGCCGTGACGCGCTGAAGGTGACCTGGAACGACGATCACGCGGAGAAGCGGTCCTCGGACGTCATCCTGGCCGACTACCACAGGATCGCCGCCGGCCAGGGCGAGGTGAAGGCGCAGGCTTTCGAGACCAAGGGCGATGCGACCGGCGCCTTCAACGGCGATCTCTTCAACGCCCGCTACGACTTCCCCTATCTCGCCCACGCCACCATGGAGCCGATGAACTGCGTCGCCCAGGTCGACGGCCACAAGGTCAAGCTCACCTTCGCCTCGCAGATCCAGACCCTGGACCAGATCAACACCGCCATGGTGGTCGGAACCCTGCCCGGCGCGGTCGAGATCGAGACTTTGCCGGCCGGCGGCTCGTTCGGGCGGCGCGGCAACAACCATTCCGACTATGTCGTCGAGGCGGTGCACATCGCCAAGCATGTCGGCGGCGGCCGGCCGGTGAAGCTGGTCTGGACCCGCGAGGACGACATGACCGGCGGCCTCTACCGGCCCCTGACCCACCACTTGGTCTCGATCAAGACCGACGCCAACGGCTATCCCGCCGCCTGGCGGCACCGGGTGGTGACCCAGTCGATCTCCAAGGGCTCGCTGACCGGCGGCGGCTTCGACGAGACCACGGTCGAGGGGGTCAAGGGCTCGGTCTATCTGGCCGCGACGCCGGTGGTCGACGCCCAGGTCCATGAGCCGGAATTCCCGGTGACCGTGCTCTGGTGGCGCTCGGTGGGCGCGACCCACACCGCGTTCGCCATGGAGCACACCATCGACCAGCTGGCGCGCAAGGCGGGAAAGGACCCGGCCGACTATCGCCGCGCCCTCTATGCGCGCGCGGGGCGCAGCGCCGACCGGCATCGCGCCGTGCTCGACCTGGCCTGCGAAAAGGCCGGCTGGGGCCAGCCTTTGCCGTCCGGAACCGCGCGCGGCCTGGCCGTCCACGAAAGCTTCGGCTCGGTGGTGGCGCAGGTGGCCGAGGTGACGATGAAGGGCAATGAGCCGCGCGTCGGCCGCGTGGTCTGCGCCATCGATTGCGGCACGGCGATCGCGCCGGACCTGGTCGCCGCGCAGATGGAAGGCGGGGTCTGCTACGGCCTGTCGGCGGCGCTGTTCGGCCAGATCACCCTGAAGGACGGCGTGGTCGAACAGACCAATTTCGACGCCTATCGCGTGCTCAGGATGAACGAGGCGCCCAAGGTCGAGACCTATATCCTCGCCTCGACCAACCCGCCCACCGGCGCCGGCGAGCCCGGCACCCCGGTCATCGCGCCCGCGGTCGCCAACGCGCTCCTGGCCCTGAACGGAACCCCGACCTCCAGCCTGCCGTTCGTGAAGGCCTAGGGTAAGCCAGCGGCAGTCGGGCCGGTCAAACGCCGGCGGTTTTCCCAACTAATCTCGTCGGCGGTACGGTGATGTGCGGAAATACCGCTGGCGACTCCTTCGTCCCAGAGCGCTCGCAGTTTTTCGATTTGCTGTGCGATCACTACATCGGAAGGCTTTTCAATCTCGCTCATGGCCGCCTCGTATTTTCGTCGGAAAAGCTACGACCGACATCATGCGCCGTCCATGTCCGTCGGAAGATCGATGTCGAAAAGCACGCCCTCGTCAGGGGCTTCGACGGTGGATAGAGCTGCGCCCAGCTTTTGCAGCACGGCGCGGGCGCCCTCGTCGCCAGTGAGCGACAGGAGTTCCGGAAAGAGCGGGGCGGAAAAGAGGACCGGATGGCCGCGGCGTCCCTGGAATACGGGCGCGGCGGCGGCTGAACCCGCCGCAAGCGCATCGGCGAGCTTCGCAAGCACGGCGACCGGCACGCGCGGCATATCGCCCAGGAAGATGAAGGCGCCGCCTGTGTCGAGCGCCAGGCTGGCGATCCCGGCGCGCAGGGTGGCGGCCATGCCTTCGGCGTGGTCGGCGGCGTTGACCAGCCGCAGCCGCGAGGCTTGCGCCGCGCGCCCGGCAAAGGCCCCGGCGGCTTCGGGCACGGCGGGATCCGCGCCCCAGACCACGGTCACGGTCCGCACCGGCGCGGCGAGGGCGGCGGCGAGCGCGCCGTCAAGGAGAACGCCGTCCCGCCATGGCGCGGTCAGCTTGCCGCCGCCGAAACGGGCGCCGAATCCGGCGGCCAGCACGATGGCTTCGAGGGTGGTCTGCGTCGCTACCCCTGTCGCCACGGCCCGTTCCTTTCTATGTACAGCGCTAAGATGACGCCGTACGACGCCTCCGCCCCCCGGTCCACCGCCGCCAAGCCGCCCCTCGTCGACGGCTTTGGGCGCGCGGTCACCTATCTGCGTGTCTCGGTGACCGACCGCTGCGACCTGCGCTGCGTCTACTGCATGTCCGAGCACATGGTCTTCCTGCCCAAGGCCGAGGTCCTGACGCTGGAGGAGCTGGATCGGCTCGCCTCGACCTTCGTCGCGCTGGGGGTGCGCAAGCTTCGTCTCACCGGCGGCGAGCCCCTGGTGCGCAAGGGGTTCATGATCCTGGTCGAAAAGCTGGCGCGCCACCTCGACACCGGGGCGCTGGACGAACTGACCTTGACCACCAATGCGACCCAACTTGACCGCTACGCCGCCGACCTGGCCCGGCTGGGCGTCAAGCGGATCAATGTCTCGCTGGATACGCTGAAGCCCGACCTGTTCGCCCACATCACCCGCGGCGGCGATCTCGCACGCGTGCTGGCCGGCATCGAGGCGGCGCGCGCCGCGGGATTGGCGGTGAAGATCAACACCGTGGCGCTGAAGACAGACAACGCCGGCGAAATCCCCGACCTGATCGCATGGGCGCACGGCCTGGGCATGGACATGACCCTGATCGAGACCATGCCCATGGGCGAGGTCGACGAGGACCGCACCGACCAGTTCCTGTCTCTGGTCGATGTCCGGCGGGAGCTGGAGAGCTATTGGACGCTCACCGATCTGCCGCTCACCACCGGGGGTCCGGCGCGCTATGTGCGCATCGCCGAGACCGGCGGGCGGCTCGGCCTGATCACCCCGCTCAGCCACAATTTCTGCGAAGGCTGCAATCGGGTGCGGCTGACCTGCACGGGGGTGCTGCACTCCTGCCTCGGCCGCGACGACGCCAACGATCTGCGCGCCGTTCTGCGCGGCGGGGCGAACGAGGCCGAGCTGGAAGCCGCGATCCGCTCGGCCATCGACGCCAAGCCCAAGGGTCACGACTTCCATATCGAGCGCGGCTCGGGCCCAGCCCTGGCGCGGCACATGTCGACCACCGGCGGCTAGGTTGATGGTGCGGGTGCTCCTGTTCGGCCGGCTGCGCGATGTCGCCGGCTGGAGGGAACGGGCGCTCGATCCGGCGCCGGCGAGTCTCTTCGCGCTCAAAAATCTGCTCGCGGCCGAGGATCTGGCGCTGGGCGAGGCCCTGGCCGGTCCCTGCGTGCAGGCGGCGGTGGACAGGGCGCTGGTGCGCGGCGACGTTGCGCTGACGGCGGGCGCCGAGGTCGCCTTCCTCAGCCCGATGAGCGGTGGCTAGTCTTGGTGCGGCTGCAGACCGAGCCCTTCGACCCCGGCGCATTGCTCGGCGCCTTCTGCCGGGGCCGCGAGGAGACCGGCGCGGTGGTCAGCTTCACCGGCCTGGCGCGGGCGGGGTCCGGCGCGGTGACGCGGCTGGAACTGGAAGCCTATCCCGGTTTCACCGACGTCGAGATCGAGCGCATGGCCGAAGCGGCGCAGGCGCGATTTTCGCTGCACGAGGTGCTGATCGTTCATCGCGTCGGCGAGATCGCGCCCGGCGAGGCGATCGTCTTCGTGGCCACCGCCGCCGCCCACCGTCGCGCCGCCTTCGAGGCCGCCGACCAGTTGATGGACTATCTGAAAAGCCGCGCCCCCTTCTGGAAGAAGGAACACGGCCCCGATGGCGAGCGATGGATCGAGCCGACAGACCAGGATCGCTCGGATGCCGAGAGGTGGGACTGAAGAACTTCTCCCAGAGGGAGAAGAAGGGCCCCGCGCCGCGCAGGCGGCGTGGGAGGATGAGGGGTTACGGCCTCCCGGATTATCCTGAGCCGCCATAACCCCTCAACCTCCCGCGCACTTACGTGCGCGGGTCCCTCCTTCTCCCTCCGGGAGGAGTCTATAGTGGGCGACTTCGCCCCGGAGACGCCCCCTATGAACGCGCCCTTTCCCGCTCCTGGCGGCCGTATCGATGAGAGTCTGATGCTCGTGCCCGTACGAATCGCCGTGCTGACCATCTCCGACACCCGCGACGAGGAGAGCGACACCTCGGGCCACGTGCTGGTCGAGCGGCTGAGCGGCGCCGGTCACATCCTGGCCGGCAAGGCGGTGGTTCCCGACGACCGGGCCAAGATCCGCGCCCAGGTCATGGCCTGGGCAGCGTCGGGCGAGGTCGACGTCATCCTGACCACCGGCGGCACCGGCCTGACCGGGCGCGACGTGACGCCCGAGGCGATCGAGCCGCTGTTCGACAAGCGGATCGACGGGTTTTCGGTGATCTTCCACATGGTCAGCTACCAGACGGTTGGGCTGTCGACGCTGCAGTCGCGCGCCACCGCCGGCGTCATCGGCAACGTCTTCGTTTTCTGCATGCCAGGCTCGAACGGGGCGGTGAAGGACGGCTGGGACAAGGTGATCTCGGTGCAGCTCGACAGCCGCCACAAGCCCTGCAACTTCGTCGAGATCATGCCGCGCCTGAGCGAAAAATGAGCCGCCTGACCCACATCGACGGCGAGGGCCGGGCGCGGATGGTCGACGTCTCCGCCAAGCCCGACACCGCGCGCGAGGCCGTGGCCGCGGGCCTGGTGCGGATGGATGCGAAGACCCTGGCCCTGGCCCTGTCCGGCGGCGGCAAGAAGGGCGATGTGCGCGCGACGGCGGAGATCGCCGGCGTCATGGCCGCCAAGAAGACCGCCGAGCTGATTCCGCTCTGCCACCCCTTGAGCCTGTCGTCCGTCGTGGTCCAGGTGTCGGAGGACGCCGGCGGCGCCGGCCTGGCCGTCACCGCCAAGGTGAAGACCACCGGGCCGACCGGGGTCGAGATGGAGGCGTTGACCGCCGTCTCCGTCGCCTGTCTCACCCTCTACGACATGCTGAAGGCGGCCGATAAGGCCATGACCATCGAGGGTGTGCGGCTGGTATCCAAGACCGGCGGCGCCTCGGGCGACTATCGGCGCGAGGACGCGTGAAGGACCTTTCCGTCGAAGAGGCGCGTGGGCGGATGCTGGCCCTGGCCGGCGCGGTCGGCAGCGAAACGCTGGCCATCGAGGCGGCGTTCGGCCGGGTGCTGGCCGAGACCGTCACCGCGGGCCGCGACCAGCCGCCGTTCGATTCCTCGGCCATGGACGGCTGGGCGGTGGCGGGGCCGGGCGAGGCCTTCCGCATCGTTGGCGAGAGCGCCGCCGGCCACGGCTATCGTACGCCGCTCGACCCCGGCGACGCCGTGCGCATCTTCACCGGCGCCGCCGTGCCGGAAGGCTCGACGCGGGTGGTGATCCAGGAAGAGGCGACCCGCGACGGCGATCGGGTGAAGACCCCGGCCGCCGACGACCGCTCCAGCTTCATTCGCCCGCGCGGCGGCGATTTCCACGCCGGTCAGACGCTTTTGCAGCCAGGCGTGCGGCTCGACGCCTGGCGCATCGGCCTGGCCGCCGCGGCCGGCCGCGCCAGCCTGAAGGTGGCCCGCCCGGTCGATGTGATGTTGCTCTCGACCGGCGAGGAGATCGTGGCCGCGGGCGGGTCGCCGGGCCCTGACCAGATCTTCGACGCCGGCGGGCCCATGCTGGCGCTGCTGATCGCGCGCTGGAGCGGCGGCGTGGTGCGCACGGTTCGCGCCGGCGACGACGAAGGGGCGATCGCCGCGGCGGTGGCGGCGTCGAGCGAGGCGCTGATCGTCACCCTCGGTGGGGCCTCGGTGGGCGACCACGATCTGGTCAAGCCGGCGCTTGGCCGGCTGGGGCTGCAGCTCAGCGTCGAAACCGTCCGCGTGCGGCCGGGCAAGCCGACTTGGTTCGGGGTGCTTGGCGACGGCCGCCGCGTGCTCGGCCTGCCTGGCAATCCCGCCTCGGCCCTGGTCTGCGCGGAACTCTTCCTGCGCCCGCTGCTGGCGGCCATGCAGGGCGGCGAGCCCGGCCCGAACCTGGCCAGCGCGCGCCTGAAAGGCCCGATGCCGGCCAACAGCGGCCGGGAGCATTGGGCGCGGGCGCGATTGTCGTCGTCGGACGGCGCGCTCTGGGCCGAGCCGATGGGCGATCAGGACTCTTCGCTAGTCAAGGTCTTCGCCGAGTCCGGCGCGCTCATCCGGCGCGGCATCGGCGCGCCCGCGGGCGGGGTCGGCGACGTGGTCGAGGTGCTGGTGCTGGACCGGCTGTAGCCGGCCGCCTTTTCCGCGACGATCTCGCCGATCACCGAGACGGCCACCTCCCAGGGCGCCTTGCCGCCCAGGTCGAGCCCGATCGGCGCGCGCAGCCGCGCCAGCTGCTGGTCGGTGACGCCGGCGGCAGCCAACCGCGCGAACCGTTCCGGCAGCCGGCGCTTGGCGCCCAGGACGCCGATATAGAAGGCCGATGAGGGCAGGGCGGCCGTGAGCGCGTCCTGGTCGGTGTCCCAGTCGTGGGTGGCGATGGCGATCGAGGTCCAGGGGTCGACGCCGACCTCGGCGAAGGCCTCGGACGGTTCGGCGCGGCTATAGGCGACGCCGGCCAGCGGCGGCGGCTCGATCGGGCCTTTTGGCCGGATCAGGGTGGTCTCGAACCCCGCCTGGGCGCCGAGTGCGGCGATGGCCAGCGCGGTCGGGTCGGCCCCGACCACCGCCAGCCGCGGCTTGGGCTCGTGCAGGCGGGCGACCAGGAAGGGATCCTCCGAGGCCACGCATAGCTCATGGGCGGTGAAGGCGACCGCCTCGACGCTGCGCTCGCGGCCGTCGGTGCTCCACACCGCCGGCCGGCGCTCGTCCATCAGCGCGAGCAGCCGCGCCGGCGCCGCATCGTCCGGCATGACCCGTTCGACCAGGATCTCGATCCGCGCCCCGCACAGCAGTTGGATATCCGGCCAGGGTCCGCCCTCGCCATAGATCAGTCGCCGGGGTTCGCCGTCGACCAGCGTCTCGGCGGCGTGGATGGCCACATCGCCCTCGACGCAACCGCCGGAGAGGAAGCCGGCCACCAGGCCTTCGGCGAAGACCATCTGGGTGCCGGGCGGGCGCGGCCCGCCGCCCTCGACCCGATAAAGGGTAACCAGCGCGGCGGGCTTGCCGGCGTCCAGCGCGCGGCGCAGCGCCGGTCGCACATCCTCGTCGAGGCCGAACAGCGGCCATTCCGGAAGCTCGAATTCCATGGCTTTGGAGGTTGGCCCTGGGCCCGGCCGCGTCAAGTTTTTCAGACACGGTTAACCCCGCTCAATTCCGCTTCTTTAATCGTTTCCCGCCATATTCGACCTCCGATCAGGGCAAAAAAAGCCGCCTGTGGGGTTCTTCGTGAGCGTATCGCTTTCAAAGCTGGGCTTCGGCGCCGCGCAGTTCCGCCTCGGCGGTTCTGTGATCCCGCGCGGCCGTTCGCCCGAGGCGGAAATCGGCGAGATCCTTAACCTTGCCGCCCGTTCCGGCTTAACCGTGTTCGACACCTCCAACGGCGCGACCTATGCCGAAGACGTCGTCGGGGCGCTGTTGCCGAGGCCCTGCCGCTTCCGCGTCGTGCTGAAGACCGGCCGCGCCGACCGGGGCCCCGACCATATCGAGGCCGAGGCCAGGGCGTCCTTGCGCCGGCTGCGGCTGGAGCGCGCCGACGCCATCATCGTCCAGGCCGCCGGCGACCTGTTCGGGCCGCACGGGCCGGAGATGTGGGCGCGGCTCTTAAAGCTGCGCGACGAAGGTCTGTTCGAATATGTCGGCGTCTCGGTGTTCGCCTCCGACGATCCTCTGGGCGTGGTCAAGCGCTTCAAGCCGGACATTATCCAGGCGCCCGCCAGCCTGCTCGACCAGCGTCTTCTGGTCGACGGCACGCTGGCCACCCTGGCCGATTGGGGGGTCGAGGTGCAGCTACGCTCGATCTTCCTGCAAGGCATTCTGTTCCTGCCGCCAGACCGGGTGCCCGGCCCCTTCAAGGGCGCGGCCTCCAGACTTTCGCGCGTGCGCCGGATGATCGCCGAGGGCCGCTCCGATCCGCTGCAGGCGGCGCTGGGCTTCGCGCTGTCGCGTCCCGAAGCGACCTCGGTGCTGGTCAGCGTCACCAGCGCGGCGGAACTGCAGGCGATCATCGCCGCGGCGCTCAGCCCGCCGCCCGATCTCGACTGGGACGACATGGCCCTTGACGACCCCGCCGTCCTCGACCCCGACCGCTGGGTCGCCGCCTAGTCCTTCAGCTTGACGCCGAGATAGAAGGCCGTGCCCGGCTCGCCGAAGCCGAACACCTGCTGATAGCGGGTGTTGGCCAGGTTCTCGACCCGCGCGGTCAGCCGGACATGTTCGTTCAGCCGATAGCCGCCGGCCAGGTCGGCGACCACGAAGCCTGGCCGGATCGTGTTGGAACTGTCCAGGCCGAGGTCGAGATCGTTGTCCTCGGCGCGTACGGTGAAGGCCGCGTCGAACTTGCCGTGGGTCCAGTAGAGGCTGGCCGAGCCGGTGTTCAGCGGTACGCGCAACAGCCGCACCCCGGTGATCGCATTGATCGAATCGACATAGCCATAAGCCGCCTGCAGCCGGAACCCATAGCCCAGCACCAGGTTCGCCTGCGCCTCCACCCCTTCAGTGCGGGTGCGGGCGATGTTGACGTAGTGGCCGCTGGAGGCGAAGGCGATCTGGTCGGTGATGTCCAGATGGAAGGCGGTGGCCTTCAGTGACAACCGGCCGTCCGCCGACGCCCAGCCAACCCCGCCGTCATAGCCCTGGGCATGTTCGGGCTGCAGCGGCACGCGCGGGCTGAAGCAGAAGTCGCACACCGTTTCGCTGATGGTCGGGGTCTTGAAGCCCTGGTTGAACGAGCCCTGGACGCTGAACCCCCAGCCCAGCTCGTAGGTCGCGCTGGCGCGGAAGGTGGTCTGCGGTCTGAAGGCGGCCGGTGCGTCGTAGCGCACGCTGGCGACGAGGGTCAGCGGCTTGACCGGGTGCAACTGCACCACGCCGAAGCCCGAGGTGGCGTCCAGGTCGAAATGCTGGCCGGACGAGACGCTGGCGGAGGTGTTTTCCCGCTCGGCGCCGGCGATGAAGGAGACCAGGTCGTCCGCCGTCCCGTTGGCCAGGGTGTAGCGATAGACCTGACGGTTGGCGGTCGAGCCGTTGGCCCCGGACTGGCCGTGGTCGCCGCGCTGGATCTGATAGTCGCTGACGCTGACCTCGTTTTTCAGCCCCCAGGGGCCGGTGAGGCGCGCACGGCCGAAAGCCTCGACGCTTTCGCTCACCGAGACGTCGTTGGTGTCCATGAAGATGAAGTCCGGCGGCGGAAAGCCATCGATCTCGGTGACGGATCGATTGTATCGCACCTGGGCGTCGAAGCCGATCCGGTCATTGAGTTCGAACCGGCCGCGGATGTCGGTGGTGAATTCGTTCTCGCCGTCCTTCTCGCTGTTGTGCGCGCCCGGCAGGCCGACGGCGGCGTAGTTGTCGTGCACATCGGCGGCCGAGATGCCCTGCGTATCGAAGCTCGAAATGCTGGCTCCCAGCGCCCACTTTTCCGTGCTCTTTCCCGCCGAGGCCGAGGCGCGCCAGGTGTCGAACGAGCCGCCCTCGACGCTCGCCTCCAGCCCGTTCGGCTCCTTGGTGATGAAGGAAACGACGCCGCCGATGGCGTCGGAGCCCCAGAGCGCGCCCTGCGGGCCGGTGAGGACCTCGACCCGGGCTATGTCGCCCAGGTCGAACCCGCCGAAATCGTAGCCGCCGGATGGCTGCGAGGCGTCGTTGACCGGCACGCCGTCGATCAGCACCAGGGTCTTGTCGGTGGGCGCGCCGCGGATCGAGACGCCGGTCAGGCCGCCGAAGGCGCCGGAGGGGGTGACCACCACCCCGGGGACGGTCGACAGCACATCGGCGGCGAACGTCGCCTGGCGCGCCTGGATATCGGCATCGGTGATCACGAAGACGTCCGGTGCGGTGGCGACGGTCGCCGGTACGCGGGTAGCGGTGACGACCACATTGGGGCTGGCGGGCGTTGGGGGCTGGGTGTCCTGGGCCCTGACGGCGGTTGCAATCAGCAGGGCCGCCGCAGCGGATGGGTAGGCCAGGGTCTTCCAACCTGCACAGGTCATGGCGCGTTCGTCCTTTCATCAGGACCGAGTCACGCCGAAAGCGGGGATTCGCTTGGCGCAGCGGCGGTCGATGCCGCTGCGACGGAAGGCGCGCACGCCTTCCCGCGCCTGGGGTCTGGACCCGGACCCCCGGACGAGCGACCTGGACGGCAGGTCTCCTGACTTTGCGGGTCGTCGGTTGGCGTCCTCGCCTTCCCGAGGCTGATGAGCCTCAGTGGCGTCGCGCCTTAGATGACGCGATATGGACGCGGCCCTCGCCGCTCACAGTTGCGGGCACAGCGCGGATTCGGGGACGACCCCCTCACCGCATTCCCTCTTGGCCCCCGCTCGCGCGGAGGAACCGTCCAGGCGCATTTATCGGTGAAGCTTGCCCGCGGAGCAAGACCGCCAAATAAACCGCTCATCCCCGCGAAAGCGGGGACCCAGGTTTTTTCCTGTTAGGCGGAGGGCTGCGGCGACGGCGGAAGATTTGACACCAAGCACACCAAGCACACCAAGAAGAGTAAGAAGCACTGACCCTTGGTGTCCTTTGTGTACTTCGTGTCAAAAAGCCTGGGTCCCCGCTTGCGCGGGGATGAGCGGATAAGGACTGGTCCCCTACGCGCTCTTCGCCTTCATCGCTTCGGCCCAGAGCGGCGAGGAGCCCTTCATCAGGCGGATCAGGAAGCGGACGACGCCGATGTCTTCCTGGGTCTTCGCATCGGCGATGGTGACGTCGTACCAGACGTTCTCGGTGCGCGGGCTCTCGCTCAGCTTGAGTATCTTGGTGCGCGCCAGATAGTCGACGTCGGCGCGGAAAGGTCCCTTGAGGGCGCGAATTTCCAGAGCGCCGAAGAGGCCGACGGCCTGTTTCTGCTGGCCCAGCACCACCGAGCGGACCCCGTGCGCCAGGTGGATGACCAGCCCCGGCGGCAGGACGTTGTCATCGCGATAGGCCGGGATGTCTTCGGTGATGGTCTCCAGCGTGCGCAGCAGCATCTCGCGGGGCAGCTTGAGCGGGATGTCGCGCTGCTCGTCGCCGACCTTCAGATCGGCCAGGATGCGCAGGCGGCCGGGCTCCGCCGGGTCCTGAGAGGCCATGCGGCGCACCAGTTCGGCGCCGTCGTCGGGAACCGAAAGGCTGGCGGTGGCTTCGCAGATCGGGTCGCCGGGCTCGTTGTACATGCGCAGCCGGATGCGCTCCTCACCGCGTTCGGCGCTGGCCCGCACCCGTTCGTTGTCGACGGTGGCCTGGGTGAAGAAGGCCGAGAGCGTCCCGCGCTGCAGCCACGCGTCGCCATAGACCTTCAGGATCAGCGGCACGAACTGGTTCATGTGCACCGAGCCCGGCACCGTGCCGCCCTTGAAGCCCAGCTTCGAGGCGACCGCATCATTGTGGATCGAGCCGGCGCCTTTGGTGGTCCCTTCGACGTGCTGAAAGAGATTGCGCGGCGCGCGGAATTCGCCTTCGAGGTCGATCGCGGTGTCGGTCATGGGCCTGCTCCCTGATGGGCCGATCGTTCAGGCGGCGGCCCGATATTGTTTTCCTCCACTGAGTTCAACCCACCGGGCGCGTTCGTCAAGCGCGGCGGGCAATTGCGTTGACGCGGTGGCGGCCAGGGCCCTAGCCTTCGAAAAAGGACCAGGAGCAAAACCCATGGCCGACTTCGGCGCCGAGACCGAGACGGAAGCCTTCCGCGCCGAGGCCCGCGCCTGGCTGAACGACAACTTCCCGTCCAGCCTGGCGCACCAGGGCGTCATGGGCCCCGGCGGGACGACGCGCGAGCTCACCGAGGACGACGAGGTCTGGCGCCAGCGCATGGGCGAAAAGGGCTGGGGCGTACCGACCTGGCCGAAAGCCTATGGCGGCGGCGAGCTGACGGCGGCGGAGACGCGGGTGCTGGCCGAGGAGATGGCGGCCATCGGCGCCTTCAACCCGATCGGCGGCATGGGCGTGATGATGTTCGGCCCGACCCTGCTGGAATACGGCACCGAGGAACAGAAGAAGCGCCACCTGATCCCGATCAGCCACGCCGACCTGCGCTGGTGCCAGGGGTTCTCGGAACCCGGCGCGGGGTCCGATCTGGCGGGACTGCAGACCAGGGCCGAGGACAGGGGCGACCACTATCTGGTCAACGGCCAGAAGATCTGGACCTCGGGCGCCAACCTGGCCGACTGGTGCTTCTGCCTGGTGCGCACCGATCCGACCAAGAAACATGAGGGAATCAGTTTCCTGCTGATCGACATGCGCACCCCCGGCGTCGAGACGCGCCCGATCAAGCTGATCTCGGGCGCTTCGCCCTTCTGCGAGACCTTTTTCACCGATGTCAAAGTGCCGAAGGAAAACCTGGTCGGGCCGCTGAACGGCGGCTGGACCATCGCCAAGCGCCTCTTGCAGCACGAACGCAACGGCATCGGTTCCGGCAATGCGCGCGCCGGCGCAGGACCCGGCCTGCCCGACCTTGCCAAGGCCTATGTCGGGGTCGATGAGACCGGCCGCATCGCCGACCACGACCTGCGCCAGCGCATCGTCCTGTTCGAAATGGAACAGAAGGCCTTCCAGCAGACCCTTGCGCGCACCGCCGCCGAGGGCCGCGGCGGCAATCGCGGTCCCAGCGCCGCCACCTCGATCATCAAGAATGTCGGCTCTTTTTTGCGCCGCGACGGCGCCGAGCTGACCATGGAGATCATGGGTCATCAGGGCCTGGGCTGGGAGGAGGACGCCTTCACGCCCGAGGAACTGGCCGCGACGCGCCTGGTGCTGTCCTCCAAGGCCGGCGGCATCGCCGGCGGCTCTCAGGAGGTGCAGTGGAACATCATCTCCAAACGCATCCTGGGCCTGCCGGACCTGACAACGCATTAGGCCGCGGCCCGGCCGTCAGTCCGCCTTAAGCCCGCCCCGTTGCGAGCCCTCCGAAACCCGACTAAACACCGCCCCCACGGCAGGCCGCCTTAGCTCAGCCGGTAGAGCACCGCATTCGTAATGCGGGGGTCGGGTGTTCGAGTCACCCAGGCGGCGCCAGGTTTTCCGCAACCCACCATCTATTGCTGCGAGATCGGGACCAGCAGCAGGATCGCCAACTCCTTGGTCGGGGTGAAGTGGGTGTCGTGGACCTCAAATGGGGTCGCCAAGATCAGCCCGACCGCTGATCGGCCCTCGCCGCTCGCCGCTTGAAAATCCGGATATCAGGCATAATATGCAATTTCGAGGTTGCCATGTCCGACACCAACGTTTCATCCACTGAGTTCCAGAAGGCCTTCGGGCGCATCCGCGAGACGGCATTGCGCACGCCGGTCACGATCACCCACCATGGGCGCGACAGCCTCGTTCTGGTTGCCGCTGACGAGTACCGGCGGCTGAAAGCGCGGGATCGCCAGGCGCTGTTGGTCTCCGAACTCTCCGACGATGAGATGCGCGCCATCGCCAAGGCCGAGATCCCGGCGGAGGCCGCGGCCTTCGATCGCGAAGTCGATCAAGTCTGAGGTGGCGCGTCTCCCCGAGCCCCGGCCGGCCTGGTCATCCGCTATGCCTATCTGTGGCGAGACGAGGCGCGCGGCGGTCGCGACGAGGGTTCGAAAGACCGTCCCTGCGTCGTGGTCCTGGCCGTTCAAACCTTGGACGGAGAGCGGGTGGTGACAGTCGCACCGCTAACCCACAGTTCACCCCGCTCCGCGAGCGAGGGGGTCGAAGTCCCCGCTGCCACCAAACAACGCCTCGGTCTTGACGCCGCGCGTTCGTGGGTCGTGGTCTCGGAGGTGAATCGGTTCGTGTGGCCGGGTCCGGACTTGCGTCCCGCCAGCAGGGCCGCCTGGGACTACGGCTTCCTGCCCGGTGCGCTGCTGCGCGAGGTGCGCGCCCGGATGTTGGAGCACCGAAGGCTGTCCGTCGTACGGCGCGGAGACGGCTGATGAAGACGTCAGCGACGATGGCGCTGCTCATTGCCTTGGCCGCTACCCCCACGCCGGCCGCTTCGGTCCAACCCTGGCCCGACACGCCGCTGGGCCGGGTCCAGGCGCTGGCCGTCATTGAAACCTTAAACGCCGATCTGCTGGCCAGTACCAGCGCCACCGCGACGCTCAAGGCCTGGTGCGGCGATCATCACATGGCGTCGCCACCGCGGCTTACCGCCGACCTGGTGCGCGGTGTCGACAAGCCGGTGACCGGCGAGCAGCGACGGGTGTTGCAGGTGGGGGCGGGCGAGGTGGTGCGCTATCGGCGCGTGAGGCTCAGCTGCGGCGGGCATGTGCTGTCGGAGGCGGACAACTGGTATGTGCCCGGGCGACTGACGCCGGCGATGAACCGGCTGCTGGAGACCACCGACACGCCGTTCGGGCGGGCGGTGGCGGGGCTGCATCCGGTGCGCCAGACGCTGGCGGCGGAGCTGTTGTGGTCGCCCCTGCCGGCGGGGTGGGATCTGCGCGTTGGGCGGGCGGTCGCCGGCGCGGATACGGCCGGCGGCGGGGCGCTGGCGATACCGGATGAGGTGTTCCGGCACCGGGCGGTGCTCTACGACGGCGAACGGCGGCCGTTTTCGGAAGTGGTGGAGACCTATACCGGCGAGGTGCTGGACTATCCTCGTTAACAGGCGCGGCGTTAAGCCCGCGTCACATGAAGTGGCGCCAGCGGAAGAAGGCGGCGGCCGCGACGGCGACGGCCGAGAAGGCCAGGGTCCAGCAGAACAGGTTCCACACCAGGCGGAAAGCCCTGGTGGTGCGGCCCGCGCGGCGTTCCGGGCTGTCGAAATCGAAGAAGGCCAGTTTCGTCATGGCGGTTCCCAACAGGCCATCCTAGCGGGCCGGGAATGAATCCTCTGGCAACGGATATGGTTAGCGGCGGGTGTCTGGAGGTGTCTTTGCGCCTCGCCTCGGGCTAGCGTGCGGGGGCGCGGAGGGAACTGCATGGCGGATGTGGCGGCGGCGGGCGATCACGAGGTGCATGAGGCGTTCGGGCCGCCGTTGAGCGGGCTGCAGGCCGGGTCGGCCATCGCGCTTGGGGTGCTTTCGCTGCTGCTAGCCGGCGTGTTGCCGATCCTGCTGTCGGCCCTGGTCGACGAACACCGGCTGGACGCCCGGGGCATCGGTCTGACCGCCATGCTGGAGGCCCTGACCATGGGCGCCGCGACCGCCCTGGCCAGCGCGGTCCTGAAGCCGGTTCGCCTGCGCGCCATCGGCGTCGCCGCGGCCGTGGCGCTGACCGCGATCGATCTCGCGACCCTGAGCGTGCACGGCGGCGGCGTCTTCCTGGTGCGCGGCCTGGCCGGGATCCCCGAGGGCCTCTTGCTGTGGATCTGCATCGGCATGATCGCGCGCACGGTGACGCCGGAGCGCTGGGCCGGGGTGCTGTTGACAGCGTTGACGATGGCTCAATTCCTGGCTTCCACCCTTTGCGCGGTGCTGATCGTGCCGCGGTTCCACGCCAATGGCGGGTTCGCCTTCGTGGCCCTGGTCAGCCTGCTGGCCGCGCCGATCTCGCTCATGATCCCGGACCGGTATGCCGATCTGCCGGATGCCGAGGGCGCCTCGTTCCCGCTGCCGGCGCGAGGCTGGGTGGCGCTGGCCGCCATGTTGCTGATCGGCGCGGCGTCGGGCGCGGTTGGCATCTACATCGTGCCGCTGGCGCACCAGGCGGGCTTGAGTTCGGAGACCGGCGGGGTCGCCAATTCGGTGTCGCTGGCGGCGCAGGTTGCCGGCGGCGCGGTCGCCATCGCCATCGCCGGGCGCGCGCGGTATTTCCACGTCTTCCTCGCCGGGACGATTACCTTCCTGATCACCTGGAGCGTCTACGGCTTCGCCCAGCCGGCCTGGTTGTTCGTCGGCGTGAGCGCCCTGTACGGCTTCATGCTGCTGCTCATCGGTCCCTTCTTCGTGCCCATGGCCATCGAGGCCGACCCCAGCCGTCGGACCGCGGTTCAGGTCGGCGCGGCGCAGATTCTCGGCGGCGCGCTCGGCCCGCTCCTGGCCATCCTCACCGTCAGCGACGCCAACGCCCGCGGTGTGCTCATTCTTGGCGGCGGGCTGGTGCTCTCGGGCCTCGCCCTGGTGGCCTGGCTGCACTTCAGCGCCCGGAGGGCCTTGGTGTGACCGCCTGCTACACCGATCGGATCAGCGTCGCGCCCGGCGAGCGCTTCGCCCTGCATGCGAGTTCGGCCGGCGGCGTGTGCGACCTGGAGATCGCCCGGGTCGGCGCCGACCGGCTTGTCGTGCATCGCGCCCGCGTCGCGGTCGGCGATCACCCCCGGCCCGCGCATGCCGATGCCGAGGGCTGCGGCTGGCCGGCCTGCTGCGCGGTAACGGTCGGAGCCGATTGGGCCAGCGGCTATTACGACATCGCCCTCAGCGACGACGCCGGGGGCGAGGCGCACCACTTCGTCTGCGTCCGCGCGCCGGCGGGCCGGCCGGGCGCTCACGCGGTGCTGGTTTTGGCCACCAACACCCTGTTCGCCTACAACTATTGGGGCGGGGCCAGCGCCTATGCGCACGTGGAATCGCTGATGGCGCGCCGGGCGACGCTGCCGGAAGCGATGGAAAACGCCATCGGCCGGCTCTCCACCCAGCGGCCGATCGCGCCGCTGCTGATCGCGCCGCCGCAGGACATGCCGCGTCTGGTCAATATGCGCAAACGCGGCTTCGAGGAGCGGCCGTGGGCCGGGGCGGAGACCGGCGCCTGGGGCCGCGCGCACGATCAGAGCCCCTATGACGGTTCGGCCGGGTTCATCAACAAGTGGGAGCACGCCTCCGTGCGCTGGGCGGAAGCCGAGGCGATCGGCTTCGACTACCTGACCGACGGCGACCTGGACGCCGACCCGGCCGCGCTGGAGCCCTACGCGGCGGTGATCCTGGTCGGGCACAGCGAATACTGGTCGGGGCCGGAGCGGGACGCGATCGACGGTTTTCTGGATCGCGGCGGCAAGCTGGCGATCTTTTCCGGCAACACCGCCTTCTGGAAGGTGCGCTGGGAAGGAACCACCCTGGTCTGCCACAAGTGGAAAGGGTTCGAGGCCGAGAGCGTGGCGGAGGCGGAGGCCACCCACCTCTGGTCCCACCCGGCGTTCGGGCGGCCGGAAGCGGCGACCACCGGCCTGAGCTTCATCTTCGGCGGCTATCACCGGCTTGGGCTGTGCGCGGCGCGCGGGATCGGCGGCTACACCGTCTATCGCGACCGGCATTGGGCGCTGGAGGGCTGCGACCTCTATTACGGCGACGTGTTCGGCGATGCGGTCCCGCTGCTGGGCTACGAGAACGACGGCTGCGAACTGCGCTTCGCCGCCGACGGGCTGCCGGCGGCGGTGGGCAATCTTGGCGTGCCGCGGGACCTGGAGATCATCGCCATGGCGCCGGCCGCCTTCGCCGAGACGCCCAGCCCATACCGGACGCTGATTCCGCCGGAGAAGCTCGAAGTGGTCGCCGAGATCGCCTATGGCGACGCCTCGGCGGAAACCCAGGCGCGCGTGCTGCGCGGCCACGCGGTCATGGCCGCGTTCAAGCGCGGCGCCCGGCGAGGTGTTCAACGCCGGAACCACCGAATGGGCGCACGGCCTGGCCGCCGGCGACCCGTTCGTGACCCGGATCACCTTGAACGTGCTGAAGCGGTTCGGGGTGATGGACGAACCCCTCCCAGAGGGTGTTCAGGCCGAGCCGGCCAGCACTTCGGCGACCAGGGCGTCCAGGTCGTCGCCCTCGAACAGATAACCCCGAACGCCCGCGCGGCGCGCCGCCTCGATGTCGCTGGCCTGGTCGCCGATCAGGAAGGCGTGCTCGGGGGCTAGGCCGAAGTCGGTGAGGGCGCGCAGCACCATGCCGGGATTGGGCTTGCGGTCCGGGTGGTCGGCGTGCCGATAGGCCGGGACCACGGCGTCCGGGTGGAAGGGGCAGTAGTACCAGGCATCGATGCGCGCCCCGGACGCCGCCAGGGCCGCGTCGATCGCCGCGTGGAACCGCCCGACCTGCGCTTCACCGAACAGGCCGCGCGCCACCCCGGACTGGTTGGTGACCGCCGCGACCGCCCAGCCGGCCTGGTTCAGCCGCCGTACGGCCGCGGCCGCGCCCTCGACCAGGACAAGCTGGTCCGGCCGGTGCGCATAGCCGACATCGACATTCAGCACGCCATCCCGGTCGAGGATGGCCAGGCCGGCGGGACGAGGACTCAAAACCGCGAGCGCCAGCTCGCCAGCAGGCCCAGATTGGGCGGCGCGCCGCGCACGTTGTTCTCGTCCAGCACGCCAAGCGCCTGCAGATCGAGTTCGCCGGCGCGGGCCCAGGTGCGGGCGACGCCGAAGCGCAGGTCAACCTCGCGGCCCGAGGGGCTGGCGCTGAACGTCCGGTTCGAGAAGGTCAGCGGGTCGCCGTACTGCGCCGGGACGTCGGCCAGCACCGCACTGAAGGTCCCGCTCTCGATGCGGGTCGGCTGGCCGATCTCGGCGTCGAAGCGCAGGCAGTCGGGCCGGACCGCCTCGCACGCGGTCCGCGCCGACAGGCTCCATTGGCTGGAGACCGCGTTGGAGGCCAGGCTGAGCAGCTGACCCTGGGCGTTGGTGCGGCCAAATCCAGCCTCGGCCGCGAGCCACAGGCGGTCGCTCGCCGCCCAGTCCAGCCGGACCGTGCTGAAGTGGGTCTGCGCCGGCAGGGCGAAGGTCGAGCCGCGCGGCAGGAAGGAGCCGAGCGGCCCCTCCGGCTCGATCAGGTCGCCGGTCGAGAGCTCGGCCGTGAAGCGGCCGCGCTGGAACAGCGCGGTGGCCAGGTCGTAGTGCGACGGGGCCAGATTGGTCAGGCCGTAGAGCGCGTAGGGGCTGCCGCCGCCGGTCTCGGCGGCGATCGACCACGAGGCGCTGAGCTTGTAGGCGGCACGCACGGCGTGGTCGGGCTGGGCGATGGAGGCGAAGGCGTTTTCGCCAGCCCCCAGTCCCGCGGCCGGCGCCATGCCGCCCTGGCCGGTCCAGGCCTGCAAGCTGAGCCGGCCCATATCGGCCTCGAGATTGACGTCGGCGCGCCGCTCCTCGGCCTGGCGCAGGTCGTCGCGGCCGCGGCGGTCAGGCCCCAGGTCCGGCTCTGAGTCGGTGGTCAGGTTGAGCTTCACCGGACCCTGGGTCATGGCCAGCTGGGCGACATGCGGGGTGACCGGGATGTCGGACTGGAGGCTGCGCCTGGGCGCGGCGCGATAGCCCGCGGCCAGGTTGACGTCGAACATCCGGTCGAAACTGTCGTAGCCAATGGTGTTCAGCGCCGTGGTCCGCTGCATGGAATCGCCGAAACCGGACGCCAGTGTCGTGCCGGCCGCCGGCGCCGAGGCCATCGTGCCGCCGTTGGCGCTGGGCACGCTCATGGTCCCGATCGGCTGGAAGGCCGCCTGCAGATCGAGCAGGCCGAAGCCATAGGTGCTGGCGTCGGCATAGATGCCGGTGTGGTCGGCGGTCTGTTCCAGGATGGCGACGGCCTTGGCCCCGGTGAGGTTGGGGAAGGCCTGCAACAGCAGCGCCAGCGCGCCGGCGACATGCGGCGCGGCAAACGAGGTGCCGGAGACCACGAAGCAGGTGGACTGGCCGTTCACGGGCAGGCCGCAGTCGGTGAAGATAGAGTCGCCCGGCGCGACCAGGAATCCGCCGGCCGCCATGCCCGCCTTGTCCGAGAAGCTCGCCAGCCCGCCGGCCTGGGTCGTCGCGCCCACCGCCAGCACCGAACCCTGATAGCGGGGATCGACGGCATAGAGGGCGGGCCATTCTGGATTGGCGCCCCCGTCATTGCCGGCGGCCACGGCCACCACCACCCCGGCCTTGACGGCGCTCTGCAGGGCGGTCTCGAAATTCGGGCCTAACTGGTCGGGACCTCCGACCGACAGATTGATCACCTTAGCGCCGTGCGCGACGGCGTAGTTGATGCCGGTGGCCAGGTCATCGTCGGTGAACGAACAGCCGTTGCTGGTGGGGCTGGTGCAACTCCCGACGGAATCGGCGCGGACCGACAGGATGGTCGACTTGTAGGCCACCCCGACCGTGCCGAAGCCGTTGAACTCGGCGCCGATCACATCGGCGACCCAGGTGGCGTGGTCGCCGACGCCGGCCGGCGTATTGCGCGCGCCGACCACGTCGGTCGAGGCGGGCGAGATGTCGTTGGCGGGGCTGGTCAGCTCCGCATTGGCCGGGTCGACGCCGGTGTCGATGACCGCGACCGTAATCCCCTGGCCGGATCCGCCGGCGGCGAAGGCGGCGTCGGCTTTGATCTGACCCAAGCCGTACTGGTTGATGAACTCCTGACTGTTCGCCGTGGGAAAGCTCGGTGTAGGCGTCGGAGTAGGCGTCGGCGTCGGCGGCGGTGTAGGCGTTGGGGTCGGTGTCGGTGTGGGCGTCGGCGCGGGGGTGGGTGTCGGGGTCGGCGCGGGTGTCGGTGTGGGCGTCGGCGCGGGGGTAGGTGTCGGGGTCGGTGTCGGCGCGGGGGTCGGTGTCGGTGTCGGCGCGGGCGTCGGTGTCGGTGTGGGCGCGGGGGTCGGTGTCGGCGTGGGCGCGGGCGTCGGTGTGGGCGCGGGCGTCGATGGCGACTCGCCTCCGCCTCCGCCGCCACCGCCACCGCCGCCGGCGCACGCGGTGAGAAGCAGCGCCGTTGGCATCACCAGCGCCAGCGCGCCGCGCCGCGCCCACTTCCGCCCTCCTGGCATCCCCATAGCCCCGCTCCCGGTGCGCCGAATCAGACTGAGTTTTCGCAAGCGAGTATGGACGCGCTGAACGTTGATAGATCGACAAATAGTCGCGGCGAATCAGCCCATTGCCCCGACGAGCAGAGCCCGCCGCATGGCCGGCTTGGCTGGGTGGCCGGCGCCAACCATTGGCGATCCTTAATCCTGCGCCCACCGGCGCGACGGGACGGGTGGCGCAGCAAGGGTCCGGGTGGCGCAACACAGGAAGTCCGACATGAACCGCATGATCCTCCCGGCCTCCGTTCTGGCCGTCGTCCTGGCCGGCGCCGGCGGCGCAATGGCGACAGGTCACATGGCCCCGACCTTCAAGGGCCACGCCCTGGCCGGCCGAGCTCACATCTCGCTGGCCGACGCCCGCGCCGTCGCCCTGAAGGCCCGGCCCGGCATGTTCACCGATCAGGAACTGGAAAAGGAAGCCGGCGGCAGCGGGCTCCGCTATTCTTTCGACATCAAGGCCGCCGGTCACGTCTACGAGGTCGGCGTCGACGCCGCGAACGGGCGGGTGCTTGAGAATGACGCGGAAGGCGCTCATCCAGACTGACGCGCGCCGTTCGACCTTGCTGAAGGTCCGTTGATGAAGCTGCTGCTGGTGGAAGACGACGAGGAGACCGGCGCCTACCTGAAACGGGCGCTGACCGAGGCTGGGCATGCCGTCGACCACGCCGCCTCCGGGCGCGACGGCCTGCTCCTCGCGGCGGGCGAGACCTACGACGTCATGGTGCTGGACCGCATGCTGCCGCAGGTCGACGGCCTGGCGATTCTGCGCACCATCCGAGCCTCCGGCGTGAAGACCCCGGTTCTCTTGTTGACCGCGCTCGGCGGCATCGACGACCGGGTCGAAGGGCTTGAGGCAGGCAGCGACGACTATCTGGTCAAGCCCTTCGCCTTCGCCGAGCTGTTGGCCAGGGTGAACGCCCTGGCGCGGCGCCCGCCGACCCAGGACGTACAGACCACCCTGCGCGTCGCGGACCTGGAAATGAACCTGCTGCGCCGCACCGTGACCCGCGGCGGGCGACGCATCGAGCTGCAGCCGCGCGAGTTCCAGCTTTTGGAATACCTGATGCGCCATGCCGGCCGGGTGGTGACCCGCACCATGCTGCTCGAGGCGGTCTGGGACTTTCATTTCGATCCGAAGACCAACATCGTCGATACGCACATCAGCCGGCTCCGATCGAAGGTGGACAGGGGCCACGCCGGCGAACTGATCCAGACCCTGCGCGGCGCCGGCTATTGCCTGCGCGAACCTGACTAGACGTGCTCAGGTCGGCCAGCCTGCGGCTTGCCGCGCTCTACACGGCCGCCTTCGTCGCCGCGGTGCTGGTGCTGGGCGTCATCACCGTGCTGACCACGCGGGCGGCGCTGTCACGGCAGTTCGACGCGCGGATCCTGGCGGAGTCTGCCGCCCTGGTGCAGGAATTCCGGGTCGAAGGCCTGACCGGCGTTTCGCAGGCCGTGCAGGAGCGGGATCGGACGCCAGGGGCGCTGGACTACGGCCTTGTGGACGCGGGCGGGCGTGCGATCGCCGGGCGGCTGGCGGAGCGCCGCGCCATTCCCGGCTGGTCGAACCTCAGCCTGAGCCAGCCGGACGGCGAGCGGGAGCGGATCCGCGTCTATACCTCCGATCTGGCGAACGGCTACCGGCTGCTGGTCGGTGGCGACGACGAAAGCATCGAGGCGGTGGACGCGCTCCTGGCCGAGCGGTTCCTGCTGGCGATCGGCGGCGTGGTGATGATCGGCCTGCTTGGCGGCTACAGCCTTGGCCGCGGCATGGGCCGGCGGATCGCCGCCATCACCGGCGCCGCCGAGGCGATCATCGACGGCGACCTGTCGCGCCGCGTGCCCGAGGCGCGCGGCGGCGACGATCTCGAGCGCCTCGCCGCCACCTTCAATCGCATGCTCGACCGCATCGGCGCTCTGATGGAAAGCTTGCGCCAAGTGTCCAATGACATCGCTCACGATCTTCGCACCCCCCTCACCCGCCTTCGCGGCCGCCTCGAGGCCAGCCTCGGCTCCCCATCCGGTCCCGACCAGGTCGCGGCGATCGAAGGCGCGCTTGGCGACCTGGACGCCATCCTCTCGACATTCGCCGCCCTGCTGCGCATCGCCCAGATCGAGGGGGGCGCCCGGCGCGCGGCTTTTCAGCGGCTCGATCTCGCGGTGGTGGCGCGCACGGTCGTCGATGCCTTCGCGCCCTCGGCGGAAGACGCCGGCCAGCGCCTGGAACTGGCGGATGGCCGTCCCGTTTTCGTCGAGGGAGACCGCGAACTGATTACGCAGATGCTGGTCAATCTGGTCGAGAACAGTCTGCGTCACGCCGGTCCCAGGGCTCTGGTGCGCGTGCGCTGCCGCGTCGAGCCGGGCGGCGCGATGCTGGCGGTGATCGACGACGGTCCGGGCGTCCCCGACTCCGAGCGCGAACGGCTGTTCGATCGCTTTCACCGCCTGGAAGCCAGCCGTTCGACGCCCGGTAGCGGGCTCGGCCTGGCGCTGGTGGCGGCGGTGGCGCGGCTGCACGGCGCCGAAGCCAGCCTGCACGACGCCGCCCCGGGATTGGAGGCCCGCGTCCTGTTCGCTCAGGGCGGGCGAACATTGCAAATTCCCAATCCCACGGTCAGCGCCTCGTGAGGGGCGAGGCCCGACAATCACCGCCTGTGACGTTTCAGGATCGGGAAATGGGCTCTGCGGGGCGCCTTGTGGCGCGCCTGGCCGTGGCGCTCGGCGCGGCGGCCATTCTCGGCGGCTGTGCGCACTTCACAGCCCGTCCGCTGGCGCAGGCTCCGGACCTGGCGACCAGCGCCAGGACGCTCTCCGTCGACGTTTCCCGCATCCGTCTGGCGGCCCTGCCGCCACACCCGGTCGATCCGGAGCGCGGCATCGATCCCACCGACGCGGCGATCCTGGCGGTGCTGAACAGCCCCGACCTCGCCGCCAAACGCGCCGCCGCCCACGTCTCCGCCGCCCAGGCCTTCTCCGCCGGTCTGCTGCCGGACCCGCAGGTGGTCCTGAGCGCCGACATACCGGACCATCCGCGCGGCCTGGTGACCGCCTATGGCATCACGCCGACCATCGACCTCACCGCCCTGATCACCCACTCGGCCGCGCTCAAGGCAGCCAAGGCGACGGCCCGTCAGGCCAATCTCGACCTGTTGTGGAGCGAGTTCAGCATCGCCCAGCAGGCCCGCCAATACGCCATCACGGCGCTGATCGACGAGCAGAAGGCCGCGGCGCTGGCGCAGCTGGATGCCGACCTGTCCGAGCGCGCCCGCCAGTCGACGCTGGCGCTCGGACGGCGCGACGTCACCGCGACGGTGGCCGGCGCCGATCTCGCCGCCCGGATCGACGCCGACGTCCTGCTCGCCGGCGCCCGGCGCGATGCGCAGAAGGCGCGCGGCCAGCTGAACGACGTGATCGGACTTTCCCCCACAGTGCGCCTGACGCTGATCGACGACGCCGGACCCTACGATCCGGACCCGGCCGTCCTGCAATCGGCCATGGCCTCGCTGCCGCACCGGCGGCCGGATCTTCTGGCGCTGCAGGCCGGCTATGAGTCGCAGAACGCCAACCTGCGCAAAGCCATTCTCATGCAGTTCCCGCTGCTCAATCTCGGCTACAGCCGCCAGCGCGACACCAGCGCCATCCTCACCAACGGGATCACGGCCACCGTCACCCTGCCGATTTTCAACCGAAATCAGGGCGACATCGCCGTTCAGAACGCCACGCGCGAACAGCTGGCGCGGGAATACCAGGCCCGGCTCGACCAAAGCGCGGCGGACGTCGCCCAGGCCGATGCTGATCTCAGCGCTGAACGGGCCGACCTCGACCGGCTGGAGGCGGACGTGCCGCGCCTCGAGGCCGAGGCGCGGCGCGCCCGGCCGGCCTTCGCCAGGGGCGACCTGGACAGCGCCGCCTATCTCGCCATCGATCAGTCCGCGCTCAAGGCGGTCGTGGCGCTCTGGGACGCGCGCCTGACGCGCCGTCTGGCCGATATCGGGCTGGAGACGGTTCTGTTCCTGCCGCCCGCGGAGGGAAGCCGACCATGAAGCGCTTGCGGACCTGGCAGATCGCGGCCGTCGCGGCGGTCGTCTTCCTCATCCTGGCCTTCTTTGTCTGGCGCATGGTCCACAGGCCGTCGGCGGCGGCGGAGCCGCCCGCTCCCAGCGCGCTGATCAGCGTAACGCCGGTGAGCGCCGGCCCGGTCAGCCAGACCATCCAGGCCTATGGCGTGATCGTCGGGTCGGCGGCCGCCACCCGCACCATCTCCGCGCCCCGGGACGTGATCGTCCAGGACCTGCTGGTCGGACCCGGGCAGCCGGTCGCCGCCGGGGCGGCGCTGGTCGTGGTCGGCGACACCCCGGCCAGCGGCCTCGCCTATCGTCAGGCGACCGACGCCCTGACCTTCGCCAGACAGGATCTGGCCAGAATCCAACGCCTCTATGCCCAGCAGCTGGCGGCCAACGACCAGCTTGTCGCCGGCCAGAAGGCGGTCGCCGACGCCCAGGCCGCGCTCGCCGCCCAGGCCGCCGCTGGCGGCGGCCGCGACCGCCAGACCATCGCCTCGCCGATCGCCGGCATCGTCTGGCAGGTCTCCACCTCCAAAGGCCAGCAGCTCGCCAGCGGCGCGCCGCTGCTCACCGTGGTCGCCAGCGGCGGGCTGGTGGCTCAGCTCGGGGTCGAGCCGAACGGCGCCGCCCGGCTCGCCGCTGGACAACCGGTCCGGATCGTCTCCGCCCTGGATCCGAACCGGGCGATCGACAGCCGCCTGACCGTTGTCGGCCAGGCCGTCGATCCGACCACCCACCTGATCTCGGCGACGGTTCCGGCCGACGGCGCCGGTCTTGCGCTGGGCGCGGCGGTGCGGGGCGATATCACCGTCGCGACGGTCCAGGCGCTGACCCTCCCGCGCGCCTCGGTTGTCTATGACGAGAACGGCTCGCACGTCTTCGTCATCCGCGCCGGCAAGGCTCATCAGGTCGCGGTCACCACCGGCCCCGAGCAGCAGGATCGGATCGCGGTCAGCGGCGCGCTCAATCCCGGGGATCAGGTCGCGGTCGCCGGCGCCTATCAGCTGCAGGACGGGCTCGCGGTCCGGATCGCCGCCAAATGACGCTGACGCAGAGGATCGCGAACCATCGCCGTTCGCTGCTGGCGCTGCTGGCGATCGCCATCGTCGGCGGTGTGCTCTTCGGTTTCGGCCTGCCGGTCGGCCTGTTCCCCGACATCGCCTTTCCCCGCATCGCGGTGACCATCGAGGCCGGAGACCGACCGATCGGCCAGATGGACGCAGGCATCACCCGCCCCCTCGCCCAGGCCGTCCGGGCCGTGCCCGGGGTGCTGAACCTTCGCTCAACCACCAGCCGTGGCGAGGCCGAGCTGCAGGTCAATTTCGCCTGGGGCAGCGATATGAATCTGGCCCTGCAACGCACCCAGAGCGCGCTGGCCCAGGCCGCGTCCGCGCTGCCGCCGGGCGTCACCTTCACGGTCCGGCGGATGGACCCGACGGTCGATCCGGTGGCGGCCTACAGCCTCACCTCGCCGAGCATCGGTCCGGTGGCCTTGCGGCGCTATGCCGACCTCAACCTGACCCCGCTGCTCACCGCCATTCCCGGGGTGGCGCGGGTGGATTCGCTCGGCGGCGGCATCGGCGAGTACCAGGTGGTCGCCGACCCGGCGAGCCTTCGCGCCTACGGCCTGACGGTCGCCGATGTCACCGCGGCCCTGGCCGGCGCCAATGTGCTCTCCGCCGCCGGCAAGATCGAGGACCACGGCAAGCTCTTCCTCACCCTGGACGACAGCGCGCTTACCAGCGCCGCCCAGATCCAAGCGGTGGTGCTGAAGAGCGCCGGCGGCGGGGTTGTCCGGCTGGGCGACGTGGCGAGCGTGAAGCTGACCAGCGCGCCGGTGTTCACCCGGGTCACCGCCGATGGCCAGCCGGCGGTGAGCATCCAGGTCTATCAGCAGCCGAGCGGCGACACGGTTCGCATCGTCAAGGCCGTGGCCCAGGTGTTCGCCGCCGCCCGCGCCACCGCCCCGCCCGGGCTCATCGTGCGCACCTGGTACGACCAGAGCGAGCTGATCGTCTCCTCGGCCGTGGACCTGGCCCTGTCCATCGCCATCGGCGCGGTGCTGGCCGGCCTGGTGCTGCTGGTCTTCCTGCGCAACATCCGCGTCACCCTGATCGCGGTGGTGGTGGTGCCAGTGGTCCTGGCGATCACCACCCTGATGCTCAAGCTGCTCGGGCAGAGCTTCAACATCATGACCCTGGGCGGCATGGCCGCGGCCATCGGCCTGATCATCGACGACGCCATCGTCATGATCGAGCATATGGAACGGCGGCTGCACGAGACGCCCGACGATCACCTCGGCGCCATGCAGGCGGCGGCTCAGGAGTTCCTGCGGCCGCTCGCCGGCTCGTCGGCGGCGACCATTCTGATCTTCCTGCCGCTGGCCTTCCTTTCCGGGGTCACCGGCGCCTTCTTCCGGGCCCTGGCCCTGACCATGGCCGTGGCCCTGATCGCCTCCTTCTTCATCGCCTGGCTGGTGGTGCCGATCCTGGTCGAGCGGCTCTATCGCGACGCGGCTCCCAGGGCGGAAAGGCCGCCGAGCCGGCTGGCCGCGCGTTATCGCGGCGCGCTGGAACGCACCACCGCCCGGCCGATCCTGATTCTCTTCGTCCTGGTTCCGCTTGCCGTCGCCGGGATCGTCGCCTTTGTGAAGCTGCCCAGCGGCTTCATGCCGCGCTTGGACGAGGGCGGCTTCGTGCTCGACTACGTCACCCCGGCCGGCACATCGCTCGCCGAGAGCGACCGTCTGGTGCGGCAGATCGAGGCCGTCGTCAGCAAGACGCCGGAGGTGGCGACCTATTCGCGCCGGACCGGCGCCCAACTGGGCGGCGGCCTCACCGAACCCAATACCGGCGACTTTTTCGTCCGCCTCAAGCCTCAGCCTCGGCGCGGCATCGAGGCGATCATGAACGGGATGCGCGACCAGGTCCAAGCCCAGGTGCCGGGCGTGGACGTCGAAACCGCCCAGCTCATGGAGGACCTGATCGGCGACCTCACCGCCGTCCCCCAGCCCATCGAGGTCAAGCTCTATTCGGAGGACGAGCCCCTGCTCGAGACCACCGCCGAGAGCGTCGCCGATCGGCTTGGCAAGGTTCGCGGCATCACCGAAATCCGCGATGGCGTGATCGTCGCCGGCGACGCGCTGGACATCCATTTCGACCTGGCGCGCGCCGCGCTCGAGGGGGTGACGCCCGCCGAAGCGGCCACCCAGGTGACCGCCATGGTGGAAGGCGAGCTCGCCACCCAGGTCCAGTCGGGGGTCGTCCTGACCAACGTCAGGGTCTGGATCCCGCCCGACCAGCGCGACCGGATCGAGAGCCTCGCGGCCTTGCCGATCAAGGCCGCCGACGGCCACATCCTCACCCTTGGCCAGATCGCCGACGTCACCGTGCTGCGCGGCCAGACGGAGGTGGCGCGGGAGAATTCGCGTCGCATGGTGGCGGTGACCGCCAGGGTCGAGGGGCGCGACATGGGCTCGGCGGCCAAGGAGGCGGCCAAGGCGCTCGCCGCGCCCGGCGCCCTGCCCGCCGGGGTGACCTTCGAGATGGGCGGCCTCTTTGCCGAACAGCAGGCCGCCTTCCGGGGCTTGGCCAGCGTCTTCATCGCGGCCATGGCGATCGTCATGGTGCTGCTGTTGCTCATCTACGAGAACTTCCGCATCGTGGCGGCGATCGTCGTCATGCCGCTGCTGGCGGCGTGCGCGGTTGGCCTCGGCCTGCTGCTCACCGGCACCGAGCTCAACATCATGGCGCTGATGGGCCTGACCATGGTGATCGGCATCGTCACCGAGGTGGCGATCTTCTACTTCACCGAATACGACCACCTGCTGGCGATCGGGGTGACGCCCGAGCGCGCCCTGATCGACGCCGGGGCCAATCGGCTTCGGCCCATCGCCATGACCACCATCGCCGCCATACTGGCGCTGGCGCCGCTGGCCCTGGGCGCTTCGATGCAGAAGCCGCTGGCGGTGGCGATCATCGCCGGCCTGATCGCTCAGGGGCCGCTCGTTCTGCTGCTGATGCCAGCGTTGTTCAAACTGATCGGCGGCGTTAAGCCGGACGGGCGGCTCTTCGCCGGTCCGGCGACACCTTCACCCAACACTCCCCTATGAGGAAAAGCCCATGACCCCCCGTCTCAGCCTCGGTCTCGCCGCGGCGCTTCTCGTCTCCACGTTTTCGGTTCCGGCCGGCGCGGCGGATGCGACTCACCCCACCGGCCTGCATGTCGTCAACCGGATCGCCGGGCCGGACGGCGGCTGGGACTATGCCAGCTTCGATTCCGCCCGCCGGCGGGTCTATGTGGCGCATCAGACCGTAGTCGTCGCCATCGACGCCGACACCGGCAAGATGAACCCGGCCTTTGCGCCCGGCGATCGTCTGCACGCGGTCGTGCCGGTCCCCGGAACCGACCTGATCGTCACCACCAACAGCGGCGACAACACCGCCAAGGTGATCAGCGCCGTGGACGGAAGGCTGCTCGCCTCCATCCCCACCGCCAAGGACGCCGACGGCGCGCAATACGATCCGAAGACCGGGCTGGTGGTGGTGATCTGCGGCGACGCCGGGACCCTGACCCTGATCGATCCCAAGGCTATGAAAGCGGTGGGCACGATCGTGGTCGGCGATCACCTCGAGTTCGGCGCGCCTGACGGCAGGGGCCGCTTCTTCGTCAATGTCGAGGACAAGAACCAGGTGGCGGTCGTCGATCTGGCGGCCCGCAGCGTGGTCGCCCGCTACGATCTGCCGGGCTGCACCAGGCCAACCGGCCTGGCCTATGTCGCCGGCGGTCGGGTGATTTCCGATTGCGGCAACGGCGGCGTGGACATTCTCGATGCGGCCTCCGGCCACGCGATCGCCACCTTCAAGGTCGGCGGGTTCCCCGACGCGGTGATCTATGACAGCAAGCGACAGCTCGCCTTTGTCCCATCGGGGCTGGCCGGGACCCTGTCGGTCATCGCGCTCTCCGGCAAGGCCGACAACACCATCATCGACACCGTGCCCACCCAGATCGGCGCCCGCACCGGCGCCGTCGACCTCAAGACCGGCAGGGTCTACCTGCCCACGGCCGAGTATGTGCTGCCCGTGCCCGCCGGACAGCGTCCGACCCCCAAGCCGGGAACGTTCGCGGTCGTGGAACTGGATCGATAGACGGGGCTCATGGGACTCGCGAGACGCTCGTCACAATAGCTGGGCCCCCGTCAGTGGTAGCCGATATCGGCCCGCACCTTCCCGCGGAACACCCAATAGGACCAACCGGTGTAGAGCAGGATCACAGGCAGCAGGAACAGGGTGCCAATCAGCAGGAACGCCTGGGTGCTCTCCGAGGAGGCGGCCTGCCATAAGGTATAGTGGTGGGGAACGATCATCGGCCAAAGGCTGATGGCGATGCCGAGGTAGGACACCAGGAATAGACCAACCGCGCCCATGAACGGCCCCGCCTCGCCGCGACCGACTAGAGCGCGCCAAGTGAACCAGGCGAGAACCGCGGTGACGATCGGCACCGGAGCGAGGAAAGCAAGGTTGGGCCAGGAAAACCAGCGGTGCGAGATCGACGGATCGATCGCCGGCGTCCACAGGCTGACGACGGCGATAGCCGCCAACACGCCCAGCAGCGCAAAACGTCCCAGCCGCCGCGCGCGCGCCTGCAGCTCATCCTCGGTCTTCATCACCAGCCAGCCCGCGCCGAGCAGCGCATAGCCGAACACCAGCCCGATCCCGGTCAGCAAGGAGAATGGGGTGAAGCAGTCGAAGCTTGAGCCCCCGAAATGGCGGCCATCGACCTTGAATCCCTGAATGAAGGCTCCGAGCACGATCCCCTGCGCGAAGGTTGCAACCATCGAGCCGTAGGCGAAGCCGTGGTCCCAGAAGCCCTTGCGCTCCGCGTCGCGGTAGCGGAACTCGAAGGCGACGCCGCGGAAGACCAACGCCAGCAGCATGATCGCGATGGGAAAGTAGAGCGCCGGGATGATGATCGCGAAGGCCAGCGGGAAGGCCGCCATCAAGCCGACCCCGCCGAGGATCAGCCAGGTCTCGTTGCCGTCCCAGATCGGCGCGATGGAGTTCATGACTAGGTTGCGGGATGCGGTGTCCGGCGCGAACCCGAATAGGATGCCGACGCCAAGGTCGAAGCCGTCGAGCAACACGTAGAGAAAGACACCGAGGCCGAGAATGAAAGTCCAGATCGGCACCAGATCCAGGGTGAAAGGGATCATGGCCGATCGCCTTCGTCCCTCTTCACCGGAAGGGCCCGGATCGGTGACGCCGGCCGGCCGCTTTCCACCGGCCCTTCGGCCGTGGAGGTATCGACGCCCCGCCGTACGATCCTCGCCATCAGCAGTATCCCCGCGGGAAACATGATCAGGTAGGCGATCATGTAGCCTGCCAGCGAGAGGGCGACATCGGCGCCGGTTAGCGAAGGCGATACGGAGTCGGCGGTGCGCAGGAGCCCGTAGACGGTCCAAGGTTGGCGGCCGACCTCGGTGGTGGTCCAGCCGGCCAGCACGGCGACGAAGCCCAAGGGCGCGACCCACTCGCAGGCGCGCAAGTACCAAGCGCTGCCATACACGCGTCCGCGCTGTCGCATCAGATTGCCCACCACGACGACGGCCAGCATGATGAGGCCGACCCCGACCATGATACGGAAGGCAAAGAAGGTGACGGCGACCGGGGGCTGGCGGTCGCGCGGCTGTTCCTTCAATCCGTGAATGACGGCGTTCGGGTCGTGCGCCAGGATCAGGCTGCCCAGGACCGGGATGTCGATGCTGAAGCGATTGGTCTGATGCGCCTGGTCGGGGATGGCGAACAGCGTCAGCGGCGCGCGCGACACGGTGTCCCAGCGCGCCTCGATCGCGGCGACCTTGGTCGGCTGATATTTCAGGGTGTTCAGTCCGTGTGCGTCGCCGAGCGCCACCTGCAAGGGAACGAGCGCGAGAAGCAGCCAAAGGGTCGTTGAGAGCATCGTGCGCCCCTCGGCGGCGGCGCGGCCGCTGCGGATCAGCCACGCTGCCACCCCCAACACCACGAAGGCCGCGGTGACGTAGAAGCCCGTCACCGTGTGAGCCAGGCGGTAGGGGAAGGACGGATTGAAGATGATCTGCATCCAGTCCTTGGGGAAGAACCGTCCGTCGACCAGCGAGTAGCCGGCCGGGGTCTGCATCCAGCTGTTGGTCGCCAGGATCCAGAACGACGAAAACAGCGTTCCACCCGCCACCATCAGGGCGGCGAAGAAGTGCAACCAGCGGGGCACGAGCGTTCGGCCGAACAGCAGCACGCCGAGGAAGGCCGCCTCCAGGAAGAAGGCGGTCAATCCCTCATAAGCCAGCAGCGGGGAGATGACGTTGGCCGTGGCGTCGGAGAACCGGCTCCAGTTGGTGCCGAACTGGAAGGGCATGATGATCCCGGAAACCACGCCCATCCCGAAGGAGACCGAGAAAATCTTGGTCCAGAAGCTGGAGATACGGAAGTAGACCTCGCGCCGGGTGGCGAAGTAGAGCCCCTCCATGAGGGCGATGTAGGACGCTAGGCCGACCGTGAACGCGGGCAAAAGAATGTGCCAGGCAATCACCCAGACGAACTGCAGGCGCGATAGGATGAGCGGATCCAAGGTCATGCTCTCACCAGCCGGACAGTTCGCGCGGACAGAGTGTTAACGCCTGCCCGCGGGTGTCCTGCGGACGCCAGTTTTGCCGTCGGTCACCGGCCAAACAATACCTAAGCTGTAGATTGGTTGCAGCCCGGGATGAGGAAGACCGCTCCCGCTCAGCGATCAAGTCGTCAGCGTAACTCGCCCATGGTTTCGCCGGAGGAGCCCTGCGGGCATAGTCACACAAATTGAATATTGGCCAAGCTCGATCGGTCATAGACGGCCCGGACGTCTCCGAAGAGGTCACGGCCTCCAGACTGATTGGCGTGACCGATCATGAAAAACTGCCGGCGCCGACTTTCGCGCCGACGTCAGCTATCGTGTACTGCAGTAACGCCGTCGTACCGGCGGCCAGTAGCGGATCACCCGTTTCTGGCGCGTTCAATTGGCGCCCATCATGGACATTGCCCTTGCGCGCGCCATCCACGTCCTGGCGGTCGTTCTATGGATCGGCGGGGTGGGGTTGGTGACGACCGTGCTGTTTCCGGCGGTTCGACGCACCAAGTCGCCTGAAGACCGGCTTGCCGCCTTCACCGGGTTCGAAGCGGCGTTCGCCTGGCAGGCGCGGATTAGCGTCGCGCTCGCAGGCTTGAGCGGTCTCTACATGACCGTACGGCTCGATGCGTGGGCGCGCTTTGCTTCGCTCCAGTTTTGGTGGATGCACGCCATGGTCTGCCTCTGGCTCGCTTTCGCCATCATGCTGTTCATCGTTGAACCCCTCCTTCTTCATCGCCGCATGGCCCAAGCGATCCAACAAGCGAACTCGGCTCGGCTGTTCGATCGGATGGAGCGCTTCCATCAGATCATGCTTGCTGTGAGTCTCGTCACTGTCTTTGGCGCCGTCGCTGGAAGTCACGGGCTCTTCTAGCTGCGCTCGCCCCTGTTCGCGCGCCGGTGGAATTCGACGTAGAAGCGCACCGGACCCAGCGGCTTGACCGCGTGCAAGATCGTCGGCTCGACGACGCCGGGCGGCTTGTCAGGCATCAGCACGATCTCCGAGGCCGGGCGGCGCTGGTCATCGATCCGATAGGCCAAGCGACCCTCCAGCACATGGATCAGCGCCCACGTTCCATCCTTGGTCGTATGCGCCTTGAGCAGCCCGGGTGGGACTGTCGCCTGGGTGAACTCTGGGGTGCGGCTGTAAGGCTGCACGTCAAGCGGCAGGGCCATGGCGAATGCTCTGGCTGCAGGTCTCGGCGACGATGCACGTCATCGTCCGGCGGCGCTGTCCGAAAAGCTGTCGGCAGGCGCACGTTCAGCCCTAAGCGGCGGTAGCTCGCCACGGCCGGCTGCGATGCCAAGCTGCAGGCTCTGCGCAATCATCTGCGACTTGACGACGAATAGCGCCGCTGCCTCAGGCGGGCATAACTGCTCCGCCGTCTCTTTGAACAGATGCAGCCAGCGGGCGAAATGGGTCGGCCGGATATCGGCGATTCGGGCGTGCGCCGCCATTGGTGCGCCCTTGAAGCGGCCGGTCATCAGCAAGACCGACGACCAGAAGTCGCACATCTTGGCGAGGTGGACGTCCCAGTCCTTGCCGATCACCCGATTGAAGATGGGTCCAAGCGCGGGATCGACACGAAGCTTGGCGTAGAAGCCGTACACTAGGTCTTGGATCATCGACTCGGTGACCCCCACCAAGACGCCGGGGCCGACACGCGAAAGAGCGCTCATGGGTTACCCCTAGTTGCCAAACTCAAACATGTATATATCATATTTCTTTGAGTTTGGCGAGGCCCTGGTTCTTCTAGCGACCTCTGAGGCCCAATCCTCCAGCGCGATCGGCCGGCTGCCTAACGCGTCATGGTCGGCGACGATCAAGAGGCTGGGTCCTACGCAAGCAGTTCGCGCAACACGTCGCGGTTATCGACCAGATCGGCGACGCTGTAGTCATCGAGCACGGCCAGAAAGGCCGCCCGCGCCCGCTGCAGCGCGCCGCGCAACTTGCAGGCCGGCGCGATCACGCAAGCCGCGTTGATCGG
Organism: Caulobacteraceae bacterium; assembly: GCA_041691315.1. GTDB lineage: Bacteria > Pseudomonadota > Alphaproteobacteria > Caulobacterales > Caulobacteraceae > Poindextera. The sequence goes on along the minus strand of JBEPUW010000031.1, from coordinate 11,345 downwards.
GTCAAAGCAGGGAACAAGCGCCAGGTCCGGTTCGGTGCGGCGCACGACCTCCCCAAGGACGATCTCCTCGGGCGCCCGGGCCAGACGCATGCCCCCACTCTGGCCCCGAACCGTTTCGATATAGCCGGCCACGCCGAGTTGGTGGACCACCTTCATGATGTGGTTTTTCGAGATGCCGTAACGGGAGGCGATCTCGGCGATTGTCGGCCGGCGCTCTGGATGAAGCGCGACGTACATCAGCACCCGTAGCGAATAGTCGGTATAGACGGTCAGACGCATGCTTGCCTTGGTGGACCTTGCCGCGGCGTATCCGAGGCGGCCGACCTTAACATGGGCGGGCTCAGCTCGATATTCAGCAGAGCGCCTGCCGAGCGTTCCGCCCAGCCGAGCTTATCAGCCTTAGAATTCGCAATCTTCGTTGTAGCCCCCTGCCCGGCTTCTAGGTGGGCGAAGTCGTGGGCGAACTCCGATTGAGTGCGATCTGACCAACCTCAGTTGAGACGCCGAATTGTTGCAGCGTCCTACTCCTTGCCAACTTGCTGGGTTTCGAACGCCGCCAGCGTCGCCATGGTGACGATACGGGAAACGGAATCCCCGAGCCTGCAGACCTGCACTGGACGTGAGAGCCCAACCAGGATCGGACCGACGACCGCCACCTCGCCAAGGGCTTGCACGAGTTTCGTCGAGATCGCCGCGGAATGGATGGCGGGCATGATCAGCACGTTGGCCGGCTCGCTCAACCGCTGGAACGGGTAGTTCTCCCAAAGGGCAGGATCGAGCGCGACGTCGGGCGGCATCTCGCCCTCGTACTCAAAATCGACGCCGCGACCTTCCATCAACGCGACGGCGTCGCGCACCCGCTGCGGCTGCTCGCCGTGGGGATGTCCAAAGGTCGAGGAGGAGAGGAAGGCCACACGTGGCGTGTGGCCAAGCCTGCGGACTGCATCGGCGGCGGCGCAGGCGATGTCCACCAGATCTTCCGCGCGCGGCAGCTCGCAGACCGAGGTGTCGGCCACGAAGATCGTCCGGCCGCGCGCCAGCAGTGCGGAAAGACCGATCACGCGCCCGCCGGGGGCCGGATCGATGACTCGGGACACCTCGTCGAGGCACTGGTCGAACGCGCGGGTGACGCCAGTGACGAGAGCGTCAGCGTCGCCGAGCGCCACCATCGAGGCGGCGAAACTGTTGCGGTCCTGGTTGATCAGCCGCTGGACGTCGCGCTTCAAGTAGCCGTGGCGGCCAAGCCGGCCGTAGAGCCGGTCCACATAGGCGCCGTTGCGATGGGACAGCCGGGCGTTGACGATCTCCACCTTGAAGTCCGAAGGGTCGAGGCCCAGCGCCAGCGCGTTGGCGCGGATCTGATCTTCACGGCCGACGAGAACCGGCGTGCCAAGACCTTGGTGGCCGAAGGCGTAGGCGGCGCGGATCACCGCGGACTCCTCACCTTCGGTGAACACCACCCGCATCTTGGTTCCCGAGCGCACCGCATCGGTGATGGTCTGTAGAAAGCCCGCGGAGGGATCGAGGCGGCGGCGCAGTTGGGCGCGATAGGCGTCCATGTCGGCGATCGGCCGGCGCGCCACGCCAGTGCGCATGGCGGCTTCGGCGACGAACGGTGGCACGTACCAGATCAGGCGGGGATCGAAGGGCGACGGGATGATGTAATCGCGGCCGAACTTCAGCTTTCGGCCCTGGTAGGCGATGGCCACTCGTCGGGGACGTCTTCCCGGGCCAGCATGGCCAGCGCCCAGGCCGCGGCGACCTTCATCTCGTGATTGATCGAACGGGCCTGCACATCGAGCGCGCCTCGGAAGATGTAAGGGAAGCCCAGGATGTTGTTGACCTGGTTGGGGTAGTCCGAGCGGCCGGTTGCGATGATGGCGTCCTGGCGCACCTCAAGCGCCTCCTCGGGGGTGATTTCCGGGTCGGGATTGGCCATGGCGAAGATCACCGGATTGGGCGCCATGGTCGCCACCATGGCCTTGGTGAGGACGCCCTTGGCGGAGACACCGATAAAGACGTCGGCGCCGACCAGCGCCTCTGCCAGAGTGCGGTGGGGCGTGTCGGTGGCATGGACCGACTTCCACTGATCCATGCCGACCTGGCGCCCGCGGTAGACCACGCCGTCGATGTCCACGACGGTGGTGTTCTCCGGCCGAACCCCCAGGGCCTTCATCAAGGTGATCGAGCCCAGGCCCGCCGCGCCCGCGCCGCAGAGCACCAGCCGCACGTCCTCTAGTTTGCGGCCGGTCACCTCACAGGCGTTGATCAGGCCGGCCGAGCAGATGATGGCCGTGCCGTGCTGGTCATCGTGGAAGACCGGGACGTCGAGCAGATCCTGCAGCTCGGCCTCGATGCGGAAGCAGTCCGGGCTGGAGATGTCCTCCAGATTGACGCCGCCAAATGTCGCGCCGATGTGGCGCACCACTTCGACGAAGGCGTCGGCGTCGGCGGTCGCCACCTCGATGTCGAAGGAATCCAGGTCGGCGAACCGTTTGAACAGCACCGACTTACCCTCCATCACTGGCTTGGACGCCAGGGATCCCAGGTTGCCGAGGCCCAGGATCGCCGTGCCGTTGGAGATGACACCCACCAGGTTGCCCTTGGAGGTGTAGTCGTAGGCGGCGTCCGGATTCTCCGCGATCTCGCGGACTGGGGCGGCAACGCCCGGTGAATAGGCCAGGCTGAGATCGCGCTGCGTCGCCATGGGTTTGGTGGCGGCGATGGCGATCTTGCCAGGGTGCGGATAGCGGTGGAAATCCAGCGCTTCCTGGTCGGCGCGGGCGCGCCGGGCTTGCGGCGTCATGGTGCGGTCCCTTTGGGACGGTGGGGCTTGGCGAGCGCCCACAGCACACCCACGACCGCCCCTTTGACGATTGGCAGCAGGATGAGGGTGAGGACCGTCAAGGCCGGCAGCAGGATCGCTAGCAGCAGCCCGACGGGCCAGGTCCAGATGACCGGGAGGAACAGCAGGGGACCGATGACCAGATGGCCCAGGATCAGGATGGTGAAATAGGGCGGGGCGTCGTCGGCGGGATACTGACTATTGTCGTTCCCGCAGATTTCGCAGGCTGGCCTGATCTTCAGGTAGGCCCGGAAGAGCCGACCCAGACCGCAGTTCGGACAGCGCCCCGCCGCGCCGCGCCGCAGGCCGTCAAGCACCGAGCGGCGGTTGTCGGTCGCCACCGTCTGGGTGAGCTCATCCCAGCTAGCGACCGGGGCGCCGGGCGGGGACTTGTTGTTCTGGAACTCCATCACGCTGGCGTTGCGATCGCCTGCCGCGCGTCCGCAAAGCTCCGGACGAAGCTGACCTTTGCCAGAACGCCGGCCGCGACCGTCCGGGCGAGGTTGGCGCGGACGCTCTCGCGAACGCCACACAGGGTGACGCCGGCATGATCCCGGGCCGCGCGCTGCAGGAACGATGACAGGGCGGCCGCCCCGGTGGGGTCGATCAACGGGACATCCTCGAACCGCAGGATGTATCGCTTGCTGCGCGGCCCGATCTGATCGAGCGCGTCCTTCAGGACGCTGGTGCTCCCAAAGAACAGGGGGCCGCTGAAGGTGACGACGGAGGTGTCGTGGGGCAGTCCGTCATAGGGTTGGTAGGGGCGCTCGTTTGTGCGGGCGAAATCGTCCTGGTCGTCGTCGATTAGAGGGGACCCACCGTTTTCGACGCTTGAGAGCTGGCTCATCCGATGCATGAACACAAAGGCGGCCAGCACCATACCGACCTCGATCGCCAGGGTCAGATCCACGATCACCGTCAGGCCGAAGGTCAGCAGAAGCACCGCGCGGTCGCCGTTTGAGGCTCCGAGCAGGGTTCGAAAGCGGTGCAGTTCGGCCATGTTCAGCGCCACGACCACGAGGATGGCCGCAAGCGCGGCGAGCGGCACGAACTTGGCCAGTGGCGCCAGGACCATCATGAACAAGAGTAGGAAGGCCGCGTGAAGCATCCCCGCCAGAGGCGACCTGGCTCCTGACCGAATACTCGTGGCCGTGCGGGCGATAGCGCCGGTCGCCGGCAGTCCGCCAACGGCGGCCGACGCGATGTTGGCGATGCCCTGGGCGACGAGTTCCATGTTCGATCGGTGCCGGCGTCCGGTCATCTGATCGGCGACGACCGCGGATAGAAGGGATTCCACGCCCGCCAGCAGGGCGATGGTGAAGGCGCTCGGCAGGACGTCGCGCACCTTGGCCCACGACCAGAAGGCGAAGCTGGGCAGAGGTATGCTTGACGGCACGCCGCCGAATTTCGAGCCGATCGTTTCGACCGGCATGACCAGGAAAAAGGCCGCGGCGGACGCCGCGATGGTCACGACGAGGAAACCAGGGACCTTGGGCACATAGCGTCGCAGCAGCATGATCGCGGTGAAGCAGCCCACGGCCATGCCGAGCGTCGGCAGGCTCAAGGTCGTCCGCGCCGCCCACAGAGTCTGCAGCTTCGGGATGAAGTCTGCCGGGACGTGGTTGGCGGTCAGGCCGAAGATGTCCTTCAACTGGCTCGCCAGGATGATGGTCGCGATGCCGGTGGTGAACCCGGTTGTCACCGGGTCGGGGATGTATTTTATGAGTGTGCCGATGCGCAGCAGCCCGGCGACAACCAGGATGACACCGGCGAGCGTGGTGGCGATCAGCAGTCCGTCGTAGCCGTGCTTGGCGATCACGCCATAGACGACGACGACGAAGGCGCCCGTGGGACCGCCGATCTGGAAACGGCTGCCGCCGAACAGTGAGATCGCAAATCCGGCCACGACCGCGGTGATCAGTCCCTGGGCCGGCGTCGCGCCGGAAGCGATCGCCAGCGCCATGGCCAAGGGCATGGCCACGATGGCGACGGTCAGCCCGGCGATTACGTCACCGCGGAAGTCGCTCAGGCTGTACCCCTGACGCAGCACGGTGACCGACTTGGGCACGAACAGCTTCCAATCACGCCACATGGGCGGTCACCCTTTTCTCACTGGGCTGGATCAGGCGGACTCCGTATCCAAGGCCGGCGCTCGTCGCTCCGTCAGCAATCAGCTCCACGCCGCCTGCGGTGAAAGCCTCAAGCACCCGCTCCAGGCTATCGACGAAGGCCCGCACGGATCCTGGCGAGGATTCCATCCGCTGGATCGTCGGGAGTGAGAGGCCGGAGAGTTTGGCCAGATCGCGTTGGTCGAGGCCTAGCAGGGCTCGCGCGGCCCGCATCTGAGATCCGACGATCATGATTTTAGCCCACACCGGTTGGCTGGCGGAGCGCCCCCGCTCGGCGCAGCCGCGGCGCTAGATCTTGAGACCATCGTCATTGCGGGCCTCGGCGGCGTGGTTACGAAACTGGAGGGCCACGAACGTGGCCTTGAAGGGTCGCAGCGCGCCCAGCGTCAGGGCGGCGATGGCTGGAAGCCAGATCACCAATTCGACCCAGATCGGCGGGTGGAACCTGATCTCGGTGAACAGCAGTCCGCCGCAGCCGATGGCGCCGACGATCAGTAGGATGAAGACCACTGGCCCGTCGCCGGAATCCGCCTTCAACAAGTCCTGGCCGCAGGCCTCGCACCGGGATGATACGGTCAAGAATCCGGAGAAGAGCGGCGCCTCGCCACAGTTTGGGCAGCGGCACCTTATTCCCGCCAGCAGCGGGTTGACCGGCTTCACGACCAGCCCTGTGCGTCAGTCGGGCTGAGCCGGATCAGCGGTAGGCGGGGTCGTTTGGGCATGTCGGAGCTTCCGGCCCGGGCGCGCCGCCAATCCGGGCGCCGGGGAGATCGCCTCAGATATATAGGTGATATTTTCTACATCACAATCGATGGTAAAATCTTCGAAAACGTTGTTCTACATATGTAACTTGATGGAAAACCCTGCATCAAAAGCGTTTTCGCCGAAGTTCGGCGTGAAAATTTGCCTTGGTCGATGCACTGCAAACGCTGGAACGGCCCTTGCTGATGCGAGAAGCGTCACGATAGATGGCAAAATGATCACTGGCTCCCAGATGAAAGCCGCCCGCGCGCTCTTGGGCATCGACCAGAAGGAATTGGCGCGGCTGTCCGGACTCTCACTCCCGACGATCCAGCGCATGGAAGCCAGTGACGGCATCGTCCGCGCGGTCGTCGACAGCCTTGAAAAGGTGGCCAACGCCATCAACGAAGCCGGTGTCGAGCTGATCGGCAGCGGCGCGCGCAGTGAAGGGTCCGGTCGGGGCGTCCGGCTTCTCGAACGCAAGCAGCTCTAGCCCGGGTCGACCGTCTCGACGGGCCGATCCGCGGCGCCGCCGGCGGTTCGCCCGCCCCAGCGCTTGCGCCTCGACGCACCGGACCCGGAAAACCGCATCACGCCGTCCTCCACCGCGCCATAGCGGAAGGCCATCAGGTCCAGCGCGTAGTTCTGATAGACCCGCCAGGGCGCCTTCTGACCCTGTTTCGGGAAGCGGTGCATCGCCCGGGTGACATAGCCCGAGCTGAAGTCGAGCCAGGGCATGGCTTCCAGGGTCTCGTCGTTGACCGGCCGGCACTCGCTGAAGCCGCGGCGATCCATGTGGTTGAGCAGGCGGCAGACATATTCCGCCGTCAGGTCCGCCTTCAGGGTCCAGGAGGCGTTGGTGTAGCCGAAGGTCGAGGCGAGGTTCGGCACCCCGGAATACATCATCGCCTTGTAGCTGAAGGTCTTGGCCAGCTCGACGGCTGCGCCGTCTACCTCGACCTCGAGCCCGCCCACCCGCTGCATGTCCAGCCCGGTGGCGGTGACGATGATGTCGGCGGCCAGGGTCTCGCCCGACTTCAGGCGAATGCCACCGGCCTTGAAGGCCTCGACCTGGTCGGTGACCACCGAGGCCGCCCCGGTCTTGATCGCCTCGAACAGGTCGGCGTCGGGCACCAGGCAGAGGCGCTGGTCCCAGGGATTGTAGCGGGGGGTGAAGTGGGTATCGACGTCGTAGTCCGGGCCGAGATGGTCGCGCACCATCGAGATCAGCTGCTTCTTGACCAGCGCCGGACGTTTGCGGGTGAAGTTGAAGAAATACATCTGGCCCAGCACGTTGCGCCAGCGGACGATGTCATAGGCCAGCTTGGCCGGCAGCCACTTGCGCAAGCCGTTGGCGAAGGCGTCCTCGGCCGGGCGCGACACCACATAGGTCGGCGAGCGCTGCAGCATGGTCACGTGGGCCGCCGTCCTGGCCATTTCCGGGACCAGGGTCACCGCCGTGGCGCCCGAGCCGATCACCACGACGCGCTTGCCAGTATAGTTCAGGTCATCCGGCCAGGCCTGCGGATGCAGGATCAGGCCCTTGAACCGGTCCTCGCCGGCGAATTCCGGCCGGTGCCCTTGCGCATAATTGTAGTAGCCGGCGCAGATGAAGAGGAAGTCGCAGGTCACCTGCTGCGGCGTTCGCTTGGGGCCGCTCTCGAAATCCACCGTCCAGCGGGACTGGCCTGAATCCCAGGCGGCGCGCTTCACCTGGCGGCCATAGCGGATGTGCCGGTCGATGCCGAAGACCCGGGCCGTCTCACGCAGATAGTTGAGAATGGACGGTCCATCGGCGATCGCCTTGGCCTCCTTCCAGGGGCGGAAGGAAAAGCCCAGCGTGTACATGTCTGAGTCCGAACGCACGCCGGGATAGCGGAACAGGTCCCAGGTGCCGCCGATCGCTTCGCGGCCCTCGAAGATCGCGTAGGTGCGGTCCGGACACAGGGTCTGCAGGTGATAGCCGGCGCCGATGCCGGATATGCCCGCGCCCACGACCAGCACGTCGATGTGCTCCATCCAGAAAGACCTTTCCTCAATCGCCGAGCTGGCGTTCAGCGTCGGCGATCACACGTTTGGCCTGATTCAGGTCAGCCTCATCGACCATCAGGCGCGAGGTGATCGCCGTGCCCCAGAGCGAGCCGGCGCCGGCGTCGAACACGGCGGTCTCGATGCCGGCGTCCTTCAGCACCGCGCGCAGAAAGGACAGCCGCACCGCATCGGAGGTTTTGATCAGCTCGATCATCGCACCGACCCTGTTCGATCGGGGCATGCAGTGCAACCCGCACAGAGTCGCGCTTTCCCGTTGTCCGGCGGGTCCTGTAGGCCGATGCTGCGCAGCTGAGCGAAAAAGGGGACGCGACATGCAGGACTTCAGGGGCAAGACCGCCTTCATCACCGGCGCGGCGAGCGGCATCGGGCTTGGTATGGCCCGCGCCTTCGGCCGCGAAGGGATGAACGTGGTCGTCGCCGACATCGACGTCGAGGCGGCGAGGGCGGCGGTCCAGACCCTGGCCGCCGAGCAGATCAAGGCCCGGGCCGTACATATCGACGTCGCCGAGCGCGCCGCGGTGCGCGAGGCGGCCCTGGAGGCCATCGCCGCCTTCGGCAAGATCCACCTGGTCTGCAACAATGCCGGAGTCGCCACCGGCGGGCCGGTCGGGACGGTTTCCGCACGCGACTGGGACTGGATCGTCGACGTCAATCTGAAAGGCGTGGTCTATGGGGTCGAGACCTTCGTCCCGCTGATCCAGAGCCACGGCGAAGGCGGCCACATCGTCAATACCGCCTCGATCGCCGGCCTGATCAGCGGCGCGGGCTCCGAGCCCTATTCGGCGACCAAATACGCCGTGGTGGCGATGAGCGAGGGCTGGGCGCAACAACTCGCGCCGCTCAACATCGGCCTGTCGGTGCTCTGCCCCGGCTATGTGCGCACGCGCATCGCCGACAGCAGCCGCGCGCGTCAGGATCGCTACGGCGGCGTGCAACCGGTTGGCGGCGATTCCTTCGCCGCCGCCGGCAGCGCTGTCGCCTCAGCCGTCGCCAGCGGCATCGATCCCGACATCGTCGGCGCGCGGGTGGTGGAGGCGATCCGGGACGGCAATCTGTACATCTTCACCGACCCGCGCTTCCGCGAGATCATCGAGTTCCGTTTTGCGGCCATCCGCGCCGGCTTCGATCAGGCAGCCGCCTCGCCGGCGCTGAAGTCGGTGAAGACCTGGGCGCCACTGATGGGCCCGCCGCCGGTGGAAACACCGCAATGAGCACCAAGACGCCCGGGGGCTGAAGAGAGCAGCATCGCTCATGCCTCCTGGCCGTAGACGCCCGCGTGCAGTTGTTGGGCCAGCGTGATGCGCCTGATCTTGCCGCTCGCCGTGCGCGGCAGGGCCTCGATCACATGGATGTGGACGCCTGGGAAACCCGACAGGGTCGCGCGCACTGCCTGGGTCAGGGCCTGGCTGGAGATCGGCCGGCGGCTCTCGATGAACAGGTGTAGTTGTTCCGCCTCGCTGCGCCAGCTGCCCGAGAGAATGCAGACACCGTCGCACTCCAGCGCCTCCTGGATCTCCCGCTCCCAAGGCGCGGCGGGGTATTTGCCGCCGCGGATGTGGACGATGTCGGTCGAGCGGCCGTAGAGGGCCAGGCGCCCGGTCCCGTCCAGAATGCCGAGATCGCCGGGATAGAACCAGCCGTCCGAGAAGAACTTCGCCGATGTCTCGGCGTCGCCCAGATAGCCGGTAGGCCCGTCGATGCGCTGGTTGATGCGCACGCGGCCGAGTTCGCCCGGCGGCAACGGATTGTCGGCGTCGTCGACCACCTGCACCGTCCGCGTCGGATCGAGCCGGTACCAGCGCAGGTCCTCGTCGGTCTCGATCAGGGTCCGCGCCCAGCCGCCGCCCTCGGTCGACGACAGGTTGACCAGGATGCGCGGCGTCAGCCGCCGCCGCGTCTCGCGCGCCAGAGCCGGCGTCACCGCGCCGGAGACGACGTTCAGTTGCATGTCGGGCTGGTAGGCAAACGCCCCCTCGGGCGCGGCCATCAGCACGGCCAGGAAGGCCGGCGTGGCCAGGGTGTGGGTGATGCCGGGCCAGTCGAAGGCGCGCTCCAGGTCGTGGCCTTCATGGATGACGATGGCGCCGCCGTGCGACCAGGTGAACAGCGGCCACAGATGCCCGGCGCCGGTCCATAGGCCGAGGCCGAAAATGTTCAGCACGGTGTCGGCGCCCTGCTGACGGTATTTTTCGCCGAGGTCGCGATAGCGCCGCGCCCGCGCCAGGATGGGGTCGGCGGCGCAGCCCCAGTTCAGCAGCACCTTCTTGCTCTCGCCTGTCGTGCCGGAGGTGAGCAGGACCTGGCCGCCGGCGGCCAACGGATCGGGCAGCGGCGGCAGCGGGTCGTCTGGCGAGATCGACTGATGGGACGGGTTGCTGATGCGCAGGACCCTGGCTCCGGCCGGCGCGGTGAAGCCGGACCTGGCTTCGGACTCCAGGCTGATCACGCAGGCGACGTCCAGGCCGGCGAACAGGCCGACCTGGTCGGCGCCTCGGGTTACCGCGGCATCGAGGCCCAGGCCGCGCAGGGCCAGGCTGAGGATCCACCCCTCCAATATGCTGTCGACCGACAAAACACCGATGCCCTGGGTCGGCAGGTGCGGCTGCAGCGAGCGCCGACACCCCTCGATCAGCCGCCAGAAATCGCCATAGCCGATGGCGCGGCCGTTGAAGACCACGGCGAGCTTGTCGGGCTCCGCCGCAGCGGTCTGGTGAATCTGCTGCAGAACGAACAGGACGGCCCCGCCAAAATGTTTCAGCGAGGCTACGTTGGGCGGCCCCATGAGATCAACCGTGATGGGGCGTCGGGGCTCGACGGAGACCTGAATAGTGAAGGTTGAAAATAAAACAATCTCCATGGTGAAGCTTCATAAGTATTTATTATACACATAGACCCCATATTCGAATTCAATAGCCGATAGATAAACAAAATTATCCATACTTACTATTCGGTCGAACGTGATTAATTAAGTCTTAATTGTCACTTTACCGAAATATATTTATATAATCTTGGAACCGTAAGGTTTCCTGTCCAGTTCGTTACCCGGGACACTCTTCGTCCGTCCGACCAAGACCATCGCTGAAGACCGCGCACCCACCGTCAACGATGTGGGCGACGCGACCTGTCCGGGGATGGCGCCGAGGTGGCTATGTTGAAATCGAGCCTATTCGCGACCGCCCTGGCGGTGGGCGTCCTCGTGGCGACCGGCAATGGGGCGCTGGCCGCGCCGCCGCCGGTGGTCAGCGCCGGCGGCCAGTTCCAGCAGATCCCGCCGGCGCCGGAGCCTGATCGAACCATTCCCGACATCCGCATCGATCGCGGCGGCAAGGCCCATGACCTGGGACCTGCTGGTCCTAAGGTCGAGGTCCAGTCGCTGCACGTGACTGGGGAGACCCTGTTCCCCGAAGCCGAGCTGATCGCCGTCGCCGGCTTCAGGCCTGGCAGCCAGCTCGACCTGCGCGATCTGCGCGAAATGGCCGCCCGGATTTCGGACTTCTATAACCGGCGCGGCTATTTCGTCGCCCAGGCCTACCTGCCGGCCCAGGATATCCAGGCCGGCGCCGTGACCATCGTGGTGA
>JBEPUW010000030.1:0-55071 GCA_041691315.1 Caulobacteraceae bacterium | reverse complement strand
TCTGGCACATCGATGCCGTTCGGGGGCCGTCCACCCCAACATGAACACCTGATCGAACACGGGGATCATGGTGGCCCGAACAAGTCGGGCCATGACGAGGAATAGGGTTCTGCTCGGCCTCGCCGCCATCCTCGGCTTTGTGTCCGTTGCCGCCGGCGCCTTCGGGGCGCACGGCGCGACGGGGGCGTCCAAGGACTGGTTGCGGACGGCCGGCGAATATGGCCTGATCCACGCCCTGGCGGTGTTCGCGGCGGCGGCGCTCATTCGCGAAGGCGCACGCGCGGCCGGCGTCGCGGCTTGGCTATTTCTGGCGGGCGCCGTGATCTTCTCCGGCTCGCTGGACGCCATGGCGCTCAGCGGCCAGCTCTGGCTGGGCGCGGTGACGCCGATCGGCGGGCTGTTGCTGCTCTCCGGTTGGGCGACCCTGGCCTTCGCTGCTTTGACCAAGCCGGCCGCCTAGCTCGGCCGCGCTCGGTCTAGCCCCTGTTTCGCGGCCGGCGAAACCGCTAATGCAGATGCCGCCAAGCCCAAGGACAACCGCCATGCCTGACGCCCTCACCAGCCAGATGCCGCCCGTCCAGTACGTCGACACCAACGGCATCCGCATGGCTTATTACGAGGCGGGGCCGCGCGGCGGCATTCCCATCGTCTTCTGTCACGGCTTTCCGGAGCTGGCCTTTTCCTGGCGCTATCAGATCGCCGCCCTGGCCGCCGCCGGCCGCTGGGTGATCGCGCCCGACCAGCGCGGCTATGGCCTGACCAGCCGGCCGGCCGCGGTCGAATCCTACGATCTCGAACACCTGACCGGCGACCTGGTCGGCCTGCTCGATCACCTGAAGGTCCAGAAGGCGATCTTCGCCGGCCACGACTGGGGCGGCTTCGTGGTCTGGCAGATGCCACTGCGCCACCCGGACCGGGTCGCCGGCGTGATCGGGCTGAACACCCCCTTCACGCCCAGGTCGCCGGCCGATCCCATCGCCATCATGCGCGCCCGGCTGGGCGAGGAGATGTACATCGTCCACTTCCAGAAGCCCGGCGAGGCCGATGCGGTGCTGGACGCCGACGTCTCCAAGTCGATGAACTTCTTCCTGCGCCGGCCGATCCCAGGCCAGCTGCCGTCCGAGGGCTTCGCCACCGAACGCAAGCCGGGCGACCCTTCGGCCTTCGCTCTGGTCAACATCCTGAAGGCCTATGACCCGGCCTTCGACCCGCGCGGCAAGTTCCTTAGCGACGACGAACTGGCCGTCTTCGTCGATACCTTCACCCGCACGGGCTTCACCGGCGGCATCAACTGGTACCGCAACTTCACCCGCAATTGGGAGCGATCGGCGGACCTGGAAGACAAGGTCAAGGTCCCCTCGCTGATGATCATGGCCGAGCAGGACGCGGTGCTGCCGCCATCGGCCGCCGACGGCATGGAGGCCTATATTCCCGACCTGGAAAAGACATTGATCCGCGATTCCGGCCACTGGACGCAGCAGGAACAGCCCAAGGCCGTGAACGCCGCCATCATCGACTGGCTGGACCGCCGCTTTCCGAAGTAAGATCGCCTTATGGAACGCTCCACCGCCCCGCTCGCCCCCGCTGTCGCCCATGGCGCGAGGCGCGGCCTCTATCCGGACATCGAGCCGGCCAGGTTCGATTGGCTGCCCACCGGCGGACGCCACGAGATCTATTACGAGGAATGCGGCCGGGCCGGCGGCAAGCCGGCGGTGGTGCTGCACGGCGGCCCTGGCGGGGCGATCAATCCGACCATGCGGCGCTTCTTCGACCCCAGCCGCTGGCGCGTCTTGCTGTTCGACCAGCGCGGCTGCGGCAAGTCGCGGCCCAATGCCGAGCTGGCCGAGAACGACACCTGGGCGCTGATCGAGGACATCGAGCGCCTGCGGGTGCATATGGGCGTCGAGAAGTGGACCGTGTTCGGCGGCTCCTGGGGCTCGACGCTTGCCCTGGCCTACGCCATCACCCATCCGGAGCGAGTCGAGGCGCTGATCCTGCGCGGCGTCTTCCTGCTCACCGAGCGCGAGATCGCCTGGTTCTACCAGGACGGCGCCTCGATGATGTTCCCCGACGCCTGGGAGAGCTTCATCGAGCCGATCCCGCCGACCGAGCGCGGCGACCTGCTCGCCGCCTATCACCGCCGCCTGACCCATGCCGATCCCAAGGTGCAGGCCAGCGCGGCGGCGGCCTGGAGCCAGTGGGAGGGCGACACCATCTCGCTGCGCGGCCCCGAAGCAAGGCCGGCCAAGTTCAACGAGGTCGACTTCGCCGTCGCCTTCGCCCGCATCGAGTGCCACTATTTCGCCAACCGCGGCTTCTTTTCCGAAGACGGCTGGATCCTCAACAACATCGGCAAGATCCAGCACATCCCGGGATGGATCGTGCAGGGCCGCTTCGACGTGGTCACGCCGATGGAATCCGCCTGGCGGCTGAAGACCGCCTGGCCCAAGGCCGAATTCGAGGTGGTCTGGGACGCCGGCCACGCCTCGACCGAACCCGGCATCATCGACGGCCTGGTCCGCGCCACCGACCGCGCCATCAGCGTCTAGCGCGCAAGCTTGACAGCCTGGGCCATGCGCCCAAACTCTCGCGCGGTGAGCAGCGCGGGGGGCAAACCATGCGTTTTCTCAGTGTCTTCGCGGCTCTGGCAGCCGGCGTCCTGATCGGTTCGCCCGCCCGAGCTGGCGCTCCGGCGCCCATGGGCGGCATGCCGATGGGGCCGATGAACATGGGCGTCTCGCTTTCGCCCATGCCGGCGGCTTACGGCGGCCAGGCGGACAAGCCGGGCGCGCCGGTGTTCAAGGGTCTTGGCGACCACCACCATCGGATCTCGAGCCGGAACCCCGACACCCAGAAGTTCTTCGACCAGGGCGTCAACCTGCTGTTCGGCTTCAACCATGCCGAAGCGATCCGCTCGTTCCGCGAGGCGGCCAGGCTCGATCCCGACTGCGCCATCTGTTGGTGGGGCGTGGCCGTGGCGTTGGGGCCGAACATCAACCTGCCCATGCCCCCGGACGCGGTCGCGCCCGCCTGGGAGGCGCTTGGCCGCGCACGCGCCCTGGAGACCCGCGCCTCGCCAGAGGAGCGCGATTGGATCGAGGCCCTTGCAACCCGCTACTCGCCCGACCCCAAGGCCGATCGAAAGGTCCTGGACGAGGCCTACGCCCAGGCGATGGGCCGGCTGTGGCGCGCACACCCCGACGAGCTGGACGCCGGCGTCTTCTATGCCGAGGCGATGATGGACACCCAGCCTTGGGACTATTGGCAGCTGGATGGCGTCACGCCCAAGGGCCACGCCACGGCGATCGTGGCGACGCTTGAGGACGTCATCCGCCGCGCGCCCGATCATCCAGGCGCCCTGCATCTCTACATCCACGCGGTGGAAGCCACGACCACGCCCGAGCGCGCCGAGGCGGCGGCCGACCGGCTGGAGACGCTGATGCCGGGGGCCGGCCACGTCGTCCACATGCCGTCGCACATCTATTATCGCGTGGGCCGGTATGCCGACGCGGTGCGGGTCAACGAGCTCGCGGCCAGGGTGGACGAGGACTACATCGCCGCCTGCAAGGCCCAGGGCTACTACCCGGCCGGCTATTACGGCCACAACATCCACTTCCTGTGGACCTCGTCGGAGATGCAGGGCCGCTACCACGCATCGATCGACGCCTCGCGGCGGTTGGTCAAGGCGATCGATGCTTACGAACTGGCCAAGACCCTGCCGATCGCCGAGCTTTACGGCTTCACGCCGGTGGCCACCCTGCTCCGCTTCGGGCAATGGGACGCAATCCTGGCCGAGCCGCCGCCGCCGGACGCACTCACCCTCGACAAGACGATCTGGCTCTATGCCCGCGGCTTCGCCCACGCCAACAAGGGCGACCTGGGCGCGGCCAGGGCCGATCGAGAGCAGTTGGGCAAGCTGGTCTCCACTGACTTCAGCCGCTTCGACCCCTTCGGGACGCCGGTGCATCAGATGTTCGACATGTCGCTGGCTTTGTTGGATGGCGAGATCGCGCGCAAGTCCGGCGACCTCGACCTGGCGATAACCGACTTCCGCAACGCCGCGGCTATCGAGGCCAGGCTGAGCTATACCGAGCCGCCTTATTGGCATCAGCCCGTCAGCCACATCCTTGGCGCGGCCTTGATCCAGGCGCACCGTCCGGCAGAGGCGGAAGCCGTCTACCGAGAAAGCCTGAAGAGCTACCGCGCCGATGGCTGGGCCCTGTATGGCCTGGCCCAGGCGCTCGACGCCCAGGGCCGGCATGCCGAGGCCGACGCGACGCGGCGCGACTTCAAGCAGGCCTGGATGTTCGCCGACGTGACCCTGAATTCGTCACGATTCTGAGGCTAGAGTCAGCGCCATGACCACTCTGAAGAACCGACCGAACACCGCCCTCATCGTCGTCGACGTACAGAACGGCGTCGTCAAAGGGGCGCACCAGCGCGATACGGTGGTCGCCAACATCGCCGGCGTGGTCGAGAAGGCGCGACTGGCCAAGGTTCCCGTCATCTGGGTGCAGGACTATGACGGCGAGCGTGCGAAGGGCAGCGACCCCTGGCGCATCGTCCCCGAGCTGGCGCCGCTGGAGAGCGATCCGCACATCGACAAGATCTATGGCGACTCCTTCGAGGACACCGCGCTTGAGACCGTACTGGCGGACCTCGGCGTCGGCCGGCTGGTCGTCGTCGGCGCCCAGACTGACGCCTGCATCCGCTCGACGCTGCACGGCGCGCTCGCCAGGGGCTACGACGCGATCCTGGTCTCGGACGCTCACACCACCGAGGACCAGACCGCCTGGGGCGCGCCGCCGCCTGAGGCCGTCATCGCCCACACCAACCTCTACTGGACCTACCAGACCGCACCCGGCCGCACGGCCGGGACGGTGACGAGCCAGGACGTCGTCTTCGCGCCAGCGTCCTGACGCTTAGCCCCTCGCCTTGCCGGCCACCCAGCGCCAGGCCAAGCCGGCGCCGCAGACCAGCAGCACCGCCGAGACCAGGCCCGAGGCGTGCAGGCCCCGGACCGCCTGGCCGTTGGCGGCCAAGGCGCCGAAGACGGCCACGCCCATGGCCCCGCCCGCCTGGCGCGCGGCGTTCAGCACCGCCGAGGCCGTTCCCGACCAGGCGTGATCGACCCCGGCCAGGATGGCGGTGGTCATGGCCGGCACGCCCAGCCCCATGCCGAAGGGGATGAGCAGGAAGATGGGCAGCATGTGGGCGAACGAACTCGTGGCGCCCAGCGTAACCAGCAGGACATAGCCGACCGCGCCGATCAGCCCGCCGATGACCATGGGAAAGCGCGAGCCGAACCGGCCGATCAGCCACCCGCTGACCAAGTTGGAGACGATGAAGGTCAGCGTCAGCGGCAGGATGGCCAGCCCCGCCTGCAGCGGCGACCAGCCGTGGGCGCCCTGCAGATAGAGCGCCAGCACGAACAGCACCCCGTAATAGGCGAGATTGACCGCGATCCCGAAGCCGACCGCGGCGTCGAAGCCGGTGTTCCTGAAGAAGTGCAGCGGCAGCATCGGCGCGCGCGACCGGTGCTCGACGGCGACAAAACCAATGGCGGCGAGGACGAACAGAAGTCCCGCGCCGATGATCAGCGGGTGTGTCAGTCCCAGCGGCCGGGCCTCGATCACCCCGCCGACCAGGCCGAGCAAGGCCAATATGGCCAGCGCCTGGCCGGGAAGGTCCAGCCGACGCTTTTCCGTATGCGCCGCCGGAACCGGCGCGAAGACCAAGGTCAGGGCCGCGCCGACCAGGCAGATCGGCAGGTTGACCCAGAAGATGCTGCGCCAGCCGAAACTGGTCAGCAGAAGCCCGCCGACGACCGGTCCGATGCCGATGGACATGCCGCTGGCCGCCGTCCAGATGCCGACCGCGCGAGCGCGCAGTTTGTCGTCATGCTTGGTGGCGAAGTTCAGCACCACCAGCGAATTGGGCACCATCAGCGCAGCCGCCGCGCCCTGGACGGCGCGGGCGGCGATCAGGATGGTGGCGTTCGGCGCGAGGCCGCAGGCCGCCGAAGCCAGAGCGAAGACGCCGAACCCGGCCAGATAGACCCGCCGGGCGCCGACAAGGTCTCCCAGCACCCCGGCGCTGAGCAGCAACACGGCGAACGACAGCGTGTAGGCATCCACCACCCATTGCAGCTCGGCGGTGCCGCCGCCCAGATCGCGCGACATGGCCGGCAGGGCGACATTGACGATGGTCACGTCCAGCTGGACCACCATGAAGCCGAAACTGGCTGCGGCGATGATCCAGCCGGCGGCGGCGGTCTTGCCGGCGGTCTGCGATGAGGATGAGGTCATGGCCTCCCTATGCGCCGGCCCTGCCAGCAACGTTTCAGCCGAGCGTGAACCATCCGCGCCGATCCGGGTCTAGGGTGACCGCTTAAAGGAGCCGCGCCATGGAAGCCAATATCGCCGCCCCCGCCGCCCTGATCGGCGACCCGGCCCGCGCCGCCATGCTGCAGGCGCTGTTCGACGGCCGCGCCCAGCCGGCCACCGCCCTGGCCTGGGCGGCGGGGGTCTCGGCCCAGTCGGCCAGCAACCACTTGACCCAACTGGTCGCCGGCGGCCTGCTCAGCGTCACCACCCAGGGCCGGCATCGCTATTACCGCCTGGCCGGGCCGCAGGTGGCCCAGGTGATCGAGGCGCTGGCGGTGCTTGGCCCCGCGCCCCGCGCCCTCACCCGACCGCTCAACGCCAAGGCGCGATCCTTGCGCGACGCCAGATCCTGCTACGACCACATCGCCGGCCGGCTGGGCGTGGCCCTGGCCGACGCCATGGAGCATGGCGGCCTGATCGAGCCCGATGGCCCCGACCGCTACCGCCTGACCGAGGCCGGCCGGGAACGCCTGGGCGCGCTCGGCGTGGATCTGAGCCCGCCAAAGGCCGCCCGCCGCGGCCAGATGCGCCCCTGCCTCGACTGGACCGAACGCCGCCGCCACCTGGCCGGCCCGCTTGCCGCCCGCCTGATGACCCGCCTGCTGGACCTGGGCTGGCTCCGCCGCACCGGCCCCACCCGCGCCCTGCTGCTGACGCCGGCGGGCCATCGAGGGCTGGTTGACGCACTGGGCTTGGACCTGAGCGAGGCCTCTGCGGCTGCCTAGCGACCGTTATTTTATCGACTCATCCCCGCGGAGGCGGGGATCCAGGTTTTTTACCGCCAAGGACGCCAAGCTCGCCGAGAGGTGCGCTCTTCTTGGCGTCCTTGGCGATCTTGGCGGTGCCTCTTGAGGGCGCAGGGCAAACCCAGACATCCTGAAAAAACCTGGGTCTCCGCCTTCGCGGGGAGGAGCGGAGGGGGTATCCAATGCTTTGATATCTGACCGTTTTATCGCAACGCCTGGTCAAGGTCGGCGATCAGGTCTTCGGCGGCTTCGACGCCGACGGAGAGGCGGATGAGGGAATCGGCGATGCCGATGCGGGCGCGGGCTTCGGGGGGAATCGAGGCGTGGGTCATGATCGCCGGGTGCTCGATCAGGCTCTCGACCCCGCCCAGGCTCTCGGCCAGGGTGAACAGGCGCGTGCGCTCCAGCATCCGGCGCGTGCCGTCGAGGTCGCGGTCGAGGATGGCGGTGACCATGCCGCCAAAACCGCGCATCTGCCGCTTGGCCAGGGCATGCTGCGGGTGGCTGGGCAGCCCCGGATAGATCACCCGCGCCACCTCGGCGCGCCCCTCCAGCCAGCGCGCCACCGCCAGGCCGTTCTCGCAGTGGCGCTGCATGCGCAGCGCCAGGGTCTTGACGCCGCGCAGGGTGAGGAAGCTGTCGAACGGCGAGGCCACCGCGCCGACGGCGTTCTGCAGGAAGGTCAGCTGGTCGCTGAGCGCGGTGTTCTCGCCCACCACCAGCGCCCCGCCGACGATGTCGGAATGGCCGCCGATGTATTTGGTGGTCGAGTGCATCACCACGTCGAAACCGAGCTCTAGCGGGCGCTGGATATAGGGGCTGGCGAAGGTGTTGTCGGCGGCGGCGACCAGGCCGCGCTGTCTGGCCAGCGCCGCGATCGCCTCCAGGTCGGCCAGCCGCAGCATCGGGTTGGTCGGCGTCTCCGCCCAGATCAGCCGCGTTTTCGGCGTAATCGCCGCTTCGATCGCGCCCACGTCGGTCATGTCCACGAAGCTGAAATCGAGGCCCGCCGAGCGGCGGCGCACGCCCTCGAACAGCCGGTAGGAGCCGCCGTAGAGGTCCTCGCTGGCGATCACGTGGTCGCCTGAGTCCAGGGTCTCCAGCAGGATGGCGATGGCGGCTAGGCCGGAGGCGAAGGCGAAGCCCTTGGTTCCGCTCTCCAGGTCGGCCAGCCCGCGTTCGAGCGCGAAGCGGGTCGGGTTCTGGCTGCGCGAATACTCGAAGCCCTGGTGCACGCCCGGCGAGGCCTGAGCATAGGTCGAGGTGGCGTAGATCGGCGTCATCACCGCGCCGGTCAGCGGGTCGTGCTCCTGCCCCCCGTGGATGGCGCGGGTGGCGAAATCGAGCCGGTTCTTTGGCGCCTCGTCGCTCATGCCGCCCGCCTCAGATAGTTGATCAGGTCGATCCGCGTGATCAGGCCGAGGAATTCGCGCCCCTCCATCAGGATCGCCACCTCGTCGCGCTCGAAGATCGGCAACAGGGCATCGAGCGGCTGGCCGGCCTGCAAGGTGCGCAGCCTGGCGGTCATCGCCGTCGCCACCGGCTGGCCGAAGCGGGCCTCGGTGCGGCGGTCCTCGACCGCTTCCAGAAGGTCGCTCTCGTCGATCAGGCCGATCAGGCGACCGTCGTCCAGCACCGGCAGCTGGCTTACATCGGCCTGCCGCATGCGGTTGTAGGCGGTCAGCAGGGTGTCGTCCGGTCCGACGGTGACCGCGTCGCCGGCGGTGCGGGCGATCAGGTCGCGCAGGTCGCCGTGCAGGTCGCGGTCCATCAGCCCCTGCTCGGTTACCCAGCTGTCGTTGTAGACCTTCGACAGGTAACGCGAGCCGGTGTCGCAGACCAGGGTGACGACGCGCTTGGCTTGAGTCTGTTCGCGGCAATAGCGCAGCGCGCCGGCGAGCAGCGTACCAGACGATGAGCCGCCCAGGATGCCGGCCCTGGTCAGCAACAGGCGGGCGGCGGCGATGCTGTCGGTGTCGGAAATCTCATAGGCCGCCTTGACCAGGGAGAGGTCGCAGTTCGTCGGTACGAAGTCCTCGCCGATACCCTCGACCACCCAGGAGCCCGGCTCGATGCGTTCGCCGCGCAGCACCAGCGGCGCCAGGATCGAGCCGACCGGGTCGGCCAGCACCATCTGGGTTTTCGGCGAGGCCTTGGCGAAGAACCGCCCGAGCCCGGTCAGCGTCCCGCCGGAGCCGACGCCGACCACCACCGCGTCGACGTCGCCGCCCATCTGCTCGAGGATTTCCGGCCCGGTCGTGGTCTCGTGCGCCAGCGGGTTGGCCGGGTTCTCGAACTGGTTGACATAGAAGGCGTTCGGCAGCGCGTCCGCCAGCACCTGCGCCATGTCCTGATAGTATTCAGCGTGGCCCTTGCCGACGTCGGAGCGGGTGATCCGCACGTCGACGCCCATGGCGCGCAGATGTTGGATCTTCTCCCGCGCCATCTTGTCCGGCACCACCAGCAGGAGCTTGTAGCCCTTCAGGAGCCCGACCTGCGCCAGGCCGAGGCCGGTGTTGCCGGCGGTGGCCTCGACCAGCGTCCCGCCTGGTTTCAATCGGCCGTCAGCCTCCGCCGCCTCGATCATCGAGCGCGCGATGCGGTCCTTGATCGACCCGCCGGGGTTGGCGTTCTCCAGCTTCACGAACAGCCGGCAGGACCCGGTGTCGAAGCCCTGCAGCTCCACCATCGGCGTCTTGCCGATCAGGGCCAGCACCGAGCCGACGGCGGGCGGTGTCGCGATCTCAGCCGAGCGCGGGCGCATGGCGGTCTGAAAGCCTTCCAGAAGGTCGTCCGAGCGCAGACGACCAATATTAACGCGCCGCCGCGTGAGTCGCTTCAGCAATCCCGCCTGACCAAACCGTCATGGCGCCCGGCCGGCGTCTGATGGCATAACATTCAAAACCGCTCGTCAGATTGCACCGCTTCCAGGAAACGCTCACCGCTCATGACAGCCGAACCCGCAGCCCCGCTCGCCGAACCCACCCCTGCGCCTGCCGCGCCGAGCGCCGCACAGACGGTGATCAATCTTCGCCGCAGCAAGCTAGGTGTGCCGCTGGTGGCGGCTTACGGCGCCGGCACGCTGGTCGACGCGGTGATGAGCGGCGCGCTTGGCCTCTACCTGTTCTATTACGTGACCCAGGTTTGCGGGCTGGCCAACTCACTGGCCGGGCTCTCGATCTTCCTGGGCCTCTTGATCGATTCCATGGTCGACCCGATCGTGGGCTCGCTCTCCGACAACACCCACTCCAGGCTGGGCCGCCGCCATCCCTTCATGTTCGCCGCCGCCCTGCCGCTGGCGGTGCTGCTCGGCGTCATCTTCTCGATCCCGACGGGATTACATGGCTGGGGCCTGTTCGCCTTCGTGACCATCGTCGCCGTGGCCCTGCGCATCTGCCACTCCTGCTTCAACCTGCCCTACGTGGCCCTGGGCGCCGAACTCAGCGACGACTACGACGAGCGCACCGTCGTGGTCGGCTCGCGCTTCCTGGTCGGCCCGATCGGGACGACGGCCATCGTCCTGCTCGGCACCGGCTTCTTCCTCTACGGGCCGAAGATCGGACAGCACGCCTCCTACCTGCCCCTGGGCTGGACGCTGGGCGCGCTCACCCTGGTCGGGGCGGTGATCGCGACGTTCGGGACGCTGCCAGCGCTCAAGCGCCTGCACCAGGTCAAGGTGCGGGGCGGCAACGCCATCGCGCGCACCTGGACGGATGTCGTCGAGATCTTCCGCAACCGCTCGTTCGTATCGCTGTTCGCCTGCCTGATCCTGATCTTCACCGCCGCCGGCGTCGCCAGCGTGCTCGGCCTACACGCCCTCAAGTTCTTCTGGAAACTGCCGCCGGGCCTGATCCCGATCGTGCAGCTCGCGGCGGTGCCGGGCCTGTTCATAGGCGCGGTCGTCTCGCTGATCGTGGTGCCCAAGTTCGAGAAGCGGACGGTGGTCATCGTGGGCCTGGTGCTGTTCGCGGTGCTACAGGCTTGGCTGCCGCTGCTGCGCAACGCCGGCATGCTCCCGGCCGGGAACCTGCTCTATGGCCTTCTGATGCTCAACGCGGCGCTGGTGACCTTTGTCACTACGGGGGTCTCCGTCGCCTTCCAGTCGGCGATGGCCGATGCGGCGGACGAGCACGAGCACCTGTTCGGCACCCGGCGCGAGGGCCTCTATTTCGCCGGCCTCAACTTCTCAGCCAAGGCCGCGGTGGGCCTGGGCAGCCTGATCGCCGGCATCGGTCTCGACTTGATCCACTTCCCGACCGCGATCGTCTCACAGCCTGGCGCGCACATCGACCCGGGCGTCATCAAGAACCTCGGCCTGCTGTTCGGCCCGGGGCCCGCACTGATCACAGCCGTCGCCGTGTTCATCTTCATCGGCTACCGCCTGACCAAGGCCCAGCACGCCGTCATCCAAACCGAACTCAACGCCCGCCGCGCCGCGGCCGAGGACAGCTGATCAGGCCCTGACGGGCGCAAACCGCTCGCTGAGCCTGGCCATCACATCCTCGAACTCGGCCACGGTTTCACGGAGGATCTGGGCGACGGGTTTGACCTCGTCGATGCGGCCGGCGACCTGGCCGGACAGCGCGATCGAGGCTTCCATGTCGCCGCCGAAGTAGAGGTCCAGCGCGTGGCCGAACTCACCCATGATCGCCGCCGGCGGCTCCTTCTCGAACCGGGTGGTCTTTTCGGTGCGCAGCGCGCGCAAGGCCGGTCCCGGGCCGAAGCGGTTCAGGAACACCGTGTCGGTCTCCTTGGCGGCCAGGATGGCGTCCTTCCAGTTCTGGTGCACCGGGCTCTCCGCGGCCGAGACCATGCGGGTGCCCATCTGCACGCCCTCGGCGCCAAGGGCGAAGGCCGCGGCCATGGTGCGGCCATCGACGATGCCGCCGGCGGCGATCACCGGCACCGAGACCTTGGAGCAGACCAGCGGCAACAGCACCATGGTCGCCACGTCGCGCGGGTTCTTGAAGCCGCCGCCCTCGCCGCCCTCGACCACCAGGCCGTCGACCCCGGCGTCGATCGCCTTCAGCGCCGCGGCCAGCGACGGCACCACGTGGAAGACGGTCAGGCCCGCGGCCTTCAGTTCGCTGCAATAGCGGTTCGGGTCGCCGGCCGAGGTGGTGACGAACTTCACCCCCTGGTCGACCACGAAGGACACGATGTCCGGGTCGCGCACGAAGGCCTGGGCGATGTTCACCCCGAACGGCTTGTCGGTCAGCTGGCGCATCGTTTTGACCTCCTCACGGACGGCGTCGAGTTCGCCGGACGAAGTCTCGATGATGCCTAGGCCGCCGGCGTTGGACACCGCCGACGCCAGCTGCGCCCGCGCGATCCAGCCCATCGGGGCCTGGACGATGGGGTACTGCACGCCCAGCAGGTCGGTGATGCGTGTCTTGATCATGGCGCCCTCATATTTGCAGCGGCGCCATTAGCCGGGACGCGGTGGTCCGGCGTCAAGCCGCGCGCGTAGGATTGACAAGCGACGGCTTTAGGCCCGCGATCAGGCAAAACGGGGGGCGACATGGGGCTGGTGGAACTTCTGGCGGTCAATGCGGCGATCTCGGTCGCCTGTTTCGTGGTGCTCTGGCTGATCGGCATCGCGATCAAGGACGTCACCTTCGTCGACAGCTGGTGGGCGCTGGGGATGGTGGTGCTCGCGCTGGCTAGCTTCGTCGAGAGCAGGCCGCCGACGCCGCACAAGATCGCGCTGACCGCGCTCTGCGTCGCCTGGGGCCTGCGGCTGGGCATTCACCTGCTGCTGCGCTGGCGGCGCGACGGGCCGGACCGGCGCTACCGCACCATGCTCGGCAAGGCCGAGACCGAGCGGCATTGGGGTTTCGCGCAGAGCTCGCTGTTGTTCGTGTTCGCCCTGCAGGCGCCGCTGCAGTTCGTGGTTTCGCTGCCGGTGCAACTGGGCCAGGTCGCGCCGACCGCGGCGCCGCTGGGCCTCGTCGCCTTGGCCGGGCTCGTTATCGGCGTCATCGGCCTGGGCTTCGAGACCATCGGCGACTGGCAGCTGATGCTGTTCAAGCGCGACCCCGCCAACAGCGCCACGGTGATGGACCGCGGTCTGTGGCGCTATACCCGGCACCCAAATTATTTCGGCGACGCCTGCGTCTGGGTCGGCCTTTTTCTCATCGCGGCCGAGACCCGCTACGGCCTCTGGTCCCTGCCCGGCCCGCTGCTGATCGTCTTCCTGCTCACCCGCTGGAGCGGCGTCCCAACGGTCGAGGGCCGCATGCGACGCCGCCGGCCGGGCTACGAGGCCTACGTGCAGCGGACATCGGGGTTCGTGCCGTGGTTTCCGAAAACCTAGAGCAGAGGGAAATTGGGGACACGTACGCATCCCCAACACTCGGAGTCATGCCCGCGCGATCAGCGATGCGTACGTGTCCCCAATTTCTTAGAGCTGCGCTCTGTCGGCCCAGCAGGAGTGGGTGCCGCTGCAGATCTTGTGCGGAAGCGCGATGCGGCAGACGGGGCCGGCGGCGAGGTCGCAGGCGTCGATGAGGACGCATTCGGACGTCCCGGTGTTCTCGTCGGTGATGAAGCTGACCAGATAGCCGTCGTCCTCATCCACCGAGCCGATCCGGGGCGCAAACGGGGCCTCCGAGGCGTAGCGGCCGGGCGGCAGCAGGTATTCGCTGCTGGTCCGTGTCTCCAGGTCGGTCTTGACGAAGCCGGTGAACAGAAACCAGCCCGGCTGGCTCACGGTCGAGAAGGCATAGCGGTATTTCCGGCCGGCGAAGCGCTGGTTGATCATGCCGAACTCCATGGTCCGGTCGTCCAGCCGCTCTTCGCGCGTGGTTCCGTCGGCCAGGTTGAAGCGCCAGCGGTGCAGCTTGGAGCGGAAGCTGTGCTCGTCCAGATAGGCCATCATGTGCTCGAACCCGGCCGGCGCCTCCTTGTGCGGCCGCGGCATCGGATCTTCCTGGAAATAGCCGTCGAGGACGATCTCGTCGCCCTCCTCATAGGCGTTCAGCCAGTGCAGCACATAGGTGGGCGCGGCTTCGAACCAGCGGATCGCGCCGCCGTGCCTGGGCACGATGGCGAACCGTGACGGCACGCCCTCGTGCAGGCGCACGGCGTGGATGTTGCGCTTGAGCAGCTCGGCGTCCCAGAACACCGGCAGGTCGTTCAGGATCGAATAATGCTCGGTGAAGGCCATATCGTGCGGCAGGCGCGGGCCCGGCAACGGGATCGGCATGTAGGTGGTCAGCCGGTTGTCCCGGTCGACGACCCCGTAGTGCATGTACGGCGCGGACTTCGAATAGTTGAAGAACATCATCTCGCCGGTGGCCTCATCCACCCGCGCATGGGCCGAGACGCCGTCAATCGGGACCCAGCCCTCGACGCCGAGGGTCTCCAGCGTCAGCGGATCGAGCCGATAGCCTTCGCCGCACTGGTAGAAGGTGGAAAAGGCCTTGCCGGCGTGGACCACGATGTCGGTGCTGGAATTGTCCTTCAGCGACCCGTGCGCGCCGTAGCCGGGACGCAGCGCCGTGGCTGCCGGATCGGCCAGCCCGCCCCAGAGTGAGCCGCCGGCCTCCTGCTCGGCCTGGAAGCAGCGGGTGCGCACGAAGCGGTTGCGATAGTTGGCCTTGCCGCCGGCGAATTCGATCTGGTGGATCATGGCGTCGCCATCGAAGGGGTGGAAACGCCCCAGCGGTTGGTGCACCTGGTTTTCAGTGTTGCGCAGATAGACCCCGTCGATGTCGCTCGGAATGACCCCCTCGATCACCTGCAGGTCGGTGGCGTCGACCTCCTGCATCAGCGGCGTCCAGGCCCCGTTCAGATAGGGGTGGTTGCTGGGCTGCAGCGACGAGACGATCGGCGGCAGGACTTCGACGGCCATGGCGCTTCCTCCAAGGTGGAGGTTCAGCCTAGCCCGCTAAACCCTCTCCGTCATGGCCCGACTTGTTCGGGCCATCCATGAACACTGGTCGTTGCGTGTTCTTGCAGACGGCTCGGCCACCGTGCCCAACGACACGCGCCAGTGTTCATGGATCCCCCGCATTCCGCTTCGCTCCAGCGGGGGATGACGGGTGGGGTGACCCGGCATGACGGTTTGGGGTGCGCGCGCGGCGAAGGTTCGGCTAGGGTCGATCCAAACAAGGGAGGAACGGCCATGGCTGACGGTTCGGTGGATGGATTTGTGCGTGACCGGTTCGCCGCGGTGCGCGCGACCTTTGAGAACAACCTGGCCTCGGGCGCCGATGTGGGCGCCTCGTTCGCCGCCACGGTGAATGGCGAGATGGTGGTCGACCTGTGGGGCGGCTGGGCCGATGAGGCGTGCACGCGGCCGTGGGAAAAAGACACCATCGTCAACGTCTATTCGACCACCAAGACCATGACCGCGCTCTGCGCCCTGCTCCTGGCCGACCGCGGCGAGCTGGATTTCGACGCGCCCGTGGCCCGCTACTGGCCGGAATTCGCAGCCGCCGGGAAGGAGAAGGTCAAGGTCAGCCACCTGATGGCCCACTCGGCCGGCCTCTCCGGCTGGAAAGAGACGATCACGCTGGAAGACGTCTACGACTGGGACAAGATGACCACGCTGCTGGCCGCCCAGGCGCCCTATTGGGAGCCCGGCACCCAGTCCGGCTATCACGCCCTGACGCAGGGCTTTCTGGTCGGCGAGGTGGTGCGGCGCATCACCGGGCGCAGCCTGGGGACCTTCTTCCGCGAAGAGATCGCCGAGCCGCTGGGCGCCGATTTCCATATCGGCCTGCCGGCCAGCGAAGACCACCGGGTCGGCGACCTGATCCCGCCGCCCGCGGGCACGGCGATCGGCGATGGCGAACAAAGCGAACTGGTCGCCAACATGTCGCGCAATCCCGGCGTCAATGTGCTGGAGACCCGCACCCGCGCCTGGCGCGGCGCGGAGATCCCCGCCGGCGGCGGCACCGGTAATGCCCGCTCCATCGCTCAGATCCACGCGATCCTGGCCAATGGCGGCGAGGCGCAAGGCAAGCGGTTCATGTCGGAAGCCGGCTGCCGCAAGGCGCTGGAATTACAGATCGAGGGGACCGACCTGATCCTCGGCGGCCCGGCCAAGTTCGGCATGGGCTTCGGCCTGCCCAGCGAAATGGTGCCGCTGCCCAACCCGAACAGCATGTTCTGGGGCGGCTACGGCGGCTCGCTGGTGATCATCGATATGGATGCCCGCACGTCCATCGCCTACGCGATGAACAAGATGGGGGCGACCACCACCGGCGACACGCGCGCGCTCGGGATGGCGATGGCGATCTGGCAGGGTCTGGCGAGCTGAACCTCAGCCCGCCAGTGTCTTATCCCGCTTCGGCTAGTAGCCGTTGTGTTGGGCCCAGTGCAGGCGCTGACCCAGGGAGTCGAGCCGGCCCTGCAGATAGTCGCGATCTTCCTGCCGCAGGTGTCCGCCGCTCTGATAGCGAAGACGTTGGTCTTCCGAGCGGATGAAGTTCAGCTCGCGGTTCGCGTCGCTGATTTCGTGACGTGAGACCGAGCCTCGGCTGGCCGAGTCGTTGATGCGGGTCTGCATGAAGTCGATCCGCTCATGCACGCCGGTCGGCGCGCCGGCCCAAAAGCGGCCATCGTCGCCGGTCGGACGGTCATAGCGACCGTCATTGTACCGACCGTCGTTGTAGCGGCCATCCTGCACCGGCGGAGGGGCATAGTAGTAACCCGACGGGCAGGGATGATTGTTCGATCCGGCGATGGCGTTGCCGGCCACCGCACCGGTCACGCCGCCGATAACGGCGCCGGCGCCGGCGTTGTGACGTCCGCCGATGGCGCCGCCGATAAGGGCGCCGCCGATCGCGCCGACAACGGTGCCGGCCGCGCGGTTATCCCGGTTCTGCTGGACGCAGCCGGAGTCGTAGGGCTGGGCCAGGGCCGTGGCGGGAAGCGCCACCGCCATCATGAAGCCCGCAATGAGAAGTTTAGTACGCATGAGAGAAGTCCTTATCCACCACAGCCAAGCCTGCGGCACGCCGATTGTTTCACTAACGCAAGGAAACAGCTCCGGTTCAATTGCAGTGTTGCGCATGTACGGTCGATGAACGCCCGGTCAACGCTTTTGCTGCCTTGAGATCGTCGACGAAGTTGTTGAAGGCGGCCCGCCGGGCCGCCTCGTCCGGCAATCGCAACAGATAGGAGGGATGCAGGGTCACTAGCGCCTGGCCCCCGTCGCGCAGCGAGAGAGCCTGGCCGCGGGTCTTGAGCACGGCCATCGGCCGGCCAAACACCGCCGCGGCCGCCGTGGCGCCCAGCGCCACGATCAGGCGCGGCTTCACCAGCCGTCGTTCCTGATCCAGCCACCAGCGGCAGGCCTTCACCTCGCCTGAGTTCGGGGTCTTGTGCAGCCGGCGCTTGCCGCGCAACTCGTGCTTGAAGTGCTTCACCGCGTTGGTGACATAGCAGTCCTCGCGATCGATGCCGGCCTCTCCCAACGCGCGGTCGAACATTTCGCCCGCCGGCCCGACGAATGGACGGCCGCGCAGGTCTTCCAGGTCTCCGGGCTGTTCGCCGACGAACATCAGCGAGGCCGTCGCCGGTCCCTCCCCCGGCACGCCCTGGGTGGCGTCGCGCCAGAGGTCGCATCGGCGGCAGAACTGAATAGCGTCGGCGATCGCCGCGATCGATTCAGGCGGCGCGTCGTCAGTCAGGGCCGTTCGCGGTTCGCGCTGGGCGAGGGTCTTTCGGGCGCGCGGCGATGGCGCGGTGGGCGGCGTGGCGACCATGGCGGCGGCTCGGCTTGCGGCGTGTTCGATCAAGCCTGGAATGGTCTCCGCCTCAGGCAGGTTCCGCCAATAGTGCTTGGCCATGTGCTGGACCATGACCTTGGGGTTCAGCCGCGCCGGATTGAACACCGAGGCGAAATAGGCCTTCCAGTCGTCTTCGCGTGCGTCCTCGGCCGGGACCTGCGACCGGTCGGCGCCCTTCCCAATCTGCAAGGCCTGTCCGTCCCAAACGGCGCTGGCGTAGGGCGTCAGGATGGAGAAGCGCAGATTGGCCATCCGGCGCACGAAGAAGGGGCAGGCCTTTTCCAGCACATAGTGGGCCGGCTCGAACCAGGCGGCATAGGTCTCGGTCTCATCCGCCGGCGGGTCATCGACGCGGCGAAAGCGCACGAAGGCGTGCATCTTGTGCTCCGCCTGCCAGACCGCCTTCTGCAGCCGAAGCGCCTGGCTTACGCCGTCGTCGGTGACGATCTTCAGCAGGTCGGGCTCGTCCTTCAGCCGCCAAAGGATGCGATACATCAGGTCGAAGCGGCCCTCGGCCTTGTGCAGCAGGGCGTTGGCCGCAAGCCCCAGCACGGCCGCCGGCGCGGTGAACGGCGCACAGGCCGCGTCGGGCAACGGATCGGCGCCGAGCAGGCCGCCATCGTCGCCGACGCTCCAGCGCACGGCGTCTGGCGCGACGCCGGCCATTCGGAGGCGCCGCGCCGCCGCTCGCCAGCCCGCCACGTCGGTCTGCGATGCGAGAGAAACCCCGATCATCAGAACAGCGTCATCTGCACCGGCCGCGGATCGGCCGCCGCTCGCATCCTGGCCTCCAGCCGGATGTCGTCGCTGGCCGCGACAGGCCGCCAGTCCTCGCAGATCACGAACGGCCGCACCCGCTTCACCGAGCCGAACAATCGCGCCAGGTCCTCCAGACGGATGGCCTTGTAGCGGCGCACACCCAGCAACCGGTTGACCGACTTCACGCCAAGGCCCGGGATACGCAGCAGCATCTCCCGGTCGGCGCGGTTCACGTCCACCGGAAACCGGCCGCGATGGGCCAGGGCCCAGGCCAGCTTCGGGTCGATCACCAGGTCGAGCATGCCGTCGCTGCGCCCCTCGACGATCTCGTCGCGCGCGAAGCCGTAGAACCGCATCAGCCAGTCGGCCTGATAGAGCCGGTGCTCGCGCATCATGTGCGGCCGCTGCGACGGCAGCGTCGACGACGAGTCCGGGATCGGGCTGAAGGCCGAATAGTAGACGCGCCTGAGGCCATAGGCGCCGTAGAGTCCATCGGCGCGCACCAGCACGTCGGCGTCGGTGGCGGCGTCGGCGCCGACGATCATCTGGGTGCTCTGGCCGGCGGGCGCGAAGCGTGGCGCGGGCGTCTTCCTGAGCGAGCGGTCCTTGCCCGTCTCGATGCCGTAGCGGACCCGGCCCATGGCCCGCTTGATGGACGCCGGCGACTTCTCCGGCGCCAGGCGGGCCAGGCTGTCGTCGCGCGGCAGTTCGATGTTCACCGACAACCGGTCGGCATAGAGCCCGGCTTCGGCGGCCAGTTCAGGACTGCAGCCGGCGATCAGCTTCAGATGGATGTAGCCGCGGAAATCGTGGGTCTCGCGCAGGGTCCGCGCCACCCGGTTCATCGCGTCCTGGGTGTGGTCGGCGCTCTGGATGACGCCGGACGACAGGAAGAGGCCCTCGATATAGTTGCGCTTGTAGAAGTCGAGGGTGAGGCTGACCACCTCCTCCACCGAGAACCGCGCCCGCGGCGTATTCGACGACACCCGGTTGATGCAGTAGGCGCAGTCGTAGACGCAGAAGTTGGTCAGCAGGATCTTTAACAGCGACACGCAGCGGCCGTCGGGCGTGTAGGCGTGGCAGACACCCATGCCGCCGGTCACCGCCCCGACGCCGCGGCCGTCCAGCGAGTCCCGCTTGCTCCCGCCGCTTGAGGCGCAGGAGGCGTCATACTTGGCCGCGTCGGTGAGGATTTCGAGTTTGCGGCGTAGCGTCAGGGCAACCATTCCGCGATGCTATTGTTCTTGTTATGTTCTCGCAAGCTCAGCCGTGGCGAATTCCAATGAGGCGCTCCCCTGCCCTTGCGACAGGCTTGCCAGCCTCCGGTCCCGGCGCCCATGATCGGCGCATAACAAAACCACGCGGGAGGACGGCATGGCCAAGGCGCAGTCTGGCGCGGTCGCCATCGAATACGAGACGTTCGGCGACCCGAAGAACGAAGCGATGCTGTTGATCAATGGCCTGGGCTCGCAGATGACCCGCTGGCCGGAGGCCTTCTGCGCGCTGCTGGTCGACAAGGGCCTCTTTGTCATCCGTTTCGACAACCGCGACGTCGGCCTCTCGACCTGGTTGAGCGACGGCGACGGCTATTCGGTCGCCGAGATGGCCGCCGATGCCGTGGCGGTGTTGGATGCGGTCGGCAAGCCGGCGGCCCATATCGTCGGCATCTCCATGGGCGGGATGATCGGCCAGGAGTTCGCGGCGACCTATCCGGGACGGACACTCTCGTTCACCTCGATCATGTCCTCGACCGGCAACCCGGATCTGCCGGCGCCGACGCCCGCGGCGATGGAGTCGCTGAACGCACGGCCGGCCAACCCCTCCGACCCCAACTTCATCGAAGACACGGTCAAGCGGGCGCTGGTGATCGGCAGCCCGGCCTATCCCTGGCCGGACGGCGCGCTGGCCGCCCGCGCCCGCGCCGAGGCCGACCGCGCCTTCAACCCGCCCGGCGTGGCGCGCCAGATGGCCGCCATCCGCACCTCCGGCGACCGCCGCGCTCAGCTCGCCAGGATCACCGCGCCGACGCAGGTGCTGCACGGCGAGGCCGACCCGCTGGTGCCCGTCGCCGGCGGCCGCGACACGGCCGCCAACATCAAGGGCGCCGAACTGCGGGTCATCCCCGGCATGGGCCACGACCTGCCGCCGGCCCTCTTCGCCACCTTTGTCGAAACCATCGAACGGGCCGTCGATCGCGCGCACCAGCGCGCCGCTTCGCCCGCCTGAACCGAACCGATTCCAGGAGATCGCCCATGGCTGAAGCCACCGCCGAATTCGTCACCCGTCTGGAGCCTGAGGACGAGTACACCCACACCCCCGACGCGGCCGCCAACTACAATGAGAGCATGTACTTCAACGTCTTCGACCCGAAGACGACGGTGGGCGGGTGGTTCCGCATCGGCAACCGGCCGAACGAAGGCTATGCCGAGATGAGCGTCTGCCTCTATCTGCCGGGCGGACGCGTGGCCTTCATGTTCGGGCGGCCGAAGATCAGCGGCAATGCCGAGATGAACGCCGGCGGCCTGAAGATCGAGGTGGTCGAGCCGTTCAAGCGGCTGAAACTGACCTATGAAGGCAAGCTTTGCCTGCTGGATCGGGCGTTCGAAATGGCCGATCCGTCAAAGGCTTTCCGCGATAATCCTCACCTCGCCTGCACGGTCGCGCTCGATTATGAGGGGGTCAGCCCGATGTTCGGCGGCGAGACCGTGCGCGCCGACGGCAAGCCGCGCGAGATCGACCCGGAAAAGTCCTTCGCCAAGGCCCATTACGAACAGCACGTCGCCGCCAAGGGCCGGTTCACGGTCGGCGGCGAGGTGTTCGAGATCGACGGCTACGGCCTGCGCGACAAGTCCTGGGGCCCGCGCCACTGGTCGGCGATCAACTGGTATCGCTGGTGCCCGATGAACTTCGGCCGCGACTTCGGCATGATGCTGTCCATCGTCACCGGCGCCGAGGGTAAGCCGCACCAGGGCGGCATGGTGTTCCGCGACGGGGTCTACGACCTGATCAGCGAATGCGTCATGGACACCGACTGGGATGAGAACGGCTACCAGACCGCGCTGCGCGCCAAGGTGAAGACCCGCGCCGGCAAGTCCTACGAAGTCGATGGCAAGGTGATCTCGCTGATCCCGCTGCGCAGCCGCCGCAAGGCCGCCGACGGCAGCGAACTCAACACCCGCATCACCGAGGGCTTCACAGAGTACCGCTGCGACGGCCTGGTCGGCTACGGCCTGTCGGAATATCTCGACCAGATCGTCGACGGCAAACCGAGCGGCAAGGACGGCTGACAATCTGAAAGCTGGCAGAACCCGCGCATTCCCCTCCCCCTTGCGGGGAGTGGTAACCACAAATCCGGAATGGACGACACTTTTTACCTACGTCCACCGGATAGGGACATGCGCAGAAAAATGGACGCTCGGAAGGTCCGGGTGGAATGCAAACCATTCGGGACGTGAGCTACGGCTGCGCTTAGGCTGACCGACCTACTCAAATGGCCGGGGCGTCCATGTCACTTTCCGATCTCGCGTCGCTCGGCAGTTTTGCGAGCGGCGTCGCGGTGCTGGTTTCGCTGGTGTTCCTCTACTTCCAGGTCCGTCAAGTGAACCGGCAGGTGCGGCAGACGGAGAAGAACCAACGCGCGACCATCGCCCAGGTCCGCGCCAGCCGCACAGCGGAGATGGCCATGCAACAGACCGATCCGGCGGTGGCGACTGCGTTCCGCAAAGCCATGGCGGGCGCCGAAGACCTGACCCCCACCGAGCTTCAGCAGTTCCTCGGGGGCATGGTCCGGGCCACCATCACCAATCACGAGGACATCTTCTTGCAGCGCCAGCACGGCATGGTGGAGGATGCCGCCTATCGCGCCTGGCTCAGCCAAGTGACAGCGACCTGGTCCAACCCGGCGTTCCGTGCGGGGTGGCGAATGCAACGGCAGGCCGCAGGCGCTGACTTCAGCGCATTCCTCGACAAGCTCATCGCGGAGACTCCGGTGCGGCCCGCCGGCTCCAATGAAAGGTTCGTGGCGGAGTGGAAGGCGGCCTGGGACGAAGTGACTCGAGCGGGGCCCTAGAGGTCCGCTTTGGGTCGGCAGGTCCCAATCGGTTTCGCCGTAGGTGAAAAGTGTCGTCCATTTCGGATTTGTGTTTACCACCCCCCTTGGTGGGGAGGGGTCAGGGGTGGGGTGCGCCGCCAAAGGCGGCGACGGAGCGGCAGGTCTCGCCAAGACACCAACGCTTCGCGCTGACACCCCCATCCCCAACCCCTTCCCCGCAGGGGGGAAGGGGCTATGTGTGTCGCCCCCCCTGTCGCTCGGGCCTCTTGCCGGACGCTGCGTCAGGCGCGCAAGGTTCGGTGAAAGAGCGGAGAAGACCCTCATGAACGATCGCGTTTCCGTCACCATCACCGATGGCGTCGCCGATGTGCGGATGATCCGTACGGACAAGATGAACGCCCTCGACAACGCCATGTTCGAGGCCCTGGTCGCGGCCGGCGAGCGGTTGAAGACCGAGAAGGGCGTCCGCGCCGTTGTGCTGTCCGGCGAGGGCCGCGCCTTCTGCGCCGGGCTGGACATGGGCAATTTCGGGCAGATGGCGGAGGGGCCGCGGGGCCGGTCGACCACCACCGAGAGCCTGGGCGCGCGTACCCACGGCGTCGCCAATCGGGCCCAGTACGCCTGCTGGGTCTGGCGCGAGGTGCCGGTTCCGGTGATCGCCGCGGTGCATGGCGTGGCGTTCGGCGGCGGCTTCCAGGTCGCGCTGGGTTGCGACATGCGCTATGTGGCGCCGGACACGCGCATGGCGGTGATGGAGATCAAGTGGGGCCTGGTCCCCGACATGGCCGGCACCCAGCTGATGCGCCACCTGGCCCGCGAGGACATCGTCCGCGAGCTGACCTATACCGGCCGCATCTTCTCCGGCGAGGAGGCCTTCGCCTACGGCTTCGCCACCCGGGTCTGCGCCGATCCGCTGGCCGAGGCCCTGGCCACCGCCCGCGAGATCGCCGCGAAGAACCCCGACGCCATGCGCGCCAACAAGCGGCTGTTGAACGCCGCGGTGCTCACGGACCCACTCGGCGGCCTGACCCAGGAATCAGTCGAGCAAGGCCGCCTGATCGGCTCGCCGAACCAGATCGAGGCGGTGATGTCGAACCTGCAGAAACGCGCGCCCAGTTTCGTCGACCCCTAACCCTGCGGAGGAACCGCCATGTGCCGAAACATCAAGACCCTGTTCAATTTCGAGCCGCCGGCGACCGAGAAAGAGATCCGCGACGCCTCGCTGCAGTTCGTGCGCAAGCTGACCGGGTTCAACACGCCGTCCAAGGCCAACCAGGCGGCGTTCGATCACGCGGTCGAAGAGGTCGCCCACGTGGCGCGCCACCTGTTCGAGCACCTGGAGACCACGGCGCAGCCGCGCGACCGCGACATCGAAGCCGCCAAGGCCAAGGCCCGCTCCGCCGAACGCTTCGGCCGCGTCCCGGCCTGACAATACCGCTCATCCCCACGGAGGTGGGGATGAGCGGATTAAAGGCTAGATCAGCGCCCCGCCGCCGCGGCTGACTTCGGTGTAGCGGTGGACGCGGACGGACTGGACCAGGCCGAAGGCGACCATGACGGTGAGCATGACCGTGCCGCCGAAGGAGAGCAGCGGCATGGGCACGCCGACCACGGGGGCCAGGCCCATGACCATGGCGCCGTTGATCAGCACATAGAGGGCGAAGGTGGCGGTGACGCCTGCGGCGCTCACGCGACCGAAATGGCTGTGCGAGATCGAGGCGATGCGCAGCGCGACGACGATGGCCGCGGCATAGAGGATCAGGATCGAGATGCAGCCGACGAAGCCGAACTCCTCGGCCAGGGTGGCGAAGATGAAGTCGGTCTGCTTCTCGGGCAGGAAGTTGAGCTGGCTCTGCGAACCCAGGCCGTAGCCCTTGCCGAGGATGCCGCCGGAGCCCAGCGCGATCTTGGCCTGCAGGATGTGATAGCCGGAGCCCGAGGGGTCGGTGTCGGGATGTAAGAAAGTAAGAAGTCGCTGGGCCTGGTAGCCTTTGACCAGATGGCCCTTCATCACCAGGAAGACGAAGACCGGAGTCGCGGCGAGGCCCGCGACCAGGCCGGCGATGATAACGCGCAGGTCCAGACCGGCCAACATGATCACCATCAGTCCGGTGGCCGCGAGCAGGATGGCGGTGCCGAGGTCGGGCTGCTTCAGGACCAGGACCACCGGCGCGGCGATCATGACGACCGGGATCAGCAGCTTCCAGGACCACTGGGCCTCCTTGGCCGACACGCCGTGATAGAAGCGCGCCAGGGCCAGCACCAGGCCGATCTTCATGATCTCCGACGGTTGCAGGTGGAGGGGTCCGACCTTCAGCCAACGCGTCGCGCCGAGCGACGAGTGGCCGACCACCATCACCAGGCCCAACAGCACCAGGGCAACCACGTAGGTGGGATAGGCCACGGCGAACCAGACGCGCAGGTCGGTCACCGCCAGCACGATCATCAGGACCAGGCAGGCCCCGAACACCAGCATGTGTTGGGCGGCCCACGGCTGCCAGTGGCCGCCGGCGATCGAGTACTGCATCAGCCCGCCGGCGCAGGCGATCAGGGTGATCACCCCGGTGAGCCGCCAGTCGATCTGGCCCAGCTTGACGCTCAGCCGGTCGCGTTCGCCGGGACGGGTGATGGCGCTGGCGGTCATGTGGTCTGTCCGGGCAGAGGCGTCGGCGGCGGCGGCGCGGCGCCGTCTGGAAGTTGGCCAGGCGGTGGCGTGGGCATGGTCGGCAGGGGCTCGGGCTCTTCGATGCGGGCGCGCACCTGCGGGTCCTTCAACAGCGCCACGCGCATGATCTCCCGCGCCCGCGGCGCGGCCGCGGCGGCCCCGAACCCGCCATGCTCGACCAGGACGCTCATCGCGTAGCGCGGGTCGTCGGCCGGGGCGAAGGCGATGAACCACGAATGGTCGCGTTGGTCCCAGGCGCCGACAGCGCCGTGCGCGCCGTGGCCGCCGGCATAGGTGTGGGCCTGGGCGGTGCCGGTCTTGCCGGCCATCATGATCGGCCCAAGGCCGAGCTTGGCCGCCCCCGCCGCGGTGCCGCTGGTGACCACCTCGGCCATGGCTTCGCGGATGAAGGCCAAGTACTCCGGCTTGAACGGCAGATCCGGCGCGTGGCTCCCGGGCGGCTGCTGCACCCCGCCGATGGATTCGATCAGGCGCGGGTTCAGCGCCCGGTTGCCGTTCGCCAGCCGCGAACACATCACGCAGAGCTGCAACGCGTTGACGTTCACATAGCCCTGGCCGATCCCCATCGAGGGCGTCTCGCCCGGGTGCCAGGCCGGGTCCTTCGGGAAGGCCGCCCGTTTGTAGGCGGTGTCGGGAATGATTCCGGGTTTCTGCCCCGGAATGCCGATGTCGTAGAGGCCGCCCAGGCCGAACTTGCGCGCCACCGCGGCGATGGCGTCGGGGCCGATCTGCAGCGCCGTCTGGTAGAAATAGATGTCGCAGGACTGGGCGATGCCGCCCTTCATATCCAGCGTGCCGTGTGCCCTGTCGCAGTGCCAGACACGGCCGCCCCAGGACCAGGCGCCGCCGCAGGTGTGGGTGGTGTCGCGGCTGATGCCGTGCTCCAGCGCCGCCAGCGCCACCATGGTCTTGAAGGTCGAGCCCGGCGGATAGGTGGCGGTCAGCGCCTTGTTGAACAGCGGCTTGTGGTCGTAGTTGGCCAGCGCGCTGTACTCGACGGTGGTCAGGCCCTTGACGAAGCGGTTGGCGTCGAAGCTGGGCGCCGACATCAGACAGAGGATGTCGCCGGAGCGGCAGTCCATCATCACCGCGGCGCCGGACTCGTCGCCGAACACCTCCAGCGCCCGGTTCTGGATGTCGGCGTCGAGGGTCAGCACCACCTCGTCGCCGGGCACCGGCTTGATGTCGCCGGAGGGATCCTCGTGCACTACCCGGCCTCGGGAATCCACCTCGACCTTCTGGCCGCCGGCCTTGCCGCGTAGCTGCAAATCCAGCGACTTTTCAACGCCCTGCTTGCCGATCCTGAAGCCCGGATTCAACAGCAGTGGGTCGGGCGTCGGGCCTGCCGACTTCAGCTCCGCCGCCGTGACCCGCGAGACATAGCCGATGACGTGGGCGAAGGCGCCGCCGAAGGGATAGACCCGAGCTTCGTTCATGTCCGCCTGCAGGCCCGGCAGCTCCGGCGTGCGCACATTGATGCGCGCGAACTCCTCCCAGCTCAGATCGTCGGCGATGGCCACCGGCACGAAGCGCGGCCCGTCGTCGATCTCGCGCAGCAGCTCCTGGCGGCGATCGTCGGAGATGGGGATCAGGGTCCCGGCCGCCGCGATGGTGGCCTCCGGGTCCTTGGCCTCGTCCTTGAGCAGCAGCAGACGGAAGTTCGGCCGGTTGGAGGCCAGCTCGACGCCGTTGCGGTCGAGGATGCGCCCGCGTGGCGGCGGAATCAGGCGGAAATTGTACTGGTTGGAGGCCGACAGCGTCGTGTAGCGGCTGTTTTCGAAGATCTGCAGCTCGGCCAGCCGCGCGCCCAGCGCCGTCAGGCCAAGCGAGGCCAGGCCGCCCATGATGAAGGCGCGCCGGTGAAAGACGCTCTGGCGCTGATTGACTTCGCTGAAGAAGAAGGCCGGTTCGGTCATCTGAAGCGCACGTCCGCGTCGTCGAACCGTTCGATCAGGGTATGGGCGAACGGATAAAGCAAAAGCGTGATGAGGAACTGCCAGAAGAGCGCGAACGGGCTCGGGATGGAGGCGGTCCTCAGGTAGGTGACCAGGGTTCCGACCCCGAAGGCGAGCGCGCAGGCCGCCCCGTACCAGATCCACATCACCACCGCGCCACGTCCGGTCAGGGTGGCGCGAACGGCCAGCACCAGCCCGTAGGCGCAGAGCAGCGCCACCGCCCAAAGCCCGACCGGCCCGCCCCAGAAGATGTCCAGCGCGAGGCCCAGCAGCAGCAGCACGAAGGGGGCGATCATCGAGGGCCGGATCACCGCCCAGGCGAAGGCCAGGACCATGGGAAAGACCGGTTCGGGCAGCTGCAGGCCGAAGATGCGCACGGGGACGGCGAACAGGAGGGTCACGGCGACCGTGGTGAGCACCGGCAGGCCCATCCACTGCAGGGGATCCAGCCGGCTGGCGCTGTTGGCGTAGCTCATGGCTGGGCCACCGCGGCGGGGGCGCTGGAGGCGGCCGGCTTCGGCTTCGCGGACGAGGCGGCCGCCGACGCGACTGGGGGCTTTGCGGGCTTTGCCGATGAGGCGGCGAGCGGCTTGGCCGATGACGCGGCTGCCGCAACGGGCGGCTTCTTGGCCGGTTTCGCCGGTTTCTTGTCGGCCTTGGGCTTGGCCGAGGACGCCGCAGGCGCCGACGAGGCCGCCACTGGCTTGGCGGAAGATGCCGCCGGGGTCGGCTGAGGCGTTGGCGGGGCGGGGGCCGGCTTGGCGCGGGCGGCGACATCGGCGGCCTCGGCGGGTGACAGCGGCGGCACGACCGGGGCCTCCAGCGCCTTCTGATCCGCCAACTGACTGAAATCTCGGAACAGCAGGATGCGCACCAGGTCGATCGGCCCGTCGTCGGAGTCCAGCCGCACCCGCCAGTTGCCGTCCAGGCCCTGGACCACCGTTCCCACCGGCAGGCCGCGTGGGAAGAGGCCGCCGTCGCCGGAGGTCAGGATGCGGTCGCCGGCCTTCACCGGATCGACGCCGCGCAGATAGGCCAGCCTGGGCGTCGCCCCGCCGTCGCCAGTCAGGATGGCGCGGGAATTGGAGCGATCGTCGAGCACCGGCGTGCGACTGGCGACATCGGTCAGCAACAATATGCGGCTGACCCCGTTGGCGACGCCCAGCACCCGGCCAACCAGGCCGTGTTCGGTCATCACCGGGTTGCCGATGCTGACACCGGCCTCGACGCCTGCGTCCGCCAGGCGCGTACTGGCGAAGGGTCCGCGGGAATCGGCAATCACCCGGGCCCCGATCATCGGAACGGGCGGATCGGTCTTCAGGCCAAGGAGCGATTGGTAGCGGGCGTTGTCGTCCTTCAGCGCCACGGCCCTGTCGCGCCACTGGCTCAGGTCGGCCACTTCGGCGCGCAGGCGACGGTTTTCCGAGACCGCGAAGAAGTACTGCTTCACTCCATTGACGCCGTTGCCGATCCAGCGGACCGGGGCGTCGATGACGTTGGAGACCGGACGGGTGACGGAATCCAGCGCCCCGCGGCTGGCCCCGATCGCCTGGCCCTGCAGCGTGCCGCGATGGTCGCCAAGCAGCAGCGCCAGCCCGATGACCATGGCCACAATGACAGCCACCGCCGCCGTCCATGTCAGCGGAACCTTCAGGTCCTGAAAAGGGCCGTCCCTTAAGGACACCTTATTGTCGCTCCAGGCCGGTCTTGAGCCCCCGCCCCGCCTTGTAGTCTACGACATGGATGATTCGAGCACGCCCTTCATCCATTTCGGATGTTCGAGCACCTTGCCGCAGCCCAGCGCGACGCAGGACAGCGGGTCGTCAGCCACCGTCACCGGCAGGCCGGTATGGTCGCGGATCTCCGAATCCAGCCCGCGCAGCAAGGCGCCGCCGCCGGTCAGCATGATGCCCTTGTCGGCGATGTCGGCGGCCAGTTCCGGCGGCGTCGCCTCCAGCGCGATCTTCACCGCCTCGACGATCTGAGTCACCGGCTCGGTCAGCGCGTCGGAGGCCTGCTTTTCCGAGATGCGCACCTCGCGCGGCACGCCCTGCATCAGGTCGCGGCCCTTGACCTCGATGGCCAGGCCCTCGCCGTCGGCCGGCGCGCGGGCGGTGCCGATCTCCTTCTTGATCCGCTCAGCGGTGGTCTCGCCGATCAGCAGATTGTGATGGCGGCGCATGTAGCTGATGATCGCCTCGTCCATCTTGTCGCCGCCGACGCGGACGCTGCGGGTATAGACGATGCCCGACAGCGACAGCACCGCCACCTCGGTGGTGCCGCCGCCGATGTCGACCACCATCGAGCCGGTGGGTTCATGGATGGGGAGGCCCGCGCCGATGGCCGCGGCCATGGGTTCGTCGATCAGGCCCACCCGGCGCGCGCCGGCGTTCAGGCAGCTGTCGTTGATCGCCCGCCGCTCCACCGCCGTGGCCCCCGAGGGCACACAGACGATCACCTTGGGATTGGTGAAAGCCTTGCGGTTGTGCACCTTGCGGATGAAGTACTTGATCATCTCCTCGGCGACTTCGAAGTCGGCGATCACCCCATCGCGCATAGGGCGGATGGCTTCGATGTGGCCGGGGGTGCGGCCCAGCATCTGCTTGGCCTCTATGCCGACGGCATGGACGACTTTGCGCCCGCCGACGTGTCGCAGGGCGACCACCGAGGGCTCGTTCAGCACGATGCCTTTGCCCTTCATGTAGACGAGTGTGTTGGCCGTGCCGAGGTCGATGGCGATGTCGTTGGACATGACGCCAAAAAGGGACGGGAACATTCAGGGCCTTGGGCAAAAGAGGTGATGTCGGACGCGACGCGGAAGCTCCGTAAAGCTTTGCAGACGCGTCACAACTGCGCGCTCCCCAACGCGGTCGTTAGACGCCCCATGACTCAACGAAGTGTGTTCCCTCTGCACTCCGAAACGCCTGATTTCAAGGCCCTATCTGCCGAGGAATCACGCGCTTATTCAGCGCAGGGTGGTCATGACCACCCCCACAATTACGGCGAGACCGGCGAGGATCTGCCGGGCGTGTAGCTTTTCGGCAAAGAAGCGCCTTCCAGCCAGCGCCGCCATGGGCGCTTCAATGACTCCAACGGCCCGCACGGGGGCCGCCGGCGCGAGGCCCAGGGCCAGGAACCAGCAGGCGGAAGCGCAGGCGCCGCACAGCCCCGCAAGCAACGATTCCCGCCATCCGGCGATCACCGCAACCAGCGCTCCACGGTCACGAAACCCAAGCCACACAGTCAAAACGGCCGCTTGCATGGCCTGGACGACGGCCACGGAGGCGACCGCCGCATAGACCGGATGGGCGGGCTCCATGGCCATGGTGGCGTGGCGGAAGGCGTTCAGCGAAAAGCCGAAACAGAGGCCGGAGAGCAGGCCGAACATCGCCCCGCTGAGCGGCTTCTCGCCCGTCGCCCCGCGCGGCCAGGTCAGGGCCGCCAGACCGGCGGTGGTGATGCCAACACCGATCCAGGCGACCACGGTCAATTGATCGTGAAAGATGATCAGCCCAAGGATGGCCGCCAGCGGAAGGGAACTCTGCTGCAACGCCGTACCGACCGCGAACCCCGCCCGGCGCATGGCCACCAGCAGCGCCGCGGTCGCCAGAACCTGCGCCACCGCCCCGGTCATGGCCGCCGCCCAGAAGGTCGTCGTGAAGTGCGCACGCGCCTGAGGCGTAGCGATGGCCGCCGCCGCCACGAACACCAGCGAGAACGGCAGCCCGAACAGAAACCGCACCAACGTCGCCCCCCACGGCCCCGCCGTCGGCACCAACCCCCGCTGCAGCCCGTTGCGGGCGACCTGCAGCGCAGACGCGGCGATCGTGGCGGGAACCCAGAGCAGGGCGAACATGGGGTGGGCCTAACAATAGGGCGCCCTTCTCCCCTTGCGGGAGAAGGTGGCGGCGAAGCCGACGGATGAGGGGTCGCTCGGCGACGGCGGATTAGCGTGGGGAATGGACG
Organism: Caulobacteraceae bacterium; assembly: GCA_041691315.1. Classification (GTDB taxonomy): domain Bacteria; phylum Pseudomonadota; class Alphaproteobacteria; order Caulobacterales; family Caulobacteraceae; genus Poindextera. Next base: position 23,780 of record JBEPUW010000030.1, on the reverse strand, counting down.
GAGAAGTCGGTGCGACCCCTCATCCGACCCCCATTCGGGGGCCACCTTCTCCCGCAAGGGGAGAAGGGGCGCCTGACTTTAAAACCCGCTCACGAGCGCTTCCGGCGGGCGGCTCTTTTCTCGCCTCGCCATGAGGTTGTTCAGCGCGTTTACGTAGGCCTTGGCGCTGGCGGTCATGGTGTCGGTGTCGGAGGCCGTGCCGGTGGCGATGCGGCCGTCTTCCTCCAGCCGCACCGAGACCTGGGCCTGGGCGTCGGTGCCCTCGGTCACCGCGTGCACCTGGAACAACCGAAGGGCGGCGCCGTGCGGGGCGACCTGGCGGATGGCGTTGAAGACGGCGTCCACCGGCCCGTCCCCGGTCGCCGTGGCCGAGTGCTCGACCCCGTCGATCGAGGCGGTCAGGACGGCCTCCTGCGGCCCTTCGGTGCCGGCGACGACGCGCAGCGAGAGCACCCGGATGCGCTCCGAGCCCTTGGCCAGTTCGTCATCGACCAGGGCCATGATGTCGTCGTCGTAGACGTCCTTCTTCTTGTCGGCCAAGGCCTTGAAGCGGCTGAAGGCGTCGTTCAGCGCATTGTCGCCGAGCTCATAGCCCAGGCCTTTGAGCTTTTCGCGGAAGGCGTGGCGGCCGGAGTGCTTGCCCATGACCAGGTTGGACGCCCCCTGCCCCACATCCTCGGGCAGCATGATCTCGTAGGTGCCGGCGTCCTTCAGCATGCCGTCCTGGTGGATGCCCGCCTCGTGGGCGAAGGCGTTCTTGCCCACCACCGCCTTGTTGAACTGCACCGGAAAGCCGGTGATCGCCGAGACGTAGCGGCTGGCGCGGGTGATGTGGACGGTGTCGATGCCTGAGTCCAAGCCCAGGTGATCGCCGCGCACGCGGAGCGCCATGACGATCTCTTCCAGCGCCGCATTGCCGGCCCGCTCTCCCAGCCCGTTCACGGCGCACTCAACCTGGCGCGCGCCGGCGCCCAGGCCCGCCAGGCTGTTGGCCACCGCCAGGCCCAGGTCGTTATGGCAATGGGTGGAGAAGACCACGCCGTCAGCGCCAGGAACGTTTTCGATCACGTCGCGGAACATCTCGGCGTATTCGGCCGGATAGGCATAGCCCACCGTGTCCGGCAGGTTGATGGTCTGGGCCCCGGCGCGGATCGCCGCCTCGACGCAGCGGCGCAGGACGTCGCGTTCGGTGCGGCTGGCGTCCTGCGCCGACCACTCGACGTCGCCGCTGAGATTGCGCGCCAGGGTGACCGAGCCGGTCACCGCCTCGATAACCTCTTCCGGCGACATGCGCAGGATGTGGTTGCGGTGCGAGGGGCTGGTGGAAATGAAGGTGTGGATGCGGCTGCGCTTGGCGCCGCGGACCGCCTCGGCGCAGCGCTCGATATCGGCCGGATTAGCGCGGGCCAGGCCGCAGACGATCGATTCGGTGATCAGGCCGGCGACCTTCTGCACCGCCTCGAAGTCGCCGTTGGAGGCGATCGGGAAGCCCGCCTCGATCACGTCGACCTTCATGTCCTCGAGGATCTTGGCCAGCTCCAGCTTTTCGTCGAGCGACATCGAGGCGCCGGGCGACTGCTCGCCGTCGCGCATGGTGGTGTCGAAGATGATGACGCGGTCCTTGGTGGTCACGTCGGCGGGGACTGCGGCGGATTCGCCGACGTCAGCGGCGGGAGATTCGGTGGTCATGGGAGGCGGCTCGTCTGCTGGCTTTTTGATGGGCGGCTGAGGTCTTCATCCCCTGCACGCCCGGCCGCGACAATCCGCGGCCCCTAGAGCGTCCAGGGGCTGGTAAGGCCGAGCAGAAGAAGCGCGCGGGCGGTGTCCATGGCTGCGGGGATACACGGACGGGGTGATTTGGGCAAGGGGGCGGGGTGGCGCAACCGGTCAGCCTCGTCTGCGTCGAGAGCTAGACTGGCACGTCTCTCTCAAGCCACAACTTTAGGGCATGCTGAATCAAGTAGCGCGCTTGACGAGGCATAACGAGTGGTCCGTCATCTTCATGAGGCTCTGCGTGGCGATAGGCGCGCGCTGTGCGATGGAGCGCCTCCCACTGGGCCTCATCGACCTCAATTCGATTGCAGAAGGCTTGGCGGTCGGCCCTTTTCTTCTTCGGCGGGAAGTTGCCGTGAGCCCGCTCTATGAGTTCCATAACCATGTAGAGCTTGACCAAGTCCTCGCCAGCCTCTGCCAAAAGGTTGGCCGCGCGCTCAAATCTCGGCTCGCGAGCGCTTAGCTCCGGCAATCGCTCAGCCAAAGGCCGGGGTTGACGACCTCCACCTCTCGCAGAGAGTGTTACTGGCAAACCGTTGATCTCGAAATATCCAGGCTCTGTCAGCAGGATGTGCCCACGGCGCCGGCCGTCTAGGACTTGAATCGCTCCGCTGGGATGGATGGCCGCAAGATTAGGATCGGTGAGAGCGATCAGTGCGTTGGCCTTGCGGCTGAACGCGTCAAGCTGGATTCGTAGGTCTTTCTGGTCCGGACCTAGCCTGAGGGGATCGCCACACAGCCAAAACCCTCCGTCGTCGGCTTCAACCGAAACGCTCGGAAGATGCGTCGCCACGGCGTAGATGGCCGCGGCGTCTCCTTGAAACTTGGCCTTGTAGATCGCCGCCACGCGCGGGGTCCTCAATTGAAAGCGCCATCTGACGACGCCAATGCTGGCCGAGAACGAGAGTAGGCGAAGTCGGCCCGGCGGAGCGTCTAGTCAAGGCGGATGGCGGCTTGTGTGGCCGGGGCGGCGGTCGCGTCATCCCATAGTGGGACAACCGCAAGCTCTGTAGCCGCCCCATCCGGCGTCGCGATCAACGCCTTCGGCACGAGCAGAATCGCCGGCAGGATCAGCGCATTGGTCATGGTCATGGCCAGGACGCAGACCGTGAAGTTGTGGAAGTGGTCGTAGAGGGTCGTGCCGAGCAGGTTGCCGAGTTGGCCGTCGATGGCCAGGGCGCCGGCGGCGGCCATCAGCATCGAGCCTTGCAGGCCCTTGGGGCACGAGCGGATGATCAGGTCGAAGAAGGCCGCGCCGCCCAGGCCGCCGAGCGCGCCCATGGGAGCTGCGACCGCCAGCGCGCCGATCTTCTGATGCAGGATCAGGATTGGCAGCATCATCGGCAGGGCCAGGATGGTCCCCCAGACCAGCAGTGTGCGTAACGGGAAGCGCCGGCAGAGATAGCCGTAGAGGATGAAGCCGGGCACCCCGCCGGCGAAGTAGAGCGCGAACCAGGCGGTGTACTGGGCGTCGCTGAACTTCAGCGTGTCCTGCAGGTAGTACTGCAGGGGCGTCCCGAACCCCGGCACGAACTGCCAGAGCAGCCAGATCAGCAGCGCCGGGTAGATCGGCGCATGCCGCACCAGGCGCTTGAGGTCGTCCACCAGGCGCGCGCCGGCGTCGCGTTCGCGGTGCACATGGTCGAACACCGCGCGGGGCCTGAGCACGCCGTAGAGCGCCACCGCGGCCAGGATTACGGCGCCGACCAGGAAGAGGGTGTGGGCGCCCTGGGCGGCCTTGTCGCCCTCGAGCAGGTTCGACAGCAGGCCGCCGGCCAGCAGGCCGACTACGACCGGTAGGGCCTCGAAGGAACTGAAGGCGGCGGAGACCTGGCCGGACATGGCGTTCTGCTGGCCGATGGTGGCGATCAGGCCCCTGAGCGCGCTCTTGACGAACAGGAAGCAGGCCGAGAGCAGCAACGCCGCGGCCAGGAAGGTCGCATAGACCGGCGGCGCGAAGGCGAAGCCGGCGGAGAGCGCCGCGCCCAGCGCCCCGAACATCATGATCAGGCCCCGGTCGCCGCGGCCGAATGGGTTCCAGACGTCGCGCGCGAACCCAAAGGCGACCGCGAAATAGGTCGGGATGGCGGCGAGCGACCAGAAGATGGCGAGCTGGTGCGCCGCCAGATGCAGCTTGTTCTTCAGGAAGAAGCCGATCGGGATGTTGATGACGTTATCGGGGAAGCCCATCAGGACCAGCACGCCGCCGAAATAGAGCAGGATTCTGAGGCGCGTCGCGGCGCCCAGCACCGCAGGCGTCGGCGCGCCAAGGCCGGCCTCCAGCACCTCCGCCGCCGCCATCGCCCCTCCGGCTTTAGAACCCCTGCCTAAGCTGAACCGTAAAGCCGCTGTCGGCGCAAGACGGCGCCGCCCTCAGCCACCGCGCCGGCGTTCGGGCGCCCCATTTGTGGGCGTGCCGGTCCCGCGCCGCTTACTGGCCCCCGCTCGGCGCCGGCGGCGCGGCGCTCGCGGCGTTCAGGGCAGCGGTGGCGTTCACCTTCATGCCGCCGGGCAGGATCATGTCGCCGCCGGTCTGGCCGGGCGCGCAGGGGCCGGTCCAGGTGGCGGTGACCACCATGGTGTGGGCGCCGTTCATCTGGGCATAGGGCGCGCCGCTGGTGGTGGACTCGATGGTGGCGACATAGCTGGAATCGAAGTCGCCCTTGATCGTGCCGGTGGTTTGGATCTTGCCGTTCGCGCCCATGTCGCAACTGCTGGTGAAACTGATCGCGCCGTCGAGGGCGCGGTTGAACTGCGGCGTGACGCACTTGGCGCCGCCGATGTTCTGGGCGGCGATGTTCATCTTGGCTTCCGACGCGGCGTCGACGCAGAGTTCGATCGCCCCGGCGTTGGCCGGCGCGCCCGCCATGCTCATGGTCTGCTTCCACAGGCCCGGCTTGCGGTGCGGGATCTGGTCGACGGTCAGCGGGCCGGCTGCCGCGGGGCTCGCGCCGGCGGCTGCCGACGAGCCGGCCGCGGCGCCCGGCTTGTTGCAGGCGGCGAGTGAGACGATGGCCAGGCCCGTCAGGCCGGCGACGAACAGGATGCGCATGGTGTTTGCTTTCCTTCCAGGGATGCGCCCACCCTGCCGCAGCGCGCCTGGAATGCGAAGCTCGAAAGCCTGATGGCTATAGGATTGCGGTGACCTCGACCTCGCCGCCGGCGAGTTGGGCCAAGTCGCCAACCGCCTTGCCGAGCAGGGCGCGGGCCAGCGGCGAGACATAGGAGACGCTGCCGGCGGCCGGGTCGGCCTCGTCCTCGCCGACGATGCGGAAGCTCTGGGTGCGGCCGTCTTCGCGCTCGAAGGTGACGGTCGAGCCGAAGGCCACGGTGTCGTTCACAGCCGGGTCTTGCCTCAGCTGGGCCGAGGCGCGCCGGGCGCCGTAGTAGCGCAGGTCGCGGGTGGCGCGGGCCATGGCAGTGCGGTCGGCGCTGACCCCCTCTTCGGCCTGGGCGGCGGCGTAAGCCCCGCGCGCCGATTCCAGGGCCGCCTCGAGCTGCGCCAGGCCGCTGGGCGTGACCAGGTTGGGCACGGTCGAGATCGGCCGGTCGGGCAGGTCGGCCGCGGCCGCCTCGCTGTCTTCCTCGCGGGTGAAGGCGACGCTCATGACTCCAGTCCTACGCCCGAAATGGGCGCCAGCGTAAGTCGCCTCGGCGGACACGGTTCCATGTCGCTTCTTCGACCGGTGGCTGAGGTCTGACCTAGTGGCCCCGTCCCCCTTGCGGGAATGCGGCGGGCGCTGGCGCACCGGTCGCCGCCTGGGCCGCCTGGGAAGACGCGGTCGCCTGACGCGCCCGGTTGAATGCCATACAATTTGGGACAATACCCCTATTGCATGGACTCATCCCCCCTCCCCGCCTGGGCGGCCGGCATCGCCAAGGAGACCCGGCCGGTCTATGCCGCCATCGCCGACGCTATCGCCGCGGCCGTGCGCGATGGACGCCTTGCCCCCGGCGACCGGCTGCCGCCGCAGCGCAGCCTGGCCAAGGCGCTCGGGCTCGACCTGACCACCATCACCCGCGCCTACAGTGAGGCGGCCGCGCGCCGGCTGGTCGAAGCGCGCGTCGGCCAGGGCACCTTCGTGGCCAGGGGCCAGCCGCAGCGGGCGCCGCCGACCCGCGGCGCGGCCGATATGAGCATGAACCTGCCGCCGCTGTTCGACGATCCGGCCCTGGTCAAGCGCATGTGGGGCGCGCTCGGCGCGGTCGAGCGGCAGGGCGGCCTGCCGCTCTGGCTGGGCTACCAGGAGGCCGGCGGGACCGACGCCGACCGCGCCGCGGGGACTCGCTGGCTGCGCGAACGGCTGCCCGAGATCACGGAGGACCGCGTGCTGGTCTGCGCCGGCGTGCAGGGCGCGCTGCTCGCCCTGACCAGCCTGCTGGCGCGACCGGGCGACGTGGTCTGCACCGAGGCCCTGGCCTATCCCGGCTTTCGAGCCCTCGGCGCCCATGTGGGCGTGCGCATCGTCGGCCTGGAGATGGACGCCGAGGGGTTGCTGCCCGAGGCCTTCGAGGCGGCCTGCCGCAACGACGCGCCCAAGGCGCTGTACTGCACGCCCACCCTGAACAATCCGACCACCGCGACCATGTCGCTGCAGCGGCGCGAGGCGGTGGTCGCGGTCGCGCGCCGCCATGGCGTGGCGATCGTCGAGGACGACGCCTATGGCCGGCTGCCGGCCGATGCAGCCCCGCCGCTGGCCGCGCTGGCGCCTGAATTGACCTGGTATGTCGGCGGGCTGGCCAAGGTGATGTCGCCGGCCCTGCGCATCGCCTATCTGGCCGCGCCGGACGCGCGCGGCGCATCGCGCGCCGCCGCGACCCTGCGCGCCACCGTCGGCATGGCCTCGCCGCTGACGGCGGCAATCGCCACACGCTGGATCGAGGACGGGACCGACCAGGCCATCCTGAACGCGCTCCGGCGCGAGACCGAGGCGCGCTTCGCCCTGGTGCGCCAGATCCTGGAAGGCCACGAGTATGTCGGGCGGCCGGACGCTTTTCACGTCTGGCTGCGCATGCCCGCCGGCTGGGCGCGCGGGGCTTTCACCGCCCGGCTGGACGCGCGCGGGGTCGGCGTGGTGATGAGCGACGCTTTCGCCACCCTCGGCCCAGCCCCGGAAGCGGTGCGCATCAGCCTGGGCGCACCCGAAACCCGCGCTGACCTGGCCGCCGCTCTGCGGCAGATCCGCGACCTCCTGGACCAGGACCCCGCCTGGGCGCTGGCGACGGTTTAGTAGAACCCTTCTCCCCTGCGGGAGAAGGCGAGCGTGATATTGTATGGATTATAGCCCTTGATTGCATGGCCAGTGCATCCATACATTCACTGCATGCCAATGGAGGCTCAAATGTCCGATCCGCACGCTCACCGCTCCGCCAGCGACGGGATCAAGCGCGGGTTCTTGCGCCGCTGTCCGAACTGCGGCGAAGGGCATCTGTTTTCCGGCTACCTGGCCGTCGAGCCGGCCTGCGAGGCCTGCGGGCACGAGAACGCCCGTTATCGCGCCGACGACGGGCCGGCCTATTTCACCGTCCTGCTGGTCGGGCACCTGGTGATCGTGCCGCTGCTCTGCCTCAGCTTCATCCTGACCTGGCCGCTGGCCGCGGTGCTGCCGCTCAGCGTGGCCCTGGTGTTGGCCTCGACGCTGGCCCTCTTACCCCTGGTCAAGGGCGCCTTCATCGGCGTCCAGTGGGCCACCCGCGCCACCGCGGTCCCGTAGCCCCAGTTAGATCTCCGAGAACATCTTGCCGCCCTTGGACTTCGAATCGGCGGCAGCCTCGACGATCTGCACCGTGACCGCCGACGACGGGGCGCTGAAGTGCGTGGACACAGCCTCGGTGATGGCCTCGCACAGCGCCTTCTTCTGGGCGGCCGTGCGGCCGGCAAGGGCATAGACATAGACTTCGGGCATCGGGCGATCCTTCTTGCGCGTTTCCGGCTGTGTTTTAGCCAAGCCCAGGCTGGCGCGCCATGTTGCGCCTGGGCGCGGGCGCGCCTACACCGTCGCCCGCCTGTTCAACCCCGAAAATGGAGTCGCCGTCATGTTCGCCGAATCAACCGCGCTCGCCCGCGTCAAGCCGTCCGCCACCCTGGCGGCGGACGCGAAAGGCCGTGCGCTGAAGGCGGCGGGCAAGGACGTGATCTCCCTGGCCGCCGGCGAGCCCGACTTCGATACGCCGGACAACATCAAGGAAGCGGCCATCCAGGCCATCCGCGACGGCAAGACCAAGTACACCAATGTCGACGGCATTCCGGAGTTGAAGGACGCCATCGTCGCCAAGTTCAAGCGTGAGAATGGCTTGAGCTACACCCCGGCCCAGGTGAACGTGTCGCCGGGCGGCAAGCCGGTGATCTACAACGCCATGGTCGCCTCGCTGAACCCCGGCGACGAGGTGGTGATCCCCGCCCCCTATTGGGTCAGCTATCCGGACATGGTGCTGCTGGCCGGCGGCGAGCCGCGCTTCGTGATGACCACCGCCGAGACCGGCTTCAAAGTGCAGGCGGCGGACCTTGAGGCCGCCATCACGCCGCGCACGCGCTGGGTGCTGCTGAACTCGCCGTCGAACCCGTCGGGCGCGGCCTATACGCGCGCGGAACTGCGGGCTGTCGCCGACGTGCTGCTGCGCCACCCGCAGGTCTGGATCCTGACCGACGACATGTACGAGCACCTGGTGTTCGGCGACTTCGAATTCAGCACCATCGCCCAGGTCGAACCGAAGCTCTACGACCGCACCCTGACCATGAACGGGGTCTCCAAGGCCTATGCCATGACCGGCTGGCGCATCGGCTATGCGGCGGGACCAGAGCCGCTGATCACCGCCATGCGCAAGGTGATGAGCCAGACCACCTCCAACCCCTCATCCATCTCGCAATGGGCGGCGGTCGAGGCGCTGAATGGCCCGCAGGACTTCATCAAGCCGAACGCCAGGCTGTTCGAGGAACGCCGCGACCTGGTGGTCTCGATGCTGAACCAGGCGCAAGGCATGCATTGTCCGACGCCCGAGGGGGCCTTCTACGTCTATCCGTCGGTGGCCGGGCTGATCGGCAAGACCGCGCCCAGCGGCAAGGTCATCGGCTCGGACGAGGACTTCGCGGTGGAGCTGCTGGAGACCGAAGGCGTCTCGGTGGTGTTCGGCGCGGCGTTCGGCCTGTCGCCGTTCTTCCGCATCTCCTACGCCACCTCGAACGCCAATCTGGAGGACGCCTGCACCCGCATCCAGCGGTTCTGCGGCTCGGTGAAATAGGTGAAGGCTCCCGCGTGGGGCGCGGGAGCCTTCGGCCGCCCCGGGCGGCAGGCTGTGCCTGAGGGGCGGCCCGATGACAATTTCAGAAAAATCGCGGCGCGCAAATATAAGTTGATGTCTTTGCGCCCTCTGCGACGTTTTTTCCCTGGCTTTGTAAACCGTCCGACGCCGGGCTGAGAAGATCGGAGGAACGTGACGGCTAAAGCCCGTCCTCGTTTTTCAGAAGGTCTCGTCTCGCACGGAACGACGCGTTTTGCTTTTACGCGGCCTGCAGCTGTTGCTTCACGCGCTCGGCGAGTATCTTGATATCCAAAGGCTTAGGTAGAAATGTGACGCCGGTCTCACCTTCCAGCACATCCGAGAACTCCGCCTCGGCATAGCCCGAGATGAACATCACCGGCGCCGAGCCAAGGAAGCCGCGGGCCTTTTTCAACAGCGTCGGGCCGTCGATGCCCGGCATGATCACATCGGAGATCAAAAGATCGATCTTGCCGGCGTATTCCTCCGCCAGCGCCAGCGCCGCCTCACCGTCGGCGGCCTCCAGCACCTCATAGCCGCGGGCGCGCAGCAGCCTGGCCGCCACCTCGCGCACCAGGTCCTCGTCCTCGACGAACAGGATGCGGCCGACGCCGGAGAGATCGCGCGCGGCCGGACGCACCACCGGCGGCAGCGCCGCCATCACCGCTTCGACCACCGGCTGTGGCACATAGACCGGCAGGAAGATGCGGAAGGCCGCGCCCTGGCCCACCGTGCTGACCACCTCGATCCAGCCGTCGGCCTGTTTGACGATGCCGTAGACGGTGGAGAGGCCAAGCCCGGTCCCCTCGCCCACCGGCTTGGTGGTGAAGAAGGGATCGAAGATCTTGCTGAGCAGATCCGGCGCGATCCCCGGCCCGTTGTCTGAGACCTCGATCAGGGCCACCTCGCCCGACCCGGCGCGCGGGTCGGCATAGCCCAGCGCCTTGGCCTCGGCATGGCTCAGGCGGGCGGTGCGGATGCGCACCACCCCGCCGCCCTGGGCGCGCACGGCGTCACGGGCGTTGATCGCCAGGTTCATCACCGCGGTCTCGATCTGGCCCTTGTCGGAGAAGACCAGCGGCGGGTTGCGGCCGTGGTCGGTCTCCAGCTTGACGTCCTCGCGCAGCAGCCGGCGCAACAGCACCTCGATCTCGCTGACCAGGCCGCCCAGCTCCAGCACCTCGCGCTGCAGAGTCTGTTTGCGCGAATAGGCCAAGAGCTTGCGCACCAGGTCGGCGGCCCGGTCGGCGGTGGAGCGCACCTCGACCAGGTCCTGATAGGACGGGTCGCCGACCGGATGGCGCAGGAAGAGCTCGTCGCCCTTCAGCGTGATGGCGGTAAGCAGGTTGTTGAAGTCGTGCGCCACGCCGCCGACGAACTGGCCGATGGCGCGCATCTTTTCCGACTGGGCGAGCTGCAGCTCCATCTGCTTCTGGGCGGTGACGTCGACCAGATAGGCGATGAAGCCGTCGGGCCCCTTGGCCAGATAGAGGTGGGCGATGCTGGCCGGATCGTGAGCCAGGCGCAGCTCCAGCGGTCCGCCGCGGCCGGCCTCGATAGCCTTCATGGCCTCGACCCAGGAGGCGGGCTCGATCAGGGCCGAGAGGCTGGCGCCGGTCAGCGGCTTACCGCCCATCATGGCTTCCAGGGCCGGATTGGCGTGGACGATGGCGGCATCGGCGGCGCCCTGGCCCTTGAGCAGGGCCGCGCCGAACGGGGCGGCGCCGGCGAAGGCGTCCAGCTCGACCGCCTGCGAGTCGCGCTGGGCTGTAGCCGCAACCGGCGCCGCGGCCACCACCGCCGGGACGACCGGGTCGGCAATCAGCTCGACCACAAAGCGGCGCTCGTCCAGCATGCTGACCCGCGCCAGCCGGGCGCCGCGCTTCAGTTTCAGCCGCACCGAGCCGATCTCGCCGCGCCGCGCCGCGCTGAGCGCGCCGAACAGGCCGCCGGCCTCGGCCGACTTGGGCAGGCGGCTGCCGGCGCCGGCGGCGTCTGTCCAGCCGGGGTTGGAGGCCAGGATGCGCCCGTCGGCGGTGGCCAGCGCCAGCGGCTCGCCGACAGCCTCGATCAGGCGAACCGCCTCGATCCCCTCGGTGGGACCGGGCCCGCGACCGCGCAGGGCGAGGATAGCGAAGAAGGCGACGCCGGCCAGGCCGCCGAGCAAAAGCGCCCCGCCCAGCGAGGCCGGCCCGGCGCGGAAGGCCGGATAGGCCCCAAAGGCCAGCGCCAGCAACAGAAAGGCCCCGGCCGCGATCGCGAAGGGATCAAGGCGGCGCATGAAGCGGCCGTCGCTTGTCGGCTGCGCCACGCTCTAGTCTCCCCCCTGGCGAATGCGAAAACGAATCACACGGAAATCATAGTCTGAAGCCAACTGTGTTCTCATCGCGGCGCGCATCTAGCGGAACGCCCGGCGGCGCTTGGCCTGCTGCATGACGAAGCCGATGACCTTGGCGACGGCCTCATAGTGCTCGCGTGGGATGACTTCGTCGATCTCCACCGTGGCGTAGAGGGCGCGCGCCAGCGGCGCGTCCTCGATGATCGGGATGTTGTTCGCCTCGGCCACCTCGCGGATGCGGAAGGCGACATCGTCGATGCCTTTGGCGACGCACAGCGGCGCGGGCGTGTCGCCGGCCTCGTAGCGCAGCGCGATGGCGTAGTGGGTCGGGTTCATCACCACCACCGTCGCCTTCGGCACGTTCTGCATCATGCGCTTCTTGGCGCGCTCGTAGCGCATCTGGCGCAGCCGGGCGCGGATGTGCGGATCGCCTTCGGACTGCTTGAAGTCGTCCTTCATCTCCTCCTTGGTCATGCGCATGCGCTGCATGAAGCGCTGCCGCTGCCAGAACCAGTCGGCCAGGGCGCCGGCCCCGAGCAGGGCCAGCACGCCCCAGAACAGCGCCTTCAGCATCTCGATGGCCAGCGGCAGGAGCGCGTTCGGATCCATGCCGACCAGGAGCTGGAAGTCGCCAAGGTGCGGCCGCATGACCAACCAGGCCACGGCCGCGACCAGGCCGATCTTGAGCGCCGATTTGAGGAAATGGATCATGCCGTCGAGGCCGAACAGGCGCTTGAAGCCCTCGGCCGGCGACAATTTGGAGGCGTCCGGCATCAGCTTGCTGGGCACGAACATGAAGCCGGTCTGGATCAGATTGCCGGCGACCCCGGCCAGGGCCGCGGCCGACATCACGCCGATGACGATCGGCGCCAGGGCCAGGAGGGCGCGGCGCATGACGATGACGCCGCCGTCGCCGCTAAGATCGAAGCTGTCCGGATGGGCCACGAAGGGCAGCAGCTGGGCGGCCAGGTTGCGCGACATCCACCCACCCGCGATAGCCAGGAAGCCGGCTGCGGCGGCCAGGGTGGCGAAGGCCGGCACGTCGCTCGACTTGGCGACGTTGCCCTGTTTGCGGGCCTCCTCGAGTTTTCGCGGGGAGGCCTCCTCGGTTTTTGTCGATGAGTCGCTTTCGTCAGCCACGGGCGCGCCTCATACGAACACGCCGATGAAGGTCTCGTAGGCCTGCACCCAGACCATGCCGATGGCCCCCAGGCTGAGCGCGAAGATCGAGAGGCCGAGCAGCAGGCTGAGCGGGGTGGCGACGAAGAAGATCTGGAACTGCGGCATCACCCGGCCGATCAGGCCGGTGGCGATGTTGAAGACGATCGAGAAAACCACCACCGGCGCCGCCAGCTGCAGGCCGAGCGCGAACGACTTCGACACCGTCTGGATGGCCAATGCGCCGGCGTCGTTCAGCGGCAGGCCCTTCATCGGCGGAAACAGCGTGTAGCTGTGCGCCATGGCGGCGATGAACAGCCGGTGCAGGTCGGTGTCGAAGATCAGGGTCAGGCCGAGCAGGGTGAGGAAGGTAGAGATGGTGGTGCCCGGCTGCGCCTGGGTCGGATTGGTGGTCTGGGCGAAGGCCAGGGTGGTCTGCAGCGAGACGAACTCGCCGGCCGTGGTCAGGGCCGACAGGAAGACCCGCAAGAGGCCGCCGATGGTCAGGCCGATCAGCACTTCGCGGGCGATGTAGAAGGCCGTCCCGTCCACCGCCAACGGCTCCGGCGGCAGATAGGGCGCGGCGATGGGGCCTAGGCAGAGCGAAAGCATGAAGGCGAAGGCCAGGCGGATGCGTGGCGGCACGGCGGATTCGCCGATGCCCGGCAGCACCATCAGCATCGAGCCGACACGGCTGAAGACCAGGGCGGCGGCCCAGATCTGCTGCGCCGTGGCGTAATGCTGCATGGCCTACATGGCCGCGATGCGGGCGGCGATCTCGCGCATGAAGCCACCCATCAGCCCGCCCATCAGCGGCAGGAAGACCAGCAGCGCCACGAAGATGGCGAGGATTTTCGGGGCATAGACCAGAGTGGCTTCCTGGATCTGGGTCAGGGCCTGCATCAGGCCGATGGCGACGCCGACCACCAGGCCGACCAGCAGGATCGGCGCGCAGAGCTGCAGGGTCAGCCAGATCGCATCGCGCCCGACATCCAAGACTTCCGCGCCGGACATGACTGACGAGCCCCTCTTTACGAACGCAGCGGCGTTGAAGGGCTCCAGAGTGCGCGGAACATGGTTAATGCGGCGCTAACCATAGAGAAACCGCGTCGGCTCTTTCTCATCCGTCATCCCCCGCTGGAGCGGCGAAGCCGCGGAATGCGGGGGATCCATGAACACTCACAATTGACGGTGTTCATGGGTGGCCCGAACAAGTCGGGCCATGACGGTTCAGGTTAGCGCCTGATCGCCTTCGCCAGGGCCGTCGCCGCCTGCGCGGGGGTCTGTTTGTCCTGGTCGCGGTCGACGGAGAGGTTCGACGTGCGCATGGTCTCGACCGGGATGGCGCCGATCAGTGGGCGGAGCGCGGCGACGAACTTCGCGTCGGCCGCCCTCCCGGGCGAAAGCAGGATGACCGCGTCATAGGGCGGAATGGCCTGTTTCGGGTCGCTGAGCACCACCAGGTCGTCCGCGGCGATGCGGCCGTCGGAGGAGAAGGCGGAGATCACGTCGGCCTCGCCGCCGGTCACCGCCTTGTACATGAAGGTCGGCTGGTAGCGTTTCTCGGCCTTGAAGTTCAGCCCGTAGGCGCCCTTCAGCGCCGCCCATTCCGGCCGCGACAGGAATTCCAGGTCCGAGCCCAGGGTCAAGTCGGGCGCGTGCCGGGCCAGGTCGGCGATGGTGTGGATGCCCAGCGCATTGGCGCGGTCGCGGCGCATGGCCAGGGCATAGGCGTTCTCAAAACCGAGCGGGCCCAAGATGACAACGTGGTCGCGGGCCTTCAGCGCCTGGGTCAACTGGTCCAGCAGGACCTTGCGCGGCGGGTTGTCCGTGCGCTTCAGCACATTGGTCCAGAGCGTGCCGGAATAGTCGACATAGGCGTCGACCTCGCCGGAGGCGACGGCGCGATAGGCCACGGCCGAGCCCAGGTCGTCCTTCTCTGAGACGTTGAAGCCGGCGGCGCGCAGTCGCTCCGACATCAGCGAGGCCAGGATATATTGCTCGGAGAAGTTCTTCGCCCCGACCACCACCCGCTCGCCGGTCCCCCCCGTGCTCACCAGGGGCAGAAGCGCGACGATTGTCCCGATCATGAGGCCGGCCACGCCGGCGATGATGCGGCGGCGATCGCGTTTGGCCGCGCCGGACTCGATCAGGCCGAGCAACTGGTCGACGATGAGGGCCAGGCCGGCCGCCGCCGCGCAGCCGAACAGCACCAGGACCCAGTCCTCGGTCTGCAGGCCGGAAAAGATGTAGTCGCCGAGCGAGGTCTGGCCGACCGGGGTCGACAGGGTCGCGGTGCCGATGGTCCAGACTGCCGCGGTGCGGATGCCGGCCATGATCACCGGCGCGGCCAGCGGCAGCTCGACCATGGTCAGGCGCTGGCGGTCGGTCATGCCGACGCCCCTCGCCGCTTCCACCGCCGCCGGATCGACGCCGAGGATGCCGGTGGTGGCATTGCGCAGGATCGGCAGCATGGAATAGAGGGTCAGCGCCAGCAGCGACGGCAGGAAGCCCAGCGCCGAAAACCCTGCCCCGAACAGGTGGCGGCTCAGCGCCGAGAGCGCCAGCAGCAGCGGATAGAAGAGCGCCAGCAGCGCCAGGCTCGGAATGGTCTGGATCAGGCCGGCGACCAGCAGCGCGATCCAGCGCAGGCGCGGGTTGCGGCTGGCCGCCACCGCCAGCGGCAGACTGATCAGCACGCCTAGCGCCAGCGCCGAGGCGCTGAGCAGCACGTGCTGGCCGAGATAGTTGGGCAGGAGGCGCCAGGCGGCGGCCAGGCGCTCGTTCATGCCGCCGGCTCCAGCCGCTCGCGCACCCGCTCGGCCTGGCGGCGCGGGGTCTCCATCAGGGCGCGGACCTGCGGGTCGGACGACGCCAGCAAATCCGCCGGCTTTCCCTCCGACCGAACCCGGCCCTGGTCCATGACCACGACGCGGTCGGCCAGCAGCACCGCCTCGGTGATGTCGTGGGTGACCATCAGCGTGGTCAGGCCCAGCTGCTCGTGCAGCTGGCGGTATTCGCCGCCCAGGGCGTCGCGGGTGACCGGGTCGAGCGCGCCGAACGGTTCGTCCATCAGCATCAGCTTCGGCCGCGCGGCCAGGGCGCGCGCCACGCCCACCCGCTGCCGCTGGCCCCCGGAGAGCTCCGCCGGCCGCCGCGCCGCGAACTCCCGCGGCAGGCTGACAAGGTCGAGCAACTCCGCAACCCGCGCCTCGATGGCCGCCTTAGGCTCGCCCATCAGCTTCGGCGTGATGCCGATATTCTCGGCGATGCTCAGGTGCGGAAAGAGGCCAACCTCTTGGAAAACATAGCCGATCCGGCGTCGCAAGATGTGCGGCGGGATCGAGGCCGCATCCTCACCGCCAATGAGTATCCGGCCAGAACTCGGTCGGATCAGGCCGTTGATCATCTTCAAGGTGGTGGTCTTGCCCGAGCCCGAGCCGCCGACCAGGGCGACGAAACCGCCCTCCTCGATCGTCAGGTTCGTGCCTTCCACGGCATGGGTCGCCCCACCGTCGAACGACTTTGCGACATCTTCGAGCTCGATCATCGGCTGGGTCATCGACCCCACCTTAGCCTGATCGCTCAGATCTGCATCTGCATGACTTGCTGATAGGCGGCGATGACCTGATCACGGACGGCCATCACCGTCTGCAGGCTGGCCTGGGCCGATGACAGCGCGGTGACCACATCGACCATGTCGGCCTTTCCCTGCACCTGGGCGGTCATCTGCGCTTCGGCGTTACGGGACTGGTTCACCGCGTCGTTCAAGGCGTTCTTCAGGATATCGCCGAAGCCGCCGGCGGCATGCGCGCCTTGCGCATCGGCGGCGCCAGAGGCGGATTGGGTGAGCGCGCTGGCCTGGGCCTGGACGGCGGCGTAGGCCTTGGCGGCGATGAGCGGGGCGACCACGGTTCAGTCGCCTATTTCGACAACAGCTGGATCAGGCTGGTCTGCATCGCCTTGTCGGTGTCGATGACGTTCAGGTTGGCCTCGTAGGCGCGCTGGGCGTCGCGCATGTCCATGGCCTCCATCAGCGGATCGACATTGGGCAGTTTGACGTTGCCCTTGGCGTCGGCCGCCGGGTGGCCCGGCTGGTACTGGATCGGGAACGGCTTGGTGTCGGGGGCGGTCCTGGTCATGGCGACGCCCTGGATGCCGCCGGGCAGCATGACCGGGGTGAAGACGGCCATCTGGCGCCGGTAGGGGTCGCCGCCGGCGGTCTTCGACACCGAGTCCGAATTGGCCATGTTCTCGGCGATGATCCGCATGCGCGACTGTTGCGCGCGCAAGCCGGAGGCCGCGGCGGCGATGACGGCGTCGGACGGGGAGCTGATATCGGCCATGGCCTGGTCCTTCTATCTAGCCGGGCTTGCCGGGGGCGCGGATGGCGAGTTGCAGCATGCTGAGCGACTTCTGGTAGAAGCCGATGGCCGCGTCGTAGTTCATCCGCGCATCGGTCAGCTTCATCATCTGCTCCTCCAGCACCACCTGGTTGCCGTCGAGGCGGGTTTCGGAATCGGGGGTGACCTGCGGGGTGTAGCCAGCGCTGGACTGAGGCTGAGCGTTACCGACGCCGCCGATCATCTGGCCACCGCTGGTGGCGGCCAACGCCATGGGACCGCCGATCCCGGACCCGGCCGCGGCCTTGATCGTAAACGGTTTCAGGTCGTTCGGACGGTAGCCGGGCGTGTCGGAATTGGCGACGTTCTGCGAGATCACCCTCTGCCGCTCCGACAGGTAACCGAGGCGGCCTTTCAGGGCGGAAAACAGCGGAATGTCATCGAGCGTCATGGTTTGTGAAAGGTGAACGAACAGGGTTAATCGGCCGTTAAGCACGATGCCCCAGACATCGGACACGTGGGCGCGCGAGGGCGTGCGCCTCCGAGGTCGGGCGGTCTTTGCATGTTTGGTGATGTGATCAGGGTGATCGCGGGTCTTGCGGTGACGCTGGGTCTGATCGGCCTGGCGGTTGTGGCGCTGCGTCGCTTCGGGCCGCAGACCCTGCTGCGGCTGCAGGGATCGCGCGCCGAGCGCCGCCTGAAGGTGATCGAGACCCTGGTGCTGGACCCGGCCCGGCGGCTGGTGCTGGTCCGCTGCGACGCCGAGGAGCGGCTGATCCTGCTCGGCGAAGGCCAGCTTATCCCCTTCGCCGCCGCGCCCGAGGAACCCGCCCGATGAAACGCTTGCTCGTGGCCGTCCTGCGCCATCACGGCCTGCTCGACATCACCAGCGACGAGCTTGCCCGCGCCGCCAGGATCGCGGCCCTCAGCGGCCTGGCCACCTTCATCTTTCCGGCCATCGCCATCGCTCAGTCGGTGAATATCGACCTGGGCACCGGCGCCGGCCTGACCGACCGGGTCATTCAGCTCGCCGGCCTCTTGACCGTGCTGTCGCTGGCGCCGTCGATCGTGATCATGACCACCGCCTTCGTGCGCATCGTTGTGGTGCTCAGCCTGCTGCGCACCGCGCTCGGCCTGCAGCAGAGCCCGCCGAACGCGGTGATCATCAGCCTCTCGCTGTTCCTCACCGCCATCGTCATGGCCCCGACCCTGACCGCCTCCTACAATGCCGGGATCAAGCCGCTCTTAGACAAGAAGATGGAGCTGCCGCAGGCCTTCAACGCCTCGGCCATGCCGGTGAAACAGTTCATGCTGGCCCAGGTCGACCAGGAGGACTTGGCGCTGTTCGTGCGCCTGTCGCACACGCCGAAGCCGGCCCAGGTCGTCGACCTGCCGGTGCAGGTGGTGACCTCGGCCTTCATGATCTCCGAGCTGAAGCGCGCCTTCGAGATCGGATTTCTGCTCTTCGTGCCCTTCCTGGTCATCGACCTGGTGGTGGCCAGCGTCTTGATGAGCATGGGCATGATGATGCTGCCGCCGGTGGTGGTGTCGCTGCCGTTCAAGCTGATCTTCTTCGTGCTGGTCGACGGCTGGCGCCTGGTTGCCGGCAGCCTGGTCGAGAGCTTCCACCACGTCGCCGGCGTCGGCTGAACCCCTCTCCCGGAGCGCGCGCGCCCTCCTACTTCGCCAGTTCTGCTTCGATGGCGCCGACGATGGCGGGGTCGTCGGGCTTCATCATCGGGGAGAAGCGGCGGGCGACGTGGCCGTCCTTGGCGACCAGGAACTTTTCGAAATTCCACATCACCGAGCCGTCGGCCGGGGCGCGGTCGCCGGCGCCCTCGGCGACCGGAACCGCCTTGGTCAGGGCGCTGTAGAGCGGGTGCTGGCCCTCGCCCTTGACGACGATCTTTTCGAACATGGGGAATTTGACCCCGAAATTGGTGGTGCAGAATTCGGCGACCTCGGCATTGGTGCCGGGTTCCTGGCCGCCGAACTCGTTGGCGGGAAAGCCGGTGACCACCAGGCCCTTGTCCATGTAGTTTTCGTAGAGCTTCTCCAGGCCCTCGTACTGCGGGGTCAGGCCGCACCTCGACGCCACATTGACCACCAGGACCACCTTGCCCTTGAAGTCGCCGAGCGAGGCCGGCGCCCCGTCGATGCGGTTGACGGCGATGTCGTGGACGCTCTCGGCCATAGCTGGCGCTCCCTTTTTGTTGGCGACACCCTAGACGCGCCATGTGGCTGGCTCAAGACAGCCATGGATCACTGGCGCGGGCGCGGTCGGAAGGATGAACCGCCAAGTTCGCCAAGAACGCCAAGAAGATCAGATTCTTGGCGAACTTGGCGTCCTTGGCGGTAAAAAACCTGGGTTCCCGCTTTCGCGGGATGAGCGGAGAAAAAGAGCACAACATTGGCCGGGCGCCGTAAGAGGCGGGCGTGACTGACCAAGCCCTGCAGATTGTGGCGCGCGGCCCCCGGACCGAGGCCGAGGCCGCCGCGCGGGCCATCGATGCGGACGTGACGCTGGAGGCGGCGACCTATTCGATCCTGGAGGAGGACGAGGCGCGAGCGGTCTGGCGCATCGACGCCTTTCCGGTGACGGCCGAGGAGGCCGATGGGTTTCGCCGGGTGCTGGGCGGCTGGCCGGGCTTAAGCGTCGTGGTCGAGGCGCTGGCCGACGCCGACTGGCTGGCGATGGCGCTGTCGGGCCTGCCGCCGGTGCGGGCCGGGCGGTTCTTCGTCTATGGCCAGCACGACCTGGGCAAGGCGCCGCCGAACACGGTCAACCTGCGCATCGAGGCCGGCGCGGCCTTCGGCACCGGCCACCATGGCACCACGGTCGGCTGCCTGATCGAGCTTGATCGGCTGCTCAAGGCGCGGTGCTTCCCGCGCGTACTCGATGTCGGCGCCGGCACCGGCGTCCTGGCCATCGCCGCGGCGCGGACCGGAAGCCGCATCGTGCGCGGTACCGACATCGACCGCCCCTCGGTGCGCATCGCCGGCGAGAACGCCACGCTGAACGCCGCCCGCGTGCGCTTCTACGCCGCCGGCGATCTGGCCAACATGCATATCCTGGCCGCCGCGCCGTACGACCTGATCTTCGCCAACATCCTGGCCAAGCCGCTGGTCGGTCTGGCGCATCCGATCGCCGCGGTGCTGGCGCCCAATGGCCGGGTGATCCTCTCCGGCCTGCTGCGGAGCCAGGAGCGGCGGGTGCGCGCCGCCTACCTCGCACAGGGGCTACGGTTCGAGCACAGGCTCTATCGCGACGCCTGGGTCACGCTTGTTATGGCGCGCGGCGCCTGACGGTACTAGATTTCGCCCATGCGCCAGACCTTCGACGAAACCACCGATCCCTCCTTTGGCGGCAAGCACCTGCCGCTGATCCGCAAGGCCATGGCGGCGCAGGGGCTGGATGGCTTCCTGACGCCGCACGAGGACGAGCATCAGAACGAATACCTGCCGGCCGCCAACGACCGGCTGGCCTGGGCGACCGGCTTCACCGGCTCGGCCGGGGCGGCGGTGATCCTGAAGGACAAGGCCGCCATCTTCGTCGACGGCCGCTATGCCCTGCAGGTGCGCGATCAGGTCGATCCGGCGCTGTTCGAGGTGCGCGACCTGGTCGACGGCGGCGTGCCGGCCTATCTGGAGGCCGCCCTCGCCAAGGGCCAGACCGTCGGCTACGACCCGCGCCTGCACAGCCCCGATGCGCTGGAGCGGCTGAGCGCCGCGGCGGCCAGGGCGGGCGCCTCGCTGAAGCCGGTCGAGGCCAATCCGCTCGACCAGGCCTGGGGCGGCGATCGCCCTGCCCAGCCCAGCGCCATGGTGACGCCGCATCCGCTGGAATACGCCGGCGAATCCTCGGCCGAGAAGCGCTCGCGGGTCGGCGGCGGCCTGATCGGGATCGGCGCCGACGCCGTGATGCTGACCGCGCCGGCCTCTATCGCCTGGCTGTTCAACATCCGCGGCGGCGACGTGATCCGCTCCCCGCTGCCGCTGGCCCAGGCGATCCTGAACGCCGACGGCTCGGCCATCCTGTTCCTGGACTCCGCCAAGGTGGCGCCGGAGCTGCCGTCCTGGCTGGACAACGAGGTGGTGGTCTCACCGCCGGAGTCGCTGCCCGAAGCCCTGGCAGCGCTGAAGGGCCGCCGCGTCGTGGTCGATCCAAGCCAGTCCTCCGCCTGGTACTTCGAGACCCTGGCCGCCGCCGGGGCCGAGGTCGTGCGCGCGCCCGATCCCACCGCCCTGCCCCGCGCCACCAAGAACGACGTCGAGATCGAGGGTTCCCGCCGCGCCCATATCCGCGACGGCGCGGCGCTGACCCGCTTCCTGCACTGGCTGGGCACCGAGGCGCAGACCGCCCTGCCCGACGAGGTCGAGGTGGTGAAGACGCTGGAGGGCTTCCGCGAGGAGACCGGGGCGCTGAAGGACCTGTCGTTCGACACCATCGCCGGCGCGGCCTCGAACGGCGCCATCGTCCACTACCGCCCGACGCTCAGGCTGAACAAGCGGGTGCAATCGGGCTCGCTGCTGCTGGTCGATTCCGGCGCCCAGTATCTGGACGGCACCACCGACGTCACCCGCACCGTCGCCATCGGCGAGCCGTCGCCGGAGATGTGCGACCGCTTCACCCGCGTGCTCAAGGGCCACCTGGCCCTCGCGCGGGTGCGGTTTCCGGCCGGCACGACGGGATCGAGCTTAGACCCGCTGGCCCGCGCGCCGCTGTGGGCCGCCGACCTCGACTACGACCACGGCACCGGCCACGGCGTCGGCAGCTATCTGGGCGTTCACGAGGGGCCGCAGCGCATCTCCAAGGCGCCAAGCACCGTGGCGCTGCAGCCGGGCATGATCGTCTCCAACGAGCCGGGCTACTACAAGGAGGGCGCGTTCGGCATCCGCATCGAGACCTTGCAGGTGGTGGTCCCCGCCGACCCAGTCTCCGGCGGCGAGCGGCCGATGCTGACCTTCGAGACCCTGACGCTCGCGCCGATCGACCGGCGGCTGATCGAGATCGTGCTGCTCAGTCCGGAAGAGATCGAACAGCTGGACGCCTATCACGCCCGCGTCCTGGCAGTGATCGGGCCACTGGTCCCGCCCGACACGGCGGCCTGGCTGGCCGAGGTGTGCAAACCGCTGATCGACCCGACGGAAGACTAGGCACGCTGTTTTTTACCCGTCATGGCCCGACTTGTTCGGGCCACCCATGAACACCGATCGATGGGTTTGGGCAGAGCGGCTCAAACCGCCCAGTTTCACCGCCGTACGCTTGTGTTCATGGATCCCCGCATTCCGCCGCTGCGCGGCTCCAGCGGGGCATGACGGATAGAGGGGGGCGCTTACGCCTCATCCGCCGGCGCGCGGCCGAACCAGACCATGGCGGCGCCGATGGCGGCGACGGCGGCGAGGATGGGGCCGACGGCGTCGAAGCTGGAGACCGGAACGCCGGCGCCGGCGAGCGCGTCATGGCCGACGGCCAGCACGAAGGCGCCGACCACCACCACGCCGGCGGCCAGGCCGGCGACGTCGATCAGGAAGCGCCGGCGCGCGATCGCCTGTTGCACGCCAAGTTCGAAGACCAGGTCGCGCGCCGGCGCGCCGCTCTGATCCCAGAATTCGGCCAGTCTGGTTTCGGCGTCACTCATCCGGGCCTCCAAGTACGGCAAGCAGTTTAGCGCGGCCGCGCTGAACATGCGATTTGATCGTCCCCAGCGGCAGGCCGAGCGCCTCGGCGGCCTCGCTGTGCGAGAAGTCGCCGCCCAGACAGAGCGCCACGGCGGCGCGCTGCTCGTTGGGCAGGACGCGCAGGGCCGCCGCCAAGTCCATTCGCGCCTCGGCGTCGAGGGTGCTGGGCGGGGTCTCCTCGAGGCTGTCGTGGCGGCGGCGCTCCCGCCCGCGTGAACGCCTTAAGCTCAGGCTCTTCTTCCAGGCGATGGCGCAGAGCCAGGAGCGCAGGGAGGCGCCGCCGCGATAGAGCAGCAGGCTCGACCAGGCGGTCAGGAAGGTCTCCTGCGCCAGGTCGTCGGCGTCGGCGGCATCGGCGCAGGTGCGGCGCAGGAAACCACGCACGGCCTGCTGATGCCGCTCGACGAGCTGCTGAAAGGCCCGCTGCGAGCCCCGCCGGGCCGCCGCGACCAGATCGGCGTCCGGCTCCGACAAGCTCAGTCGACCCGCCAGAAGGTGGCCAGCAGCGCGGTGACGACGCCGGCCAGGGTCAAGGCGCCGGCGATGATGGCGACGATCAGATAGGCGTCGTTGTTCTGGTGCCCATAGCGCCAGGCCAGGCCGAAGCCGAGCGTCACCGCGCCGGCGAAGATGGCCCAGTTCCAGCGCCGCAGCGGCTCGGCCGCGGAGCGATACTCCCAGCGCCGCTCCCAGCGGTCCTGGCGGCGGCTGCGCCGATCGGACGCCTTGGCGGTGGCGGCTTCGGCGACGGTTTCCGCCGCCGCCTGCCAGCGAAAGCGCCGCCCGCCGAGTGCGTCCAGCACCGCCGGCGGCGGCTCGCGCCCCTGGGCGGCATAGACCTTCAGCGCATCGATGGCGTCGCGCTGGCGGCGATAGCGCAGATAGCGGTTCCAGGGCTCGAAGATCGCCTGCACGATCGGCACGGCCAGAGCCGCCAGAATGATGATCAGCCACCAGTGTCTGTCCCAATCGAAGGTCATGGGTTGCTTCCCTCAAGGATCGAGCCGCTTTCGTCGCCGCTCCAGTGAAGCTTAGTCGCCGCCGAGGGGGCAAATGGATGATTACATTTTCGTCATGGCCAGGACGACGCCGGTTTTTTTACCCGTCATGGCCCGACTTGTTCGGGCCACCCATGAACACGGGAGGATCTGAGTTCGCAGGGCGTCAGCTGCCTCGCATCAACGGCTTCTCCCGTGTTCATGGGTCCCCCGCATTCCGCCGCTTCGCGG
>JBEPUW010000029.1:0-55707 GCA_041691315.1 Caulobacteraceae bacterium | reverse complement strand
GGGACTTCCACCCTCTCCTCCTCGCCGGCCTCCCGGCGCACTGTCCCCAATTTCCGGCCCCGATTTCCCCCGATTTCACCACGCCCCGATCTCGCGCAGCTGGCGCGCCAGCTCCTGGGGCAAGGCGGCGCCTTCGCCGGCGGGCAGGTCCGGCGGGGCGTCGTTGGCTTCGAAATAGCGCCAGCCCTGGAAGGCGCGTCTGGGCTGCGGCGCGGTGGGGATCAGGGCGTCGGCCAGGCTGATCTCGCAGCGTTTGCGCGCGCCGTCGGCCAGGGTTTCGATGGCGATCACCTGTTGCCGCACCAGGATCTGGCCCTTGAACACCCAGTAGAGCGAGCCGCCGTCGAGGATCTCCTCGGCCCGCTTCGGGGTCTGGCGCGTATAGACGATGGGCGCCCTGCCCTCCTTCGCCCGCCGCGCCCGCCAGACGCGCAGGTCCTCCGGCGTATCGGCGCCGACGCAGAGCTTGATGAGGTTGAGCGGCGCTATGGCCGGGCCTCCACCCGCGCCAGCGCCACCCCCTCGGTCACTTGGTCGCCCGGGACCGCGGCCACCTCGGCGACCACGCCGTCGAAGGGCGCGGTCAGGGCGTGCTCCATCTTCATCGCCTCCAGCGTGACCAGGGCGGCGCCGCGCACGACGGAATCGCCGACCGCGACGTGGACGGCGGCGATCTTGCCGGGCATCGGCGAGCGCACCGCACCGTCGCCGCCCGGCGCCACCGCCCCCACCACCGCGCTTGGGTCGCTGAATTCGTAGGTCTCGCCGGCCTCGAACACGATCACGTGATTGTCGAGATAGACCGCGCCCAGCACATCGCCGCCGGCCGGCGGATCGCCGGGGATGTCATAGGTTTCGCCGCCATATTGCAGCCGCACCTCCACCTTGGGCGGCGCATTCAGCCGAAAGCCGCTGGCCTGGACCCAAGGCGAGACGCGCTCGGCCAAGGGCGCTGCAATCTTCAGGCGCATCCAGGCGGCGGCGGCCAGCACCTCGGCCGAGGGTTCCGGCTTGGCGGTCAGGATATCGCCGCGACGGGCGATCAGGCCGGTGTCGACGGAGCCGTTGCGGAAGTCCGCATCCTTGAGCAGGCGGGTGAGGAAACCGGCATTGGTCTTCACCGGCCAGGCCTGAACGTCGGCGCAGGCCTCGGTGAGATCGTCGATCGCCGCCTCGCGGGTGTTCCCGTGCGCGATCAGCTTGGCGATCATCGGATCATACCAGGGGCTGACGACATCGCCATGATCGACGGCGTTGTCGCGCCGCACCGTCCAGGGCAGGTGGAAATAGGTCAGCGGCCCGACCGATGGCAGAAAGCCGTTGGCGGGATCCTCGGCATAGAGCCTGGCCTCGACCGCATGGCCGCTCATGACGATCTTCTCCTGGGTGAGCGGCAGGGCCTCGCCCGAGGCGACACGCAACTGCCATTCCACCAGGTCCAGGCCGGTGATCGCCTCGGTAACCGGATGCTCGACCTGCAGCCGGGTGTTCATCTCCATGAACCAGATGCGGTCGGTGCGCAGACCTTCCGAGGCGTCGGCGATGAACTCCACCGTGCCGGCGCCCTCATAGGCGACCACGCGGGCGGCCTTGACCGCGGTCTCGCAGACGGCGGCGCGCACCAGCGGCGACATGCCCGGGGCCGGCGCCTCCTCGATCACCTTCTGGTGGCGACGCTGCAGGGAGCAGTCCCGCTCGAACAGGTGGACGATCTCGCCATGACTGTCGCCGAAGATCTGCACCTCGATATGGCGCGGGGTCTCGATGGCCTTTTCGAGCAGCACGCGATCGTCGCCGAAGGCCGCCATCGCCTCACGCTTGGCCGAGGCCAGGGCGGCGGCGAAGTCCTCCGGCGCATCGACCCGGCGCATACCCTTGCCGCCGCCACCGGCCACCGCCTTGATCATCACCGGCCAGCCGACCACCTCGGCGCCGCGCGCCAGCACGGCCTCGTCCTGGTTGTCGCTCTGATAGCCTGGCGTCACCGGCACCCCGGCCTTGGTCATCAGCCGCTTGGCGGCGTCCTTCAGGCCCATGGAGCGGATGGCGGCCGGCGGCGGCCCCACCCAAACCAGGCCGGCGGCGATCACCGCTTCGGCGAAGTCGGCGCTCTCGGCCAGGAAGCCATAGCCCGGATGGATGGCGTCGGCGCCGGCCACCCTGGCCGCGGCGATGATCCGATCGGCGGCCAGGTAGCTCTCGGCCGCCGGCGCGGGTCCGATGGCCACGGCCTGGTCGGCGTCGCGGACAAAGAGCGCGTCGGCGTCGGCCTCGGAATAGACCGCGGTGGTGCGGATGCGCATCCGCCGCGCGGTCTGGATGATCCGGCGGGCGATTTCGCCGCGGTTGGCGATGAGCAGTGAGGCGATCACGTCGGGGCTCTGGCGCCGGTCAGGCCAGCGCGGTCCACGAGGCCTTGCGCTTGGCCAGGAAGGCGGCGATGCCCTCCCGGCCCTCGTCGCTGACCCGGGCGCGGGCGATGCGTCGGGCGGTCTCGTCCATGACGTGGTTGTCGAGCCCGTGCTCGGCGACGAACTCGACCAGGTCCTTCGAGGCGGCGACCGCGCCCGGCGCACAGGCCATGATGTCGACCGAGAGCTGGGCCTGCGCCGCTTCCAGGGCGGCCGGATCGGCGACCACCTGGTCGATCAGGCCGATCTTCTCCGCATAAGCGGCGTCGAACAGGCGCGCGGTTGCGAACAGGCTGCGCGCCCGTCGGGGTCCGACCGCGCGCACCACGTAAGGGCTGACGGTCGCCGCGATCAGGCCCAGCTTGACCTCGGAAAAGGCGAACTGGGCGTCCTTGACCGCGATGGCCATGTCGCAGGCCGCGACCAGGCCCGCGCCGCCGCCGAAGGCGCCGCCCTCGACCAGGGCCACGGTCAGCGGCCGCAGGTCGTAGAGCTGCTTCAGCATCCGGGCCATGGCCAGGGCGTCTTCGTGGTTGTCATCCTCGGTCAGGTCCGCCGCCTCGCGCATCCAGTCGAGATCGGCGCCGGCGGAGAAGTTGCCGCCCCGGCCGCGTACGAAAATGATCCGCACGCCGTCCTGGCCGTGCAGAGTCTCGAAAGCCTGGTGCAGGGCGGCGATGGTGGTGGAGTCGAAGGCGTTCTTCTTCGCCGCGCGATTGATCCACACCGTGACCGCGCCCTCGGGCGTGCCCTCGAACTGGACGAGGTCGCCGGTGGCGTCGGTGTCGAGGACCTCGACCAGCGGGTCGTTGATCGGGTTGGTCATTAAAAGTCCTCTCGTCACATCCGAAAGACGCCGAAGCGCGTCGGGGGAATGGGGGCGTTCAGGGCGGCCGAAATGCTCAAGCCAAGCACATCGCGGGTCTGGGCCGGGTCGATGACGCCATCGTCCCATAAACGCGCGGTGGCGTAATAGGGATCGCCCTCGGTCTCGTAGCGGTCGCGGATCGGGGTCTTGAACGCCTCTTCGTCCTCGGCCGGCCAGATCTCGGCCCTGGCCGCCACGCCCTCGCGGCGGACGGTGGCCAACACGCTTGCGGCCTGCTCGCCACCCATGACGCTGATGCGGCTGTTCGGCCAGGTGAACAGGAAGCGGGGGCCATAGGCGCGGCCGGCCATGCCGTAGTTGCCGGCCCCGAACGAGCCGCCGATCAGCACGGTGAACTTGGGAACCTCGGCGGAGGCGACGGCCATGACCATCTTGGCCCCGTCCTTGGCGATGCCGCCGGCCTCGTACTTGCCGCCAACCATGAAGCCGGAAATGTTCTGCAGGAAGACCAGCGGGATCGAGCGCTGGCAGGCCAGCTCGATGAAATGCGCGGCCTTGAGCGCGCTCTCGGAGAACAGCACGCCATTGTTGGCCAGGATGGCGACCGGATAGCCCCAGATGTGCGCGAAGCCGCAGACCAGCGTGGTTCCGTAGAGCGATTTGAACTCGTCGAAGCGCGAGCCGTCGACGATGCGGGCGATCACCTCGTGCACGTCGTAGGGCGCGCGCACGTCGGTGGGGATGATGCCGTAGAGCTCGGCCGCGTCGAACTTCGGCGCCTCGACCTCGGCCAGATTGGGTTCGGCCGCTTTGGTGGTGTTCAGCCGCGCCACGATCGAGCGGACGATCTCCAGGGCGTGGTCGTCATTGTCGGCGACATGGTCGACGACGCCGGACTTGCGGCCATGGGTGTCGGCCCCGCCCAGTTCCTCGGCGGTGATTACCTCGCCGGTGGCCGCCTTCACCAGCGGCGGGCCGCCCAGGAAGATGGTCCCCTGCCCGCGTACGATGACGCTCTCATCGGCCATGGCCGGCACATAGGCGCCGCCGGCGGTGCACGAACCCATCACGCAAGCGATCTGGGCGATGCCGTCGGCGCTCATCCGCGCCTGGTTGTAGAAGATGCGGCCGAAATGCTCGCGGTCGGGGAAAACCTCGGCCTGATGCGGCAGGTTGGCACCGCCGGAATCGACCAGATAGATGCACGGCAGCCGGTTCTGTTGCGCGATTTCCTGAGCGCGCAGGTGCTTCTTCACGGTCAGCGGGAAATAGGCCCCGCCCTTCACCGTGGCGTCGTTGGCGACGATCATCACCTCGCGCCCGGAGACCCGGCCGATGCCGGTGATGATGCCGGCCCCCGGCGCCTCGCCGTCATAGAGGCCGTTCGCGGCCAGCGCGCCGATCTCGAGAAAGGGCGCGCCGGCGTCCAGCAGCCGCTCGACCCGCTGCCGCGGCAAGAGCTTGCCGCGCGCCGCATGCCGGGTCCGCGACGCCTCCGGCCCGCCCAGCGCCGCTTCCGCCGTCCGCGCCCGCAAGCCTTCGACCAGGGCGCGGTTGACCGCCAGGTTGCGCGCGAAGGCGTCCGAGCGCGGGTCGATGGCGGTGGTCAGTTCGGGCAAGGGCGCGCTCGCATGCGGCTTCAGCGTTGCGTCCTTATTCCCCCTGGCTTCCGCTCCGGCAAGGCTCAGCGGCCATTGTCCCCAGCCATTCGGCCCGGGTCAGGGCGTATTCCACCTCACCCTGCTCGGTTCCCTCAAGCGGATCGTCCCATTGCAGGTGGAAGGTCCGCACATAGACCAGCCCGGCCTTTTCCATCACCCGGCGCGAACCGAGGTTCACCGCCATGGTCTGGCCCCAGATTCGGCTCAGGCCCGGCGCGCCGAAGCCCTTGGCGATCAAGGCCCGCGCGCCCTCCGTCGCCATCCCCTTGCCCCAGGCCGCCGGCCGCAGCCGGTAGCCCAACTCGGCCTCGTCGGCCGGACCGTCCTCCGGGGTGTCCAGGGCAAACCCGCCGATGAAGGCGTTCGACGCCTTCTCCACCGCGATCCAGGTGCGCGGCTCCGCCCCGCCCGGCCCGGCCATGAACCGCGGCAGAACCTCGGTCAGGGTCGAGGCGCGCGTCGCCGGCTTGGCGGTAAGGTAGCGCATGACCGCGGGATCGCTGTTCAGCCGGTAGAGATCGTCCGCGTCGGTGGCGACGGCGTAGCGAAGCAGGAGCCGGTTGGTTTCGAGGAATGTTCGCATTGGTGTTCAGTTCAATGCCCAACCAATATTGCGATATCAACACTGCAGTGATATCATGATATCAACTATAAAGGATGCCAATGGCCCAAATCGTCGTCCGCAATCTGGATGAAGACGTCAAACGCCGGCTACGCGAGCGCGCCGAACGCCGCGGCAAAAGCATGGAAGCAGAAGTGCGCGATATCCTGAGCAATGCGGTTGCCGAAGGAGAGCAACCGACCGTCGGCCTTGGGACTCGGATCGCTGCACTTTTCGCTGGGATCGGCCTCGATGGCGAGCTCAAGGAGATGAGAGGCGAAGAGCCTCGCCCCGCCAGTTTCGATTCGTGATCCTGCTCGACACCAACATCCTGTCCGCGATGATGCTGCGCCAGCCGGAGGAGAGGGTGACGGCGTGGCTTAACAGGCAGGCTCCGGAAGATATCTGGACAACAACCATCTCGGTGTTCGAGATTCGATTTGGCCTAGCGTTGTTGGACCAGGGCCGGCGCCGACGCCTTCTGGAAGAAGCGTTCCAAGTGCTGACCGATAACGTGCTCTACGGCCGGATAGCGACCTTCGACGTGACGGCAGCTGAGCTCGCTGCGGAAATCACCGCGAAGCGCCGACTGGCCGGACGCCCCGTCGAATTTCGGGATACTCAAATCGGAGGGATAGCGTTGGCTCGACGGGCGTCTATCGCGACCCGGAATGTCAGGCATTTCCAAGGTCTCGGCGTGCTGATCATCAATCCTTGGGACAAAGCTTAAGCCGCGGCGATCGGTCGTTCGCGCCGACTCAGGCGTTGCGCTAGCGTCCTATGCCGTGACCCTCCTTCTTCCGCACACCGTCGCCGACACCGCCTTGACGCGGCTGTTCACCGACGACGCGATGGCCGACCGGGTAAGCTGGTTCTCGCTGCCCGGCGGTCAGGTGCTGTGCGAGACCGGCGAGACCGCCGACGACCTCTATTTCGTGCGCACCGGACGGCTCGCCGCCATCCGCCACGACGAGGGCCAGGAGCCACAGTTTCTCGGCGTCATCCGGCCGGGGGAGCCCGCCGGCGAGATGGCGCTGATCGCCGGCACGCCGCATTCGGCCAGCGTCGTCGCCATCCGCGACAGCGAGATCCTGTCGCTGCCGCGCGACGATTTCTTCGAAGCCGCCGAGCACGATCCGACGCTGATGATCGAGCTGGCCAAGCTGATGCTGCAGCGTTCGCGCCAGACCATCGGCCGCAACACCGTCGGCGATCCCAGCGTGTTCGGCTTCATCGGCTGCAGCGACGACGTCGCCACCCGCGAATTCGTCGAGCGCGTCGGGCGCGAGATCGAAGAGTTGGGCTATTCCGTCGCCACCGCCGGCGAAGAGTCGCTGAGCGCGCCGACCGAGTGGTTCTCCAATGTCGAACAGGCGCACGACTTCGTCCTCTATGCCGCCGACTTTGGCCAGACGGCGTGGAAGTCACTGGTCAGCCGCCAGGTCGACCGGCTGTTCCGCGTCGGCCGCGGCGACGCCGAACCGCCGCAGCAGGGCGATCTGTTCGCTTCGCGCACCCTGCAGGAGCTGCTGGTCGACCTGATCCTGATCCAGCCGGTCGGTCTTACGCATCCGCGGGGGTCCGAGGCCTGGGTCGACGCCCTGATGCCGGCCCGACTGTTCCACGTCCGCGACCGCAGCCGCTCCGACCTGGCGCGCATCGCCAGGACCATAGCCGGCCTGTCGGTCGGCCTGGTGCTCTCCGGCGGCGGCGCGCGGGCCTATGCTCATGTCGGCGCGATCCGCGCGCTGCACGAAGCCGGCGTGCCGATCGATTTCCTCGGCGGCGCCTCGATGGGTGCGATCGTGGCGGCGGCCGTGGCCATGGGCTGGGACGACGACGAGATCGACCTGCGCATCAAGAAGGCCTTCGTCGACACCAGCCCGGTCGACGACATCGCCTTTCCGCTGATCGCCATGACCCTGGGCGAAAAGGTGCGCGCCAGGCTGCGCGAGCATTTCGGCGACACCCAGATCTCCGACCTCTGGCTGCCGTTCTTCTGCGTCTCCTCGAACCTGACCTCCGGCGCCTATCAGCTGCATCGGCGCGGCTCGCTGCGCCACGCCTTGCGCGCCTCGATCGCCATTCCGGGCCTGTTGCCGCCGGTGACCCAGGACAACAACGTGCTGGTCGACGGGGCGGTAATGAAGACTTTCCCGGCCGACATCATGCGCTCCATGCACCTGGGGCCGATCGTCGGCGTCGACGTCACCCGGGGCCGCAACATCACCGCCGACGAGGTGGCGCGGCCCTCCTCGGTCTTGCGCTGGTTCCTGTCCGGCGCATGGCGCCAAGGCCCGCCGATCGTCTCGCTCTTGCTGCGCGCCGCGACGGTGACCGGCGGCCGCGACCTGGCGGCCAGCCGGCTGGCCACCGACGTCCTGGTCGCGCCCCGGGTGGAGGCGATCGAAATCCGCGATTGGAAGGCCTACGACCCGGCCAAACAGGCCGGCCGCGAGGCCATGCTGGCGGCGCTGGCCGGGCTCTCCGTGCCGATCACCGACCTGCGAAGGCGGCCAAGCCTGGTCGAGATGGACCGGGAACGGGTCGCTGAGCTCAGCCGTCCTGCGGCTTCACACGATAGATCTGGATGATCTGATTGGGCGCCGTCAGCCGCTCGATCCAGGCCGGGATGTGGCCGCGGCGCAGATCGCCCTCGAAGCCCTTCGGGTTCACCCGCAAGGGGTTCAGCTGGCAGTCGGCGACATAGGCGACGTTCAGCGCCTTCAGTCGCGCCTGGGCCAGCGCGCTCGGGCCGCCCAGCGCCTCGTAGGCCCTCCAGATGCCCCACGACATCCGGTGATAGGGCGCGGCCAGCACCGAATCCCGGGTGTGGGCGAGGATGAAGGGGCCAAGGTCGATCTCGCCAAGCACCACCCCGGGCGGCAAGGTGGCGAGCGGCCCATAGGCGCGCACCTCGAAACACTCGTCGGATATGTCGGGTTTGTTGGCCGCGGGCTTGGCCGTGGACTTGCCAGCGACCTTAGGCCCGGTGGGCGACGGCTTGGCCGGGATCAGCTTCAGGCCTTCGTCCAGACCCACCGCCAGCAGCACCGGCGACAGCACCAGGCTCGCCGCCACGGTCGGCAGCAGTGCGCCGCGCCAGGCGGTTGCGGATACCCAGCCGATGGCCGCCGCCAGGGTCGGGATGCCGAACCAGAAGGCATAGTCCTCCATCCGCCAGGCATGCGCCGCCGCCACCGCGGCCACGCCCATCAGGGCCGCGGCCAGCAGGGTCGGCCGATCCCACCTGCGCCAGCGCACCACCAGCAGGACGCCTGCGGCCGCCGCGCCCATCAGGCTCATGAAGATCGAGATCAGCGCGTTGTCGCGGTGCTGCCTGAACAGCCGCGGCCAGGACTCAAGTTCGCTGATGTGGTCGAACCAGATCGGCCGCAGGCGCGGATCGACCGCCGCGAACGGTCCGTGCAGGCAGGCGGGATTGGCGGCGATATAGACCCCCGCGGCCAGCGCCCCGACCACCGCCAGCTGGGCGAACCGCGCCACGAGCCCGAAGCGCGCGCCCCAGGTCGCGAAGGCCGCCAGGCCCAGGCCGGCGACCACGATCGCCCCGACCAGGTTGGCTCCAAGGGCGTCGCACAGCGGCAGCGACCATCGGTCGAGCGGGGTCTGCAGGCCGTAGAAACCCAGCGTCGCCGCCACCAAGGCGAGGCCGTAGGCCCGCGCCGGCTTGGCCTCGTCGCCATCGAGTGCTGCGGAGAGCGTGAAGCTCGCCCCCACGATGGCGTGGAAGGCCAGGGCCTCGATGCCAATGGCCAGACCCAGCGCCGTGGCCACGCCGGCCACCGCCGCGAAGCGCACCCGGTGCGTCCTGGCCATCGCGCAGGCGACCGCCAGCACGGCCATGGTGATCTGGATGTTGTGGTGGTCGATGCGGCCGGGTCGAAACTGCACGAACAGGGTCGAATTGGTCACCATCAGCAGCGCGCAGGCGAACAGCGCCAGCTTGCCGCCCAGGCTGCGCGCGATCGAAAGGCCCGCGATCAGCACTGGCCCGATCCACAGCAGCGGCCAGATGAAGCGGACCGCGAGCTCGGCCTTGGCGACCGAGGTCACCTGCTCCGCCAGCCACAGGCAGGCGGCCAGCGCGCCGTCGAGCAGCCGCGACCAGTGCATGTAGACGCCCTGCGGCGGCTGCAGGCGGGTGACCAACTGGTCGTACCAGCCCCGCCCGTGCAGCAGGTCGCGCACCATCACGAGGCGCATGGCGTCGTCGGTGTCGCCAAGGGTCTTGCCGATCTGCCCCTCGGTGATGGCCAGCACCACGCAGACGCCGATGGTCAACGCGACGCCAACCAGGATCAGCCGCCGGTTGGAGGTCAGGTCGGGGGTGTCGATAAGCTTCATCGCGCTCGCGTTAAATTGGGGACACGTACGACTCCCCCCTTCAGTGCAGAACTGGCACGGCGTTTGAAAGTCGTACGTGTCCCCAATTTAACCCGCCGTCGACGCCTACCCCGCTTTTCGCTATGATTCGGTGGTGAATTTCGATTTCGGATACGTCGCTTGGCCCGCCAGTTTCGCCTAGAGCTCGGCCGGCCGACGCCCTTTCGGCGCAGCGACTTCATCGTCTCGCCGCAGAATGCCGATGCCGTGCGGGCGCTGGATGCGTGGCCGAACTGGCATGGCGGCTGCCTGACGCTGGTCGGGCCCGCCGGCTCAGGCAAGAGCCACCTGGCCCTGACCTGGGCGGCCTGCGCCCACGCCGCGATCGTCCGCGCCGGCGAAACGCCATCGCCGCTCGATCTCGAACGCCTGGCCGGGCGTGCGGTGCTGTTCGAGGACGCCGACCGCGGCGCCGGCGACGAGGTCCTGTTCCACCTGATCAATATGGCCGGCGCACCCGGCGGCGGACTTTTGCTCACCGCCCGCACCCCGCCGAGCGCCTGGGCGGCCGCCCTGCCCGACCTGCGCTCGCGGCTGAACGCCCTGCCGGTGGCCGAGCTGCCGGGGCCTGACGACGCCGTCCTGACGGCCACGCTCAACAAGTTCTTCCGTGAACGGAACATCAAGCCTGCCGACGACCTGATCCCCTATCTTTTGCGCCGCATCGAACGCTCCATCCCCCGCGCCCTGGAGATCGTCGTGCTGCTCGACGAGGCGGCGGATGCCGAGCAAAGGCCGATCTCGCGGGCGCTGGCGCGGCAGATTCTTGAAAACGAAGGCGCCGGCCCCGACCTGTTCGACTGAAGGCTTGCGGCGCGCCGTGGGCTGAGCGACAAGCTCTAAGGTCCCCCGCGGAACCGACATGACCGACATCGCGATCGCCGAAGCCATACCCGAGACCCTGACGCCGGTGCCCTCGAGTGCGGCGCTGGACGTGACGCTGTTCGGCAGCCACGACCGCTTCATCAACCGCGAACTGTCCTGGCTGGCCTTCAACGAGCGCGTCCTGGAAGAGAGCGAAAACCCGCGCCATCCGCTGCTCGAGCGGCTGCGCTTCCTGTCGATCTCGGCGGCCAATCTGGACGAATTTTACATGGTCCGCGTCGCCGGCCTGAAGGACATCGTCCGCGAGAACATCCGCGTGGTCAGCCAGGAGGGCCTGACCGCGGCCGAACAGCTGCACCGCATCAACGATTCCGCCGCCACCCTGATGGGCGATCAGCAACGGCGCTGGCGCGATCTGCGCCGCGAGCTGAAGTCGGAGGGCCTGGTGGTGATCGACGCCGCCGACGTCACCGCGGTCGAGCGCGCCTGGCTGGCCGACGTGTTTCAGAGCCAGCTATTCCCGGTGCTGACCCCGCTGGCCATCGACCCGGCGCATCCCTTTCCGTTCATCCCCAACCTGGCGTTCTCGCTGGTGCTGCAGCTGAAGCGCGGCTCGGACGGCAAGCCCTTCTATGCCCTGGTGCCGGTGCCGGCGCAGGTGGCGCGGTTCTGGGAACTGCCGCGCAGCATCAACAGCCGTACACGGCGGCCCGTGCGGCGGTTCCTGTCGCTCGAAGGCGTGCTGGCGCTCTTCCTCGACCAACTCTTTCCCGGCTGCGAGGTCGAGGGCTCGGGCGTCTTCCGGCTGATCCGCGATTCGGACGTGGAGATCGAAGAAGAGGCCGAGGACCTGGTGCGCGAGTTCGAGATGCGCCTGCGCCAGCGGCGGCTGGGTTCGGTTGTGCGCATCGAACTCGAGGCCATGATGCCCGAGGAGCTGCGCCACTTCATCGCCGGCAACCTGCACGCCCAGCCGCAGGACATCATCCTGGTCGACGGCATGCTGGGCCTGGACGAGCTGTCGCAGCTGATTCCCGCCGACCGCCAGGACCTGAAGTTCCGCCCGTTCGAGCCGCGCTTCCCCGAGCGCATCCGCGACCATGGCGGCGACTGTTTCGCCGCCATCCGCGAAAAGGACATCCTGGTCCACCACCCGTTCGAGAGCTTCGACGTGGTGGTGCAGTTCTTGCGCCAGGCGGCGCGCGACCCCAACGTGCTGGCGATCAAGCAGACCCTCTACCGCACCTCGGCCGACAGCCCGATCGTGGCGGCCCTGATCGAAGCGGCGGACAATGGCAAGAACGTCACCGCCCTGGTCGAGATCAAGGCGCGGTTCGACGAGGCGGCCAACCTGAAATGGGCCAGGGACCTGGAGCGAGCTGGCGTCCACGTCGTCTTCGGCTTCGTGGAGTACAAGACCCACGCCAAACTCTCGATCGTGGTGCGGCGCGAGGGCGAGGCCTTGCGCACCTATTGCCACTTCGGCACCGGCAACTATCACCCGCAGACGGCGAAGCTCTACACCGACCTGTCGCTGTTCACCTGCGACCCGGCGCTGGCGCGCGATTCCGGCAAGCTGTTCAACTTCATCACCGGCTATGCCGTGCCCGAGAAGCTGGAAAAGCTGTCCTTCTCGCCGGTGACCCTGAAGGCCGACCTGCTGAAGATGATCGCCCACGAGGCGGAGAACGCCAAGGCCGGCCTGCCGGCGGCGATCTGGGCCAAGCTGAACGCGCTGGTCGATCCCGTGATCATCGACGCCCTCTATCGCGCCAGCCAGGCCGGGGTCAGCATCGAGCTGATCATCCGCGGCATCTGTTGCCTGCGGCCCGGCATTCCGGGCCTCTCCGACAACATCCGGGTGAAAAGCATCGTCGGCCGCTTCCTCGAACACGCGCGCATCGTCGCCTTCGCCAACGGCCAGGCCATGCCGAGCGCCCAGGCGCGGGTGTTCATCTCCTCGGCCGACTGGATGCCGCGCAATCTCGATCGTCGGGTCGAGTCGCTGGTGCCGGTGGAGAACCCGACCACCCACCAGCAGGTGCTGGCCCAGATCATGGTCGCCAACCTCAACGACCAGGCGCAGAGCTGGAACATGGACGGCCAAGGCCGCTATCGGCGCGCCGCCAACTGGGACAAGCCGAAGGCGTTCTCCGCCCACCAGTATTTCATGACCAATCCCAGTCTTTCGGGCCGCGGTCAGAAGGTGAAGGACCTGCCGCGCGCGTTCGAGCATGTCGGCGCAGGACGCTAAACCGGCGCGCGACGCCGCGGTCATCGACATCGGCTCCAATTCGGTCCGTCTGGTCATCTATCGGCTGGAAGGCCGGGCGATCTGGACCGTCTTCAACGAAAAGGTGCTGGCCGGCCTGGGCAGCGAGGTGGCGACCACGCGCAGGCTGGCGCCCGCGGGCGTGCAGATCGCGCTGACCGCGCTTCGCCGCTTCAAGGCGGTGCTGGATGCGGTCAAGCCGACGGAGGTCTTCGTCGTCGCTACCGCCGCCGTGCGCGAGGCCGCCGACGGGCCGGACTTCATCCGCCAGCTGAAGGCCGAGGCCGGCCTGAAGGTGCGCGTGCTGACCGGCGAAGAAGAGGCCCGCTACGCCGCCCTCGGCGTGCTGGCCGGCCAGCCGGACGCCAGCGGCGTGGTCGGCGACATGGGCGGCTCCAGCCTGGAACTGACCCTGGTCGACCAGGGCAAGCCCGGCGCCGGCGTCAGTCTGCCGCTGGGCGCGTTCGCGCTGCGCGGCCCGGACGGCTTCGACCTCAACCGCGCCCGGGCCAGGACGGCCCGGGTGCTGGACGGCGTCAGCAACGGCTTCGCCGCCCAGACCCTCTATGCGGTCGGCGGCGGCTGGCGGAACCTGGCCCTCTTGCAGATGCAGTTGGCCGGCTACCCGCTGGAGATCGTGCACCAGTACGAGATCAGCGCCGAGGACGCGCTGACCGCGGCCCGCTTCATCGCCCGCCAGTCGAGGGGCTCGCTGGAGCGGATCGAGGGCGTTTCCAAGCGCCGGCTGGACACCATCCCTTATGCCGCCGTTGTGCTGGAGGGCATGATCGAGCGGCTCGGCCTGCGTCACATCTCGGTCTCGGCCTACGGCCTGCGCGAGGGGCTGCTGCTCGAGGCCATGCCGGCGCGGGTGCGGGCGCTGGATCCGCTGGTCGAGGGCTGCGTGGCGCTTGGCGCGCGCCAGGGGCTGAGCGAAGACCTGGGCCCGGCGCTGGAAACCTGGCTGGCCCCGGCCTTCGCCGCGCTGGAGCCGGTCTTTCCCGGCCGCGAACCCACCCTGATCGCCGCCGCCTGTCGCCTGGCCGACCTGGGCGCGCGGCTGCACCCCGACCACCGCGCCGACCTGGTGTTCGAACAGGTGCTGCGCGCCCCGATCGCCGGCATGACCCACGCCGAGCGCGGCTTCATGGCGGTGGCCCTGTTCGCCCGCCACACCGCCTCGTCCAATCCGCCCGAACCGCGGATCATGAGCCGCATCCTCACCGACGAACGCCACGCCCGGGCACTGGCGCTGGGCGCGGCCATGCGGCTGGGCTGCGACCTCTCGGGTCGCAGCGCCGAGTTGCTGCGCCGCTCGACCCTGGCCATCGCCGGCGGCGCGGTCAGCCTCACCGCCGACGAACGCTGGGCCGACATGCTGCTCGGCGAACAGACCGCCAAACGCGCGAGCCAACTGGCCGACCGGCTGGAACTCGGCCTGAAACTGGGTCGCTGAGCTATTCGGCGGCCTTCGCCGGCGCCCGCCTCACCTCGACGACGCGCACGCGAGCGCCGTCCAGCACCAGGGCCAGTTCGCCGCGTTTCAGCCTGAGCGCATCCTCGCCGAAGGCTTCGCGCCGCCAGCCGCGCAGAGCGCCGGTGTCGGCGTCGTCGTCACAGGCGATCTTTTCCAGGTCGGAGACGGTGGCGATCAGCTTCGACGCGACGCCGGCGTCCTCGGCGCGCGCCTTGAGCAGCACCTTGAGCAGCTCGACGATGGCGCCCGAGGCCGGGTTCGCCGGCGTCGAGCTGCGCTCGATGACCGGCGCATAGCTGTCGGTCTTGGCCAGCGACTCGCGCACGGCCTCGACGATCTCGATGCCGAACTTCGACCCCGCGAACCCCTTCGGCAGCGAGCGCAGGCGGGCCAGCGCATCGGCGTCGGTCGGCAGCTGGGTGGCGATCTCGTCGATCGCGTCGTCCTTCAGGATGCGGCCGCGCGGCTGGTCGCGCGTCTGGGCGGTGCGTTCGCGCCAGGCGGCGACGCCGCGCAACACGGCCAGGTACTTGGCGGCGAACTTGCGGGGTTTGAGCCGCTTCCAGGCGTTTTCGGGATCGATGTCGTAGTTGGCCGGATCGGTCAGCGAGTTCATTTCCTCCATCACCCAGGCCAGCCGGCCGGTCTCCTCCAGCCGCTTGCGCAGCATCGGATAGAGGGTGGCGAGGTGAGTGACGTCGGCCAGGGCGTATTCCAGCTGCGCCTGGTTCAGGGGCCGGCGCGCCCAGTCGGTGAAGCGGCTGGACTTGTCCAGGGTGATCTTCAGCATCTGGCGCACCAGGGCGTCATAGGCGACCTGCTCGCCGAACCCGGCGGCCATGGCGGCGATCTGGGTGTCGAACAGGGGCTTGGGGATCACCCCCAGATTGTTGAAGATTTCCACGTCCTGGCGGCCGGCGTGGAACACCTTCTGGATGCTCGTATCGGCCATCAAGGCCAGAAGCGGACCCAGATCGAGCCCATCGGCCATCGGGTCGATATTGACGGCGATATCGGGGCCGGCAACCTGGACCAGACAAAGGCGCGGCCAAAAGGTGGTCTCGCGCATGAATTCGGTATCGACGGCAATGAAGGGCGCATCGGCCAGTTTCTGGCAAAAGGCCGCGAGGTCGGCGGTGGTGGTGATCGGCGTCATCGGCTAGCTATAGCCCGGAGACTCGGGGCGTGGCCAAGGCTCGTTCCAATCCAAAACGCACCGTGAGCGGAATTTCGTCAGATGAACGACCGGCCAAACGGCCTCACCTATGCGGATGCCGGGGTCGATATCGACGCGGGCGCGGCCCTGGTCGAGGCGATCAAACCCCTGGCCAAGGCGACCCGTAGACCGGGCGCGGACGCGGCGCTGGGCGGATTCGGCGCGCTGTTCGACCTGAAGGCGGCAGGTTTCGCCGATCCCCTGCTGGTGACCACCACCGACGGCGTCGGCACCAAGCTGCGCGTGGCGATCGAGAGCGGCTGGCACGACACGGTCGGCGTCGACCTGGTGGCCATGTGCGTCAACGACCTGTTGGCCCAGGGCGCCGAGCCGCTGCTTTTCCTGGACTATTACGCCACCGGCAAGCTGGAGCTGGAGGTCGCCAAACGCGTGGTCGCCGGCATCGCCGAGGGCTGCAGACAAGCCGGCTGCGCTCTTGTCGGCGGCGAGACCGCCGAGATGCCGGGCATGTACGAGGCCGGCGACTATGATCTGGCCGGGTTTTCGCTGGGCGCGGTCGAGCGCGGCGCCGTGTTGCCCAGGCTGGATGAACAGCGCCCCGGCGACCTGATGATCGGGCTGGCCTCGTCGGGCCCACACTCGAACGGCTATTCGCTGATCCGCCGCATCGTCGAACGCTCGGGCCTTGCCTGGGACGCCGATGCGCCCTTCGCGCCCGGCCAGATGCTGGCCGAGGCGCTGATGGCGCCGACGCGCATCTACGTGAAAAGCGTGCTGCCGCAGATCAAGGCCGGCGCGATCACCGGCGTCGCCCACATCACCGGCGGCGGCCTGATCGAAAACCCCCCACGCGCCATCGCCGAGGGCCTGGAGCCGCGCTTCGATTGGGACGCCTGGTCGCTGCCGCCGGTGTTCGGCTGGCTGCAGAGCACAGGCGGGGTCAGCGACCACGAACTGCGCCGCACCTTCAACTGCGGCGTCGGCCTGGTGCTGATCGTCAGGCCGGAGAGCGCAGGCGCCGTGCTGACCGCCCTGCTCGACGCCGGCGAAACCGCCTTCATCTGCGGCCAACTGGCGCAAGCCGGCTCGTGAGCAAGACCCGCGTCGGCATCCTGCTTTCGGGCGGCGGCAGCAACGCCATGGCCCTGATCGCCGCCGCCGCCGCGCCGGACTATCCCGCCGAGATCGCCCTGGTGGTCTCCAACCGCCCTAAGGCCGAGGGCCTGGTCAAGGCCAGGGCCGCCGGCATCGCCACCGCCGCCTTCGACCACCGCCCGCACGGCGAGGATCGCCAGGCGCACGAACGGCTGATCGACGCGGCCCTGCGCGAAGCCGGCGTCGAGCTGGTGGCCCTGGCCGGCTATATGCGCATCACCACGCCCTGGTTCGTGGGCGTCTGGGCCGGGAAGATGATCAACATCCACCCGGCGCTCAGCCCGGCCTTCCCCGGCCTGCATACCCACGCCCGCGCCCTCGAAGCCGGCGTCAAGCTGCACGGTTGCACGGTGCACTGGGTGACCGACACCCTCGATGAAGGCCCGATGATCGGCCAAGCGGCGGTGCCGGTGCTGCCCGGCGACGACGAGGACGCGCTGGCCGCAAGGGTGCTGGCGGCGGAGCACCGACTCTATCCAGCCTGCCTGGCGGCGGCCGTGACGGGCGAGGCGCTTGCGCCCGAAGCCGGATTGATATTCGCCAATCCGCCGGTCGGATAGTCAGCCGCTTACCGTGCTCATAGCCCGGCCGGGCGTTAGCGCGTTGCCGACTGCTTCCCGACCAACCACGCAGCCAACCTTTTGAGGATCGCCGAGAGCCGTTCGTCACTGATCGCTCCGATGGCCCCAACGATCAAGCCGCCGTCAACGACTGCCAATCGCGACACCCGCAGTATGCTCGACGCCTTCAACCCGGTGGTCGAAAACTCCGCGTCGGCAGTATCCATCGCCTCGTCCAGGTCCAGTTCGGCCTGATGGACCTGCGAAGAGATCATGCACACCAGCCAGTCGTCGAAGCGGTCTGACGCTTTTCGCAACACCAGGACCGGGCGTACCTTGGCTTCGGATAGATCGGTAGACGGAAACGGCACCAGAACGATCTGCCCGGCGCGTTTCATCCCCAGGCTTCCCTGACATCATCGGCCGTATAGACGACTGCGTCCTCCTCAAGCCCGCGCAAGGCTTGACCGAGGGCGAATTGCGCGAACTCGGTTCGCGTCCAGTCGGACCGGTCCGCATCGCTTCCGAAGCGAGCCACCAGATATTCGACGAAGTCGAACACTTCGGCCTGCTTGTCCTGCGGCAGAGCCTGAAGTTTCTCGATCAGTTCTGCGTAGCTCATCGCTCATCCAAGGTCGGTCGGCCATCGGCAACGCGCCGTCCGCCTCTATAGCACTATCGGTCTTGGAGGACGTCGAAAGCCCGCCGCTCTATCCCACGATATCCGCGTCGGTGAAGAACTGGCCGATTTCGACCTCGGCGTTTTCCGGGCTGTCGGAGCCGTGCACCGAGTTGCCGGTGAAGCTCTCGGCATAGAGGGCGCGGATGGTGCCGGGGGCGGCGTTGGCGGGGTTGGTGGCGCCCATCACGTCGCGGTAGAGGGCCACGGCGTTGTCGCCTTCCAGCACCTGCACAACCACCGGGCCCGAGGTCATGAACTCGACCAGTTCGCCGAAGAAGGGCTTTTCATTGTGCACTTCGTAGAACTTTTCCGCCTGGGCGCGGCTCATCTGCAGCCGGCGTTGGGCGACGATGCGCAGGCCCGCATCCTCGATGACGGTATTGACCTTGCCGGTCAGGTTGCGGCGCGTCGCGTCCGGTTTGATGATCGAGAAGGTTCGTTCGGTCATGGAAAAGGCCTGGGCGCTTTCTGCAATGGTTGGAAACTTGAGGGTCCGGGCTTATAACGATGCCTGTCCGCGCCGCCAAGGCGGCCGAACAAGGGAAGATGAGATCGTGACGCGGCATCCGGCCGGAATCAGACTGACGCGTTAGCGCCCACCGGGCGAACGCCGCGCATCCGCGCGCGGTGCGGCGAGCCATGGCCCACGCCGCCCCTCAGTCCATCACGTCTATTTTCAGAGCCCTTCCCATGCTTCGCATCAACGACCTCGTTTTCGACGCCTATGGGCGCCGCTTCTTCGATTCCGCCACCGTCGCCCTGCCCAACAACGCCAAGGTCGGCCTGGTCGGGCGCAACGGCGCCGGCAAGACCACGCTGTTCAAGCTGATCAAGGGCGAGCTCGAGCCCGGCGGCGGCGAGATCGGCCTGCCCAAGGCCGCGCGTATCGGCTCGGTCGACCAGGAACATCCGGCGAGCCCCGTAGCGCTGCTCGACACCGTGCTGGCCGCCGATGTCGAGCGCGACCGGCTGCTGGCCTCGCTGGACACCGCCGACCCCGAGCATATCGGCGAGATCTATGCCCGCCTGGCCGAGATCGACGCCGACCGGGCCCCCTCGCGCGCCGCCGAGATCCTGAGCGGCCTTGGCTTCACCACCGCCGACCTGCCGCGGCCGATGTCGGAATTCTCCGGCGGCTGGCGCATGCGGGTGGCCCTGGCCGCGGCCCTGTTCGCCGAGCCGGACCTCTTGCTGCTCGATGAGCCGACCAACTATCTCGACCTGGAGGGCGCACTCTGGCTGGAGGCGCGGCTGCGCAAATACCCGAAGACCGCCCTGGTCATCAGCCACGACCGCGAACTGCTCGACAAGTCGGTGGGCTACATCCTGCATCTGAACGACGGCAAGCTCGACCTCTATACCGGCGGCTACGACGCCTTCGAGCGTGAGCGGGGCGAGAAGCTGCGCCTGCAGGAATCCATGCGGGTGAAGATCGAGGCCCGCCGCGCCCACATGCAGTCCTTCGTCGACCGCTTCCGCGCCAAGGCGTCGAAGGCGACGCAGGCCCAGTCGCGCATGAAGATGATCGCCAAGCTGCCGGTGGTCGCCGCGGTCCTGGCCGAGCAGACCGCGCCCTTCCGCCTGCCCTCCCCGCCCCGGCCGCTGGCGCCGCCCCTGATCCGGCTGGAGGGCGCCTCGGTCGGCTATGGCGGGCCGCCGGTGCTGAAAAACCTGAACCTGCGCCTCGACCTCGACGACCGCATCGGCCTCCTGGGGGTCAACGGCGCCGGCAAGTCGACCTTCGCCAAGCTGATCGCCGGCGCGCTTCACGTCGAGCACGGCCACATGCACCGCGACCGGCGGCTGAAGGCGGGCTGGTTCCACCAGCACCAGATCGAGGCGCTGGATCCGCTGGACACCCCTCTGGACATCGTCCGCCGCGCCCTGCCCGAGGCCAGCGAAGCCCAGCGCCGCTCCCGCCTGGCCCAGTTCGGCCTTGGCGCCTCGAAGGCCGAGACCACCGTCGCCGACCTTTCCGGCGGCGAGCGGGCGCGTCTGCTGCTCAACCTCGTGGCCATGGACGCGCCGCACCTGTTGATCCTCGACGAGCCGACCAACCACTTGGATATCGACAGCCGCCGCGCCCTGCTCGACGCCCTGAACGACTACGAGGGCGCGGTCATCCTGATCACCCACGACCGCTCG
Organism: Caulobacteraceae bacterium; assembly: GCA_041691315.1. GTDB lineage: Bacteria > Pseudomonadota > Alphaproteobacteria > Caulobacterales > Caulobacteraceae > Poindextera. The sequence continues at coordinate 35,505 of JBEPUW010000029.1, read as the reverse complement.
CTGATGGAACTGGTCGCCGACCGGCTGTGGCTGGCGGCGGACGGGACGATCAAGCCGTTCGATGGCGACATGGCCGACTACGCCAAGTTCGTGCTCGACCGGGCCCGGGTCGCCGCGCGCGGACCGGCTCAGACGCCGACCCAGGCGCCGCCGAAGGGCGCGCCGCCGGCCCTGGCGCCGCTGAAGCGAAAGCTGGAGGCGGCGGAAGCCACCCTGGCGCGGGAGACCAAGGCGGCGGCCCGGCTCGACGACGCCCTGGCCGATCCGGCGCTGTTCGGTCGCGACCCCACCTACGCCGCCGAGCTGGGTCGCCGGCGCACGCGCGCCCAGGACGCAGTGGACAAGGCCGAAGCCGCCTGGCTGGCCGCGGCCGAGGCCTGCGAGATGGCTGGGGCGGAACCTATCCGCACTTGACCTCGGTGATCAGGCCGGTCTGGGCGTCGAACAGGATGTCGGTGCGGTCGGGCTGATAGTCCTGGGTCACCGGGCAGGTGGTGCAGGAGACCCGGCGATTGCTCAGGTCGACGGGCACCGGGATCGCGGTGCGCGGCTTGCCGACCAGATATGCGAGGTGCGCCGCCTCACAGCGGGACTGCAGCGCAGACGGCGGTGGCGCGACCGGCGCGGGCTCAAGACCCGATTGCGGGACCTGGGCGGTCAGCGGCGGCACCGGCCGGGTCGCCATCGGCGTCTGCGGCCGCGCCGCCCCGGTGACCACCAATATGACCGCGACGACGCCGATCAGATGCAGGCCGACAAAGATCGTCAGGCGTTTCATGCTTGCTTCTCCCAACCGCGCTCGGCGCCCTGTCGCCAGTAGGAGACCGGATGACCGGCGGCCTTGAAGCCGGTCCAGCGGCCGCGCGCCTGGGCCGTCGCCGCTTCGTCGCGGCCGTCGAACAACAGCACGCAGCGCTCGTAGCCGTCCAGCGGCCCGGCCTCGGCCCCGTCGACCAGGAAGAGCGCCTGGGCGCCATTCCGATTCTCCTGGCCTGTCGTCAGCAGGATCGGCTGGCGGTCGGCCATCGGCTCGCCGTCGGTACCGTGCGCCAGAAAGCTGTCGTCGCGAAAGCTCCACAGCCAGCCGTCCAGATGCTCGATCCGTTCGGGCTCGGGGGTGCGCACCAACGCCCTCCAGCCCTTGGCCAGGGTCTTTTCCAGCAGCTCCGGCAACGCCTGGTCCAGCGCCGTGCGCTCCAGGTGGTAGAACCAGACCTCGCAAACGCCAGCGCTCATGGGTCAGCTCTCGGATGGGACTGACAGGTCTTGTATCAGGCCGTGCAGCGCCCCCGCCACCCCGATGGGGTCGGTCAGAATGGCCAGGTGATGCGACGAATGGCGCGTCACCGTCCATCCGGCCGCCACGGCTGCGCTCGCTTCGGCCTCGTAGCCGGCGCTCAGCTGGAGATAGGCGCAACGCGTCGAGGGCGCGACCCGGGTCGCCGGCGCGGGTTCGGCCAGATAGCTCGCCGGGATCGGCCTGGCCTCGTCTGAGAACGCGGCCCTGACGTCGGCGTCCGGCAACAGCCCGGTCAGGACCGGGGCCGGAAACCATTCCGGCCAGGGCGGAATGCGACCATCGGTCGCTCGCTCGCGCAGCCTCGCCGACAGGTCCGGCGGCGCCGTTTCGAACCAGGTCTTGCCCGGATGCGGCAGAATGGCGTCGACAAAGACCATGCCGCCCGCTCCGCCCGGTAAGGCGTCGGCGATGGCCGGCAGCAGGCCGCCGGCGCCGCTGTGCCCGATCAGCAGCCATGGTTCTGCACCCAAGGCGCCGGCGATCCGGCCGGCCAGCGCGGCGTAATACGGCGACCCCACATCCCAGGCGCAGGCGTCCGGGGTTTCGACGCGCGGATAACCCAACGACCGCAAGGCCTCGGCCGTCGCCCGCCAGGTCATCGGCCCGACCAGCGGGCTGTGGATGAGGGCGAGGCGAGGCCGTGTCACGGGCCGGTCAGGTCTCGTAGCTGTCGGCGACGAACTGGTTGAGCAGCCGCACGCCGAAGCCGGTGGCGCCTTGCGGGATGGTGGCGACGGTCGAGGGCTTCTTCCAGGCGACGGCGGCGATATCCAGGTGCGCCCAGGGCGTGTCGCGGACGAAATGCTGCAGGAAGAGCGCCGCGGTGATCGAGCCGCCGGGCCGGCCGCCGGTGTTCTTGACGTCGGCGGCGTCGCTTTCGATCTGCTTTTCGTAGGCCTCCGGCAGGGGCATCCGCCACAGCGCGTCGCCCGAGGCCTGGCCGGCCTTGAACAGCCGCTCGGCCAGCTCGTCGTTGTTCGCATAGAGCCCGCCGAAATCGTGGCCAAGCGCCACCACGATGGCCCCGGTCAGGGTGGCCAGGTCGACGATCAGGCTGGGTTTGAAGCGGTCCTGCACGTACCAGAGGGCGTCGGCCAGCACGAGCCGGCCCTCGGCGTCGGTATTGATCACCTCGATGGTCTGGCCGGACATGGAAGTGACGATGTCGCCCGGCCGCTGCGCATTGCCGTCGGGCATGTTCTCGACCAGGCCCAGGATCCCCACCGCGTTGACCTTGGCTTTGCGACCGGCCAGCGCGTGCATCAGGCCGGCGACGGCCGCCGCGCCGCCCATGTCCCAGATCATCGATTCCATGCCGTCGGCCGGTTTCAGGCTGATGCCGCCGGTGTCGAAACAGACTCCCTTGCCGACGAAGGCGAGCGGGGCCGCGTCGCCGCCACCCTTCCACTGGATGACCGCCAGTTGGCTCTCGCGGCTGGAGCCCTGGCCAACGCCGAGCAGCGCGCCCATGCCCAGCTTGGCCATTTCGGCCTCGCCGAGGATCTCGATCTCCAGTCCAAGCGATTCCAGGGCCTTCACGCGGGCCGCGAACTCGGCCGGATAGAGGATGTTGGCGGGTTCCGAGACCAGGTCGCGGGCGAAGATCACCGCATCGGCCAGGGCGGCCAGCGGCGCATAGGCCTCGGTGGCGGCGGCGACGTCATCGACGGCGAAGCGCACCGTCTGGATCGTCGGCTTGGCGTCGGCCTTTTCGCGGGTGCGATAGCGGTCGAAGCGATAGGCGGCCAGGCGGACGCCCAGCGCCGCGCTCGCGGCCAGCGCCGCCGGCGCCCCGACCAGACTGACCGTCAGGCTCTCCGCGCCGCAGGTCTTCAGCGCCTGATAGGCCTGGGCCGCCGCCAATTCGACGCGCGCGGCGTTGAGCCCGCCCTGCGGGCCGACGCCGATCAGCAGCGCGTGCGAGGCCGCGACTCCCGCCGGCGCCAGGATCTGCAGGGTCTTACCCTTGGCGCCGGTGAACCTGGCCGCGGCGATGGCGCGGGTGAGCGCGCCACCGGCCGCCGCGTCGAACCGGGTCGCACCCGGCGACAGCCCGCCGCCCTCGAACGCGGCGCTGGCCCAGGCGCCGGACGAGGTTTCAGCTTCACTGGCGGCGACAAACTCGATCTGCATGGACAAACTCCTGGATGCGGTTGGCGGGGGCCGCATGCGACGTGTAGAACATGACCCGCCAGGTCGGGCGTCGCAACGGCCCTTCTCCCTCCACCACGATCGGCTTGAATGCGTCTCCTCGACCGATACCTGTTTCGCCAACTGCTCGGGCCCACCCTGCTGGCCACATTGGCGCTCGGCACCGTCGGCGTGCTCAGCCAGAGCCTGGAAGCCCTCGACATCATCATCAAGCAGGGCCAGAGCGCCTTCGTCCTGGCCGAGATCACGCTCTTGGCCACGCCGCAGCTGCTTGCCATGGTGCTGCCGGTGGCCATCTTCGTCGCCGGGCTGGTGGCGCTGAACCGGCTGCATACCGAGCAGGAGATCGTGGTCTGTTTCGCCAGCGGCATGAGCCGCTGGCGGGTGGTCGCGCCGGCCATGCGGCTTGCCGTGGGCGCGGCCCTGATCACGCTGGTGGTCAATCTGTGGATCGCGCCGCTGTGCGAACGGGCCATGCGCGTCGAGCTGTTCAAGATCAGGACCGACCTGGCGGCCAGCCTGGTTGAGCCCGGCCAGTTCACCGAGCCGTCGCCAGGGCTGACCGTCTATGCCCAGGACGCCGCCCAGGACGGCACTTTCCGGAACCTGTTCGTGCTCAAGGAAAAGGCGGGAGGCGGCGACACCACCTTTATCGCCGCCTCCGGCAAGCTGGCCAAACGCAACGGCGCGCCGGTGCTGACCATGCGCAATGGTTCAAGCCAGGAATTCTCCAAGACCGGGGTTCTCAACTACCTCAAGTTTGACGAATATACCTTTGATTTGTCTGACTTCATGTCCGCCAAGGACAGCGTCACTTACAAGGTGCCGGACCGCTATCTGCACGAGCTGCTCTACCCGGACCTGACCCAGGCCTGGGAGCGCGGCAACCGGGTGAAGATGCTGGCCGAGGCCAACGCGCGGCTGGCGACGCCGCTCTACACCATGGCCTTCATGGCCATGGCCCTGGCCGCCGTCATCGGCGGGCCGTTCAACCGGCTGGGCTATGCCCGGCGCATCGTCGCGGTCGGCGCCGCGGCGGGGCTGGTGCGCATCCTGGGCATCGGCGCCCAGGCGCTCAGCGACGCGGCGGCCTGGGCCAACCTGCTGCAATACGCCGTTCCGCTGGCGGCCGGAGTCTGGGCCTGGCGGCAGCTGTTCCGCCAGCCGGTCAGCCGCTACATCCCGCTCGCGCCCCCGAGCGGGTCCAGCCTGATGCCGAGTCCCGTGGCATGAGGCTCCGGCTCACCCGCATCGAAACCTATGTGATGGGCCACACCCTGCTGGCGGTGCTGGCGGCGCTGTCCATCCTGACCACGATGGTGGCGCTGATCGACTTCATCGAACTGTCGCGCGCCGTCAGCAACCGCGCCGATGTCGGTTATAATGAGGTGCTGCGGCTGACCGCGCTGAACGTGCCGTCGGTGACCCTGGTCCTTCTGCCCTTCGCCTTTCTGTTCGGGGTGCTGGGCGCCTTCGTCGACCTGAACCGCAAGAGCGAGCTGATCGCCATGCGCGCGGCCGGCGTCTCGGCCTGGCGGTTCATCCTGCCGGCGGCCGGCGCGGCTTTCGTCATCGGTCTGGTGACCGTGGGCGCGCTCAACCCGCTGGCCTCGACCATGAACGCCCAGTTCGAGCGCGAGCGGAACGCGCTTCTGGAAGGCGTGCAATCGCAGAGTGTGAAGGATATCTGGCTGCGCCAGGGCGACGCCCAGACCCAGATGGTCATCCGCGCCCACGCCGGCGACGACGACCACGGCATGCTGCGCCTGCGCGGCGTCTCGCTGTTCATCTCCACCGTCGGCAGCCAGGGCGCGGCGCAGTTTTCCCGCCGTGTCGAGGCGACCCAGGCCTGGCTGATGCCGGGCCACTGGCTGCTGACCGGCGTGCGCGAGGCGACGCCGGGGGCCGAGGCGCTGCGCTATGACACCTTGTCCATCCCCTCCTCGCTGGATGGCCGCAACGCGCTGGAACGCTACGCCTCGCCAAAGGCGGTGCCCTTCTGGTCGCTGTGGGGCGCCATCGCACGCACCGAGCGGGCGGGGTTCTCCGCCACCGGCTACCGGCTGCAGCTGCAGGAACTCCTGGCCACGCCGCTGCTGTTCGCGGCGATGTCGATCCTGGCCGCCGCCTTTTCACTCAGGCTGATTCGCCTCGGCGGCGTCGCCACCCTGGCCGGAGCCGGGGTGGCGCTGGGCTTCGCCCTGTTCTTTTTCAACCAGTTCTGCGGCGCCCTGGGCGAGGCCAACGCGATTCCACCGTTCGCCGCGGCCTGGACGCCGCCGGTGATCGCGCTTTTGTCCGGGTTCACCTTGCTCACCTATACCGAGGACGGTTAGGCGGATAAGACAGTCAGCCCGGCCCTCTTCGCCGTGTTCAGTGGGGGAAGTATCGTCTGATGGGCGGGGGCGTGCCGGCGCGGATTGGGACGGTCAGGTCGAGCCTCTGCGCCGGCGCGGCGCTGGCCTTTCTGTTCGCCTCGGGGGCCCTGGCGCAGACGGTCAACGAGCTGCCGGTGCGCGTGCCGGGCTCGCCGACGCCGGCCTTGCCGCTCGACGTGCGCAGGGCGCCGCCGCCGGCGCCGACGCTCAGCCAGACCGACGACGGCCTGGGCGACCAGGGCTTCTATCTCGAAGCCGACACCCTGATGCGCGACGACAAGGCCAACACCTGGACGGCGACGGGCAAGGTCGAGGGCCGCTATCAGGGCCGCACCCTGCGCGCCGACACCCTGACCTATGACGCCGCCACCGGCCTGGTCACCGCCGACGGCGACGCTCAGATCATCAATGCCGACGGCAGCGCCGAATTCGCCCAGCACCTGGTGCTCGACGACAAGATGCGGGCGGGGTTCGCTCGCGCCTTCTCCGCTCAGATTCCGATCAATCAGAAGCTGACCGCCAAGTTCGCCGCCGACGTGGCCATCCGGCGCAGCGCGACGGTCGAGGAGCTCGACCGGGCCATCTTCACGCCGTGCCAGATCTGCGCGTCGAACGGCGCGGCCGTAACCCCGACCTGGTCGATCGAGGCCGACCGGATCATCGAGGATCACACCCGCCACCTGGTCTATTACCGCAACGCGACCATCCGGGTTAAGGGCCTGCCGGTCTTTTACACGCCGTTCTTCTCGCATCCCGATCCGGATGCGCCGCGGGCGTCCGGCCTGTTGGTGCCACAGGTCTCGGCCACCGGCAGACGCGGCCTCTCCTACCAGCAGCCGATTCTGTGGGTCATATCGCCGTCGCGGGACCTGACCTTCAGCCCGCAGATCAACACCAAGGTGAACCCGTTCCTGAACCTGGACTGGCGCGAGCGGTTTTATTCCGGCCAGCTCAACGCCCGCCTCGGCTACACCTACGAGCAGGACTTCAACGGCTACGGCACCAAGTTCGGGCCGCTGACCTCGCGCTCCTTCATCCTGGCCAACGGCGACTTCACCCTGACGCCGCACTGGTCGTGGGGTTTCACCGCCGACCGCACCTCCGATCCGCGGATATTCGACAAGTACAACATCCCCAGCGCCTATGCCGACCACGGCATCTTCATGTCGGACAGCCAGCGCCTGCTCTCGCAGCTCTACGCGACGCGCCAGGATGACAACTCCTATCTTTCCATCGCCGCGCTCGACTTCCAGGGCTTGCGCACCACCGACAACAACCGGACCTTCCCGACCGTCGCGCCGCTGGTCGAGGGCCGCTACGACGTGCCGTTCAACGTGCTTGGCGGCCACTTGCGGCTGATCGGCAACGCGGTGCTGCTCAATTTCGACGAATCCCCGATCGTGCCCACAGTCTCCGGCTATGACGACCGGGCCTCGGGCGAGGTCGACTGGGTCCGCACCTTCACCACCGCCAATGGCGTGCGCATAGAGCCGTTCGCGCAGGGCCGGGTCGATGTCTACGCCCTGTCCAACATGACCACCGCCGCGCGCGCCCAGTCGGTCATCCAGGGGCTGGCCACCGCCGGGGTGACCGTGAGCTGGCCGCTGATCCGCCAGGTCGGCTCGACCACCATCGTGCTGGACCCGATCGCCCAATTGGCGCTGTCGCCCGACTACAAGGTCAATCCGGCCATTCCGAACATGGACGACGTGGTCTTCTCCTATGACGAGACCAATCTGTTCGCGCCGGAGAAGTTCAACGGCTTCGACCTCTACGAGGGCGGCCAGCGGCTGAACGTCGGCGAGCAGGCCACCTTCCAATGGGACAGCGGGTTGAACGCCAGGGTCTTGCTCGGGCGCACCTTCCGCGTCGGGCGCACCGACGTCTTCCCGACCAAGACCGGCCTGAACGGCGCGGCGTCCGACTGGGTGCTGGCGGCGGATTCGACGCCGATCGATGGCCTCTCGGTCTTCGGCCGCGCGCTGATCAGCGAACAGCTCGGCGTCGAGCGCGTCGAGGCGGGGGTGAACTTCGCCACCTCGCGCATCAACGGCTATGTCCGCTATCTGGACGACAACACCCAGATCACCGGATCGGTCAGAAACTTCGAAGTGGGCAGCGAGATCCTGGTGACCCGGCACTGGGGCTTCGATCTCGACGCCATCCGCGACATCGAGGTCAACAAGTGGACCTTGGTCGACCTGGGTCTGGTCTATAAGGACGACTGCATAAAGGTGGCGGTGATCTATCGGCGCCAAAACACCGTTGTCGGGGCCCTGGGCGCTTCTGACGCGGTCTTTCTGCGCCTAACGCTCGCCACATTGGGTGACCAAGGGTACAGTAACGGTGAAGTCCGCTAAGGCGACAGCTCGCGGCGATTTAAGACAGGGATCGACCTCGTAAGATGATGCGGATGGGCAGGGCGGCGAGTTTGGCCGCGACGATCACGGCCTTGGCGGCCCTGGCGGCAACGGCGCGCGCGCAAGACGCGCCGCCATCGACCTTGCGGCAGGGCGTGGTCGCCATCGTCAACGACAACGTCATCTCCAGCTATGACCTGCAGCAGCGCGTGTTGCTGCTGGTCGCCACCAGCGGCGTGCAGCCGACGGCGCAGAACACCCCTCAGTTCGAGCAGGAGGCGGTGAACGAGCTGATCGACGAGGCGCTGGAGATGCAGGAGGTGCGTCGCGCCGAGAAGGATCAGAAGTTCAAGATCGTCGCCGACGACGATGCGGTGAACCGGCGGATCGACGAGGTCGCGCAACAGTCGCCCTACAAGACCGGCGCGCGCCTCTTGGAAGCCTTCGGCAACGCCGGAATCGAGCCCGCCACGTTCCGCGCCCAGGTTCGCGCCGACATCAGCTGGCAGGACTGGATGCACGGCCGCTATGGCGGCTCGCGCCTGAAAATCAGCCCGGCCCAGGTCAACGCCGTGGTCAGCGAGATCGAAGCCCAGGCGTCCAAGCCGCAATATCTGCTCGGGGAAATCCTGATCGACGCGGACCATGCCGGCGGCATGCCGCAGGCCGAGGCCGCCGGCGCCCAGCTTGTCACCCAACTGCAGGGGGGTGCGCCGTTCACCCAGGTTGCGCGGCAGTTCTCCTCCGCCTCCACCGCGGCCACCGGCGGCGACGCCGGTTGGCTGAGCGAGGCCGAGCTTCCGGCCGAACTGCGCCCCGTCGTCGAACAGCTGCGCACGGGCGAGCTTTCCAAGCCGATCTCGGCGCAGAACGGCGTCTACATCCTGCTGCTGCGCGACAAACGCGCCGGGGCGACCTCCGAGCTGATCTCCCTGAAGCAGGCCGCCATCAGCCTGCCGCCCGACGCCGCGCCGCAAGCGGTGGCCGAGGCGCAACGGAAGCTCGTGGCCCTGCGCACCGAGCTGAAGGACGGCTGCGACGGCCTGGAAGCCCGGGCCGCCAAGGTCGACGGCGTTGTGGCCGGCGATCTTGGCGAAGCCGACATGAAGGACCTGAAACCCGAATTCCGCGACGCCGTTCAGTCGCTCACCCCCAGACAGGTCAGCCAGCCCATCCGCACCGATGCGGGCCTGCACCTGATCGCGGTCTGCGGACGCCGGCAGGCGGGCGTCAACATTCCGCCCACCGACGAGATCGAGGCGCGACTGAAGGAGCAGGAGATCTCGCTGATCTCCAAGCGCTCCCTTCGCGACCTGCGCAATTCGGCGACCATAGAGTTCCCGTGACGCCGAAACCGATTGCCTTAAGCCTGGGCGACCCGGCGGGCATCGGACCTGAAATCGTCGTCAAGGCCTGGCGCGCCCTACGCGAGAGCGGACCGGCCTTCATGGTCATCGGCGATCTGGAGGTGCTGAACGCGGCTTCCGCCGCCGGCGCCTCGGCCCTGCAGCGGGTGACCGGCGCCGACGAGGCGGTGCGGGTCTTCGCTACCGCCCTGCCCGTGCTCGACCTGCCGCTGCAGGCCCAGGTGGTCGCCGGCCGCGCCGACCCAGCCTATGCGCCGGGCGTCATCCGCTGGATCGAAACCGCGGTCGGTCTGGCGCTCTCCGGCGAGGTCGAGGCGGTGGTCACCGCGCCGATCGCCAAGGCGCCGCTCTACCAGGCCGGCTTCACCTATCCGGGCCACACCGAGTTCATCGCCGAACTGACCACGACCGCCCGCTACGACGGCGCGCGCGGCCCGGTGATGATGCTGAGCGCCGGCGACCTGAAGGTCAGCCTGGTTACCATCCATCTGCCGCTGCGCGACGCGCCGGCCGCGCTCAGCATCGAGCGGGTGGTCAACACCGCCCTGGTCACCGCCCAGGCGCTGCGCGCCGATTTCGGCATCGACCGGCCGCGGCTGGCCATGGCGGGGCTCAACCCGCACGCCGGCGAAGGCGGCGCGCTAGGCCGCGAGGAGATCGAGATCATCGGCCCCGCCGCACGCGCCCTGCGCGGCCTGGGCGTCGACTGCGGCGACCCCAGGCCGGCAGACACCCTGTTCCACGACCAGGCCCGGCAAGGCTATGACGCGGTGGTCTGCATGTATCACGACCAGGCGCTGATCCCGGTGAAGATGCTCGACTTCTGGGGCGGGGTGAACGTGACCCTGGGCCTGCCCATCGTGCGCACGTCGCCCGACCATGGGGTAGGCTTCGACATCGCCGGTCGCGGCCTCGCCCGGCCGGACAGCCTGATCGCCGCCGTCCGCCTGGCCCACGACGTCGCCGCGCGCCGGCGGGGATTGAGCGCCGCGGCGTGACCCTGGATCGCCTTGCGCCTCTGCGCGACGGCCTGGCCGCCCACGCCCTGGACGCCAAAAAGGCGTTCGGCCAGCACTTCCTGCTCGACCTGAACATCACCGGCAAAATCGCCCGCCTGGCCGGCCCGTTCGACGAGGGCGTGGTGATCGAGGTCGGCCCGGGGCCTGGCGGCCTCACCCGCGGCCTATTGCACGCCGGGGCGCGGGTGATCGCCATCGAGCGCGACGCCCGCTTCGCGCCGATGCTGGCGGAACTGGCCGAGGCCGCCGATGGCCGCCTGAAGGTGATCCAGGGCGACGCCCTGGCGATGGACGAGACCCACCTGGTCGCCGCCGGCGAGCCGGTGCGCATCGTCGCCAACCTGCCCTACAACATCAGCGCACCGCTGCTGGTCAAGTGGCTGACCGGGCCGCTGCATCCGGTCTCGATGACACTGATGTTCCAGAAGGAGGTCGCCGACCGCATCACCGCCCAGCCCGGCCAGTCGGCCTATGGGCGCCTGTCGGTCATCGCCCAGGCGGTCTGCGTGCCGGAGACGGTCATGGCCCTGCCCGCCCGCGCCTTCACCCCGCCGCCGAAGGTGGAGTCCGCCGTCGTCCGCTTCACGCCCAAGGCCGAACGTCCGTCCGACGCCCTGCTTGCCGCGCTGCAGCGGGTCACCGCCGCGGCGTTCGGCCAACGCCGCAAGATGCTGCGCTCCAGCCTGAAAGCGGTCGGCGGCGCTGCCCTGTGGGACCCGGCCGGCATCGACCCCAACCTCCGCGCCGAAGTCATCCCAGTCGAAGGCTTTCTGGCGTTGGCCAGCTCCGCCCTCGCGGCTTCATCCGACTTTGCCTGAGAAGGTGGTAGGCCCGCGAGGTCGGCCACGAAAAACACGAAAAACACGAACACGCTTTTCTCGATAGCGCAGCGATCGCTCGGCTGACGCGCGCCCGCGGCGCGCAGCCACCCCCAGCGTCATGGCCCGACTTGTTCGGGCCACCCATGATCGCCGTCGAACGTGAGTGTTCATGGATCCCCCGCATTCCGCGGCTTCGCCGCTCCAGCGGGGGATGACGGGAGAGATGTGATTTTCGTGTTTTCGTGTTTTTCGTGGCCAGGTCTTCAAACAGCCGACGACGGTCGCCGCGCTCGCGACCTAGAGCTTCTCGGCCAGCAGTCCGGCCACGAAGGCCGCCAGGCCCGGGTTGCGGGCGCGTTTCAGGCGTTCGGCGCGGTAGATGTGGGCCAGCTCGGCATAGGCGGCGTCGAAGTCCTCGTTGACGATGACGTAGTCGTACTCGGTCCAGTGGCCGATCTCGCCATAGGCGCGCTGCAGCCGGCGCTCGATGACGTCTTCGGCGTCCTGAGCGCGTGCGTGCAGGCGCCGCGCCAGGTCGGCCATCGACGGCGGCAGGATGAAGACCCGGACCACCTCTTCCGGCGCGCCGGCGGCGATGGCGGCCGCCCCCTGCCAATCGATGTCGAACAGCACGTCCTGCCCGGCCGAGACCGCCAGCACCACGGGCACGCCCGGCGTTCCATAGCGGTGCTCATGCACCTCGGCCCACTCGATGAAGGCATTCTCCTCGACCATCGAGTCGAAGACGGCGCGATCGACGAAATCATATTCGCGCCCGTGCACCTCGCCCGGCCGCGGCGCCCGCGTGGTCGCCGAGACCGACAGGTCCAGCGTCGGGTTGTCGGCGACCAGCCGCCGCGACAGCGAGGTCTTGCCCGCCCCTGACGGGCTGGAAACCACCAGCATCAGCCCGCGCCGGGCGCATTCACTCGACATTCTGCACCTGCTCGCGAAGCTGATCGACGGTGGCTTTCAGCTCCAGGCCGATCCCGGTCAAGGCGGTGGTGGCCGACTTCGAACACAGGGTGTTGGCTTCGCGCATGAATTCCTGAGTAAGAAAATCCAACCGGCGACCGACCGAACCGTCCGCCGCCAGCAGGGTCCTGGCCGCCTGGACGTGGCTGGTCAGCCGATCGAGCTCCTCGCGGACGTCGGCGCGGCCGGCCATCACAGCGGCCTCCTGCACGATCCGCTCGTTCAGGTCGCCGCCGCGATCGACCAGTTCGGCGATCCGCTTGGCGAAGCGCTCCTTCAGAAGCGCCGGCTGGACCTGGGCCTCGACCTCCGCCGCCGCCACCTGCGCCTCGATCCGGTCGATCAGGCCCGCCAGCACCGGCCCCAGCGCCGCCCCCTCCTCCAGCCGCGCCGCCCTCAGGCGGTCGAGGCTGTCGCCGATCGCCGCGGCCATCGCCGCCTCGACGGCGGCGAGCGCTTCGGGCGTATCGACCTCGCTGCCCAGGTCGATGACCCCCGGCAGGCTGAGCAGGCTGTCGAAGGACGGCGGGCTGGCGCGACCGGACTCCACGTAAGGCCGGCAGAAATCCAGATAGCGTTCGATCTGCTCGGCATTGATCCGCACGCCGCCCTCTTCGCCGGCGCGGCGGGCCTGCAGGGTCAGGTTCAGCTGGCCGCGCTGAAAGCGGGCCTGCGCGCCGTCGCGGGCGGCGCGTTCCAGCCCGTCGAGGCCGCCCGGCCCGCGAAAGCGGGTCTCCAGGCTGCGGCCGTTGACCGAGCGGGCCTCCAGCGTCCAGGTCCAACCGCCGGCCGCCCCGTCCACCCGCGCGAAGCCGGTCATGCCCGACAGCGCCACCTCAGTGCGCTCCAGGCGCGGGCGCGGCCACCGGCGGCTTGCCGCCATGCTCGATCGCCCGCCACTGGTCGACGTTCTTCTGGTGCTGTTCCAGGGTCGAGGAGAAGCTGTGCCCACCCGAACCGTTGGCGACGAAATAGAGCTCGTCGGTGCGCGGCGCGTCCAGCACCGCCGCCAGCGAGGCGCGGCCCGGATTGCAGATCGGCGTCGGTGGCAGACCAATGATTACGTAGGTATTATAGGGTGTTGCAGCCTTTAGCTCAGACTCCAGAAGACCGCGCCCGAGCGGAACGCCACGGCTGACGCCGAAGATCACGGTCGGGTCGGATTCGAGCTTCATGCCCTTTTGCAGGCGGTTTTCGAACACCGCCGCCACGCGCGGCCGTTCGCTGGCCAGGGCCGTCTCCTTCTCGACGATCGAGGCCAGGATGACCGCGTCTTCGGGCGTCGCCAGCGGCGTGTCGGGCCGCCGCTGCGCCCAGAGCCCGGCCAGCAACTGGTCGCGGGCATCCATCATCCGCTGCAGCACCGCGGCGCGATCCTCGCCGCGCCGGACCTCGTAGGTCTCCGGCAGGATGGCGCCTTCCGGCGGGATCGGGGCCGAGCCGGTCAGGATGTCGGAGCCGGCCAGCAGATCGACGGCGGCCTCCGAGGTCAGGCCCTCCGGAATGGTCAGCATGTGGTGGACGATCTCGCCGCGCCGGATCATGCCCATGACCGTCGCCATCGAGGCATGTGGGGCGAACGCGTACTCGCCGGCCTTCAGGTGGCGGGCGGCGCCGCTGATCTGGGCGGTGATGATGAAGACCATCGACGAGCCGATGGCGTGGTCGCGCTTCAGGGTCGAGGCGATCTCCGGCAGGCTGGCGCCGGGGCGCAGGATCACGTTGGTCGGACCGCCGTTGTGCGCCGCCGGTCCCGGACCCTGATAGAGCCAGACGGCGATCAGGGCGATCAGCATCAGGAAGACGCCCAGCGTGGCCAGGCCGCTGCCGCCCGTGATCGCCAGCCGCCGGGTCAGCGAGAGCCCGCGCGGCGGGGGTGGGCGGCGGATCGGACCCCTATCGCTCACGAGACCTTCTTCAGGATCAGCGACGCGTTGGTGCCGCCGAACCCGAAGCTGTTGGACAGCGCCACGTCGATCTTCATCGGCTTGGCCTTGTGCGGCACCAGGTCGATCGGGGTGTCGACCGAGGGATTGTCCAGATTGATGGTCGGCGGGGCGATCTGGTGGCGGATGGCCAGCGCCGTGAACGCCGCCTCGACCGCGCCGGCCGCGCCCAGCAGATGGCCGATCGCCGACTTGGTCGAGGACATGGAAACCTTGCCGGCCGCCTGGCCCAGCAACCGCTCGACCGCGCCCAGCTCGATCTCGTCGCCGACCGGCGTCGAGGTGCCGTGGGCGTTGATATAGTCGATGTCCGAGGGGTCGATGCCGGCGTGGCCGATGGCGCCCTTCATGGCGCGAAAGCCGCCGTCGCCGTCCGGGGCCGGCGAGGTGATGTGGAAGGCGTCGCCGGCCAGGCCATAGCCGGAAACCTCGGCATAGATCTGCGCGCCGCGGGCCTTGGCGTGCTCGTATTCCTCGAGCACCAGGGCCGCCGCCCCCTCGCCCATGACGAAGCCGTCGCGGTCCCGGTCGTAGGGCCTGGACGCCCGTTCCGGCGTGTCGTTGAAATTGGTCGACATGGCGCGGCAGGCGATGAAGCCGGCTATGCCCAGCGGGCAGACCGCCGCTTCCGCCCCGCCGGCGACCATGACGTCGGCGTCGCCGAACTGGATCAGCCGGGCCGCATCGCCAACCGCGTGGGCGCCGGTGGCGCAGGCCGTGACCACCGAGTGGTTCGGGCCTTTCAGCCCATAGCGGATCGACACC
Organism: Caulobacteraceae bacterium; assembly: GCA_041691315.1. Taxonomy (GTDB): domain Bacteria; phylum Pseudomonadota; class Alphaproteobacteria; order Caulobacterales; family Caulobacteraceae; genus Poindextera. Next base: position 20,423 of record JBEPUW010000029.1, on the reverse strand, counting down.
TGGCCCGAGGCCAGGTTGATCAGGGCCGACGGAATGAAGAACGGGCTGACCCGCCTTGGCCCCTTCTCCTTCAGTTCGATCGCGGTCGCGGCGATGGTCTCCAGGCCACCGATGCCGGAGCCCAGGATCACCCCGGTCCGCTCCTGGTCCTCCTGGCTCTGCGGCAGCCACTTGGCGTCGTTCAGCGCTTCTTCCGAGGCCGCCACCGCATAGAGGATGAAGTCGTCGATGCGGCGCTGGTCGCGCGGCGGCATCACCTTGTCAGGGTCGAACGAGCCCACGATGTCCGCGCCGCCGCCGCCGCGTCCGCTCACCCGCGGCACTTCGCACGCCACCTGACAGGCATAGTCGGTGGTGTCGAAGGCGGTGATGCGGCCCGCGCCGGACTTGCCGGCGATCAGGGCCGACCAGGTGTTCTGCACGCCCCAGCCGAGCGGGGTGACCATGCCCAGACCGGTAATGACGACGCGGCGCATGAGGTGTCCTTCACTAGATCACGATGGTTTTGGATTGATTCAATCCAAAACCATAAACGTGATCGATTCTGAGAGTTAGAGCGGGTTGCGGGCGGAAAACCGCTTCGCACTCTTCCTCAACCCACTCTAGCTCAGATAGCATTAAGCCGTCGCCCGCGAGTCTGCACGCGGCGCGACGGCTCTAGATGACCCGAAAGGCGAGATCAGGCGGCGAGCCGCTCGTCGATGAACTTCACCGCGTCGCCGACGGTCTGGATGTGTTCGGCCGCATCGTCGGGAATCTCGATGTCGAACTCTTCTTCGAAGGCCATGACGAGTTCGACGTTGTCGAGGCTGTCGGCGCCCAGGTCGTCGATGAAGGAGGCCTTTTCAGTGACCTTCTCCGGATCGGCGTCCAGGTGCTCGATCACGATCTTGCGGACGCGTTCGAGTGTGTCGGACATGCGCTTCTAATCCTCATCTAAGTGATCGGTTGCAAGCGACGGCGCGCCGCGTCCGAACTGAACCTGTTTCTCGAGCCTTCGGTCTTGGCCCAGTCGATTTTGGGCGTAGCATGTTCCTTTTGGCCAGACTAGCGGCCGGTCTCAAGCTCAAACCATGGCCATGCCGCCATTGACGTGCAGGGTCTGGCCAGTGACGTAGGCCGCCTCATCCGAGGCCAGATAGACGCAGGCCGCGGCGATATCCTCGCCGACGCCCAGGTGTCCGGCCGGAATGCGGCTCTGAATCATCTGTTTTTGCTGATCGGTCAACGCATCGGTCATCGGGCTGACGATCATGCCGGGCGCGACGCAATTGACCGTGATCGAGCGCTGGGCGACCTCCTGGGCCAGGGACTTGGTGAAGCCGATCATGCCGGCCTTGGAGGCGGCGTAGTTGGCCTGGCCGGCATTGCCCATGACGCCGACGATCGAGGTGATGCCGATGATCCGGCCCCAGCGGCGGCGCATCATGCCGCGCAGCGCCGCCCGCGACAGCCGGAAATAGGCGTCGAGATTGACGCGCAGGACCGAGTCCCACTCCTCGTCCTTCATCCGCACCAGAAGGTTGTCGCGGGTGACGCCGGCATTGGCGACCAGGATGTCGACCGGCGCGCCCAGCGCATCGGCCGCGGCGATCAGGCCGTCGACACTGGCCGGGTCGGTCAGGTCGCAGGTCAGGGTCTTGGCGCGCTCCCCGAGCTCGCCGGCCAGGGCGTCGAGCGCCGGCTGACGGGTGCCCGACAGCACCACCGCCGCGCCCTGGGCATGCAGGGCGCGCGCGATCGGGCCGCCGATGCCGCCGGAGGCGCCGGTGACCAGGGCCGTCTTGCCGGAAAGATCGAACATGCGGCCTCCTTAGAGCGACTTGGCGAAGGCTTCGAGATCGGCCGGGGTGTTCAGGGCCACGGCATCGGCGTCCGGCGCGATGCGCTTGGCCATGCCGGTCAGCACCTTGCCGGCCCCGGCTTCGACGAAGCGGGTGATGCCGCCCTCGCCGGCCAGCCACTCGATGCTTTCGCGCCAGCGCACGCGCCCGGTGATCTGCTCGACCAGCAACCGGCGGATCGTGTCGGGGTCCAGCACCGGCCGGGCGGTGACGTTGGCGACCAGCGGCGCGCGCGGCGGGACAATCAGGGCCTGGGCCAGAGCCTCGGCCATCTCGTCGGCGGCCGGCTGCATCAGCGGGCAATGGAAGGGGGCCGAGACGTTCAGCGGGATGGCCCGGGCGCCCAGCGCCTTGGCCGCCTCGATCGCCCGGTCCACCGCGGCCTTGTCGCCGGAAATCACCACGTTGCCGGCATTGTTGTCGTTGGCGACGACGCAGACCCCGATCTCGGCGCCGACGGCGGCGGCCGCTTCGGCCAGGGCCACGTCGGTGTTCGGCCCGATCAGCGAGGCCATGGCGCCCTCGCCCACCGGCACGGCGCGCTGCATGGCCTGGCCGCGCAGCCGCAAGAGCCGCGCGGTGTCGCCCAGCGTGATCGCCGAGGCCGCGGCCAGGGCGGAATATTCGCCGAGCGAATGGCCGGCCACGAAGCCCGCCTTGGTCATCGAGACGCCGAGTTCGTTTTCCAGCGTGCGCACCACCGCCATCGAGACCGCCATCAGCGCCGGCTGGGCGTTTTCGGTCAGGGTAAGCTCTTCGATGGGGCCGTCGCGCATCAGCCGGGAGAGCTTCTGGCCCAGCGCGTCGTCGACCTCTTCAAACACCTCACGGGCGGCCGCGAAGGCCTCGGCCAGTTCGGTTCCCATGCCGACGGCCTGGCTGCCCTGACCCGGAAAGACGAAGGCGAGGCCCATGAAAGCTCCCGGTCAAACGACGGCGAATTCGCGCCGGAGGGTTAGGGGAAAGCGGCGATATCGGCAAGCTGGCTGTGTGATGACGGTGTTTTCGCCAGCCAAGGCGTGCCAAACTCGACGAAATAAGACCGTCAAGGAAGTCCCAATGAAAAAGACCCTGCTCGCCTTCGCAGCCCTGGCGGCGTTCGCCGCCACGACGCCGGCCCTGGCCGCGTTGGCCGTCGGCGCCAAGGCGCCCGATTTCAGCGCCCCGGCCGCGATGGGCGGCAAGTCGTTCAACTTCAACCTGGACAGCGCCCTGAAGAAGGGCCCCGTCGTGCTCTACTTCTTCCCCGCCGCCTTCACCAAGGGCTGCACCATCGAGGCGCACGACTTCGCCGACGCCACCGCCGACTATGACAAGCTGGGCGCCACCGTGATCGGCGTCACCGCCGGCAATATCGACCGGCTGGCCGAGTTCTCCACCAGCGAATGCCGCTCGAAGTTCCCGGTCGCGGCCGACAGCAACCTCGCCATCGCCAAGCGCTATGATTCGACCCTGGCCATCTTCCCCGGCCACTCCAACCGCACCTCCTATGTGATCGCTCCCGACCACACGGTCATCTTCGCCTACTCCGCCCTCGACCCCTCCAAACACGTCGAACTGACCATGGACGCCCTGAAGAAGTGGCGCGCCGACCACCCGCACTGAGGGCGTCCCCATCCATCCCGTCATGGCCCGGTTTATCCGGGCCACCCATGAACACGACCCTCTCCGGAGAGCGCGGTGTTCATGGGTCGCCCGAACAAGCCGGGCGATGACGGTTGAGAGGGTGGGCGCACCCCGTCGTCTTCGCTCCGCCCTTGCCTTCCAGCCCATTTCCGCCTATCAGCCCGCGCTTCCTGGGAAGGCGGTCACGGCGCGCCTGAATTGTCGCGCCCTGATCCATCGTCCGCTCGCCAAGCTTCCGCTCGCGAGCGTGCGCCGCCTTCCGGCTCCAGCGGAAGAAGGACACTATGGCCTTTTACGAACACGTGGTCATCGCGCGGCAGGACATTTCCCCGCAACAGGCCGAGACGCTGAACGAAGAACTGAAAGCCCTGATCGAATCCCTCGGCGGCCACATCGCCAAGATCGAGTACTGGGGCCTTCGCAATCTGCAGTACCGCATCAAGAAGAACCGCAAGGGCCACTATTCCCTGCTGGCCATCGATGCCCCGGCGCCGGCGGTCAAGGAGATGGAGCGCCAGCTTTCCATCAACGAAGACGTGCTGCGCTACATGACCGTCCGGGTCGAGGAACTCGACCTGGAACTGTCGCCGATCCTCGCCCGCCGCGACCGCGATCGCAGCGAACGCGGCGATCGTGATACGCCCCGCCGCGACTTCGAAGACGTTGTGGCGTAAGGGATCCTGGAAAAATCATGACCGAAGAAACCGTCACAGACGCCGCCCCCGCCGCCGGCGGCCAGCGCCGTCCATTCTTCCGCCGCCGCAAGGTCTGCCCGTTCTCGGGCGCCAACGCCCCGAAGATCGACTACAAGGACGTCAAGCTCCTGCAGCGATACGTCTCCGAGCGCGGCAAGATCGTGCCGGCGCGCATCACCGCCGTCTCCAACAAGAAGCAACGGGAACTGGCCCGCGCCATCAAGCGCGCCCGCTTCCTTGCCCTTCTGCCGCACGTCGTGAAGTAGGGGCCGGACATGAAAGTCATACTTCTCGAACGCGTCGAGCGTCTGGGCGCGCTTGGCGACGTGGTCACCGTCAAGGACGGCTTCGCGCGCAACTTCCTCTTGCCGCGGGCCAAGGCGCTGCGCGCCAGCGACGCCAATCTGAAGGTGTTCGAAGGCCAGCGGGTCGAGCTCGAGGCCCGCAACGACCGCGAGCGCGAAGCCGCCGCCAAGGGCGGTGAAAAGCTGGACGGGTCCTCCTATGTGCTGATCCGCCAGGCAGGCGAAGCCGGCCACCTCTACGGCTCGGTCTCCGGCCGTGACGTCGCCGAGGCGGCCAACGCAGAGGGCGCCAAGATCGACCGCTCGATGGTCGTACTGGACAAGCCGATCAAGACGCTCGGCGTGCACGCGGTGAAGATCAAGCTGCATGCCGAGGTGGTGGTGACCATCAACATCAACATCGCCCGCAGCACCGACGAAGCCGAGCGCCAGGCGCGCGGCGAAAACGTCATCACCTCGCAGTTCGAGGAAGACGCCCGCGTCGATGCCGAGTCCCAGGCCGACCTGCTCGAAGGCGGCGCCGGCTCGATGGTGGACGACCGCGCTTAAGCTTCACGGTTGTCCACAGGCCGCTGAAATCTGTTGGCGCGGCGTCTATGCCGCGTGTCGGCGGGCGGGAGGTTAAGGTACTATTAACCCATGGCCCTCGTCCCCGTGCTCGATCTTCGACCCGTCCCCAGCGACGAGCCGCTGCTCGCCAGCACGCCGCATAATCTGGAGGCCGAGCAGGCGCTTCTAGGCGCGCTGCTGTTCGACAACGCCGCCTACGAGCGGCTGGGCGACCATCTGCAGGCGCGCCACTTTTACGAGCCCTTCCACGCCCGTCTTTACGCCGCGATCGAGGAGCATGTCCGCAAGGGCCAGCTGGCCGAGCCGATCATGCTGATCGACCGCTTCAAGCAGGACCCGGCCTTCGAGGAGCTTGGCGGCCTGCGCTATCTGGCCGACCTGGTGGATCGGGCGCCGCCGGCCGCCAACGCCGCCGACTATGGGCGGGTGGTCTATGACCTGGCGCTGAAGCGCGATCTGATCCGCATCGGCGGCGAGATCGCGGTGACCGCGACCCGCGGCGACGCCGAACTCAGCGCCCGCGACCAGATCGAGGCGGCCGAGGCGCAGCTTTACGACTTGGCCGAGACCGGCGGGGTCACCAACGGCCTGAAGACCTTCGCCGACTCCCTACGCGGGGCCGTCGAGATGGCGGCCGAGGCTTTCGGTCGTGACGGCGGCCTGGCCGGCGTCTCGACCGGGCTCGCCGACCTGGACCAGAAGCTGGGCGGCCTGCACCCGTCCGACCTGTTGATCGTCGCCGGGCGGCCGTCGATGGGCAAGTCGTCGCTGGCCTTCAACATCGCCTATCACGTGGCCAAGAACTACGCCTGGGAGCCGCAGCCGGACGGGTCGCGCAAGACCGTCAACGGCGGGGTGGTGGCTGCTTATTCGCTGGAAATGTCCGCCGAGCAGCTGGCCATGCGCCTCCTGGCCGAGGTCACCGGCGTGCCGTCGGACCGGCTCCGCCGCGGCGAGATCAACGCCTCCGAATACGGCCGGGTGCGCGACGCGGCGATGGATATCCAGTCGGCGCCGCTGTTCATCGATGACACCGGCGGCCTCTCCATGGCCAGGCTGGCCGCCCGCTCGCGGCGGCTGAAGCGGCAGATGGGCCTGGACCTGATCGTCGTCGACTATCTGCAGCTGCTGACGGTCGGCGAATCCAGCCGGACCGACAACCGGGTGCAGGAGGTGACGCAGATCACCCAGGGGCTGAAGGCGCTGGCCAAGGAGCTGTCGGTGCCGGTGATCGCCTGCGCCCAGCTCTCGCGCCAGGTCGAAAACCGCGAGGACAAGCGGCCGCAGCTGTCGGACCTGCGCGAATCCGGCTCGATCGAGCAGGACGCCGACGTGGTCATGTTCGTCTACCGCGAGAGCTACTACAAAAGCCGCACCGAGCCGCGCGAGGGCACGCCCGAGCACCTGACCTGGCAGGAAGACATGGACCGGGTGCGCAACCTGGCCGAGGTGATCATCGGCAAGCAGCGCCACGGGCCGATCGGCACCGTGAAGATGCACTTCAACGAAGACCTGACCAAGTTTTCCGACCTGGCGCGCGACGGCCGCTACGAGGTGCGCTGAGCAGATCCGTACGGGGGGCGACGCGTGCCACCCAGACTTCTCCCAGAGGGAGAAGGAGGGGCCCATCGCGCCCGCGATGGGAGGATGAGGGGTTACGGCCTATCCAGGCAGGCGCCTTAACGGCTGTTGGCGGAGGGTGCTTGAATCGGTGAGGCCGTAACCCCTCACCCTCCCATTCGCTTCGCTCTGGGTCCCTCCCTCTCCCTTTGGGAGAGGTTTTTAGGCGTGGGCCATGCCTTCGAGCTTGTCGATGCCGACGGAGGAGACGGCGGCCTTCAGGTCGTCGATGGCGACGCCGGAACCCTCGGCGTCGACCACGAAGCGATTGGCCACCACCACCGAGTACTTGCCGGACTTGGCCTGGCTGTCGAAGCTCTCGGTGGTCAGGCGGCCGTCCACCTTGCCGACCTTCTCATAGCCGGTCGCGGTCTCGCGGTCGGACTGGACGTTGACCGCCCCGCCCAGGGCGGCGAACGCGCCCATGGCCGCCAGATCCGTCACCTGTAGCGTTATGCGGCCGTCGCCCTTGGTATAGACGCCTTCGGCGTTCGAGCCGCCGACGCCGGCCGCGCCGGCGCTGGTGGCGCTGACCTCGGTGCGCGCGAAGCCCGACGGCAGGTTGGCCGGCAAGAGCGCCTTCAGCGTATCGGCCGGCACGGCTTGGACCGAGCCGGCCGGGGCCGGCTGGCCGTTGGCCTGGGCCTTCATCGCCGCGGCCGAGGCCTCGGCCGCCTTGGCGGCCTGGTTGAGCTGGCTGAGATCGATGCTGGCATTGCCCAGATGCACGGTCCCCGAGACATTGCTGATGTTGTTGGCGGCGAAACCGCCCGCGCCGAACATCCCGGCCGCGGCCACGGTGCCGGCGATCGCGCCGATGACCACATAGACGATGGCCGCCAGGATCAGCGACACCGCCGTATAGCCAAGCGCCTTGTCCTGCGGCGACTTCATCAGCTTCGGCAGGCCCAGATAGATCAGGTAAAAGCTGTAGAGGCCGACGATACTGAGGATGCTCAGCATGGGCAGGATGGCGAAGATCCCCGCCAGCCACGCGGCGGTCCAGCCATAGACCACCACCTTCAGCGCCTGGACGCGGTTCTTCGTGCCGCCGAAGCTGGGCGCCAGTTCGTCGATGATCAGGCCGGTGACGAAGACCCCGACCAGGCTGAGGATGTAATAGAGAATGCCGCCGACCACGACACCGATCAGGCTGCGGTGCACGCAGACGCCCAGCACGCAGATGGGGAAAAGGCCGCCGATGATCTGGGCGATGGCGGGGATCGCCGCCAGAATGCAGGCATAGCCCATGAACAGGCTCTGCGGCGTGGCCGCCTCGCCGTCGATCTTGTCCCATTCGGTGCGCGGCGACAACAAAATGCCCTGAACCCGGGCGATAAGCGAAGGCGCGCCGGCCGGAGCCGGATTGACTACAGTCATCTCGATAACTCCCCGAAGATTCCCCTTAGGGAAGCATAACCACGTTCTCGCTGCGAGTAACGCCGAATTTCTCAAGCGTGCGTGAAGCCCCAAGGCCCCGACTCGTTGCAGGTTGGCGCCTCTTTTCTGGATCAAGGCTCCCATGGCTCGCGACGGCGCGGCATATGTCTGTCAGTCCTGCGGCGCGGTCCATTCGAAATGGGCCGGCCAGTGCTCGGCCTGCAACGCCTGGAACAGCCTGGTGGAGGAGATCCAGAGTCGCCCGCCGGGCGCGCTGGCCCCGACCCGGCCGACCAGGGCGCGCGGCCTGGTCTTCGAGACGCTGGAAAGCCACACCCCCGCCCCGCCCCGCATCGTCACGGGTCTTGAAGAGTTCGATCGCGTCTGCGGCGGCGGCATCGCCAAGGGTTCGGCCATACTGGTCGGCGGCGATCCGGGCGTCGGCAAGTCGACGCTGCTGCTGCAGGTGGTCGGCGAAGCCGCCCGCCGCGGCGCGGCCTGCGCCTACATCTCCGGCGAAGAGGCGGTCGACCAGGTGCGCGCCCGGGCCGGGCGCATGGGATTCGGCGACTCCGACGTCAAGCTCGCCGCCGAGACCGCCGTCCGCGACATCGTCGATGGGCTGAAGCGCGAGCGCTTCGACCTGGTGGTGATCGACTCCATCCAGACCCTGTGGAGCGACATGCACGAGGCCGGGCCGGGCTCGGTGACCCAGGTGCGCGCGGCGGTCGCCGAACTGGTGCGATTCGCCAAGGCGCGCGGCGTCGCCATGCTGCTGGTCGGCCACGTCACCAAGGACGGCCAGATCGCCGGGCCGAAGGTGGTCGAGCACATGGTCGACGCGGTGCTGAGCCTGGAAGGCGAGCGCGGCTATCCGTTCCGCATCCTGCGCGCCGCCAAGAACCGCTTCGGCGCCGTCGACGAGATCGGCGTGTTCGAAATGGGCGATTCCGGCCTGCGCGAAGTGAAGAACCCCTCGGCCCTCTTCCTCAACGAGGGCGGCGAGCGGGCGGCGGGCGCCGCGGTATTCGCCGGCGTCGAGGGCTCCAGGCCGGTGCTGGTCGAGTTCCAGGCCCTGGTCGCGCCGTCGGCCTACGGAACGCCGCGCCGCGCGGTGGTCGGCTGGGACCAGGGGCGGCTGGCCATGCTGCTGGCGGTGCTGGAGGCGCGCTGCGGGGTTGGCTTCGCTGGCCGCGACGTCTATCTGAACGTCGCTGGCGGCTTGCGCATCAGCGAGCCGGCGGCGGATCTGGCGGCGGCGGCGGCGCTGATCTCCTCGGCGCTGGACGTGGCCCTGCCGCAGAACTGTGTTGTCTTTGGCGAGGTCAGCCTGTCGGGCGAGGTCAGGAGCGTCAGCCGGGCCGACACCCGGCTCAAGGAAGCCGCGAAGCTGGGCTTCGGCCGCGCGCTGGCGCCATCGGGCGTCGCCGAGACCGGGGCTTTTCGCGTGACCGGGGTGGCGCGGCTGATGGAGGCGGTGCAACGGATCGGCGAGGACGCCTGGACTTGACGCTGTTCGATATCATCGCGGTGCTGATCCTGGGCGTCTCGGTCCTGGTCGGCTTCCTGCGCGGCGCGCTGCGCGAGGTCGCCACGGTCGTCGCCTTTGTCGCCGCCGTGATCATCGCCATCTTCGCGCTGCGTTTCACCGGTCCGATCGCGCGCGCGGCGGTGCATCCGTCCTGGGCGGCGACGGGCGTGGCCCTGGTGGTGGTGTTCCTGGCTGCCTATATCGCGCTACGCGTGCTGGCTGCGAACCTCATGCGCGGCGTCCACAATGTGCGGGCGCTTGGAACGGCCGATCGGATCGTCGGATCCGGCTTCGGCCTGGTGAGAGGTCTGGTCGTGCTCGGCGTCTTCTACCTCGCCTTCAACCTCGCGCCGCCGGCGATGGGCACGCCCGGCTGGATCGCCAACGCCAGGCTCTATCCCCTCGCCCGCAGCTGCGCCGACACCCTGCGCGCGCTGGCGCCCAAGGGTTCCGCCTTCGCTAGCCGCCTGACGCCGGCCCTGGCCAATGCGGTCGAGGACGGTTCAGGAAGCGCCGATAGCGGCGAATCCAGCCAAAGCGGCTATGATGGCCGGGCCAACAAGGCTCTCGATGACGCGGCGAGGAAATTGCGGTGACCAGCCAGACCACCCCTTGGCGCGACGACGACAAGCTCAGGCTGGAGTGCGGCGTCTTCGGGGTCTTCGACACCCCAGGCGCCGCGCAGGTCACCGCGCTCGGCCTGCACGCCCTGCAGCATCGCGGCGAGGAGGCCTGCGGCATTGCCGCCTTCGACGGCCAGGGCTTCCACTACGAAAAATACATGGGCCACGTGGCCGACCACTTTTCCGGACCGGGCCTCGCCGAGCGCCTGCCCGGTTCGTCCGCCATCGGTCACACCCGCTATTCCACGTCCGGCGCCAACGTTCTGCGCAACGTCCAGCCGATGTTCGCCGATCTGGGGGCCGGCGGCGTCGCCCTGGCGCACAACGGCAACCTGACCAACTTCCTGATGCTGCGCGAACGGCTGGTCTCCGAGGGCCATATCTTCCAGTCGACCTCCGATTCCGAGGTGATCCTGCAACTGATCGCCGTCTCGCGAAAAACCCGCTTCGTCGACCGGTTCATCGACGCGCTCAGCCAGATCGAGGGCGGCTATGCCCTGGTCGGCCTGACCAACAAGAAGCTGATCGGCGCCCGCGACCCGCTGGGCATCCGGCCCCTGGTGCTTGGCGACTTGAACGGCAAGCCGGTGCTGGCCTCGGAAACCCGGGCGCTGGACATGGTCGGCGCCAGGTTCGTCCGCGACATCGAGCATGGCGAGGTGGTGGTTATCTCCCGCGACGGCGTCGAGTCCATTCGCCCCTTCCCCGCCGCCAAGGCGCGCCCGTGCGTGTTCGAATACGTCTATTTCGCCATGCCGGACTCGGTGGTCAACGGCCGCTCGGTCTATGACGTGCGCAAGCGCATGGGCCAGCGGCTGGCCGACGAGAGCCTCGTCGACGCCGACGTGGTGGTGCCGGTGCCCGACTCCGGCGTGCCGGCGGCTCTGGGCTTCGCTCAGCAGGCCAGGCTGCCGTTCGAGATGGGCATCATCCGCAACCACCACCTGGGCCGCACCTTCATCCAGCCCAACCAGGACGCCCGCGAACTCAGCGTGCGCATGAAGCACAGCCCCAACCGCGCCGTCCTGGCCGGCAAACGCGTGATCCTGGTGGACGATTCGATCGTGCGCGGCACCACGACGGTCAAGGTGGTGAAGATGGTCCGCGACGCTGGCGCCACGGAGGTGCACCTGCGCTCGGCCTCGCCGGCGATCCGCTTTCCCGACTTCTACGGCATCGACATGCCCGACCGCGAACACCTGATCGCCGCGCAGATGAGCGTGCCGGAGATGGCCAAGCGCTTCGGCGTCGACAGCCTGGGCTTCCTGTCGGTCGACGGCCTCTATTGGGCGATGGATTGCGGCCCGCGCGATCCGGTCTGCCCGCAGTTCACCGACCACTATTTCACCGGCGACTATCCCACCCGGCTGCTCGACCGCGAGATCGCCGAGGGCCGCAACGACCAGGTGGAGCGGCAACTGTCCTTCTTGGTCGACGCGTGAGCGTTCTGGACGGCCGGATCGCGCTGGTCACCGGCGCCAGCCGCGGCATCGGCCGCGCTGCCGCCGTGGCCCTGGCCGGCGCCGGCGCCCATGTCATCGCCACAGCCCGCACCCAAGGCGCGCTGGAAGAGCTGGACGACGAGATCCGCGGCCTGACCGGCGTGCGCGCCACGCTGGTTCCGCTCGACCTGGCCAACGGCGACGGGCTCGACCAGCTGGGCCTGGCCATCCACCAGCGCCACGGCCGCCTGGACATCCTGGTCCACGCCGGCGCCATGCTGGGGGGCTTGTGGCCGGTGGCGCATATGGGCCCGGCGCACTGGGACCAGATCGTCGCCGTCAACCTGACCTCCGCCTATCGGCTGATCCGCTCGATGGAGCCCCTGCTGCGCCAGTCGCAGGCCGGCCGCGCCATCGTGCTGACCACCGGGGTGGCCGAACGCCCACGGGCCTTCTGGGGCGCCTACGCGGCCACCAAGGCCGGGCTGGAGGCGCTGGTGCGTTGCTGGGCCGACGAGATCGAGAGCACGCCGATCCGCGCCGTCCTCCTCGACCCCAACGTCATGCGCACCCGCATGCGCGCCGAGGCCTTCCCCGGCGAAGACCCCGAGACCCTCACCGATCCGTCCGAGATCGGCCCGATGATCGTCGAGTTGGCCGCCCGCACCGACCTGGGCCTGCCGAACGAGACGGTGAAGTTCAGCGTCTGGAAGGCCGCCAAAGCAGTTTGATGAAAAGGGCCAGGCGGTTTTCCGCCCGCATCCCGACCTAGTATTGGTGTCGCAGACAGCTCGCACGACGGCTGCAACAATATACCGCTCATCCCGCGAAAGCGGGGACCCAGGCTCTTTTGTCCATCCCGCGAAAGCGGGATCTCAGCTTTTTACCACGAAGTACACGAAGGACACCAAGGGTCAGCGCTGACCCTTACTCTTCTTGGTGTGCTTGGTGTGCTTCGTGTCAAAAATCTGCGGACCAGCCCCAACGCACGCCTCACAGACAAAAAACCTGGGTCCCCGCTTTCGCGGGGATGAGCGGAGTAGAATTCATCCGCTTATAGTTAAAGTTACTTGGGTCCGTCCAAGATCACCGCGATCTGGGCTTCGCAGGCCGGGCGCGCTTGGCCTTCAGGCGCAACCGGTTGATGCGCGAATTGCGGTCGACCGGCTTTTGCTTGGCGCGGCCGCTGGGGCCGCCGTCGGCGTTCACGAAGGGGTTCTTGGTCGACTTGATGGTCAGGCGCACCGGTACGCCGGGCAGGTCGAAGCTCTCGCGCAGGCTGTTGATCAGGTAGCGGCGGTAGCTGTCCGGCAGCTGGTCGGCGCGGCTGGCCATCATCACGAAGGTCGGCGGCCTGGCCTTGGTCTGGGCCATGTATTTCGGCTTGATGCGCCGGCCGCCCACCGCCGGCGGCGGGTGCCGCTCCAGGGCCACGTGCAGCCAGTCGTTCAGGTCGCGGGTCTTCAGCTTGGTCGACCAGTCGCCATGCACCTTGATGACGGCCGGCATCAGCTTGTCGAGTCCACGGCCGGTCTCGGCCGACAGCGCCACCACCGGTGAGCCGCGCAGTTGCGGCAACAGCCGCTCGGCCTCGGCGGCGAAGGCCTTGAGCAGGCCCTGTTCGTCCTCGATCAGGTCCCACTTGGCCAGCACGAAGACCAGGGCGCGGCCCTCGCGCTCGATCAGGTCGGCGAGTTGCAGGTCCTGGGTCTCGAACGGGTGGGTGGCGTCCATGATCAGCAGCACCACCTCGGCCATGCCGATGGCGCGCAGCGCGTCCTGGACAGACAGCTGTTCGAGCTTTTCCTCCACCCGCGCCTTGCGGCGGATGCCGGCGGTGTCGACCAGCCTGAGGCGCCGGCCCTGCCAGGTCCAGTCCACCCGGATCGAATCGCGGGTGATCCCGGCTTCCGGGCCGGTCAGCAACCGGTCCTCGCCGATCAGCCGGTTGACCAGGGTCGACTTGCCGGCGTTCGGCCGCCCGACCACCGCGATCAGGATCGGCGCCTCGCTGTCGGCCGCCTCGTCGGCCTCTTCGATGCCATCGGAGGCCAGCTGCAGCACGTCATAGAGGTCCGACATGCCTTCGCCGTGCTCGGCCGAGATCGGGATCGGCTCGCCGAGGCCGAGCTCGAATGCTTCGTTGGCCCCGGCGTTGCCGGCCTTGCCCTCGGCCTTGTTGGCCAGCACCACCACCGGCTTGTCGCGGCGGCGCAGGATCTCGACGAATTCGCGGTCCAGTGGCACGATGCCTTCGCGCGCGTCGATGACGAAGAGGACGATGTCGCAGTCCTCGATCGCCAGCTCCATCTGCGCCTGCATGCGCGCGGCCAGGCTCTCGTCGTCCTGGTTTTCGAAGCCGGCGGTGTCGATCAGCTCCAGGTCGAGGTCGCCGAGCCGCCCCGCGCCATAGCGCCGGTCGCGGGTGACGCCCGGCCGGTCATCGACAAGGGCGAGCTTCTTGCCCGCCAGCCGGTTGAACAGCGTGGATTTCCCGACGTTGGGCCGACCGACGATGGCGAGCTTGAGCGCCACGGCCTACCGAATGGCGATCAGCTCCGCCGCCGTGGTCGCGACGTAGAGGTTCGGGCCAACCGCGATCGGGTTCATCAGGGCGTCGGAGCCGAGCTTCAGCGTACGCTGCACCGCGCCGGTCTTCGGATTGAGCGCCACCGCGTCGCCCCGGCTGGAGACCAGCACCAGGTTGGGGCCGGCCAGGATCGGGCCGGACCAGACACCGCGGTCCTTCTTGCGCTTGCCGTGGTTGAGATCGCTGATCCAGTAGATCTGGCCGTTGTCGCGCGAGGCGCAGACCACGCGGCCCAGCGTGTCGCTGACATAGACCACATCGCCCACCGGCCACGGCGTCGTGGTCGAGGTCACCGGCAGGGTCCAGCGCTGGGTGCCGGTGCGCATGTCGATGGCGGCCATCAGGCCGGAATGGCTGACCGCATAGACGTCGCCGCGATAGATCACCGGGCGTCCGGCGATGTCGCGGATTTCGGACAGCGCGCTGTTGCGGTTGGATTTGGAAAGCTCGGCGCTCCACAGCGGATTGCCGTTCGCCGCCTGCAGCGCCACCAGTTCGCCCGAGGCGAAGGCGGTGACCACCGCTTCGCCCGAGATCGCCGGGCTGGACGCGGCCAGGATGCGGGCCGGCTCGACCAGGGCCTGGTGGGCCCAGCCGGGCTGGCCGGTGGCGGCGTCGAAGGTCATCAGATTGTCGTCGGTCGATTCGGCGAACACCCGGCCGCCGGACACCGTCGGCGCCGCGTGCACCGGGGCGTCGGTCGCCGTGCGCCAGATCACCTTGCCGGTATTGGCGTCGAGCGCCGCCACAAACCGGTAGCCGGAGCTGACGTAGAGCTTGCCGCCGTCGAGGGCCAAGCCGCCGCCGAAGCCTTCTCGCTCACGCCCGTTGTGGTTGGAAAGGTCGGTGCGCCAGACCTGGCGGCCGTCGGCGAGGTCGAAGGCCGCGACGCCGGCGGCGCCGTCCATCACATAGATGCGTCCATCGGCCGCCACTGGCGGGGCGGTGACGTGGAAGGCGCGGTTCGAGCCGCGGCCGAAGCCGCGCCGCCAGGCGACGGTGAAGGCGGCGCCGGCGTTCGGGTGCTCGACCGACTGTTCCGGCGTGCCGCCCGGCAATGGCCAGGCCGTCACCGTCTGCGCATCGGGCAGGAAGAAGTCCTGGCCCTTCAGCGCGTCGGAGACGGTCAGCACGTCGCCGGCGCCGAGCACGGAAATCCGCTCGCCGGTGCCGGTGTATTTGCCGGGCTTCGGGTGATTGAACGGATTGGGCAGATGCAGGCAGCCGGACACCGCCAGGGCGAGCGCTAGAATGGTCATCAGACCGAGCGTGCGTCTGGGCGTCATTGGGCGGCTCCCGCGGGGGTGGACTGGTCGGGGGCCGCGCCCGTTGGCGGGGCGGCGGGCTGAGGCGGCGGTGGCGGCAGGACCATGGCCGCCTTGACGGTGGCCGGCAGGCCCGTGGCGGTGCCGGCCTTGATCAGGGTGACGGCGGCCTGGGCGCGCTCGCGCACGTCCTGCGGCGCGTCGGCCATCAGGCTCAGCACCTGGAAGTCGCTCAGGGCGTCTTTCGGGCGTCCGGCGTTCAGCTTGGCCATGCCCAGGGCTTCGCGCGCCAGGGCGTGGAACGGCCGGTTGGAGTCGGTCAGGGGTTTCAAGCGCGCCTCGATCTGAGCGTAGGGCGCGGTGTCGAGCAGGGCGAAGGCGGATTTGAGGCGGGCGCAATCGGCGATCACCGGATTGGAGGCAGCCGCCGCGGCCTTGTCGAACAGCACCACCGCTTCGGGAACCCGCTTCTGGTCCATGCGCACGCCGGCCTGCTGCATCAGCGCCAGCGCCTGATAGCCGGGCGTCGCCTTGTCGGCGGCCTGGCCGAACTTGATATAGGCCGCGGGGAAATCGCCCTGGCTGAGCTTGTCCAGCCCGTCGGCATAGGCCTGAGAGGCCGCCTCGGTGTTTGTCTCCTGATAGGAACTGTAGCCCCAGACCGCCAGCGCTATGGCCAGCGCCAGCGCCAGCATGCCGCCGATCCATGGCAGATATCGCCGCGCCAGAACGGCTAAGCGGTCTGAGCGAAGCTGCTCGTCGACCTCTTCGAAAATATCAACCACGTATGGGGGCTCCGCGCCTGCGCCCGGGAAGGCGAGGCCGGGAACCTATAGCCTCGAAAGCGCCGCCGCAACGCGCCGGATGGATTCGCCGGCCGTTAGGCCCGCGACACGTTTGCGGGGTCGCGCTCGGGAGAACTGGACACCCTCCCGGCAGAACGCTCGTGATCGGCGATCAAGGTCTCGAGTTGCGCGATGAGGTTGGCCGTCAGACAGGGTTTGATCTGGATGACCAGATCGGGAAAGCGCTCTCCGAGGCCGGCCGGAAGGCCAACGCCGGTCTGGAGAATGATGGGGATGTCGAGGCCCGCCAGGGCTTCCACCACGGCCGAACAGTCGCCGTCCAACAGATTGACGTCCAGGATCGCCGCGCCCACCGCCGTGTCCGCGAGCAGGGCCAGGGCTTCTTTGACGCTCGCCGCCGGGCCGACCACCTCGCCGCCTGCATCCTCGATCGCGAGCGCGAGGTCCAGGGCGATAAACGGCTGATCCTCGGCGACGAGGACCGACAAGTGATTCAACATCAGGGGCGCCCCGGCGGCCTGGCGGTCGGAAGGTCAAGCACCAGTAAGCGCTCAAAGGGCTAATCGTTCCACAGCCGCCGAGAGATCGACCTTCAAACCGTGCGGATTCCAGTGGAAAACCAGCTCCCCGGCCAGCTGGCCGGCGACACTTCTACGGGCCAGGAGGCTGCCGAACCCCTCATGCGCCGGCGTCCCGTCGATGGCCGGCCCACCCTGCTCTTCCCACGACAGGGCAAGACGGCCCCTCACCGCCTTCCAGGAAATCAGCACGCGGCCGGCGGGCGCCGAGAAGGCGCCATACTTGGCCGCGTTGGTCGCCAGCTCATGCATGACCAGCGCCAGGTTGGTGGCGGCGTCGGCGCCGACGGGAAGTTCGGGGCCGTCGATGGCTACCCGGACGTCCTCGCCGTCTCTTGCCGGATCGATGTAGGGCGAGAGCACCACCCGGATGAGATCGCCCAGACTGGGTCGCCGCTCAGTGACCTCGCCGCCAGCGGCCGCCCGCGGCCTGATCAGCTTGTGGGCCCCGGCGAGCGCGCCAAGCCGCCCCTGGATGGTGTCGGCCAGCTCCTTGGGGGTGGTTGAGTATCGGGCGCTCAGCGTCACCATCCCCCCGACGATGGCGAACAGGTTCTTGACCCGGTGGTCCAGCTCCCGCAGCAGCAGATCCTGTTGTTCCTCGTGACGCTTGCGCTGGCTGACGTCGAGGAAGATTACCCCGACCTTCCGGACCCCTTCGTCCTCGAACCGAAAGGCGAACAATTCCAGCGTCCGACCTTGCGTAATCAGATCGCGCTCGAAACGGACCGACTCTCCGGTCGCCATCACCGCGTCGTAGATGTCGAACCATTCCTGCGGCTCGGCGGGGAAGGCTTCGCGAATGGTCTTGCCGACGACGTTGTCGACACCGGTCTGCTTGGCGAAGCCGGCATTGGCGGACAGGTAGCGGAAGTCGCTCGGCGCACCGGGACGGGTCGCCAGCTTTTCCAGCGTACAGAAGCCCTCGTCGATGAACTCGAAGAGCATCCGGAATCGCGCCTCGCTGGCGCGAAGGGTCTCCTCCGCCGTATGGCGCTCGGTCATGTCGACGAAGGTCAGGACCACGCCATCGATTACGTTGTCGATGGTCCGATACGGGCGAATGCGCAGGGTGAAGGTCGTCGCGGCGCCGTGCACCGTCACCTGGCGTTCGAAGACCGCCAGCTTGCGAAGCACGGTCCTGACATCGCGTTGCAGATCGGGATAGTCCAGCAGGTTGACCACCTCGGCGATCGGCCGGCCGATGTCGGCGTCGCGGACGTGAAAGATGTCGGTGACGCCGGGCGTGAAACTCTTCACCCGCAGATTCCCATCAAGGAACAGCGTGGCGATCTCGGTGCTCTCAAGCAGGTTTTTCAGATCGCTGTCAGATGCGTCAGCTGCTCGTTCTTGCTGACCATCTCCGCATTGATCGTCTGCACCTCTTCGTTGACCGACTGCATCTCCTCCTTGGCGGTCTCCAGCTCCTCGTTCGAGGACTGCAGCTCTTCGTTGACCGACTGGTGCTCCTCGTTCGAGGACTTCAACTCCTCGTTGGCGGTTTCCAGCTCATCGATGGTCGATTGCAGCTGGGTCCTGGTCGTGCGCAGCTCCTGTTCGAGCGCCTTCACCGCATCGCTGGAGTCCATGTCCGGCTGCGGCGCATGCCCGCCAGGCGCGCCGGCGCCGACATCCTGAAAGATCAGGACGGTGAAACCGGTCTCCGCGCCGTAATCGGCCAGCGGCTCTGCGATCAGGGTGATGAGGCGGGAGCGGCCGTCTATGCGGACGGGCACGTCGTTGTGCCGCGCGGCGCCGCTGTTGGCCTTGGCCTCCTTTAGCGCCGCCCGGACGGCGGGCCGCAGGGTTTTGCGCAGAACGTCGAACAGCGCAAAGCTGGGCGCGCCAGGCGACGGCTCGACATACTGCCCCATCGCCGGGCCGGAGAAGCGCACGATCTGGTCGCGATCGTCGATCACGACGTGCGGCGGCGTATATTTTTCCGTCACCCGCCGCGCGCTCTTCTCGATCTGGTCGTCGGCGCGTCTGGCTCCAATGTCAGGGCGCGCCAAGGCTTCCAGGCGCCTGCCGACCCCCGACAGATCGGGCAGTGTCGGTCTATCCACCTCCCGGCGTTCGAAGATGCGATGCTTCTTGTCCGCGACGCCGAACAGCCGCGTGGCGCGCGTCACCGACTCCGATGAGCCCAGGAACAGGCGCCCGCCGGGCTTCAGCGCATAGTGGAAGGTGCGCATCACGCGATCCTGCATGTCGGCGTCGATATAGATCAGCAGGTTGCGGCAGGAGATGAGGTCGAGCTTGGAAAACGGCGGGTGCTTGATGAGGCTGTGCACCGAGAAGACGCACATGTCGCGGATTTCGGGAACGACGCAACCGTCGACGCCGTCCTCGGTAAACCAGCGTTCAAAGCGTTCGAGCGACAGTCCGGCAAGCGGCCGGCGGTAACGGCCGAGCCGTGCAATGGCGATCGCCCGGTCGTCGATGTCGGTGCCGAAAATCTGCACCCTTGGCCTGGCGCGCTGGCCGTTCATCGCCTCGCGCAGCAGGATGGCTATGGTGTAGACTTCCTGACCCGTCGCACAACCGGGAACCCAGACGCGGATTTCGTCGTTCGAACCCTTGCCGGCCGCCAGATCCTTCAGTACCGTCGAGGCCAGCGCCTCGAACGCGGCCGGGTCGCGAAAGAACTCCGTGACGCCGATCAGCAGTTCGCGAAACAGCAGATCCAACTCTTCGGGATGCTGGCGATAGCGTTCGATGTAGGCGTGGGGGGTGTCGAGCTGCAGCACCTGCATCCGGCGCTGAAGGCGGCGAACCAGGGTCTTTTCCTTGTATTCGCTGAAGTCATGGCCGCTGCGCGCGCGCAAGGCCGCCATGATCGTCAAGAGATGGGAACCCGCATCCTTGCGGGCGCCGTCGCTGCCCTTGCTCGCCGCGACGCCGATCAGGTGGTTGCGATAGGCGACCAGCCGTGCCGGCATGGCTTCGACCGCCAGCACCTCATCGACCTGGCCCGTCGCGGTCGCGCTCAGCGGCATGCCGGCCATGGCCTGATGATCGAACTCGGCCTGGGCCAGGGTCAGGCCGCCGCGCTCCTTGATGGTGGCCAGGCCCAGCGAACCATCGCTTCCGGTCCCGGCCAGGACGATGCCGATGGCGTTCTCGCCCTGATCTTCCGCCAGCGACTGAAAGAAGCTGTCGATCGGCCGGCGCCGGTCGCGCGGCGGCGCGGGATGGGCGACCTTGAGACATCCGGCTTCGATCGTCAGCGTGCTGTCCGGCGGGATGACGAAGACGCAGTTGGGCTTGACCTGGACGCCGTTGGCCGCCTCGATCACGTCCATGGAGGTCGCCTTGCCGAGCAGTTCGGCCAGCATGCTCTTGTGGTCCGGCGACAGGTGCTGGACCAGCACGAAGGCCAGGCCGGTGTCCGCCGGCGTGTTGGTGAAGAAGCTCGTGAAGGCTTCCAGGCCGCCCGCCGAGGCGCCGATGCTCAGCAGCACGTCGGCCTCGCCAGGATCAGATCGCTCACGCCCCCCCCCCCCGGGGGGGGGGGGGGGGGGGGGGGGGGGGGGGGGGGGGGGGGG
>JBEPUW010000028.1:0-56663 GCA_041691315.1 Caulobacteraceae bacterium | reverse complement strand
AAATGGTCCTCGGACCAACATAAGGGATGGATCACTTCAAGGGGCGCAGACCAGTTTCCTCAAACGATGGGCGGACCCAAGCCTCGTCCTCGTAGAAGAACTGGTAGTGCAGCGGTAGGCCGGCGCTGTGGTTGGCGACGCGGCGTACCGTCGCCTCGTCCGCACCGGCGCGCCCGACCAGCTTGGCGGCCCCGAGATAATCGTTCGCCGGCCGGTCGAGATCGATCTTGCCGGCTTCGGCCAGCAGCATCAGGGCGGTGGCGGTGAAAGGCTTGGTGACCGACGCCAGCGAATACATCGTGTGCGCCGTCGCGGGCGTGCGCTGCTCGCGGTCCGCCCAGCCGAACCCCTCCTCCCAGACGACGCGCCCGTTCTCGACGACGGCCACCGCCAGCGACGGCAGCGAGCGTTCGACAAGCTGCGCGCCGATGAAATCGCGAATGTCGTCGAATTGATCGCCCATGCGTTCCGCCGCTATCTCCGCTCACGCGACCCTGGCGCGCGCCTACATATTGGATACCGACGTGGACCGCGCGCGTCTTGCTTTCGCCACAGCCGGTCAGGCTCGACCGCTTTCCCCCTTAGCCGACGTTCGGGGAGTCCGCGCTCGACCCATAGCGGACATTCCGGACGTCAACTAATCGGCTCAAATTTAGCCACCTGCGTCGGGCGAGGTTGCGGCATGGGCCTAAGCGGTTCTAACGAGGTCCGCGCGGATCGGCAGAGCGTCCTGCGCTGCGGAGCAAGTCCGATGAAGGTGCTGGCTGGGACTGTCGGGGTAATCGCCGTTCTGTTGGGCGGGCTCTGGCTGCTGCAGGGACTCGGGATCGTCCATCTGCGCCCCATCCTATGCATTGCCGATTGCGCCGCGATACAGGGGCGCTCCTTGGGATGGGCGGTCGCCGGCTTCGTGGTTGGAGCGGCTGGTGTGGCGGCGGTCGTTTTTGCATCGCGACGGCCCTAGCCCCGGCGCTAGCCATGCGCCAATTGGTCAAATGCCCCACCTTTCTGCCACACTCGGAGGGTCCGCTTTCCACCCTGACCGGCCCTTGCGAACGTCCGGTTGCGGTACCGGAGCCCTCAGCGCCGCCGAAGGTCCGTTTGTCGGACAGGGCCTAACGGCAATGACAACCCATCTCGGACATTTGGGACGTCCGCTTTGTGGGCCCCGACCGGTTTGCGGCAGGAGCCAACGACCGCTCACGACCCAAACGGTCCTCACATGTCAAGTCGACCCAGAACGTTCGAAATCCGCTGGCGGACCAAGTTATCCCGGAAAGGGAAGGCGCGCAGAAAATCTGGACCGCAAAGGTCAGGATGCCGGGCCTTCCCGGAGCGGACCCAAGCCTGAGCTCTGCGAGCGGCGACTGGGAGACGCGACTCGAAGTTCGTGTCGAGAGCCACGAGCGGGCCCCTGGTCGCCCATCAGGTCCCGCTGAAGATCAGTCGGGGTCTTACGCAAGCAAAGCCGCTTCAAGCCCAGCATGGGCGTCAGCTAGGCGGCCGAGCTTTATCCAATCGTGCACCAGTTCGCTCCACCGTACCTTTGCCTCGTGCTCGGTGGCGGCAGCCGCCCTCCCCGCGCCATCTGGGCTTTCGATCGACATTCGTCGCCGCTCATCATGCGCAGAGCCTAGAACCGATTGCTGGACGCACAAACCCACCCGACGCGGCGCGGATGTCTCAAACGCCCGTGGGGTTTGGCCCGGCCCTGGAGGGCCGGACCGGTGGACTGGGTGTGCGCTTCTCGCCGGTCGCCCAGTCCAGCGATCGCGAAAAAGGTGACGGCTGCGCAGCGCAGACCTCCCATCTGACGCCGAATGAGTCTCGATTTGTTGTCGATGCGATGGGAGGATCAAACGTCTGATGCGTCAGACTGTCAGCTCGAGGGCTCAATGACTGGATCCGTTTCGGCAGCAGAAGCTCTGGCGCGCCGGTTCAAATCACCTGGCTCAAAGCGGATTCTGAGCATCGATGGCGGCGGGGTGAGAGGCGCGCTCTCGATCGGCATGCTGTCGACGCTGGAACGACTGCTGCGCGAACGAACCGGGCGGCCGGAAATGGTCCTATCGGACTACTTCGACCTGATCGGCGGCACGTCGACCGGCGCCATCATCGCCGCGGGGCTTGCGCAGGGGCGAACCTGCGCCAATTTGGACGCCCTCTACAACAAGATGGGGGCCAGGATTTTCGGCCGCAGTCTTCGTATCCCTTTGATGCAGGCGCGCTTCGACCCCAGGCACCTTCAAGCCGTGTTGGAGGAGGAGCTCGGTCACGACAGTCTGGGCGACGCGCCTTGGCGGACGGGGTTTGCAGCTATGGCGAAGCGGGTCGATACCGGGAGCCCCTGGGTGCTGACCAACTGCGCCGAAGCTAGGTACTGGAACGGCGATCCAGAGGAGATTGCGCGCGAACCTGATCCTCGCAAGCGAACCGTTGTCGCTAACCGGGACTTTCCGGTAGCCCGCATCGTACAGGCCAGTGCCGCTGCGCCGTTCTTCTTCGACCTCGTGCAGGTCGAGGTGATGCACGGCCAAAAAGGGATATTTTTCGACGGGGCCATTTCGCCTCACAACAACCCCGCTCTGCAGTTGGCGATGACTGCCATCGCACCGGCCTATGGCCTGGGTTGGAAGTCAGGCGGCGACAATCTGATGATCGTGTCGTTAGGCACCGGCGCTCCTCGTCCTCGCCATCCGGAGTGGGTCGGACGAAGAAGACTGGCCCTGTGGAAGGCAATGACGGCCCTAATGTCGGTTACGTACGACTCCAGCCAACTCGCCATCAGCATGCTGCAGTGGCTAGGGCAGTCTCCGCAGCCGTGGCCGATCAACGCCGAAATTGGCACTCTGACCGCCCAGAATCCCCAAACCGGTATGTGGGTGGGGACCGGGCCTGGCGCGCCGGCATGGACCTATTTGCGTTACGATGCGCCGCTGGAAGCTGCATGGCAGCAGGCTAATATGGGAAGGAAGATGACGGCTGCTCAGCTAAAAGCTTATGCTAGGCTGGACGGCGCCGAAAACATCCCGGCCTTGATCGAACTTGGAGTGGAGGTCGGCGAGGCGCTCATCAAGCCTGAGCACTTCCGCAAAGTGTTCGACCGAGAATTTTGAGCGGCTGGATCGGCTAACGGGGGTCGATGTTGCCCGCACCCAAGAGTCGAAGCGCTGTTAGACCCGGCATGAAAAAATAGCCGCCACCCCGCAGAGTAACGAACGACGGGAGGTGAGAACAAATGAATGCCTCCTCGTTCTTGGTTGGATCGCCAGGTATCACGAAGCGTCCGCCACTATCGTTGTTTCCGACCAGGGGATCGCGCTCCTCCCCTAGTTTGAAATCGTTGCCGTAGTTAATCCACTGCTGCTGGACGAATTCGAACTGCCGAGAAATGCTGGCGTTGAGCGCCATGAAAATGATCCCGCGCTCGCTTGCGTCGATGGCCTTCCCCTCTGGAGCGTAGGGCCCGTAGGGTATGCCCCGCCGAATGATGCGGCGACGGGTCGCCAAGCGGCCCTCAAATCCGTTGGAATCACGCGGGTTGGCCCGGCGGATGTGAGCGCCTAGGGGACACTTCAAGCCTTGCGGGTCGTCGCCGTAAGTGAAGTTGTTGTAAGTGCTTTCGTCGGCGACGATCGCCGGATCCATAGCGGTTGGCGCAAGCGCCAGGGGCGTTCCGTCCCTCCAGCGGCCGACGAACTTCGCCATCAGCTTTTCCGGTCCGCCTGGAAACCGCCCGCCCGTGCTCGACACATAGTCACGGAACGCCCGCACGTTCTGTTCGAGTTTGCGATAGACGAGGAAAGTCCCGTTCTTCGCAAGCACCGCCGGGGAAGGCGCAGGCGGGAGCTCTCCGGCTTCGTTGCGGTGACCGAGGATGAATTCCCCGGTCTTGATCTCGTCCCAAAGCCCGCGTTTGCCGATCTTGCCGTCGCCGGGGACGTCCCTGGCTTGACCGCCGACGAAATCTGGCTCGGAGAACCCATCGACGTAGCCGAAATGCTCGATCGGTTTGAACCTGCCGTCGACCATCAGCGCGCCGCCGTCCTGGGTCCCTACGACGATGACGCCGCCGGTCTGCGATGCGATCGCTAGGACTTCGTCGAATCCAGAGCAGCGGGCAGCGGGCGAAAGGGCGTTGACCGCCAGCCACGCGTCAACCCTGCCTTGCCACATCGGCTCCCAGTGCTCTTTGCCGGATGTGCCTGTGTCGCCCAGAACATGGCAACGACTCCCCATGCCTTCGAGAAATTCAACGGGAAATGTTGTGATGGTCGCAACCGGAAGACCAAGGGCCTGGAGCCCGGTGGCGGAGAGAGCGATGTTGAGGGTCTTATCGACCTTGTTGGTATCCCAGACCTCGGCGTTGGTGATCAGATCCGTCACGCGCGCGATGAAGGCGCGACCGCTTTCGGCATGGGTAAAGTTCAGAAAGAAATAGCGCACAAACGGAAGGCGATAGCCTCTCAACAGCATGCCTTGGATATCCGTCAGGTCGAGTTTCACGAAAGGCCACCTCGATCGAGCGAAAATCCGCCGGGCGTCGGCGGCTTTAATTTGGTGAGCCGCGCCGCTAGCGCGGCTACCAGGGCCTTGCGGGCGGAATCGTCGAGTTCCTGGGCCTGTTCTACTAGGTCGGCGATCAGACGCTGAGCCTCAAGGGCTCGCAGGGTGTTCTGCAGATTTACGTTATCGACATCGACGTAGAGGAACGTCGTTTCAATCTGGCAGGCCCGCAGGTAGTAAAGAACTGCTTTCGAGGTGATGGCACCACCAAAGCCGTAGCAATGGGAAAACACTGATTTGAATTCGTCGCCCGCGACGGCTGAGACTCGCTCGGCAAGCCCCGGCAGATCGCCGTCAAACGTGACCGACATTGCGAGATAAGAGTAGGCGAGGTGCTCCTCGCGTGCGGGTTCTCCGTTATAGACCACATCGTCGACAATGAAGAGGCGTGCGCCATGAACCAGACCGGTACGAGAAAACAGTGACTCCCTGCCATTTGGAAGCGCTGCCAGGACTCCGCGCAACTCCTCCGCGTGGGACTCCGACCGTGCCTCTTCGATAATCGGAAAAAGCCCTGTGTACCCGTAGAACTGACCGTATACGTTTGCCACGCGCAGGTTCCTTATCAAGTCATCTGGGGACCGGGCGACCCGCTAGGCCCCAACTTGTTCTGCACTTGGCCGAGGAATAATCGGTACGCGGATGAAAACGCCTTATCGTCGGCGTTGGCCGACAAGGCTAGAGTTTCGAACGATTGCTGAACATCGATCGCGTTGTGGACGTCGCATACGGTCGATCCTGGGTAGGCCATGTAGTAGTAGTCGTTATAAATTTGATTGTGCTCAATGTAGTTCTTGAACGGCATCAAGGGAATCGAGCCTGGATAGTTCTCACTCCATAGCCAGACCAAGTTTAGCTTGAATGACAACACCGAGTGGAAGGCATCTACATATTCATTCCAGCTGCCATTGAAATTGCTCTCGAACAGAAGGTAGCTGTAGCTGAACGTTTCTGGCTTCTTCATGGCCGGAAAACGCGCCAGTTGGGATCGTCCGATAATCGTCCAGCGTGCGAAATGAATGAAGGCGAGCGACCTCAATTCCCATTGAGTAGCTCGGATATTGAAAAGACTAAGCGCCGCTTTCAGCACCGGCGCCTTCCAGCTCTTCATTGGGGTCAAAACGTTGATAGCGTAGGCTTTGCCGCGAATGTTTGACAACCAGCCCTCCTCACCATCGCTCGGCTTGAGGGCGCCTAACAAATCTCGCCCCCACGGAACCCTATCATTTTCACAGCGCGGAGAAAGTCCAGGCCCGGCCGTGTTCGTGAGATTTCAGCTTTTCCAGGCCGGCGGCGAAACAGATTTTCGGCCTGCGGGCGCGCCACCGTTAGTGATTGGACGAGCGATGACCCCCGGGGACGTTGGGGCGGACGCTCCACTATCGCTGCCCATCAGACTAAGCCGCCATCAATGGAGCGTCGGTGTACTGGGACAGCGACGTGCCCGGAAATCGGCAGGTTTAGCCGGATAAGGGACAGTCAGGAGCGTCAGCTCTGGCTAGCGCGGCGCCGCGTCCTTGCCATCCCCCAGTGCGGTGGGCGACCGACATTTCGTAGATGCCGCGCCTGGCGGCGAGGATTGGATCGTCGGATAGCTCGATTCCGTCCGTTACCCGCGTTGGATCGTGCAGCATAACTACGTCCCCGATCTCCTCCGGGGTAGTCACGCGCGTAATAAACAGTGTCCCGACCGGCACCCGTACGCGTTCGTCCGGCCACGCGGCGTTCGGGTCGTTAGTCGGGTCTGTACCGGTGGCCATCTGCAGAACCAAGCTAAATGCTACAGATGCCGAGCGCAGGCGCGTTTCCAGCTCATCAAAAAGATAGGCGGGTGGCATTTCCTGGAGGGCTTGAAGCGTTTGACCGGCCACGCCCGCCTCAGGCTCCCAAGAGTAGCGCGCGTAGCATTCCTCACCGCTCTCGTTGATAAAGCGAAATGCGTGCAGGGCGTTGAAACGGGTTTGAGCGAAACTATGCGCAGCTGGCGCACTCATGGCCAGCTGAAGCGCTTGCGCGATCCAGGGTCGGACGGCCACAAACGCATCGATTTTAGCCATATCGCGAAGTCCGGTTGCTGGGTCAGGTTGCGCCGCCTCCAAGAACTCAAGCGTTTCTTCCGGCGTTCGGGTCGGGAAAATCGGAATCGGTAGCCCAATCAGATCGGTGACCGTTCCGTCTGGGAGAAAAAACTTGGCCGCCATCGATACACCCCGCAGGGCGCTGAAAGGGTCCCCTGACGGGCTGTTCGAAAACCTTATGGTCGTCGGCGTCGGCTTGCCCTGGAAGTGAAGGGCACGGCTGATCGTCTTAGCTTCCGCCGATGCCGTAAACGTAGCCGCGTAATACCGCCCAGAGGCATGCACAGCGCGGTAACCGGCATGGAAGCCCTCAAAGTTTTTATGGGTCATATCCACCAGTCGAGCGGAGATGTTGAATTGGCTGTTGCTCACGGTGTGCCCTTCGCAAAACGGCGTTCTAAAGCGGCCAATCCTGGCCCTTTCAAAGCAGATGTCGCAAGTCGCCGTTTTCACGGTCTAGCTAGTCATCGCCGACCAAGCATTGGCGCTCTTCATTCGATCACGGTCCAGATGGCGGGTTGAGCGAGCGCTTGACGAGCCCGCCGCCACGCCGCCAGCACTGCAAACGAGTCGGTGTTTGTCCCGTGACGCAAGCGCAATATCGCTCCCACCTGCGCAAGCGTTGTTCTGGCCGATTGTCGGGTCATTCGTGGGCAGGCCCCGACCATTGCACCGCGCCGGAGGCGCCACCTGAATTGCCCTCGCACCCGCCATCCCATGCGGCCTCGGTCAACGAATTGCTCCAGCAAGCGGCCCTGCACGCCAGGAACACTGGGGGAACCTACACCTAGCCGATGGGCCTCTGCCATCGGGGCCGACTTTAATGAGGGCTGAGCGCGAGCGGCGGACGGACGCCGGGCGCACTGGATTAAGTCCCTTCGCGCACTCGCCAATCATCACCCCGACCGTAAGCCTCGTGACTCGCCTCATACCCGGAGCCAGTCCTAAGACCTCCTAGTTCAAATGAACCATGCGTCGGCCTTCTCGCCGTGGTTAACTAACGCGACTAGTTTGCACTTCCCTGGGCGATCCATCCGGTGCTCGATCTGGAGGCAATAAAAATGACGCTCGCGTCCACCTGGGAAAGTCTCAAGTCCGGCTGGCGGAGACTTACGCCGCCCAAAAAACTAGCGGCGGGCGGCGGAGCAGCTTTGCTTGCTTTGCTAGCGGTCGCTGCGGGCAGCCAAGGCGGTCGGTCAGCCTATCGAGGCGGCACTGGCCAGTACCCTGGCGGCCAGCCGGCCGGCATGAGTCCCCCCGGCGGCTACCAAGGCGCGTACCAAGGAGGTCTCAACCCCGCCGGCGGCGTCCCAGTTGGCGGCAACCCGGAGGCAGGCTACCAGGCTGGCGCATACCAAGGCGGTCCGGCTGCCTACGCGCCTCAGCCCGGGCCAGCGGCTGCGAATGGCGGTGATGCCGCGGACTCCACGGGCTATTGGGCTCGCCAACGGTCGCAAGACCAGCAGGCGCAGGCGTTCGGCGGTTATATCAACGACACCACAACCGTGCGGGACAGCGACGGGCAGGTCCATGCGGACGTTCCAAACGCCGAAGCCGACCCGGCCATCGCTAACGGTTCGGCGACCGCTGTCCCAACGGCCGAATTGCCCACCAGCACGCCCGAACCCGCACCCGAACCCGCGCCGACCGGTGATCAATAACGAAGCGTCCGACGTCTCGCCAGTGTCGCTCCTTAGATACTCACCTGGACTCCTATGCCTCTGGGGGGCTGAGTTAGAAGCCGTCGCCCTCGAGTGCAGCTCGCTTTCTAACCGGCACGGTAAAGCTGTGTTTATTGGTTTGGTGGTGTTCCGCACCCGCGGTCTGCTGGTCCGACAACGACGCTTTCGAAGGGATACGCGGAGAAGCAAAAGCCTATTTAAGCTGTGGCGATATAGCGGCGAGAAGGTGGGGCGTGCGTTCTGGACAGATTGCGGATCGCCGTTGTGGGGGTTCCTGCCGGTGCTCTCATCACGCCGATCAAAATGGGCGCCCTGGGTCTCGCGCATGCACCAGCCGACGACCTTGCGGCTGTGCATGTCCAGGATCGCGGCCAGGTACAGCCAGCCTTCGCCGGTGGGGATGTAGGTGAGGTCGGCGAGCCAGACCTGGTTGGGATGCGCTGCGCTGAAGTTGCGGCCGAGCCTGTTTGGGGCGACCGGATAGCCGTGGCGGCTGTCGGTGGTCCTGGTCCTGCGCGGCAGGGCCGCCAGGCCCCGGATGCCGGCGTGACGCATCAGCCGCCCGACCCGGGAGCGTCCGACCCGCCGGCCGTGGCCGTGCAGCACGGCGTGAACACGCGGCGAGCCGTAGGTCCCGCAGCTCTCATGATGGATCAGGCGGATGTCGTCCAACAGCGCCCGATTGGACGCCGCACGCAGGCTCTCGGGCCGCCCGCGCCAAGCGTAGTAACCGCTGGCCGACAGCCCCAGAACCTCGCACATCAGCCGCACTGGCCACGCCTTGCGATGCTCATCGACGAACCCGAACTTCACCGGGAGGCCGCTCCGAAGATGAGCGCGGCTTTTTTTAGGATGTCGCGCTCCATCCGAAGCCGTTCGTTCTCGCGCCGCAGGCGGGCGTTCTCCGAGGCCAGATCAGACGGCGACGGGGCCGGCGCTTGCGTGTTGGGGCGCTCGCCGTCCCCGTCGCCTGCGCCCCGAACTGCATCATCCATCGTCGAAGCACCGTCTCGTGCAGGCCCAGCTCACGGGCCACCGCGCCAGCCGACAGGCCGCTCATCGCCACACGATCAACGGCCTCGCGCTTGAACGCCTCCGGAAACACCCGACGGGTCACGCTCATCAGACACTCCTCTCCAGCTCCGAAATGCTAGAGCATGGGTGTCACTGAAACGGGGGAGGATCACCAGAGCTTGGCACCGGCGGCCGTGCATCCAGAGCAGGGCTATCGCCACAACCGTAATGAGCGTCAAGACGGTGAAGCCGCCTAACGCAGTGAAGTCCCTGGCCGATTCCTGCACCCAACGAGGACCAACCGTCGCGCCCAAGTCGCCGGGCACCCGGAATGCCAGAACAATCGCTCTATCGAAGCGGCCGGTCTCCCCTTCGCGGACTTCCGAAGTGAGCCGAATGAAAGCGGCGAGTATCGCGCTGACGGCTAAGAGGGTGAGAAGGAACCGCAGCTCCAGCCGGCGAAAAGGCGACCTCAGCGCCGCGCCTTTCTGTTGTATCCGCACGTCGTTCTTCACGTTGCTGGCTTCACCTGGCCTGAGGCTCCCCGCGGGACCAGCGCGCGAAAGGCAATCGGGACGAAGCTAACTTTGACGGTGCGTCCCATCTCGACCGTTTCGCCGTCGAGCATGACCGGCACCCCTCCATGACCGCTTACGGTGACGCTGGTGACACGTGCCAGCGATACGGATGTATCATTCCGCCAGTCGTCGAACGCGGCATGGAACGCCAGACCAAAAACCGCACCTGCAGTCTCGGGGTCCAGCGCAGCAGCTTCAAGCATCGGTTCGCTAGCGTCGAGCGCCCTGGAGATCGTAGGACAAATCACGGCAACGGCTTCCGCCGAACCCGCGAGATCATCGCCAAATCTATACTCGATGGCGTCTTCGAGACTGCGACGCGCCGCGGTCACCGATCGTTTTGCAGCAGCGACGAAGTCTCCCTTGCGGAGTGACTCGCGCGCGTTGGCCCAGAGGGATGGCGCGCCAAGCAACGCAACGCAGAAGAACCGGCGGTCTTCCGCTTTTCCACCGCTAATGTTGCGCAAGGCAGGGCATGCGCAGGCCGGGCGAAGCCTAAATTGTCAGCGCGCTGCTGTCCCAGTGACTATCGGAGTCTCGGCCAAGCCCAATGTATCTCCGACCAGCGCCCGCAACGCAGCGACGCTCAGGGGCTTTGGGCCACTGTCGCGCCGAGGAGGGCCGCCGTTCTTAGAAGAAGATCGGGCGTAGCGGCATGCGAGCCAGCCGTAACGGCTATAACGGTTGTCTGCGGCCATCTGCTGCGAATATCACCGATGAGTTCGAGCCCATCGCGGTTGGGCATGTTTATGTCGGTGAGAACTAGATCTGCCGGCCAATCTGAGAGAATGCCTAGAGCCAGTTGACCGTCCTCTGCTTCCGCTAAGCTGGGGGAAATTGCCGACAAGGCCTCGATCGCGATCGCGCGAAAGATTGGGTCATCGTCGACTACGAGGATTCTCGGATGGGCCGCGGTCATGCCTCTTCCTACGCTATTAAGACGAACGAACGATTTACTAGCTTTACTGTAACGCTCTCGCGCGTCGGACCCGGGTCAGCGGCCAGCCGCCGGTCCAAATGGCTGGCCTGGTGTTGAGGCCCGCAGGCGCGCCGGATGCACCGTGCCCTTACCTGACCGCCGGAGCGCGACAGCCTCGCCCTCGTGGCCGACGCGAGACGGATTGGGAGACTGCGGTGATCCTCAAAGTGTCGGCGAGCCGAAGCTTGGGCAGGCGCCTAGATTAACGCCAAGTGCAAACTTGGCGGCGCCAGTAGCAGGCCTGATGTCGGCGCTGTTGATAGCTGCCTCTCCACTGCTTTCTGTCCATGTGGCGGTCTACCCTTTGGCGGTCGCCGTGGCGGAGCTACCCTCCCGACATTGATCGCCCTTCGATCCCCAGGCCCGGGACTGTCGCTATCGTTGGTTGTGTTATGCGCGCAACGCTGATGACGCTCGGTCTGGCGGGGGTGGGCGTGCATAGGCGGCAAGAAGTGGCGCGGCGCCAGCGACACCCAGTCGGCCCGGAGTTGAGCGCGGCCGAGAGGCGATATACCCGTCGTCGATCCGCCCGACTAGATCGCGGATTTCGCACTTCAGGGCTTCGGCTAGTTCGACCATGCGCGAGACCCTGATCCTTGTCAGGCCGTGTTCGTAGCAATGAATTTGTTGGGTGGTGAGCCCCAGCTGACCGCCGAGCGACTTTTGCGTCATGCCGAGAGCTGTGCGCCGGTTGCGGATACTTACGCCCAACGCCGCGTCCATCGGTCCGGCCCCGCGATTGTATTTGAGCAATGTGGTCGGCACTGGGATCCCATGCTTGAATTGCCACTTAGCATGGCTACAGGTGCGAGGCTTTGCAATGGGGCTTACTGGCCAAAGGTCCCAAGAATTCGTGGTGGATTGGAGTACAGCGTAAGGAGTTGCTGATACCATCGACCTGACGCTCTAGCCGAAGGCTTGGCGGGCCAAATCGCAGAGACCGCGTACGGCTTTAGGCCTGTATCGACCCGCCCGATCGCGAACCGACTTTCAGCGTTGGAATTAGTTTACCTTTTGCGCAAACGACAGAGAAGGATGTGAGCCCCTCGGGGCTCAGGCAACTCGCCGATCGGACGGAGCATCAGGAGTTCCCCTTTTGGGCAACGCACAGGACGCCGTCAATTACACCCGTTTCGATCTGGCTGCCCCTCGCGGCGGGGGAGTAAATCCCGCGATGGATGCGATCATCTATTATACCCACTTCGATTCGTTGGCCGTTCGACGTGAAGTGCATCGCCTGCAGGATGAGGTCGGCGGGGACTACGACATCTTCGTTGTCGGATATTGTCGCACGCCTGACGCGTTGGCTGGCATACCGCAGGCGCGCATATGCCACTATCTTCTCAGCGACCTCATGGCGTTACCGTATCCCAAAAAGCTGTACAGCTTCAATCCCGAGGACCCTCGGGGGAACCATGACCTTGCTCTCCTTCGATTCTGTTTGGATCATCCCGAGTATGAGCGCTACTGGATAATTGAATACGATGTCCGGCTCAGTGGCCACTGGAGCAATTTGTTTGCCGAACTCGCTCAAACATCGGCGGATTTACTGTGCACGACGATGATGACCTATCACGAGTTCCCGCAGTGGATGCACTGGCAGGGGCTGAGCACTGGATTGGAAGCCGTACCGGCCGAAAAGCTAATCAAAGGGTTTCTGCCCTTTTCTCGCGTGTCGAAGGCCGCGGTAGACGCGATCGACGGGAAGTACAGGGCGAATTGGGCCGGTCACCCGGAGGTCGTCTGGCCGACCGCCGTTGGTTGTGCGGGCCTGACACTCGAAGACATAGGCGGGTACGGCCGATTTACGCCGGGGCGACGGCGTGGGCGCTACTATACATGCACGCCGACCAACTGGGCACATTCCCCCGGAACATTCGTTTATCGTCCGATATTCGCCGATGGTAACCTCTTTGGTCCCGCGGATGGCTATGGAAATGATACGTTGTGGCACCCTGTCAAATAGTGGCCGCGGAAGGTCCCGGCTGATGAAGGCCCGTAGTGAGATCCCGCCCCCAAGGTGGCGTTGCGGCATGAGCGTCGGTGACCCGTATATCGCGGCCGCAATTTCAATTCTGGCGTTCGCAGCGCTTATTTGGCTTGTGGCGACGGCCCGTTGAGCGCCCTGCCGGTTGCAGGCCCTGCCGACCCAACGGAAGCATTCCGTCACCTGTTGCGAAGGGCGTAAGCGCCGTCCCGACCCCACCTTTCGCTGAGGCCGCTGGCCGGTGATGGTGACGATCCCTTGGGCGGATCGTTTATGTCTGGATTTAACCCTACGCTTGACCCTAAGCCGGTGCAGGTTCGCCGGCTGGAAGTGCTGACGGGCGTGGGTGGCCGGCGGCGCTGGTCGCCGGACGACAAGGCGCGGATCGTCGAAGAGAGCCTGGCGCTGGGCGCGACGGTGTCGGCGAATCCCCAGGGATCGCCAGCGGGTCCGCCGCCGAGCCTTGCTTGCATTTCACGTGACGGACCGCCCGTTGCGCGGCCATTGTCGGGGTTTGCGGCGGGGCCGTGGGGAGAAATCGTTTGAGCTCGACGTCGGAAACCTATCAGCGGCAGCGCCAGCGCGTGGGCAAGGTCCCCCTCCCCACCAAGATCTTCCAGGCCATCGGCGCGGTGCCGGAGTCGCTGAAGAACTTCGCCTTCGGCACCTTCGTGCTGCTTTTCTACAACCAGATCCTAGGCGCCAACGCCTTCTATGTCTCGCTCTGCCTGGCGGTGGCGCTGACCATCGACGCGGCCGTCGATCCGCTGATCGGCTCCTTCTCTGACGGTCTGAAGACCCGGCTCGGGCGCCGGCATCTGCTCATGTACCTGTCGGCGCTGCCCATCGGCGTCGGGCTCTATCTGGTGTTCTCGCCGCCGCACGGCCTAAGCCAGCCGCTCCTGCTCGCCTGGCTTTTCGGCAGCGTCATCCTGACCAACATCTCGATGAGCCTGTTCGTCGTGCCTTGGACGGCGCTCTTCGCCGAGTTCAGCGAGGACTATACCGAGCGGACGACCATCGTGACCTGGCGCTACATCGTCGGCTGGGTGATCCCGACCGCGTTCACGCTGGCCACCTACCGCCTCATTTTCCCCAACACCCACGAGCATCCGGTCGGCCAGCTTAACCCGGCGGGCTACGCCCACTTCGGGCCGGTGGTGGCGATCTCGACGATGGCGGCGATCCTGCTGACCACCGAGCTCACCCGCCGCGAGATTCCCTACCTGCTGCAGCCGACGAAGCCTACGCCGCGGTTCTCGCTGCTAAAGGTCTGGCGCGACGTCGCCTCGACCTTCGGCAACCGCGACTTCCTCATCCTCTTCTCCGGCGCGCTGTTGACCGCCGCGGTCTCCGGCACGACCGACACGCTCGGCATCTACATGTCGACCTACTTCTGGGGGCTGACGTCGGCGCAGCTGCAGTGGTTCACCATCGGCATCGTGGGCGCGGTGGCGGCCTTCGTCTCACTCGGGTTCGTCGGTCGGATGTTCGACAAGAAGACGGTGCTCTTGGTCTCGTTCGCGCTCCTGGTGATCGACGGGCTGGGCGTGACCAGCCTGCGCCTTTTGCACCTGATGCCCACGAACGGCTCGAATGTGCTCTTGGCTATCCTCGTCGCCAACGACACGGTGCGCGCCGGCCTGGGCGTGTTCCTAGGGATCATGTTCGTCTCCATGCTCGCCGACACCATTGACGTGCAGGAGCTGGCGACAGGGCGGCGGCAAGAGGGCGTGTTCGCCGCCGCCCTGTCGTTTTCGGGCAAGGCGACCGCGGGCCTCGGCACAGTGCTCGCCGGCTTCTTGTTGCAGGAGGTGGTGCGCTGGCCGGCGAAAGTGGACCCGAGCCTGGTGGACCCTCACATGCTCACGCGGCTCGGCCTCGTGGCCGGCGTGCTCGTGCCGCTGCTGCTGATCATCCCGTTCAGCCTCGGCTTCCGACTGCGCGTCACCCGCGAGAGCCATGCCCGCATCCGCGCGGAGCTTGATCAGCGCCGCGCCGCGACCCCCGCCACGCTGGCGGACGAGGGCGCGATCGCTGAAGGGCTGGAAGCGACGCTTGAAGCCGCTGCGGAGGTAACCGGCGGCTATGCGCCAGCAGCGGACGTTGGCACGCCGCCCTTAAGCGGACGTCCAGCGCCGGGGGGGCTCGGCCGCGGTTCTCGACCCCTGAGATGACCTTTCGAGTTCGAGACTAAGGGCTGGTGCAAACGGCCGCGAGGGTCGTGAGTGTCCGACTTCCACCCTCAACCGACGTTCAGATGGTCTGCTTGTCGGCGGCGACCGCCAAGTTCCGGTTTGCGGCCGGGTACCAACGACCGAGTCCGACCCAAGTCGAACGTTCGCGGATCCGTCCTCAAACCCACCACTCCAGGCTGATTTCTCGCCGCCGCTCCTCATGTAAGAGACGACCGCAACCTCTTCCGGAATCGCTAGATGGCCGCGATGCGCCTTACGCCCTACGTCTCGGACCAGATTTGGCTTTGCCCCTATCCCATTCGATATGCGGGTACCAGGTTTGAGGCGCGTATGGCGGTGATCCGTCTCGCATCTGGTATATTGATGCTGCACTCACCGTGCGAGATCACAGCGGCGCTGGCTCAAGAGATATCAGCGCTCGGTCCCGTCGGCCATATCGTCGTCCCCGGAAACTTCCACCACCTGTACGCCAATACGGCGCAAGCTGCGTTCCCGAAAGCAAAGACCTGGATCTGCCCTGGTGTGGAGCGACGCCGAGCTGGCCTGACATACGACCATGTCCTCGGCGACACAGCACCTGCGGACTGGGCTGACGAATTAGATCAGACGCTTGTCCAAGGCACTCGTATCATGCGCGAAGTCGCGATGTTTCACCGCGCCAGCCGGACGTTGATTCTCGTTGACCTGATCGAGAACTTCACTGACGCCACGCCGCGTACGGGGGGCTCTTTGAAGCTCTGGTTCAAGTACGTGTTCCGTATGTGGAATAATCCCCATCCCGCGCCAGAATACCAGATCGGTTGGAGCGACCGGCATGCAGCCGCAACGTCGCTTCGCCGGATCTTGGCGTGGGATTTCCAGCAGATCGTGCTGTCGCATGGAGACCTAATCCAGACCGCAGCCCGCGAGGTCGCAATCAAGGCATGGTCGGGGATACTCGAAAAGTGACGGCTATTGACCGCGCCGCAGAGTCCGGAAACCACCGAGGCTGTGTGAAAACTCCTGTCCCCACGACAGTCGAAGCCTGAGTGACCCCGAAAGGGCTCGATTTTTGGCTCTGTGGCGCACGGAGAGCCTGTCTTGGCGTAATTGGGCGGCTATTCGGGAGCCCAGCCTGAGTTTTCACACAGCCTCCACCCTTCTCGGACCTTCGGGACGTCCGCTTTCGGAAGCCGTTCCGTTGGCCGATCAGCGCTGACACCTGGCGTGCCCTCGGGCGCTTTCGTCCGACACTCCCGTTCGCTGAGCTTCACATCGTGCCGGGACGATGCGTCGCCTAGCGCAAGTTCCAACCCAACTAGCTGAAACGGCCCGGAGCCGTTCCACATCGAAGCGGTGGCCTATTGGAGCGACAAATTGTCCGACCTTCAAACCGTCTCGCTGACCGCCTGCAAGATCGCCCCCGAAAACGCGCGCCACGCCTCAAAAGGCGGCTTCGCCGAGCTCGTCACGTCCATCGCGGCCGAAGGCCTGCTCGATCCCCTGCACGCCTATCGCGACGGAAAGGCCGTGATGGTCTGGGACGGCGGCCGGCGCCTACGAGCGCTCAAGGCGCTAGCGAAGGGCCAGCGGCTGCCGAGGCGGCTTCACGCAGGCGTCCCGGTGCTGATCTCCGACCGCGAAGCGGCTCGCCGGCAGTCGCTGGTGACCTTCGTGCGGCAGCACATGCATCCGGCGCAGGAGTTCAGAGCCTACAAGGCCCTCTTCGACGCTAGCCAGGACCCGGACCAGATCGCAGGCTCGATCGGGGCGGACGCCCGGCGCGTCGCGCAGTTGCTGAAGCTATGCAACCTAGCGCCTGAGATCCTAGACGCCTTCGAGGCAGGCGCGTTCGGTCTTGATACCGCCCAGGCCTTCGCGCTCACTGACGACCAGGACAAGCAGCGTGCAGCTCTCTCCGCAAGCGGCGACTGGATCAATGCTGGCCGCGTACGCCAACTGCTGAAGGCCGAGATGGTCTTGGCCTTCGACCGCCTCGCCTTGTTCATCGGCCGCGACGCCTATGTGGCCGCCGGCGGTGAAATACTCACCGACCTCTTCGTATCAGAGCAGGATGCCGAGACCTGGGCCGACAAGGGGTTGGTCGAACGCTTGGCGGCGGAGAAACTGGCTGGGACAGTTGAGGCGCTAAAGGCCGAAGGTTGGGGTTGGGTTACCGTCGTCGATCCGTACGACTATGCGTGGAGCGCGGGCTTCCAGCGGCTTCCTAGGACGCCTGCCGAGCTGACCGGCGAAGAGCAATCAGCCTACGATGACGCCGTCGCGGTCCTAGAGATGGGAGAGGTTGAGCCCGAAGCCGCAGAGGCGGCCGAGGCGGTGATCGCCGCCCTGGACGCTAAGCGAGAGGATGACGCTTTTGACGCCGAGCAGCGTGCGGGCGCCGGTGTCTTTGTCCAGATCGATGCGAGCGGCAGACTCGTCATCCGACGCGGGTACGCCAAGGCCTGTCCGCGCGGCGGCGATATCGTAACCCCGCCTGGCGATCCGGCGAACGACGGCTGGAGCCATGGGAGTCACTATCGACTGACCCACATCGCCACGGCGGCCGTCCGCCACGCCCTGCTGGAGAAGCCCACGGCCGCGTACGACATCCTAGTCGGCGGGTTGGCGTGGAAGCTCGCCGCTGGCACGGCCACGGCCTCGGCGATGATGCTGGAGCCAAAAGGCGTCTCGCCGGCCAGCATCCCGGCTGAAGCCCGTCTTGCCGGAGAGGCGGCCTGGGGCGAGCGGCTGAGCTTCTGGCGCGACCGGCTCCCCGCGCACAGCTTTCAGGCTTGCTTCGACTACGCCGTCGCGCTCCACGTTCACGAGAAAGCCGAGATCGTGGCGCTCGCGGTCGGCCTCTCCCTCGACGCTATCGAGCCCAGAAGCGACAGCAGTCGGCGCTCGGTGTGGTCGCAGCTGCGCGCCTTCGCCGAGCATGTGGGTCTCCGGGTCGAACGCGCCTGGACCCCGGACGTAAGCTTCGTCGAGAACGGCTCAAAGACCGCCCTCCTCGCTGTTCTTGCCGAGACCGGCGACAGCGGCGGCTTCGCCAAGGCCAAGAAGCCCGAGTTGGTGGCGGCGGTTCTAGAGCGGGCCAAAAGCGGCGCGTGGATGCCGAAACTGCTCCGTGAGCTGCGAGATTATGGGACGGAAGGGACACCGTCGACGCGGCCTGAAAGCTCGAAAGCGGCGCCAGAATAAGTGCAAAACCAAAAGTGCAAAATAGGTGCAAAATCGCCCGCGACCGGCTGAGGGTCGCGGGCGGCTAAGGCGCTGAAAAACATGTAGTTTGCGTGGTACCACCTCTCGGGATCGAACCGAGGACCTCCAGATCCACAATCTGGCGCTCTAACCAACTGAGCTAAGGCGGCTTGACGCGAGGCGCGCCATCTCTAGTCGCCACGCGCCTGTCGATCAAGCGCGTCTGGAGTCCGCGCCTATTGGTCCTTCGGCAACTGCCACTTGATGCCGATGGAGATCGATCCGCCGGACACCGGCACGCCATCCTGGTCCTGTGGGGACACGCGGAACAGGTGCGACAGGCATGATGTCGCCGCCTGCCCAAAGCCGAAGCCGGCGGGCGTTTCACCAGCGACGGAGCAACCCTCAAGCGTGCCCCTTGCGGTCACCGAGCAGTGGATCGACGTCGAGCCCTCTTGGTTCATACGCTCGGCGCGGTCGGGATAGCATTGGGCCATCGAGTCCGAGTCCGGCGCCCGCGTGAACTTGGCATTGTGGATCACGTGCTGGACCGCAGGCGCTGGGGGCGCTGGAGGCGGCGGCGGCGGCGGCAGCCTGGGCGCCGGCGGGATCGGCAGCGGCGGCGGCGGCGGAATGCCGGGCGGCGGTGGCACGGGCGGACGCGGCTGCACCTGAGGCGGCGGCGGCGGCGGCGCGTTCTTCGGCGGCGGCGGCGGTGGCGGGGGTGGCGGCGGTGGCGGCGGCGGCTTGAGCAGGTTCACCTTCACGGCCTGGTCGGTGAAGTCCTGGAACTTCGCCTCGAACTTGGCGCGGTAGAGGTAGAAGACCAGAAGCCCGTGAAACACGACCGCGGCCACGACGGCGATCACGAAGGCGCTGTTGTTGCGCTTTCCTGGCCGCCGCTCGGAGGTCAGCGGATCGTAGTGACGCTCGGGCGGATGCTCGGCGGGGGGTTGCTGTTCGTCAGCCATACGTCAGCGAGCCCTAGCTGTTGCCGTGCCGGCCGCGTTGATCGAGACCGATCAGCGCCACACTGTAAAAACCGTTGTCCTGAAGCTTGTTCATCACGCCCATAAAGTCGCCGTAGATGGTTTCCTTGTCGGCCCGGATGAAGACGCGTTCCCGGGTCGGGTCACGCTTGCCGATGGCGTCCTTCAGGTCGAGGCCCATGTCATCCAGAGTGGTCGGGTGGTCGCCGATGTGCAGCCCCCCATCCTTTTCAATGGTTATGTAGACCGGCTTCGGTGGGCTCTTCGAGGCCTGGGCGACGGCTTCCGGCAGGTCAACCTTGACCGACGGAATAGCCAGCGGCGCGCAGACCATGAAGATGATGAGCAGGACCAGCATGACATCGACGAAGGGGGTAACGTTGATGTCGTGGTTCTGTTCGATATTGTATCGGTCGCCCCCTGAACCAGAAAGTTTGGCGGCCATGGGCGTTAGGCCCCCTTGTCGAGCTGCCGCGAGATAGCGTTCATCAGCTCGGCGACAAAGCCTTCCGCACGGGTCCCGTAGCCAGAGATGCGGGTCTGGAAGTAGTTATAGAACACCACCGCCGGGATGGCCGCGAACAGGCCGAAGCCCGTAGCCAGCAAGGCCTCGGCGATACCCGGGGCGACCGCCGCCAGGTTGGTGGTGCCGCTGTTGGTGATGTTGATGAATGAAACCATGATCCCGTACACGGTGCCGAACAGGCCGACGAACGGAGCGTTGGAGCCCAGCGAGGCCAGGAAGGCCATGCCGCCAGACAGCCGCTTGGCCAGCGAGGCCTGAACCGCGGTCACCGCCGAGCCCGCGCGGGCGACGACCGAGTCGGCGTGTTCGCCATTGACGCTGAGACCAGCCTGACGCGAA
The DNA here is from genome assembly GCA_041691315.1 of Caulobacteraceae bacterium. Lineage (GTDB taxonomy): Bacteria > Pseudomonadota > Alphaproteobacteria > Caulobacterales > Caulobacteraceae > Poindextera. The sequence continues at coordinate 36,541 of JBEPUW010000028.1, read as the reverse complement.
AGCTCGACTTCCGAGGAGGCCGCCGCGGCCATGTCGGCCATCGGGTTGCCTTCGTATTCTTCCGCGGTGGAGATGCGGTTGATGTCGGGGATCGATCGCGCCGAGCGGAAGGCTTCCAGGAACTTGTCCGATTCCGCGTTCAGGCTGCGGAACTGGATGAGTTTGACGATCAAAGTCATCCAGGACAGCGCCGAGCAGAAGAACAACCCGATGATCACGGTCTTCACCGGCCACGTCGCGTTGATGAACATGGTGAAGGCGTTGAGCTTGCCCGCGTTGTCCGCGGGGGCAGCCGCCTGAGCGGCCGCGCCAGTGGAGGAGTCCGCCGGGGCCGCCGAAGCCGCCGAGGAGTCAGCCGGCGCGGCCGAGGCCGCCGCCGCTGCGGAATCCGCCGGGGCCGCCGATTGGGCGAGGGCCGGCGCGCTCGCCAGCAACGCCATTGCGCCGATCAGGGCGATGATGGGGGTCTTCAGTTTGTTGGGCATCTGTCGCCAATTCCTGCCTGGTCTATCACGTTGGGACCTAAGGGATCGTCGCGCGGGAAGCGCGTCCGCCCATTGAAAAAACCTCTAGCCGAAACCAGATCGAACCCGACCGGACTTCAGCGCCGCTATCCGCGTCCGTAGGAACGGCCACCGGACCTTTCCGATCCCACCGGACCGGAAGTGTTACCGCAATGTTAGACTTGCGGCAGGCGTCCTTTGGCAACCCCTTTTTGCATCGTCAAGGGCGAAGAAAGCCTAGGGGGCGGTACGGAACGAAGCTGATCAACAGTTATATTGCGCCGCACAAGCCTAGCATTGTTGAAGCTGTCCGCTATTTTCCCGCGACTGATGCAAGTCTATGCTGCGCTGCAATATAGACTGTTATGTGTGCTCTCGCGGCGGGATGGAGCCGGCCGAGGCGGGTCGGCGGCGGACCGGGCAAGGCTGAAAGCGGCGGCGTCTCACGCCCCACGCGGCCGGAGCGGCGAGGCTGTGGTGCCTGGGGGCGGATTCGAACCACCGACACGCGGATTTTCAGTCCGCTGCTCTACCAACTGAGCTACCCAGGCCCAAGGCCGGCGACGCTGATTTTATCAGTCCTGTCGCGGGAGGGGCCGTCTATAGGGGAGCCCCCCGAGACTGTCCAGCCGAGGGCTAGTCCATGCAGCACTTGACACGAGCGGGACCGGTCGGGAAGATTTGAGCCCTGGCGCCGACCGGTCGCCGAACCGAGGAACATCCGCCTAGCCGGGGTTCCATTGGCGAAGGGGAGCGGCCCTCACGGTTCTCGATGTCGCAGGCCATCTCACAACACCGCGTCGCTGGGGGACGAGGTGTCAAGACGAGGCTTGTCCATGACTACCGACACCGAAGCGCTCACCAGTCCCCAGGGTCTCGAAGGGTCCTGCCATTGCGGTGCGGTTCGCTGGAGCTTCGATGGGCTTCCCAGCCAGGCGACAGCCTGCAACTGCACTGTGTGTCGTCGCCACGGCGCGTTGTGGGCGTATGGTTTCGAGAATGAGAACATCCGCGTTTTCGGGGACACCCAGGTCTATGCGTGGGGAAAATGGCACCTCGGCTTCCATTTCTGCGGCAATTGCGGCTGTGTCACTTACTGGTGGGCGCTAACGCAAGGGCCTGACGGCCGACGCTACGGGGCCGTCAACCTTCGTTTGGCGGACCCAGACGCGGTCGCCGCGATCCCGATCCGCCACCATGATGGGTTCGACACGAGGAATGCCTTGCCGCCTGACGGGCGCTGCGTTGCGGATATGTGGTTTTAGACCCCCACTCGAGGCGCTGCGGCATGACGAAGCGCGGCAGTTTCAAGAAGGTTGCCGGATCTCAAAATGAGACGCCGCCGCTAGTCCTCGTGCGCCGGCGGGACGTCCTCTTCCTCGTCGACCGGCGCGCCGGGGATCGCGTAGGCGCCGGTGAACCAGCGCGCCAAATCGACGTCGGCGCAGCGCTTCGAGCAGAAGGGCCGGAATTTCGGCTCCGCCGGTCGTTTGCAGATGGGACAAAGCACGGCGGTCATTGGCGATAGCCCAACCCTTCGAGCAGGCACGCGGTTTCATAGAGCGGCAGGCCGACCACTCCGGAGTATGAGCCGGACAGGCTGGAGACAAAGCCCCCTGCCCGGCCCTGGATGGCGTAGGCGCCGGCCTTGTCGCGCCATTCGTCGCTGGCAAGGTAGCCTGCCATCTCTCCGGGCGTCAGCCGCTTGAAGATAAGCCGGCTCTCGCTCAGCCGCGCGGCCGTGCGGCCGTCCGGCGCGATCAGGCAGACCGCGCTCAGCACCCGGTGGGCGCGTCCGGAGATCAGGGTGAGGAATTTCCGGGCCTCAGCCTCATCGGCCGCCTTGCCCAGCACGCGGCGGCCGACGGCGACGATGGTGTCGGCGCCCAGGACGAAGGCGTCTGGGTGTCGCGCTCGCGCGGCCTGCGCCTTCGCGCGCGCCAACCGCGCGGCGGCGAGCCGCGGCGTCTCGTCCTTGAGCGGCGTCTCGTCGATGTCGGAAGGGTCAATCTGATCGGGCTCGATGCCGATCTGGCGGAGCAGGGCCAGCCGCCTGGGGCTGGCGCTCGCCAGCACGAGCGGGGGCCGGCTGGTCAGAGCTATTTGAACCGGTAGGTGATACGGCCCTTGGTCAGGTCATAGGGCGTCATCTCGACCAGAACCTTGTCGCCGGCCAGCACCCGGATGCGGTTCTTGCGCATCTTGCCGGCGGTGTGGGCGATGATTTCATGCTCGTTGTCGAGCTTTACGCGGAAGGTCGCGTTGGGCAGGAGTTCGCTCACCGTGCCCGGAAATTCCAGCAGTTCTTCTTTCGCCATACGGCCTCTCTGACTCGCGTGTCCAAATAAGACGGCCCGCGCCGGGATGTCCCGGTGCGCGAGCCGTGCTTCGGCTTGCAGTATAACGCATTCAGCCGCCAAAGGTCGATGGCTTGCCGAACCGCTCAAGGATGCGTGCGCGCAAGGCGTCGCGAACGCCGCGATAGGCGTCGAGCACCGCCTCGCGCGAGCCGGTCGCCAGGGTCGGATCGAAGGTCGGCCAGTAGTCGATGTCGACCGCGGCGCCCCGGGTCATCTCCACCGCCCGGTGCTGCGCCTCAGGCGTCAGCGAGATGACCAAGTCGAAGGCTCCGGGGTCCAGGTCGTCGAAGCTCTTGGCGTGATGCCGGCTCAGGTCGGCGCCGATCTCCTCCATCACCGCCACCGCGAAAGGGTCGAGTTCGCCGGTCGGGGTCAGGCCGCAGCTGTCGAAATAGGCCTGGGTGCCGTAGATCAGCTTCATCAGCCCCTCCGCCATCGGCGAGCGGACGCGGTTGAGGTTGCAGGCGAACAACACCGCCTGGGGAAGCTTCAGGTCCGCCACGGTCCTTAGCCTCGCCAGTGCAGCGCGCAGACCAGGGTGAACAGCCGCCTGGCGGTGTCGAGGTCGGTCTCGACCTTGCCCTCCAGCCGCGCGCGCAACAGGGCCGAGCCCTCGTCGTGCAGGCCGCGCCGGCCCATGTCCAGGGCCTCGATCTGGGCCGGAGTGGCGTTGCGGATGGCGTCGTAATAGCTCTCGCAGACCAGGAAATAGTCCTTGATCAGGCTGCGGAACGGCGAAAGCGACAAGAGGTGCCGGTGCTGGTAGTCCGGGCCGACGATATCCAGCGCCAGCCGGTTGTCGATCAGGGCGATGGTCAGGGCGTAGGGTCCGCCGTCGGCGCCGGCCGGCTCGAAATAGTTGGCCTCGAGCAGGTCGAAGATGGCCACCTGCCGCTCATGCTCCTGGTCGCGCGAAACCGAGGCCAGCGACGCCTCGTCGAGGACCACGCTCTGCAGCCGCTGCCTGGATCGGTCGTCGGTCATCAAACGCCGTGGGCCGAAGCCGGGCGCCGCTCGCCCGAGCCTGAGGGGTGCTTTAGTGCAAGAGCGCCTGCTTCGTCATCCCACGCGGAGCTCAAGACCGCCGATTGAGCCGGACCGTGGCCGATCGGGCATGGGCGGGCAGGCCCTCGGCCTCGGCCAGCGTCGCCGTGGCGGGCGCCAGACGGGCGAAGGCCGCGGCGTCGCACTTGATGATCGAGGTGCGCTTCAGAAAGTCGAAGACCGACAGGCCGGAAGAAAACCGCGCCGCGCGGCTGGTCGGCAGCACATGATTTGAGCCGGCCACATAGTCGCCGATCGCCTCCGGCGCATACCGGCCGAGGAAGATCGCCCCGGCGTGGCGGATCTGGGCGCCCAGCGGCTCAGGGTCGGCCAGCGCCAGCTCGACGTGTTCCGGCGCGATCTGGTTCACCAGGCCGGCCGCGGCGTCCAGCGAGGCGATCACCACCGCCCCGTGGTCGCGCCAGGAGGCCAGCGCCGTCTCGACCGTGGCCAGCGTCGCAAGCTGCTGTTCGATGGCGACCTCGATGCGGTCCGCGAAGGCGGCGTCGTCAGTGATCAGGATGGATTGGGCGTCCGGGTCGTGCTCGGCCTGGGACAGCAGGTCGGCGGCGATCCAGTCCGGGTCGTTCTGTCCATCGGCGACCACCACGATCTCGGACGGACCGGCCAGGGCGTCGATGCCGACAATACCGTAGAGCCGGCGCTTGGCGGCGGTGACATAGGCGTTGCCCGGCCCGACGATCTTGTCGACCGGCGCGATCGGTCCGGCGCCATAGGCCAGGGCCGCGCAGGCCTGGGCGCCGCCGACGCGCCAGATCTCGCTGACCCCCGCCTCCTTCGCCGCCGCCAGCACCGCCGGCTCCAGCCGCCCGGGCGGCGTGACCATGGCGATGCGCGCCACGCCCGCTACGCTGGCCGGGACGGCATTCATCAGCACGGTGGAAGGATAGGCGGCGCGGCCGCCCGGCACATAGACGCCGACCGCGTCCAGCGCCGTCCAGCGCCAGCCGAGCTCGACCCCGGCGTCGTCGGTGAACCGCAAGTCCGCCGGCCGCTGGCGCTCGTGATAGGCGCGGATTCGGCCCGCGGCGAAGGCGATCGCCTCGCGCACCTCGATTGCGCATTCCGCCGCACCCGCCTCGATCTCCTCAGGCGTGACGTGGATAGACTCCTCGTCCAGCTCGACGCGATCGAACCGGCGCGCGTAGTCCAGCAGGGCGCGCAGCCCCTCCACCCTCACCCGCTCGATGATCTCGGCGACGGCCGCGTCGACCTCGGCCGGCGACCCGCGGGGCTCATCGAGAAAGGCCGCGAAGTCGGCGTCGAAGCCAGGGTCTTGGGCGTTGAAGCGGCGCATGGCCGCGTTGTCGCCGGTTGGCGCTGAAACTCAAGGGGTTTGTGGAGGGCTGGCCGGAGTTAGTCCGAGACCTTGATCCCAGCGCTGACGGGGAGTCCAATCGCTTTTCCTGCTCGTAGCAGCATCTTGTCGAGGCTGTAGATCGCCTCGGCGCCGTGATTGCTCGCGATCGCCAGATGAAGCGCGTCGCCGGCTCGCAACCCGGTTCTGGGTTCGGTTAGATACCGCTTGGCGAGCTCGAAATCATCGACGGTAGGTGTGAGAACGGCAAAGGACTCCGCGATCATCGCTTCGAACTGCTGGTCCGCTTCAAGAGCCACCCGAGGCGCCATTCCGCCCATGCGCACCTCTCTGGCCAGCAACGAGGAGAACTCAACCCTCGTCCAGTGCTGATCGTCAGCGAGTCCGCCGGGCGTGCCGCGAGGAAACGCTCGACCGCCGCGCTGGTGGCTTCTTCGAGAATGAGCGGCGCGAGGAAACTGGTATCGAAATAGAGGGTCAAAGGCCTTCGTCGCGCGCTTTGCGGAGTAGCTCGGCGCTCGGCGCGCTCCATCTCGGCATCTTCGCGCGAAATGCCTGCAAGGAACGGAGCGGCAGCTTCGGCCGCGAGACGGCCGAGACGCGGGCGACGGGTGTGCCATGACGGGTAATGACCACGTCTTCACCCCCTTCGACCTTGTTCAGCAACTCACTCAGATGCGCCTTGGCATGAGCCAGGTTGACCGTGACCATGCCACGCCTCCATGACCAGAAAACTGGTCATAATCTATCGAGCATTTGGCGCGCAGCCAAGCCGTATCTCACCCCTCGTGCTTCGGCGCGTGCTTGGTGGGCCAGGGGTCGGAGAGGTCGGCCATGACCACGTCGATGCACTCGACCTCGAGGTGGAAGTCGCCGCCGCCGGCGAAGTGGAGCAGGACCCCGCCGCCGGGGGCCTCGCCGGGCTCGAAATCGACGGCCAGCAGCTCGACGATGGCGTCGGGCTGGTCGCGCTTCAGGTTGCGCGCCTTGACCGCCAGGACCGAGCCAAACTGCAGGGCGGTGCGCACGCGCTCGGCGGTCGGCGCGTCGGTCTCCCAGCGGAAGCGGTTCAGCACCATGGTCAGCCGCCGTTCGACCGCCTCATAGGCGACGTCGCCGATCTGGCCGACGGCGTCCTGCAGCGCCGCCGAGATCACGCCCAGGTCGTCGGCGTCCTCGGCGAGCAGTCGAAGCGGCGCAGGCGTCTCGGACATCGGCCTCGCGCCCTCAGTCCGCGCTGTCGCTCAGGCGGCGCACCTTGGCCCCGCACGCGCCCAGCTTCGCCTCCAGCCGCTCGAAGCCGCGGTCGAGGTGATAGACCCGGTTGACCACCGTCTCGCCGCGCGCCGCCAGGCCGGCGATCACCAGGCTGACCGAGGCGCGCAAGTCGGTGGCCATGACCTGCGCCCCCTCCAGTGTCTCGACCCCGCGCACCCGGGCCTCGCCGCCCTGGACGGTGATGTCGGCGCCCAGCCGGGACAGCTCCGAGACGTGCATGAAGCGGTTTTCGAAGATGGTCTCGCGGATGACGCTCTCGCCCTCGGCCATCGTCATCAGCGCCATGAACTGGGCCTGCACGTCGGTGGCCAGGCCCGGATAGGGATCGGTCTCGATGTCCACGGCCTTCAGCCGCGCGCCGTTGCGCTTGATGGTCACCCCGTCATTGGCGTGGATCACTTCGGCGCCGGCCTGCTCGATGCGATCGAGCAGCGACTGGATGAAATCCGCCCGGGTGTGGGTCAGCCTCACCTCGCCGCCGGCCATGGCCGCAGCCACCGCATAGGTGCCGGTCTCGATCCGGTCCGGCATGACCGCGTGCGTGGCGCCGTGCAGCTTGGAGACGCCGGTGATGGTGACGGTGGCCGTGCCCGCGCCTTCCACCTTCGCCCCCATGGCGTTCAGGCATTGGGCCAGGTCTTCCAGTTCCGGCTCGCGGGCGGCGTTGTTGAGCACCGTGACGCCCTCGGCCAGGACCGCGGCCAGCATGGCGTGCTCGGTCGCGCCCACCGAGGAGATCGGAAAGTCGATCTCGGCGCCCTTCAGGCCGCGCGGAGCCTGGGCGTAGACATAACCTTCGTGCAGGTCGATGTGCGCACCCAGCGCCTCCAGCGCCTTCAGGTGCAGGTCGACGGGCCGGGCCCCGATGGCGCAGCCACCGGGCAGGCTGACCTTGGCGTGACCGGTGCGGGCCAGGAGCGGCCCCAGCACGTTGAACGAGGCGCGCATCTGGCGGACCAGGTCGTAGGGCGCGAAGGCGCTGGTCACTTCCGGCGCGTGCAGCACCGTCTCTGGGCCAGTGAGGCCCTCGCGTTCATCCACATCGACGCCCAGCCGGCGCAGCAGCTGGGCCAGGAAGCGGGTATCGGCCAGCCGCGGCATGTTGGTGAGGCGCAGCGGCTCGTCGGTCAGCAGGCTCGCGGTCATCAGCTTGATGGCGGAGTTTTTCGCACCGCTGATGGCGATTTCGCCTTCCAGCCGCGCGCCGCCGGTGATCGCGATACGGTCCATGTCGCCCCTCTTCGGGCTCGCGGGCTGACGCCGCGCGAGCGGCTCGTTCGAGCCCGCTTCTATACCACGTCCAAGCCGGCGCAAGCGCTGTGCTAACTAGTTGGATTCAGGCGCAGTCTTCGGCGCGGCCGGGGCCTTGCGGCGCTTGAGATTCGCGCGCAGCGCCTTGGCAAGGCGCGCCTCGCGGTCGGCGGGTGGCTTGGGGGCTTTCGGCGGCTTGGCGCGATCGTCCATACCCGAAGGGCTAACCCAGGGCGTGCCCGGGTCAAGCCGCTTGATCGAGCGACCGAATAACTCGGCAGCGAGCCATGGAGTCTGGTGTGTGAGACGTGGTGCCGTCGGACAGGATTGAACTGTCGACCTCAGCCTTACCAAGGATGCGCTCTACCACTGAGCTACGACGGCGTTCCACAAGTGTGGGAGGGCGGGGTGTTAGCGGACTGGCGCACCAGTGTGAAGCGCAAAACCATCTTACCAGCCCCATGCCGGTGTCGCAGGCCGGTTCCAGACCTCAGGGGCTTGCCGTCTTTTCCCTCAACCGTCCCTGGCCTAGTCTGCGCCGTGGCGTGGAGCATGAGCATGTTGATCGGGACCGAACGACTGACCGGGCGCAAGGATGGCGCGATCGGCTGGATGACCTTCAACAACCCGCTGCGGCGCAACGCCGTCTCGGTGGACATGTGGCAGGCCATCCCCGAGGTGCTGGCGCAGTTCGAGGCCGATCCGGATATCCGGGTGATCGTCTTCACCGGCGCCGGCGACAAGGCCTTCGTTTCCGGCGCCGACATCTCGCAGTTCGCCGAACAGCGCGCCGACCGCGAGGCCAACGAGGTCTACAGCGCTCAGAGCGCCGCGGCGAACCGGGCCATGGTGCGGCTGACCAAGCCGTCCATCGCCATGATCCGCGGGTATTGCATCGGCGGCGGTATGGCCGTGGCCCTCACCTGCGACCTGCGCATCTGTTCGGAAGACAGCCGTTTCGCCATTCCGGCGGCGCGGCTGGGCCTGGGCTACGGCTTCGACGGGGTGAAGGCGCTGGCCGACGTGGTCGGGCCGTCCTTCGCCAAGGAGATCCTGTTCACCGCCCGCCAGTTCGACGCCCACGAGGCGTTGCGCATCGGCCTGGTCAACAAGGTGACCCCGGCAGGCGAGCTTGAGGCTGCCGTGCACGATTACGCCGCCCTGATCGGCCAGAACGCGCCGCTGACCGTCAAGGCTTCCAAGATGGCGGTGCGCGAGGCGATGAAGGACCCCGATCGCCGCCAGCTCGACGAGGTGACCAAGGCCGTCGACGCCTGCTTCCAGAGCGACGACTACGCCGAGGGCCGCACAGCCTTCATGGAAAAGCGCAGGCCGGTGTTTCAGGGGAAGTAAACGAGGGCGAAGCCTGACGCCGCGCAAGCGGACGCCATGGGCTGCTCGGGCCGGAAGGAAGTCGCAGCTTAGGGGCGCGCCAGGCGGCTCTCGTTGATGATGTGGCCGGCGGGGTCAGTGTTCAGATGAAATTGGTCTCGAAGCCATTCCGCCACGGAACCGGCGGATGGAAAAGGCTATTCGGCGGCGGTGTCGATCGCCGGGACCGGCGGGACCGGCATCGGCGGCGGCGCATCGCGAGGCGTGACGAACCGGGCGAGCTTGGGCGTCAGCCAGTGCTCGATGTCCTCGATGATCTCGTAGATCACCGGCACCATGACCAGGGCGAGCACGGTCGAGGTGATTAGGCCGCCGATAACCGCGATGGCCATCGGCTGGCGGAACTCCGAGCCCTTGCCGAGGGCGAAGGCTGTCGGGATCATGCCGGCGATCATGGCCAGGCTCGTCATGATGATCGGCCGGGCCCGCTCGCGGCAGGCCTCCATCAGCGCCTGGCGCTTCGGCATGCCCTCGCGCTGGCGCTCGATAGCATACTCGACCAGCAGGATCGAGTTCTTGGCCGCGATGCCGAGCAGCATCAGGACGCCGATCAGCGACGGAATCGACAGCGACTCGCGGGTCAGGGAGAGCGCGATCGCCGCCCCGAAGATGGCCAGCGGCAGGGCGGAGATAATAATCAGCGGCTTGAAGAAGCTGCGGAACAGCAGCACCAGGACGCCATAGATCATGGCCGTGCCGGTGAAGAAGGCCAGGCCAAGCGCGCCAAACAGCTCCTGGATCTGCTGCGTCTGACCAACAGCGGCTTCCTGAACCCCTGGCGGCAGATGCTTCATGAATGGCAGGTTGTGCACCTCGTGCAGGCCCTGGCCGATCTGAGTGTTGTTGGCCAGGTCGGCATCGATCGCCAGCATGTCGCGGCGATCATAGCGCTGGATCACCGCCGGACCGGCCTGGAAGTCAACATCGGCCACCGACGACAGCGGCGTGGCGCCGCCGCTGGCGGTTGGCACCTGCAGCGAGCGGATCATGTCGATGTTTGACCGGGTCTGTTCGGGCAGGCGCACGCGGATCGGCACCCGGCGCTCGCCCTGGGTTAGCTTGGGCACATTGGCGTCGATGTCGCCGAGGGTGGCGACCCGGGCGATGCTGGCAATGGACTCCACCGTCACGCCGAGACGCGAAGCTTCGTCGGGCTTCGGCCGGATGACGATTTCCGGGCCGATCGGCGGCGCAGAGGGCCGAGGATCGACGACGCCCTTCAGGGTGCGTATCTGGCGCTCAAGGTCGTCGCCCGCCCGGTTCAGCACCGCTTCGTCCTCGCCGGTGAGCACCACCTGCAGCGCGGCGGCGCCGAAGCCGTAGCCCTGGATGGACACGCGGGCGTCAGGGATGCTGTTCAGATAGGGGCGGATGGCGTCCTGGATCTGGGTGACGGTCCGGGTGCGCTGGTCGTTGAGCACCAGGGTGACGGTGCCCTGGGAGAGCGAACCGGTATTGCCGCCGCCAAAGCCTTCTCCGGCCACCGAACCGACCTGGGCGAAGATCTTGGTCGCCTCGGGGATCTTCTGGTGGATCAGCGCGGGGTCTCCTCAGTGATCCGCTGCATATCGGACAGCGTGGCGCCGGGCGGGCCCTGGATGCCGATGAAGGTGTAGTCGTCGTTGGCCGGCGGCTGCACGCCGGTGGGCAGGCCGACCGCCAGCACGCCCATCGTTGTGACCACCACCGCAGCGCCGACGAACGCCATGACCCAACGGTGCGACAGCGCCCATTCCAGGCTACGGCGATAGAAGGGCCGAAGCTCGCCGCGCGGATGCGGCTCGACATTGGCCCTCAGGAAATAGGCCGCCATCAGCGGCGTCAGCTGCCGCGCCACCAGGAGCGAGAACAACACCGAGATGACGACGGTGATGCCAAATTCCTTGAAGAATTGGCCGGGAATCGAACCCATGAACGAGACTGGCGCGAACACCACGACGATCGAGGCGGTGGTGGCGACGACGGCCAGGCCGATCTGGTCGGCGCCTTCCATCGAGGCACGATACGGCCGCGCGCCCGCCTGCACCCGTTTCTGGATGTTCTCGATCTCAACGATGGCGTCGTCGACCAGAATCCCGATCACCAGGGTCAGGGCGAGCAGAGTCACGATGTTCAGGCTGAAGTGGAAGAAGGCCATGAACAGGAAGGTCGGGATCAGCGACACCGGCATGGCGATGGCCACGATCGCGGTCGAGCGCCAGTCACGCAGGAAGAGGAAGACGGTCAGCGATGCCAGCAGCATGCCTTCGAACATGGTGCGCAAGGTCGCCGCGTAGCTGGCGCGGGTGGCTTCGACGGTGGAGAAGATCGGCGTGAACCGGACGTCCCGATAGGTCTTGGCCAGCTTGGCGATGTTGGCCTTGATCGCATCCTCGACCTGCACCTCGCTGGCTTCGTTGGTCTTCAGGACCTGGAATCCGACCACCGGCCGGTTGTCCAGGCGCGCGAAGCCGCGCGGCTCACTGGCCCCATCGCCGACATCCGCGACATCCGACAGCTTCACATACCGGCCGCCGGCGGTCGGAATGGTCAGGTTGCGCAACTGGATGACGGTCAGGGCCGAGCCGAGTACGCGGACGGTCTGCTCGCGGCCGCCGACCAGCACCCGGCCGCCGGGAATGTCGGTGTTGAAGGCGCTGAGCGCGGCGTTCAACGAGGTCGCCGTCAGCCCCTGGGCGGCCATCCGGTCGGGATCGATGATGACGTTGATCTCGCGACCAACCCCGCCGACTCGGGAGACCTGGGCGACGCCCTTTTCGCCCTGCAGCGAGCGCGAAATGGTGTCGTCGACGAACCAGGAGAGGTCGGCCGCCGACATGGTCGGCGAGGCGACGGCGTAGGTCAGGATCGGGCTGGAATCGATCTCCAGCCGCTCGACCTGCGGCGGATCGATCTCGCGCGGCAGGGTGGCGCGGGCCTGGTCGACCCGCTGACGCACCTCGTCGGTGACCTTCTGCAGGTCCTCGCCCAGCTCGAACTGGACCTGGGTGGTCGAGACGCCCTGGCTGACTTCCGACTGCATGTCGCGCACGCCGGCGATGCCGGCCATGGCGTCCTCGATCGGGCGGGTGATCTGGGTCTTGATCTCGGCCGGCGCGGCGCCGTTGTCGGTGACAACCACCAGCACCGAGGGGAAGACCACGTTTGGGAAGCGCTTGATGGGCAGGAAGTTGTACGAGATCGTGCCGCCGATCACCGCGGCGGTGAACAACAGCGCCACCGGAATCGGGTTCTTGATCCCCCAGGTTGAGAGCCTGAGTTCCGCCATCAGCGCGCCGCCGTCACTTGAGTCGTATCGACGATCGGATTGACCGTGTCGCCTGGCAGAACGCCGATGAGCCGAGCAACACCCACGAGCCCAACGGCGGCCCGGAGATCAGCTCGACATGGCCGCCCTCGCGCGCGCCGGTTTTTATCGCAACCTGCTGCACGCGATTATCCGAGGTGATGGTTAGGCTACTCCGGCGAGTTTCGTGGCGCACTCGGGTGACGGCGTGGCGGTCCAGGGTGTCGTTGGTCATGGCGAGCAAACCCTGAATCAGGAAGAGGACCGGGTGCGGCGCAGATCAGCCGGCCATGTGGGAGGAGATTGTCGCCTGGTCGCCTCGCCGCTGCAGTTTGATCGCCCGCTCTGGGCAAACCTGAACGCAAAGCCCACAGCCGTGGCAGGCGTCGGGGTTTTCGATAAATGCCTGCCGTCCGCCATGGACGAACAGTCTCAACCGGCCCATCAGCGGTAGGGCCGCCTTGTCTGCGTTCGGGACGGGACGAATGGCAAGGACGTCATAAGGACAGGCTTCGACACAGGGGCCCTTCGCCTCGCAGCGCATCGGATCGATCACGGGGACCAAGAGACCTGCCTCGAACTTGCAGTCGGCCTCTAGCGTCATCGCGATAGATCCTGATGATACGGACTGGCGCGGCTCATGATTGGTTACCGAGGATTTCGGCCGTGGCTCGGTCGAGGATCTCGACGATGCGGCGAACGTCCTCAGGCGACGCGCCGCGGGTGCGCATCAGGGCGTGATTCAGGCCGTGGCGCGCCCGATGCAAGTCGTCGGCGGCCGTGGGGTCGAGGTCGTCCAGGCCGGCGAAAGCCTCGCGCACCTGCTCCATTCGCCCGCCGACTCGGCCCAAGGCCTCCAACATCGCCTGGGCCTGGACGCGATTGGCGTTCAGATGCTCGCGGCCCGCATCCGTGAGCCGATAAAGCTTGCGCTTGCCGTCAAGCTCAACTGCGGCTTGGCCGATCTCATCCAGATAGGTCAGGGCTGGATAGATCATCCCCGGGCTGGGCGCATAGAAACCGTTCGATCGCTCCTCGACGGTGCGGATCAGCTCATAGCCATGAGCCGGTTGGACCTCCAGCAAGGCCAGAATGAGCAGCTGCAGATCGCCGGAGGAAAGCTTGCGGCCGCCCGGTATGCCGCTCCCCCCCATGAAGCCGCGCCCGCCGCCATGACCGCTGTGGCCGAACCCGTGGCCGCCCCGCCCTCGGCCGATGGCATGCATCACCCGAGAAAACGGTTGATGGGACAAACGATCGTGTGACATATCGTATGATATATTTTTTGATGTATCGTTTGTCAATCTGACCAAGGCTGCTGGTGATATCTGGTCTGGTTAGAACTCAAGCTTTCGCGCCCCTCGGAGCACTGATGAACACTATCCTAATTACGGCTGCTCGTCCGGCTTCGGCCTTGACACCGCCAGCTACTTCCTCGACCGCGACTGGACGGTCATCGCCACGAGCGCAGTCCCCGTGACGACCTCCTACCGCCCTCAGACCGCCTGCGCATCCTGCCGCTCGATGTCACCGACGCGGACAGCATCGCCCAGGCGGTGGAGGCCGCCGGCCCCATCGACGTCCTGGTCAACAATGCCGGTGTCGGCCAGATGGGCCCGCTGGAAGGCGTCTCGATGGCCAAGATTCGCGAGCTGTTCGAGACCAACACGCTGGGAACCATCGCCATGACCCAGGCCGTGGTTCCGCAGTTGCGCGCGCAAGGCTCGGGCGTGGTCGTCAATGTGAGCTCCGGCGTGACTTTCCAGCCGCTGCCCCTGATGTCGATCTATACGGCCAGCAAGGCGGCGGTGAACGCCTTCACGGAATCGGTGGCGCTGGAACTGGAGCCGTTCGGCGTGCGCGTGCGCATCGTGATCCCCGGCTACGCACCCGAAACACCGTTCACGGAGAACGCGCGCAGCCGCATGGGCATGAATATCCCCGAGTCCTACATGGCCGTTGCGGCGCAAATGTTCGGCCGCCCTCAAGAGTCTGGCGGGCTGGTCACCCGTTCGCGGGACGTCTCCGAAGCGGTGTGGCGCGCGGCCACCGACCCCGCCTGCCCGATGCGGCTCCCGGCCGGCGCGGACGCCGGCGCGCGAGCAACGTCCCGCTGAGCGCGGACGCGCCAGCCCTGCGCGGCGCTACGACGACCGCGCCACTTGAGCGGCGACGCTGCGCGATGAGGCGGCGCGAGCTTCCCGTTGGCGAGTGACCGCTTTCGACCCTTAGCGGCCATTCGAAACGTCAGCTTCCGGTATGGGTCGGGCTGAGACTTTCAGTGCGGAGACGGCGCTCGCGCGCGGGCGTTGCTAGACCGCCCCGCTCTCGCGCATCGCAGCGATCTCGCTCTCGCTGTAGTCGACGGAGGCGAGGACCGCGTCGGTGTCTTCCGGCGCCAGGGGCGCGACGCAGCGGATGGTCTTGTCGACGCCGCGCAGGTTCAGGGGCGATGCGACCATGTGGGTAGGGCCGAGGCGCGGGTGATCGACGGGCGCGGCCATGCCCAGGTGTTGAACCTGCGGGTCGGCGAAGGCCTGATCGATGCTGTAGATCGGGCCGCAGGGGATGCCGACGCCTTCCAGGAGCTCGACCCAGTGAGCGCTGGGTTTTTGCGCGGTGTCCTCGGCGATGGCCGCGTTGATGTCGGCTCGCGCTCGCGAACGCCGGCCGGAGGAGCGCCAGTCGGCGTTTTCCAGCCAGTCGGGATGGCCCATGGCCTCGCACAGCACCCGCCACTGTTTCGGGCTCGAGGCGGCGATGTTGATGAAGCCATCGGCGGTCGGATAGGTGCTGGATGGTGCGATGGTCGGGTGGTCGTTGCCGGTCTGGCCGGCCACCTCGCCGGCCATCAGCCAGCGCGAGGCCTGGAAATCCAGCATGAACAGCTGGCTCTCCAAGAGCGAGGTATGGACATAGCGCCCCTCCCCGGTTCGTTCGCGCTGGAACAGCGCCATCATGATCCCCAGCGCCAGCAGCGTGCCCGCCGTCATGTCGGAGACGGCGATGCCGACCCGCATCGGGCCGCGGCCGGGCTCGCCAGTGATCGACATCAACCCGCCCATGCCCTGGGCGATCTGGTCGACCCCGGCGCGTTTGCCGTAAGGCCCGTCCTGGCCGAAGCCGCTGATCGAGCCATAGACCAGCCGCGGATTGATCGGCTTCAGGTCGTCGTAGGCGATCTTCAGCCGGTGCTTCACCTCCGGCCGCATGTTCTCCACCACCACGTCAGCCTTGGCGACAAGGCGCAGGAAGGCGGCGTGGCCAGCCTGGGACTTCAGGTTGAGGCCGATGACCCGCTTGTTGCGATGCAGGTTCTGGTAGTCGAAGCCGTCGCGCGCGCCGGTGAGATCGTCGGCCCCGGTGGGCGGCTGCACCGCGATAACGTCTGCGCCCCAATCGGCCAGGTGGCGCACGCAGGTCGGTCCCGCCCGCGCCAGGGTCAGGTCCAGCACCATCAGGCCGGCAAGCGGCTTGTCCTCGACGCGCATGGCTCGTCTCTCCGCCTCTACCAATCCCAGCCGCGCGGCGTTCGTCAACCCTGGCGCGGCCGGGCCCCCTCGCCGGCTTGACGGGCGCGTCAGGCCGGCCGAGGCTTCACGCCATGCCGATCCGAAATCCCATCCTCGCCCTGCTCGCCGCCGGCCTTGGCCTGGCGCCCTTGGCGAGCGCCCAGGCGCAACCGGTGGTCGTCGAGCTGTTCCAGAGCCAGGGCTGCTCGTCCTGTCCGCCGGCGGACGCCAATCTGAACGCCATCGCCGATCGCTCCGACGTGCTCGCGCTCAGCTTCGCGGTCACCTATTGGGACAATCTCGGCTGGAAGGACACCTTCGCCAGCCCGCAGTTCACCGCGCGTCAGTTCGCCTATGAGCGCTTCATGCGCCACACCAACGTCGCCACCCCGCAGATCGTCATCAACGGCCGCCACGACCTGGTCGGCAACGACCGGCGCGAACTGGACGCGGCCATCCACACCGCAGGCCAGCCATCCGGCGCTGCTTTGGAGGTCAAGGGCGGCTCGGTGTCGATCGCCGCCGGTTCGGCGCCGGCCAGAGGCGCTGACGTCTGGCTGGTGCGTTACGATCCGCGCGTGCAACTGGTGGCTATCCGTCGCGGCGAGAACGGCGGCAAGACCCTGCCGCACCGCGACATCGTGCGCCAGTTCGGGCGCCTGGGCGGCTGGTTCGGGGCGGCGCGCAGCTTTCCGCTGCCCGGCGGCGGCCCCGGTCTTAAGACCGCCATCCTGGTCCAGACCGCCGACGGCGGCCCGATCCTGGCCGCCGCCAAGCTCTAGACGGCAGCGCCGCCGCGCCCGGAACCGCCCGACCGCTCACTTCGTCGCGCGCTGCAGCAGTTCGATCAGTTCACCGGCCTTCTGGCGTTGTTCGCCGGCGTCGCCGCTGACGATGGCGCTCTCGATGCAGTGGCCGAGATGGTCCTTGAGCAGCTCGGTCTCCACCCGCACCAGCGCCGCGCGCGCCGCCTGCAACTGGGTCAGGATGTCGATGCAATAGCGCTCGCCCTCGACCATGCGCGCGATCCCGCGGACCTGACCCTCAATGCGGTTCAGCCGGTTGATCAGCTTGGGTTTGTCGTCCCGCTTCATGAGGCCGGCTCCTGAACGTCGCAGTCGAACATACACCCCCATGGGGTATTTGCAATATGCCCCTATGGGGTATATGCCCCTCGCCTCGCCCGAGAGACCGAGATGTCGCATCACGCCCATCACCGCCACTTACCCGCGGACGCCGGGACGTCCGCGCCGGCCGGGACCATCTACACCTGCCCGATGCATCCGGAGATCCGCCAGGTCGGGCCGGGCGCCTGTCCCATCTGCGGCATGGGCCTGGAGCCGGAAACAGTGACCGCCGGGACGCTCGCCGCCAATCCCGAACTCGTCGACATGACGCGGCGGTTCCGGGTCGGGCTGGTGCTGGCCGCGCCGGTGTTCGCGCTCGAAATGGGCCGCCACATCGCCGGTCACGCCTTCATGCTCGCCGACCGGACGTCCGACTGGATCCAGTTCGCGCTGGCGACGCCCGTGGTGCTGTGGGCCGGCTGGCCCTTCTTCGAACGCGGTTGGCGGTCGCTCGTGACCCGCAAGCTCAACATGTTCAGCCTGATCGCCATGGGTGTCGGCGTCGCCTACATCGACAGCGTCGCGGCCCTGCTCTGGCCAGGCCTCTTCCCGACCGCCTTTCGCCAGGCCGACGGCGGCGTGCCGATCTATTTCGAAGCCGCGGCGGTGATCACCGTGCTCGTCCTGCTGGGCCAGGTGCTGGAGCTTCGCGCCCGCGAGCAGACTTCGGGGGCGATCCGCGCCCTGCTCGACCTGGCGCCGAAGACCGCGCGCCGCGTTCGGGCGGACGGGACCGACGAGGACGTCAGTCTGGATCAGGTCCTGGTCGGCGACCGCCTGCGGGTGCGCCCAGGCGAGACGATCCCGGTCGATGGCGAACTGGTCGAGGGCGCCGCGGCGGTGGATGAGTCCCTGGTCACCGGCGAGTCCATGCCGGTCGAGAAGGCCCCGGGCGACAGGCTGGTTGCCGGCGCGATGAGCCGCACCGGCGGCTTCGTCATGCGCGCCGAACAGGTCGGCGCCGACACCCTGCTCGCGCGCATCGTGCAGATGGTCGCCCAGGCGCAGCGCAGCCGCGCGCCGATCCAGCGCCTGGCCGACACGGTCTCCGGCTGGTTCGTGCCGGCGGTGCTGCTGGCGGCGGCCCTGGCCTTCGCGGCCTGGGCGCTGTTCGGGCCGCAGCCGCGGCTGAGCTACGGTCTGGTCGCGGCGGTGTCGGTGCTGATCATCGCCTGTCCCTGCGCGCTGGGCCTGGCCACGCCGATCTCGATCATGGTCGGCGTCGGGCGCGGCGCCCAGGCCGGGGTGCTGATCCGCAACGCCGAGGCGCTGGAGCGTTTCGAAGCCGTCGACACCCTGGTGGTGGACAAGACCGGCACCCTGACCGAGGGCCGCCCCTCGCTCGCCGCCATCCACCCGGCCGACGGCTTCGCGGAGGCCGAGCTGCTGCGCCTTGGCGCCAGCCTGGAGCGCTCGAGCGAACACCCGCTGGCCGAGGCGATCGTGCGCGCCGCCGCCCAGCGCGGGATCGCGCTGAGCGAAGCGTCGAACTTCGTCGCCGCCGCCGGCGGCGGCGTTGCGGGCGAGGTCGATGGGCGGGCCGTGCGGCTGGGCGATCGCCGCTTCCTGCACGGCGAGGGGATCGATACCGCGCCGCTCGCCGCTGACGCCGACGCCGTGCGGGCCGAGGGCGCCACCGCCGTCTTCATCGCCGTCGACGGCAAGATCGCCGGTGTCTTCGGTCTCGCCGATCCGATCAAGCCGACCACCCTGGAGGCGGTGCGCGCCTTGCGCGCCGAGGGCGTGCGGGTGGTGATGCTGACCGGCGACCACCGCGCCACCGCCGTGGCCGTTGCCGCCCGGCTGGGGATCACCGAGGTCGAGGCCGAGGTGCTGCCCGGCGACAAGGCCGCGGTGGTCGAACGGCTGAAACGCGAGGGCCGGGTCGTGGCCATGGCCGGCGACGGGGTCAACGACGCCCCGGCCCTGGCCGCGGCGGACGTCGGCGTGGCCATGAGCGCCGGCGCCGACGTGGCGATCGAGAGCGCCGGGGTGACCCTGCTGCGCGGCGATCTGCAGGGCCTGGTGCGGGCGCGCAGGCTATCGCGCGCGGTGATGCGCAACATCCGCCAGAACCTGACCTTCGCCTTCATCTATAATGCCGCCGGCGTCCCGATCGCCGCCGGCCTGCTCTATCCGACCTTTGGGCTGCTGCTCTCGCCGGCGGTCGCTGCAGCGGCCATGGCGCTGTCGTCGGTGAGCGTGATCGCCAACGCCCTGCGGCTGCGCAGCCTGAAGCTCTGATCCCGCACGCCGGACTGTGCTGGCGCCCGCCCCTAAAGGCGACGACCTCTAGGTGGCGGGATACGGATTTTCAGCACGTAGCGCCCGAACGCGCCGTCGGCCATCAGGTCGGGGCTGACCGCGAGGCTGTAGGCGCCGCTGGCCGGCAGCGGCAGCGGGCTGGGAATGCCCGGCCCGTCGACATGGCCGTCGGGATAGGTGACCACCTGGCGGGTCACCGCCCCGTTGATGCTCCAGATCATCCGCTGGCCGGCGGCGGCCTTGAAGACATAGGTGCAGCAGTCGACGTTCTGGCGCAGCACGCCGGTGAGCCTGACGCTGTCGGTCCCGCGCTTCATCTTGATGACGATCGGATGGGCCGCGCTGCCCGGCTGCGCCGAGGCCGTCGCCGCGACCAGGGCCAGAACCGCCGCGGCGGCGAGGACGTGGTTCGGCATGACCCGGCTCCGGAAAGCGCGCACCGTCAAAGCACGACCGGCCGCAACGGCAGGTCTTCGATCGGTGGAAATTCCTCGTCGAGCGGTTCGAGCGTCGCCAGCAAGGCGAGCAGCGACACTGACTCAGGTGTTTCGGTGGCGGGTGTTTCGAGTGTCATGGTGGATCAGTAGCTGCGCTGGTGTTCATTACCAACCGCAGCACGCCAAATCATCAAGGGCAGGTGGGAGTTTGAAAGCAAGGGTCGGAGCGCGAGCGTTGGTGCATCGGGCTATCCAGGCTGGCGAAGGGCGTCTTTCGCGCCCACCTTACGGAGACGCCAGCCATGACCGCCTTGCCATACGAACCCCTCACCCCCAGCGACGACGCCATGTGGGCCGCCGTGCTCGAGCATGATGCGAGCGCCGACGGGCGCTTTCTCTATGGGGTGATGACCACCGGGGTCTATTGCCGCCCGTCCTGCCCTTCGCGGCGGCCGCTGCGAACCAATGTGCGCTTCTTCGCCGACGCCGCCGGCGCGCAAGCCGCGGGCCTGCGCGCCTGCAAGCGCTGTCATCCGGACGATGCCTCGATCGCCGAGCGCCACGCCGAGGCCGTGGCCAGGGCCTGCGCCCTGATCGACGCCAGCGAGGAACTGCCCAGCCTGGATTCGCTGGCCGATGCGGCGGGTTTGAGCCGCTTCCACTTCCATCGCGTGTTCAAGGCGCTGACCGGCGTCACGCCCAAGGCCTATGGAGAGGCGCAGCGGGCAAAGCGGCTGCGCGGCGAACTGGATGACGGCGCCAGCGTCACCCAGGCCATCTATGGCGCCGGCTTCGGTTCCAATGGCCGTTTCTACGCCGTCTCCAACCATCGCCTCGGCATGAAGCCGAGCGACTATCGGCGCGGTGGCGTCGGCGCGGCGATCCGCTTCGCCGTCGGCCAGACCTCGCTGGGCGCTATCCTGGTCGCGGCCACGGACAAGGGCGTCTGCGCCATCCAGTTCGGCGACGACCCCGACGCGCTGGTGCGCGGGCTTCAGGACCGTTTCCCCAAGGCCGAGCTGATCGGGGCGGATGCTGATTTCGAAGCCCTGGTCGCCCGCGTGGTCGGTCTGGTGGAGGGCTCGGCCGAGGCCGCAGACCTGCCGCTCGACATCCAAGGCACCGCCTTTCAGGAGCGGGTCTGGCGGGCGCTGCGCGACATCCCCAGGGGCTCGACCGCCAGCTACGCCGACATCGCAACCTCGATCGGCGCCCCCAAGGCGGTCCGGGCGGTGGCCCAGGCCTGCGCGGCCAACCCAACGGCGGTCGCCATCCCCTGTCACAGGGTGGTGCGCAGCGACGGCGGCCTCTCCGGCTATCGCTGGGGCGTCGAGCGCAAGCGCGCTCTGCTGCAGCGCGAGGCGGCGGTCTAGCCGGGCCAGCCGGCGGCGTTGCGCAGGCGGATGCCGCTGGCGTGCAGGGATGTATCCCAGACGCCTTTGAGCGCCACCAGGCTGTCCATCAGCCGCAGTTCGACGCCCTGTTCGGCCAAAGCGGCGGGTAGGTCGTCGAGGATTTCGACGCCGAGCGGCTCGACCTCGCCCCTCGCCACCCACATGCCGGTGTCGCCCAGGTCCTCGAAGGCCGCGAGCGGCAGTTCGTAGCGATAGAGGCGCGCAGTGCGGAGCCGTTCGAACCAGGCCCATTCGACATGCGCAATCATGCGGCAGCTCCGCCCTCCCCACCAAAGCGCGTGGTCCTCGTCCGTCGTCGTGGGCGTTGGGTAGAGCAGGATGCGCGGACAGTCGCGCGGGAAGAGATAGAGCGGCTGGCGCGCCTCATCGATCGCCCAGACCAGCGGCCCGTTCAACCAGTCGCGCCCCGCCGGGCGTACGGACGGCACGAGTACGGGTCGCGGGACAAAACGCGCGATCTCGCCGTCGTCGCTGAAGTGGAAGAGGCGCATGCGGACCCGCCGGTTGGTCGATCCCCGGTTCTAGCGCGTCGCCTCCAGGGCGTAACGCCGGCAATGCTCCAGATAGGCGACCTCGTTGAGCGCGATCAGGTCGACGACGCTGCCCCAGAGCCAGAACGGCGCGTCCAGGCCCTTGGGCCAGCGGCGGCCAAGCTCGTCGCGCCATTTCGTCCGGGTCGCCTCGTCCATCTGCCGGCCGTGGGCGCGGCCGACCACGCCGGCGAGATAGCGGGCGGCCAGCATCGCCTCCTCGCGGCTGAGCTGGTCGATCTCCAGCTTCAGGTCCTGCGGCATCAGTTCGCGCAAGACCACCTGACGGCCGCGCAGCGTTGCCGCCCGCATCCGCCGCCCGAGATAGGGCGACAGCGCGCGGGCGCCGGCCACCACCCGCTCGGCATTGTTGCGCGGCATGCTGGCGTCCGGCGCGCGGGGGGCGGCGGACTTGGCGGCCTCCTTGATGTCGACCAGCGCGTAGGTCGACAGACCGGCGCTGTCGGCCTTGCCCACCTGCAAAAGCACGGCGTAGCGCAGCCGGCCGAGCGAGCTGCAGCCCTTCATCCAATAGGCCGCATCCAGCACCTCGATCGGCGCATCGTCGTCGCGCTGGTTCAGGCCGGTGACCATCTCGTCGATCGAGTCCTGCTTGAACAGCTCGGCGAGTTCGTCCCGCTCGTCGGCGTCCAGCTTCCAGAACTTCCGCCCAAGCGGGATCGCGGGCCGCAGGTCCTGGATGCGTTCCTCGGCCAGATGCCGCCAGCGCCGGCCGACGGCGCGCTTGAGCAGCAGGCGTACGGACTTGGGCTTTTCATCCGCGTCCTCGTCGCTCTCGCCAGCCAGGGCGGCCTGATAGCCGGCCATGATCTCCTCCAGCATCTTGGCGGTGGTGACGCCGGGCAGATCCGAGCCTCGCGCCGCCGTGGCCAACGACAGGCTGAGCCGGATCAGGTCGTGGGCCGGATTGCCCACCACCGTCTGGTCGAGGTCGCGGATCTGGATGCTCACCTTGCCCTTGGCGTTGGCGACGGGACCCAGATTGCCCAGATGACAGTCGCCGCAAATCCACACCGGCGGCCCTTGCGGCAGGTCGCGGTCGGAAGCGCTCTCCAGCCAGGCATAGAATTTTTCGGTGTTGCCGCGGACATAGGCGTGCGCCGAGCGCGCCATCTTCGACATCCGCGCCGCGGCCAGCACAGGCGCTCGTTCTTCCAGCCTGGGCGCGCTTGACGTCATTGAGGTCCCCGCCTGGCCGGGCGCCAGGGCAGCACAAACGTAGGCCCCGGCGCGAAGTTCCTCAGCCCTACAGTGGAGCCAATTGCCAAGCTGAGCGTTGAGCTGGCTGAGTTCGTTTGCACAAGGACCGCCGCATGCCTGTTTCAGCCGATCCCGACGCGCAGTTCCAATCCGATCTGGTCGCCCTTTTGCCGCAGATGCGGGCCTTCGCCCGCTCCCTGACCGGAGATCGGGCGCAGGCCGACGACCTGGCCCAGGAGGCCATGCTCAAGGCCTGGCGCGGACGCGGCGGCTTTCAGCCGGGCACCAATCTGAAGGCCTGGACCTTCATGATCGTGCGCAACCAGTTCCTCTCCGACAAGCGCCGTTCGTGGCGCTCGCAGCCGCTGGATCCGGAAGTCGCCGAGCGCACCCTGGTCGCGGCCGACGATCCCACCGCCACGCTCGAGGTCGCCGACGTGCGCCGGGCGATGATGATGCTGTCGGACGAACAGCGCGAGGCGCTGATCCTGATCGGTGCGGCCGGCATGTCCTATGAAGAGGCGGCCGAGATCTGCCAGACCGCCGTCGGCACCATCAAGAGCCGGGTCAGCCGGGCGCGCACGGCGCTGCAGGTCATCCTGTCCGGCGGCGAACTCTGCGAGGCCGACGTCATGCCCAGCGACGCCGCCGCCGCCATCTACCGCGAAGCCGACTCCTTGCGAGCCGCCGCCTTCGCCCGCGCGGCCTGACCCTAGTTCGCGGCGCCGGGGGCCGTCAGAACCTCCACGCGTCGGCGACGCGCCGCGTCGATGAGCGCAGCGTCGCACGACGCCAGCGGTCGCCGGCTGCGCACCGCCAGCTCCAAATAGGCGGCGTCGTATACGGTGAGGTTCTCGTCCCGTGAAAGCAGCCGTGTCTCGGTCCTGGCGCGAGCGTCCGTCTCGGGGTCGACCGTGATCGCCAGGCGGCTCAGCCTTTGCAGGGAGCGGTCAGCATAGGTCTCGTCGCATCGTCCGCGTCGAACCGCGTTGCGCAGGACATTGGCCACCTCCAGCCGCCAGAGCGAAGGCACGATCGCGCCCTCTGCCGCGACCCGCCGCATCACCCCATGCGCGGCCTCGGTCTTCTCATCATCAAAGAACCAGGCGATCTTCATTGACGCGTCGAGCACAAGGCTCATCCGCGCCGGCCCTCGTCCAACAGGTCGCGAAAGCTGACGCCGCCCAGCGAATGACCCTTGGCTTCGCTCGCGATCTCCTCAGCCGCCGCCTGGGCGTCCAACAGCGCGAGCGCCCGGGCCGAGGCGCGGTGGATCAGGATATCGCCTTCACGAGCCTCTATCTCCACCCGTTCGCCGTCGCTCAAACCGGTCGCTTTCACCAGTTCAGCCGGCATGCGAATAGCGAAGTTCTTGCCCCATTTCCCGACGACGGCTCGCGACATGCGTTGGCTCCAGGTGGGGATATCCAGCATATCCCATGCATTTCGACAACCAAGTTCGAGACGCTTGAGTGCGTAAGAAATTCTTATCGGCGCTGAGGTCGCATCGCAGGTTGCTCAACGACGTGCGAACGGTGATCTTCGCCCGGCCAGCAAACGGAGCCGCGCGTCGATGAGCGATACCCCGCCGAAGACCGACTGGGAGATCGCCAGCACAGCGGTGCTCAAACCGATCCAGGCGATCGCCGACCGGCTCGACATCCCGGCCGACGCGGTCGAGCCCTACGGCCGGCACAAGGCCAAGCTGGGTCTGGACTTTGTCGCCGAGCAATTGGCCAAACCGCGCGACGGCAAGCTGATCCTGGTCACCGCCATCAATCCCACCCCCGCCGGCGAGGGCAAGACCACCACCACGGTGGGGCTGGGGGATGCGCTGAACCGTATCGGCAAACGGACCGCCGTCTGCCTGCGCGAGCCTAGCCTGGGCCCCTGCTTCGGGACCAAGGGCGGCGCGGCCGGCGGCGGCTACGCCCAGGTCGTGCCCATGGACGAGCTAAACCTTCACTTCACGGGTGACTTTCACGCCATTGGAATTGCTAATAATCTTCTGGCGGCGATGGTCGACAACCACATCCATTGGGACAATCCGCTGAATATCGACGCCCGCCGCGTCACTTGGCGGCGCTGCCTGGACATGAACGACCGGGCGCTGCGCCAGATCGTCTCCTCACTCGGCGGCCCGGCCAACGGCCAGCCGCGTGAGGACGGCTTCGACATCACCGTGGCGTCGGAGGTGATGGCCATCCTTTGCCTCGCCGACTCGCTGGAAGACCTGGAGCGCCGGCTGGCCAACATCGTGGTCGGCCAGACCCGCGACCGGGTCCCCGTCCGCGCCAGCGACCTGAAGGCGTCCGGGGCCATGACCGCGGTGCTGAAGGACGCGATCAAGCCCAACCTGGTGCAGACGCTGGAAAACAATCCGGTGCTGGTGCACGGCGGCCCGTTCGCCAACATCGCCCATGGCTGCAATTCGGTGCTGGCGACGCGGCTGGGACTGAAGCTGGCTGACTATGTGGTCACCGAGGCCGGGTTCGGCGCCGACCTGGGCGCGGAGAAGTTCTTCGACATCAAGTGCCGCAAGGCCGCCCTCGCCCCCGACCTGGCGGTGATCGTGGCCACGGTGCGGGCGCTGAAATTTCACGGCGGAGTGAAACGCAGCCGGCTGGGCCGCGAGAACGTCGCGGCGGTCAGCCGCGGCCTGGCCAATCTGGAACGGCATATCGAAAACATCCGCAAGTTCGGCGTGCCGCCGATCGTCGCCATCAACCACTTCACCGCCGACACCGACGCCGAGCAACAGGCCGTGATCGCCGGCTGCAAGGCGCTGGGTGTCGAGGCCATCGTCTGCCGCCACTGGGCCGAGGGCGGCGCGGGCGCCGAGGACCTGGCCAAGGCCGTGGTCGCCGCCATCGACAAGGGCCGGGCCAATTTCCACACCCTCTATCCCGACAACCTGCCGCTTCTGAAGAAGATCGAGACCATCGCCTTCCAGATCTACCGCGCCGGCGAGGTGGTGGTCGCCAAGGCCGCCGCCGACCGCCTGGCGGAGCTGGAGGCGCAAGGTTTCGGCCACCTGCCGGTGTGCATCGCCAAGACGCAGTATTCCAATTCGACGGACCCGGCGCTTTACGGCGCGCCCACCGGCCACATCCTGCCGGTGCGCGAGGTGCGGCTCTCGGCCGGCGCCGAGTTCGTCGTGGTCATCTGCGGCGACATCATGACCATGCCCGGCCTGCCGCGGCATCCCTCGGCGGAGACCATCGGCGTGGCCGCCGGCGGTCGCATCGTCGGGCTGTCCTAGGCGTGGAAGAGGTCGCCGCCTGGCGCAAGATCGAGCGCCAACGCCTGGTCGCCGGGCGCCGGGCGATGCCGGCGGCCGCACACCATGCCGCCAGCGCCGAGATCGGCCGGCTGTTGCTGGCGCGGTTCCTGCCGGCCAATCCAGGCATCGTCGGCTGCTACTGGCCGTTCCGTCGCGAGTTCGACTGCCTGCCGATCATGCGCCGCATCATCGACCTGGGCGGCGAAGTCGCCCTGCCCGTCGTGATCAGGCCTCGGCATCCGTTGGAGTTCCGTCGCTGGACCCCGCAGACCGAGATGGCCAAGGGCGTCTGGGACATCCCGCATCCGGCCGACGGGTCGGCGGTGCATCCCGCGACCCTGCTGGTCCCGCTGGTGGGCTTCGACCCGGCCGGCTACCGCCTAGGCTACGGCGGCGGCTTCTACGACCGCACCCTGGCGGCCTTGCCGCACCGGCCCGAGACCTGGGGCGTCGGGTTCGAACTGGCGCGGCTCGAGACCATCCACCCGCAAGCTCACGACGTGCGCATGGACCACATCGTCACCGAGGCCGGCATCACACACACGCTAGGCCAGCCCGCGTAGCGCATCCACCAGGTCGGTCTTTTCCCAGGAGAAGCCGCCATCCGCGTCGGGGGTGCGGCCGAAGTGGCCGTAGGCCGCGGTGCGGGCGTAGATCGGGCGGTTCAGCTTCAGGTGCTCGCGGATGGCCCGGGGCGTGGCGCCGCCGATCATCTCCGGCAGGGCCTTTTCCAGCTTGGCCGGGTCGATCTCGGCCTTGCCGTGCAGGTCGACATAGAAGCTGAGCGGATAGGCGACGCCGATGGCATAGCCGATCTGGATGGTGCACTTCTCGGCCAGTCCCGCGGCCACCACGTTCTTGGCCAGGTAGCGGCAGGCATAGGCCCCGGAGCGGTCGACCTTGGTCGGGTCCTTGCCGGAAAAGGCGCCGCCGCCGTGCGGGGCCGCGCCGCCATAGGTGTCGACGATGATCTTGCGCCCGGTCAGGCCGCAGTCGCCGTCCGGCCCGCCGATGACGAAATTGCCGGTCGGATTGACGTGCCACTCGGTCTCGTCGGTGACGAACCCGTCCGGAAAGACCTTCAGGATGTAGGGGCGGACGATCTCGGCGACGTCGGCGGGACTGAGCCCCTCGCGGTGCTGGGTCGAGAGCACGATGGAGGCGGCGCGCACCGGCTTGCCGTTCTGGTATTCCAGCGTCACCTGGCTCTTGGCGTCGGGCTCAAGGCCGGGCTGCTCGCCCGAGTGGCGCACCTCGGCCAGCCGGCGCAGGATGTTGTGGGAATATTGCAGGGTGGCCGGCATGAGTTCCGGCGTCTCGTTGGTCGCATAGCCGAACATGATGCCCTGGTCGCCGGCGCCCTCGTCCTTGTTGCTCGAGGCGTCGACACCCATGGCGATGTCGGCCGACTGGGCGTGGAGGTGGCATTCGTAGTGGGCGTTTCGCCAATCGAAGCCGGCCTGCTCGTAGCCGATGGCCTTCACCGCGCCGCGGACCTTGTCCTCCAGGCTCTCGACAACGCCGTCCGGCCCCCTCACCTCGCCCGCCAGGATGATGCGGTTGGTGGTCACCATGGTTTCGCAGGCCACCCGCGCATAGGGGTCGGCGGCCAGGAAGGCGTCCACCACCTCGTCGGAGATGCGGTCCGCCACCTTGTCCGGATGGCCTTCGGACACGGATTCGCTGGCGAAAAGATAATGGCTACGCTTCGTCATCAGGCCTCCCGCGCGGCCAAGGGAAGCGGCCGCCGACTGTCGCGGCGACAACAAGCCCAGGTGGGGGGCGCCTGTAAACCAGATTCCTTGGGCGGGCCGCCTGCCGCCGATGACAAGGCCGCAATTTCACTGGATTATCGGTGCGACGCGCGGGAGCAAACCATGGCTATGGCGAAGCTGACCTTGCGCCTGATCGTCGCGCTCGCCGCCTTGTCGTTCGCACAGGCGGCGCATGCGCGACCCGCCGGCTGGTCGACCGGCTGGACCGCGTTCGAACCGCGCCCCGACGGCCGTGTGGTCTTAGCCGTCGGCATCGACGGCCATGCGACCACCGCCCTGCTCGACAGCGGCGCGTCGCAGTCGGTGATCGACCGGGCCTATGCCGGCCTGATCGGACTTGCGCCGCACGGCGCCTATCCGAACAACGGCGTCAGCGGTCTCCAGACCAGCGGCCATATCGACGGGGTCTGGATCGAGATCGGCGGCCTGGCGCTGAACGGCCTCACCCTGGCCAGCCTCGACCTGGCCGAGGCCGCCCCGCCGTCGCGGCCGATCATATTGGGCGAGGAACTGTTCGAGCGGGCGGTGGTCGACATCGATTTCGCCCGCCACCGCATCGCCTTCCGCGATCCGGCGCGGTTCGTTCGCCCGCGCGGCGCGACCGAGGTTCCGCTGACCCGCGACGGCGATCTGCGCCTGGTCCCGGTCTCCATCGAGGGCCGGCCGCCCGCCCTGCTCGAGTTCGACCTCGGCGCAGGCGGGACCATCGTGCTGGCGCCCGCCTATGCGCGGGAAACCAATCTGCTGGCCGGTCGCCCGACCAGCCAGGGCGCCATCATCGGCGTCGGCGGGGCGGAGACCGAGACCCGCGCGGTGCTGCGCCTGGTCGCCTTCGCTGGGACCCGTTTTGGCGATGTCGACGCGCATTTTCCGCCAACCTGGCCCAGCGGGACCTTTTCCAACCGGGTCAAGGGCGTGCTGGGCGCGACGATCCTCAGCCGCTTCCACCTGATCGTCGACTACCCGCACGACCGGCTCTACGTCTTTCCCGACGCCGCGACCGGCGCGCGCTGAGCCATGGTCTGGCGCGGTCTACCGGTCTAGGTTGGTCGCATGGTCTGGCTCTACGATCGCTATGTCGTCCCCTGGCTGTTGGATTGCGCCTGTTCGGCCAGCCCGATCGCGCACCAGCGGGTCAAGGTCGTGCCGGGCGCAAAAGGCCGGGTGCTGGAGCTGGGCATGGGCTCAGGACTCAACCTGCCCTTCTACGACCCCGCCAAGGTCGCCGTGGTGGAGGCCGTCGAGCCGTCGGAGCCGATGCGCCGCAAGGCCATGGCCGCCGCCGGGCTTTCGGGCCTGAACGTGCGGATCACCGCGGGCCGCGCCGAGGCCCTGCCTTATGAGACCGGATCGTTCGACACCGTGGTCTGCACCTTCACCCTGTGCTCGGTTCAGGACCCGCCCAAGGCCCTGGCCGAGGCCAGGCGAGTGCTGAAGCCTGATGGCCGGCTGCTGTTCTGCGAGCACGGCCTGGCGCCCGATGCCGGCGTAGTGAAGTGGCAACGGCGGATCGAGCCGGTCTGGAAGGCGATCGCCGGCGGTTGCCATCTGACGCGGCCGGTCGCCGCGACGATCTCGGCGGCGGGATTTCGCGTCGAGACCTGCGAGACCATGTACCTGCCCGGCACGCCGCACTGGGCCGGCTGGAATGAGTGGGGCTCGGCGGCGCCCGCCTGATGCGACGGAGAGGCGCTTGCGCCGCCGCCCCGACTCAACCGAACCGACGTGCGGCCAAACGGCCGAGGCTGGCGACGACCGAGGTGAGCACGACGCCCCAGGCCATATCGGTTACGGCGATCCGGGGCGTGAAGCCCTTGAGCGTCGAGAGGTTGGTCAGGTCGTAGACGCTGTAGGCGATCAAGCCAAAGAGCGCCGCCATGCCCAGCGTGTGCCGCCAGTCGGCTTTGTCCAGGTCCGGCGCCACCACGAAGGCCAGGATCCCGAGGGTATAGAGCGCATAGAAGGCCGCTGCGGGCGCAAGCTTGGGCTGTGGCGCGAGCAACTGGCCGATCTCCGCCTGGTAGAGACCGCGCGCCACCCCGCCTATCCACGCGAAGTCGATCAGCGGGAAGAGCACAAACATAACGACGTAGGCGATCAGGTAGCGCTTCATCGCTAGCTCTCCGTTCGCTGGTTCTACGAACGCGACGCTCAGATGGATGACTCCGCGCTGGGGCATCGATCCAGGGCGCGGATCCTTCTCCCCTCGCAGGACTAGGCGATGCACCGATCTTGAATAGGGTTAGCTATATCAACGTCTTAGGCTGGCCTATCCTAGAGAGTCCTTCTCCCCTTGCGGGAGAAGGTGGCCCCGAAGGGGTCGGATGAGGGGTCGATCATCCTATCCGATAAGCCGCTGACGCTACTCGGAAATCGGAGCGCGACCCCTCATCCGTCGGCTACGCCGACACCTTCTCCCGCAAGGGGAGAAGGGGCGTCAGCTATCCCAGAAAGACCACGCGTCGCAGCTCCTTGCCGGAGCGGATGCGTGAGGCGGTCTCGGCGTATTGCGGATGGTCGAGGCTATGCTCGCCCTCGATATAGAGGGTGTCGTCGATCGCTTTGACCAGGATGTTCGCCGCCGTGCGGTGACCGCGAAAGACGTCGACGAAAACTCCGCCCAGGACCGGAAATATGTTGGACAGCGTGCGGACGGAGACCAGCGCCGCGGCCTGCGCCAGCACCACCGCCGGAACCCGCGCGCGATAGCCCTGAGCGACCAGGGCCGCGCCGGCGCCGATGCTGTAGATCTCGCCGACGCCCGGTATCCAGGCAGGATGCCGTCAAGCCCGATGCCGAACGGGCCGACGCCGATCAAGTTATCGGAAAGCTTGCTGATCCGCTCGATGGCGGCGCGGCCGTTATGGACGTCGATCTGAGTGCGAGCCTTGAACATGGATTGAACTTAGTGCGTCGCGGTTGACGGCAAGCTAAGCCGCAAACCGGAACCGCGCCGGCCAAGCGCGCGTTGGCGCATCCCATGGCCAGAGACAGCTCCGAAAATCCCGACATCGCCGAGAGCGCCGGCCTTCGCTACGTCAACGACCATGACCTGGGTTTGAGCCGCGTCGCCTCGGACCCCGGCAAGTTCAAATACCGCGACAGCGACGGCAAGGCGGTGCGCGATCGCAAGATCCTGGATCGCATCGCCGCGCTGGTCATTCCGCCGGCCTGGACCGAGGTCTGGATCTGCCCCGATCCGCGCGGCCACATCCAGGTGACCGGCCGCGACCAGCGCGGGCGCAAGCAGTACCGCTACCATCCGGACTGGCGCACCGTTCGCGACCAGGACAAGTACGAGCACATGATCGCCTTCGGCCGCGCCCTGCCGAAGCTGCGCCGCCAGGTCGATGCCGATCTGGCCCGGCACGGCCTGGCGCGCGAACGGGTGCTGGCCGCGGTTGTCCGCCTGCTGGAAGTCACGCTGATCCGGGTCGGCAACGACGAATACGCCCGCGCCAACAAGAGCTTCGGCCTGACCACGATGCAGAAGCGCCACGTCAAGACCTCCAGCGTCGGCGCCGTGTTCGAGTTCCGCGGCAAGAGCGGCAAGCAGCACCGGACCGGCTTCCAGGATCGCCGGCTGGCGCGGCTGGTGCGCTCCTGCCAGGATCTGCGCGGCCAGCGGCTGTTCCAGTTCATCGATGAGACCGGCGAAAAGCGGCCGGTGGAAAGCGCCGACGTCAACGCCTATCTGCACGCCGCCATGGGCGAGGCCTTCACCGCCAAGGACTTCCGCACCTGGGCCGGCACGCTGGCGGCGCTGGAGCTGCTCGAAGCCCAGGACCCCGCCGAGAGCGAGGCGGCGGCCAAGCGCGTGGTCAGCGACTGTATCAAGCAAGTCGCCGCCCGACTGGGCAACACGCCGGCCGTCTGCCGCGCCTGCTATATCCACCCCGCCGTGCCCGAGGCCTATGCCGCAGGAACCCTGCCGCCGACCGGCCGCAACAGCGCGCGGGTGTTGTTGAAATTCCTGGAGGACGCTGCCGCTGCGGCATGATTGCGCCGGCCTCGGACGGGGGATTAAGGTGACCGCCAATCACCAATGGAGGTCCCATGGCCGAAGCCTATATCGTCGCCGCCGCGCGCACCGCAGGCGGCCGCAAGGGAGGCCGGCTCTCCGGCGTCCACCCCGCCGACCTGGCCGGCCAGGTCATCGACAGTCTGATCGACCGCTCCGGCGCCGACCCGGCCCTGGTGGACGACGTGGTCATGGGCTGCGTCATGCAGGTCGGCCAGCAGGCGACCAATGTCGCGCGCAACGCCATCCTGGCCTCGAAGCTTCCGGAAAGCGTACCGGGCACCTCGGTCGACCGCCAGTGCGGCTCCTCTCAGCAGGCCCTGCACTTCGCCGCCCAGGCGGTGATGTCGGGCGCCATGGACATCGTCATCGCCTCGGGCGTCGAGTCGATGAGCCGCGTGCCGATGGGCCTGTCGGTCACCCTGGCCGCCAAGGATGGCTTCGGCGTGCCGAAGAGCCCGCGCATGGAGGACCGTTACCCCAACATCCAGTTCAGCCAGTTCAGGGCGCCGAGATGATGGCCAAGAAGTACGGCCTGACCAAGGACCAGCTCGACGAGTTCGGTTTCAAGAGCCAGCAGCGCGCCATCGCCGCCACCCAAGGCGGCCGTTTCAAGGACGAAATCGTCGCGGTCGAGATCACCACCGCCGACGGCAAGACCGAGCTGCACACCATCGATGAAGGCATCCGCTTCGACGTCACCCTGGACGGCGTCCGCGGCGTGAAGCTGCTGCAGGAAGGCGGCGCGCTCACCGCGGCGACCTCCAGCCAGATTTGCGACGGCGCCTCCGGCGTGATGATCGTCAACGAGGCGGGCCTGAAGACCCTCGGCATCGAGCCCATGGCCCGCATCCACCACATGACCGTGGTCGGCGGCGATCCGGTGATCATGCTGGAAGCCCCGATCCCCGGCACCGAAAAGGCGCTGAAGAAGGCCGGCATGAAGATGGACGACATCGACCTCTATGAGGTCAACGAGGCTTTCGCCTCGGTGCCGACCGCCTGGCTGAAGACGCTCGATGCCGATCCGGACAAGATCAACGTCAACGGCGGCGCCATCGCGCTCGGCCACCCGCTAGGCGCCTCCGGAACCAAGCTGATGACCACGCTGGTCTATGCGCTGAAGGATCGCAACAAGCGCTATGGCCTGCAGACCATGTGCGAAGGCGGCGGCCTCTCCAACGTCACCATCGTCGAGCGGCTCTAAGACCTCTCCCGTCCCCTCCAGACTTCTCCCGTGGGGAGAAGGAGGGGCCCACGCGCCTCGCGCGTGGGAGGATGAGGGCGTACGCCGTTTCAGGATGAATCTGTGAGGCCGTAACCCCTCACCTTCCCGCTGCGCTACGCGCGCGGGCCCCTTCCTCCCCCCTCTGGGAGAGGTCTTGGGGGCGCAGGCCGTCCTCTTAGGTCTGTGGGCTGGCCTTATCCAGCCGGCAGAGGCTATGAGCGGCCATGCTCATGCTCGCCATCCTGTTCGTCGCCGCCTTCTGGGCCGGGGCTCAGAATGCGCTGGCGGGGGGTGGCTCGTTCATCACCCTGCCGGCCCTGATCCTGTCGGGGCTGGATGCGCGTACGGCCAACATCACCTCGACCATCGCGCTCTTCCCCGGCCAGGTGACCACCGGCCTGGTCGGACGCGACAACGTGGCGGGCGCCGGCGGCCTTTCGGTCAAGGTGCTGGTGGCGATCAGCCTGGTCGGGGGGGCGCTGGGCGCGTGGCTGCTGCTGGCGACGCCGGCCTCGTTCTTCGCCCGCTTGGTGCCGTGGCTGGTGCTGTTCGCGACCGGCGTCTTCGGCTGGGGCAGCTTCATCCGCAAGCCGAAGGAAAACGCCAAGCCGATCGGTCGCGTCCGCACCGCCCTGATGCAGTTCGGCATCTCGATCTATGGCGGCTATTTCGGCGGCGGCATCGGAATCCTGATGCTGGCGGCGCTGACGATAGCGGGCCTGGCCGTGCGTCAGGCCGGTGCGACCAAGAACGTGCTGGCCGGCGTCATGAACGCCTCGGCCGTGCTGGTCTTCATCTTCACCACCAGGCTGGACTGGACGCGCGTCGCAGTGATCGCGGTCGGCGCCATCGGCGGCGGCTATCTGGGCGGGCTGATGCTCAAGCGCGTCAACGAGACGGTGCTGCGCGTGCTGGTGATCCTGATCGGGATCGTCCTTACGATCGGGCTCTTCCTCAAGGCGCATTGACCAAGGCGGCGGCGGCTTATCGACCGACCGGCGCTCTTCGCCTAGGATCGCAGGCGCGCAGGCGGAGTTCACCCATGACCATCCGGGGCATCGACCACATCAATATCGGCACCAGCCGCCTGGAAGAGACACGCGCCTTCTTCCGCGACGTGCTGGGCCTGAGCGAAGGTTGGCGGCCGGACTTCCCGTTCGGCGGGGCCTGGCTCTATGCCGGCGACGGGGCAATCGTGCATCTGGTGCAACTGAGCGAGGCCAAGAAGCCATCGAGCGAAGCGGCGCTGGATCACTTCGCCTTCCGCATCGACGACTATGACGGCACGGTGCGCCGGCTGCAGACGGCCGGCGTCGCCTTTCGCTCGATCGACATTCCGGGAACGCCGATCCGCCAGCTCTTCATCCGCGACCTCAACGGCGTGAACATCGAACTGAACTACCGGGAGACGGTGGCGGCAGGTTGAATATCGACTTTGGGCTCCGTATTTGGTACGATTAAGTACGACCATATCTGGAGTAACCCATGGCGACCGTCGAAAAGCTCAGCATTGCCCTGACGGCCGAGTTTGCAACCGATATCCGGCGCGCCATAGAGACGGGCGAATACGCCTCGGTCAGCGAAGTTGTTCGCGACGCGCTCAGGACCTGGCGACAGGCGCGCGAATCTCGCGCCGTTGCGTTGGACGAGCTTCGCCACCTGTGGCGGGACGGCATCGAGAGCGGCAAAAGCGTCCCGCTCGATCCGGAAGACATCAAGCGTCGCGGCCGGGAGCGACTGGCGCGCGCCCAAGGCGTGTAACCCGTGGCGCGGGTACGACTGACCCCGCGGGCGCGCGACGATCTTGACGAGGTCTGGCTCTATATCGCTCGCGACAACATTGGGGCGGCCAACCGGCTGATCGATGCGATCAGCGCGCGCTGTAACGGCTTGGCGGATTTCGCCGATCTCGGACCGGCCAGGCCTGACATCGCGCCGGACGCGCGGATGCTGACCATCGACAACTACATCGTTCTCTATCGTCACGATGGCGATGACATCGAGATCGTCAGAGTCACCCACGGCGCCCGTCGTCTCGAGGCGCTCTGGCCCGCCGAGAACTGAGGGGGCCGACCCTCCAGGTCTTGTCGCGAGTTTCCTCAGCCAAGCGTATAGGACAAACGTCGGTGCGCGCACCGGTCAAAACGTCGACTACGGAGCTCTCGGACATGACCAGACCCCTCGCCGCCGCACTCGTACTCGCCCTGCTGGCCGGCGCCGCCGGGGCCGCGCCGGCCCCGCGCATGGCCATCACCAGCTTCGCCCAGCTGAAGACGCCGCTGCCCTATCCCTATGACGAGAAGGCCGACGCCAGCGCCGCCGTGGCGGCCGCCAAGGCGCGTGCCTTGGGTCACCACAAACTGCTGCTCATCGACCTGGGCGGCAACTGGTGTCCCGACTGCCGCATCCTGGCCGGAACCATGGAGCAGCCGGAGCTGAGGGCCTTCGTCGACGCCCATTACGAGGTCGTGACGGTCGATGTCGGCCGCTTCTACAAGAACCTGCAGATCCCCGCCCACTACGGGATCACCAAAAGGCTGGAGGGCGTGCCCAGCGTGCTGGTGGTCGACCCGGGCAGCGACCGGTTGATCGACGCCGGCCACATCGCGGCCCTCGCCGACGCCCGCCACATGACCCCGCAGGCCCTGGCGGACTGGCTGGCGCGCTGGACGCCGTGATCTCAAACGGCATTCCACCGCCAATTCAACAAAGAAAAACCCCGCTGGCCGGAGCCTGCGGGGTTTTCCGAAATCTTGGGTGCGGGGATAGGATTTGAACCTATGACCTTCAGGTTATGAGCCTGACGAGCTACCGGGCTGCTCCACCCCGCGTCGAACTTGGCGGCCAGCGGATAAAGCCGGCGAATGGAAGTCGTGATGAAGGGTTTTACTGACGAAGACATCCTCTTTGTAGACCTGGCGGCGACCTACTCTCCCGCGCCTTAAGACGAAGTACCATTGGCCCAGGAGGGCTTAACGACCGAGTTCGGAATGGGATCGGGTGGGGACCCTCCGGCATAGCCACCAGGTCGACAAAAAGGATGGATAGAAGACATCAAAATCTGGGAAAGCACACAAGGCGCTTCATGAGTTTTGCTGAAGAACGATCAAGCCGATCGAGCGATTAGTACCAGTAAGCTGCATGCCTCGCGGCACTTCCACACCTGGCCTATCAACGTGATGGTCTATCACGGCTCTCGGCGAAGCCTTGTTTTGAGGCAAGTTTCCCGCTTAGATGCTTTCAGCGGTTATCTTTTCCATACTTAGCTACCCTG
>JBEPUW010000027.1:0-58144 GCA_041691315.1 Caulobacteraceae bacterium | reverse complement strand
ATCTTCGACGCGAAAAATGCCCCTCAGGGGGACAACATTGCAGGCGTTCTCACAGATCAACCAGGCTAGGAGGATGCTCGATGAGCTCTGAAATCATGTGGGCGGCGTACGCCAAGCTCAACGACGACGCCGTCGCCATGGGCGACGCCACCGCAGTTGCTGAGAACGCTGCAAAGTCCGCTGGCTGCGAAGGGCCGGTCTGAGCCGTGCGAGCCCGTCCCAGCTGTTGACCGCAGGTTCTCTGAGGCGTGGATCACACCGCTGGGCAGTGGCCGGGATGCGCCAGTGGCGATGGGGTGGACGCCCCCTGACGGCATCTGAGTGCCAAAGTGGGGGTGTTGAAACACACCACTGCAAAGGAGGCGTCCGTGGATGACCAGAACACTTCGCTGATGAAAGCCCTCCTACTGAGGAACCTTGAATCGCGGTTCGGGCACATCGCGAATCCGCTTTATGGGTCCGGAGCCAAGTCGCCCAAGTTCGCGCTCTTGCGCTCTCGGGCGCGGATGTATTGTTCGACCGGTGGCGCGAGCGCGTTGAGCGCGAAGCCCATCGGTGCCCAGGGGGTGTGCAGCCAGCCCAGCCCAGCGGTGACCGCGGCGGCGAACAGGAAGACGAGCAAGCCAGCGGTCTCCTCAGCCTTGGAGCGCTCGCCCTTCGGCGCATTGCGCCCGATGAGCCAGCTGCAGATCGCCATGCCCGCCAGGTTCGCCGAGTAGAGCCAGATCGCCGGCGCCAGGGACGCGTAGCGGCCGATGAGCAGGGTCGAAAA
The DNA here is from genome assembly GCA_041691315.1 of Caulobacteraceae bacterium. Taxonomy (GTDB): domain Bacteria; phylum Pseudomonadota; class Alphaproteobacteria; order Caulobacterales; family Caulobacteraceae; genus Poindextera. Next base: position 57,372 of record JBEPUW010000027.1, on the reverse strand, counting down.
CGGCACGCAGGTGACCAGCAGCAGATTGGCCAGCGAGCAATTCACATAGCGCTTGTTGACCTCGTGCTGCGTCGTCCGCTCGGCCACCAGCTCGCGCCAGCGGATGCCAAGCACCATGAAGCTGAGGGCGTATGGCCAGAGCTTCGGCAACACGCTCACTAGCACGGCCACCAGCTCGTGGTCGGACTGCGGGTTCGCGCCATCCGGGAGGCGGACCTCGAGCACCAACAGAGTCATGGCGACGCCGAAGATGCCGTCAACGAGGGCTTCGAGGCGATGGCGCGGATACATGGCGCCACTTTTCGACGTTTCGTTCGTCAAAGCCAAGGCGGTAGGCGATGGTCTTGGCGAGCGATGGATTGGGCGGGGCTTGGCGTCAACGCTCACGACAGAAACTGATTACCGCAGGTGCGCGGGAATTAGCGAGCGAGCGCTTGCCGTCTCCTGATCGCGATAAGCTTCTTCACGAGCGCCTTCGGCAACGGACGATCGATCGCAAATTGCAACGCCCCGGACGAGGAGCGGTATCGCGCGGCCTCTGCGCCCAGCTCCGAAATGACGGAACCGCTGTGAGGCAGGTAACTCAGATGATTCTTGAACGCGGCGAACCCGGCGACGACCTTGCCGTCGAGCCTGAAGGCGGGCACGCCATAGGAGATGCATTCCTCCGCCTCAGGAACGATTTCGCGGATCGTGCTTCGCAGCGCTTCCAGCGTGCCACGTTTTGGCTCTGGCAAGGCCGCTAGGTACTTGTCGATGTCGGTCTTGGACACTGTCGCCATCTCTGCTCCCGACCAAGGCTCATCGTAGGGCGGCGGGCGGCGGACGCCAAGCGCAAGTGGATCTCCGCTTTGGGTCGAAGACGGCCATTGGAGACCGCCCGCAAACCGGACATTGCCGGCCTAGCTTACAGCGTTGATCCAGACAGCCCGCAACTTGCGGCCCAAGCCGCTAGTCGCCTCGTCGAGATCAATCGGCTCGCCCAGCGATACGCCCGCGTTGGGAAAGCGTCTCCAAGCCAACCTCGCTTCGTATGCCATGCCGGAACTAATCGCGATCAGCCAGAACCCGGCGGGAACAAGAAAGGTTTCGGGAACGGTCAGTCCCGCACCCCGATCCGAGACATCGCGAATCTGGCAGCGGAATATGCTGTTGAACTCGCGATTGACCACCAAGCCGCTCAGCAGCACCCGTCGGCGTGGAGCGCCGCGCTTTTCCTTATCCAACGGCCGCAACGGATGGGCCGAGTCGCTAACTACAGTGTCCCTTAGCCCGACCAGCATCAAGCCGGGTACGCCATGGCGTACTGCGTATGGGGAAAACCGTTGCATCGGCCCGCCTTCCGTTGGACGCCTGGGGAAGGAGGCCAAACGTCACTGCGTAGACTAGCTGGCTTAACCGATGGTTGAACCGCGTCGGGCCGTGCGGCGTGATCACCTCCACGATGCCCCCACCATCGTCGAGCATCCAGGGCAGTCGGCTTCAGCGCGGTACGGTATCTCAACCGGACATTCCCAAGGTCGCAGATGGGTGGAAAGCGGACGTTTGCGCCGCTCCGGCTAGTGCGCGCCCGCGGAAGCCCAGTCATACGTCGCATAGCGCGGCCCTGGCTCCCAGCATTGGCGTACGGTAGTCCTGAAGCATCACGGAGCGGCGAGTTCGGTCGGTGAAACGGAAGGTGACTTCTGGATCATCCGCGAGGAAGAAACGGTCGTCATCGAACGGCAGATAGACGCTGCCCGGAGAGGGAAAATTCGACGCCAGCCCACCTTCCTCCACGGTCAAGTCGAGGACCTCCGTATTGGGAAAAACGAAGCGCCCGGCTGACGCAGCCAGTACGCTCGGCTCAATATCCGTCGGGACGAGCATGGCGTCCGTTTGGCCCAAGGCGCGGCGCGCAAGACCGTAGGCTAGCTGCTCGATCGGGAACGGATTGCTGTTCGCCAATGCGGCGACAGTCAGATCGTGCGCGGGCCAGTGCGCCAGGTGAGTGACGAAGCCGAAGATGTTCCCGCTATGCGCGATCACGACGTCCCCGCGCAGGAGGTGGCGAAACAAGCCAAACCCCCGCGTGAGGTCGCGGCCATCCCGAGGGCGCGCCGGCTCGACCATCGACTGATAGCCCGCGAGGCTGACGATCTTGCCCTCCCGCAGCGACCTGGACCAGGTGAGCAGGTCGCTCGGCGTGGACCCAAGCCCTCCGGCCCCGTGGGGGTTGGTCATCGCCAGCGGCGGAGCGTTGCTAAGCGTGGGCGTCCTCGCGTAGCCGCTGGCCCGCTTTGGCACGAGCGTACCGTCTTGAAGATAGCGCGTGTGCGCTAGGCCAAGGGGTTCGAAGAAGACCTCTCGGAGGTAGTCGGCGTACGCCTGTCCGGAGCAACTCTCGACGATCGCCCCCAGCAATACATAACCCGAGTTGTTGTAGAGGCAGCGTGCGCCAGGCTCGAAGTCAGCGGGTAGCTTCCTGATGATCTCGACCAGCTCGGCCGTTGAATGGTCGTTGCGGACCTCGCGCGTCATGAACTCCGGGTCCATGGTATAGTCGCCGACCCCGGACATGTGGTTCAGGAGCTGACGAGCGGTGACGATTTCGCCGGCCGCCCCGAAGCTTGGCAGGTGTCGCGCGATCGGCTCGTCGAGTGCCAGCTTTCCGAGCTCGGCCAGTCGAATAATAGCGGCGGCAGTGAATTGCTTAGTCAGCGACGCGATGCGGAATACCGTTTCGCTGTCCACCGGCGTCCAGCATTCGATGTTGGCGAGCCCCCGCTGCGCCTCGAAGATCCTTTGTCCCTTCAGCTCAATACTGACTGAGGCTCCCGGACCTTCGGGATCAACAAACCTATCCAGCCAACAGTCGAACGTGGTCGTCATCCGGCCGACCTTACGCGTCAGTCGCTCGGCAAGGTAGCGTCCGCTTTGGGGTCGGAAGCGGACTTTCACTCTCGGCCGCGGAGCGGACCTTCGCGGCATGCCCGCCATGTGTGGGCTGCCCCTACGATCTGTCGGCAGGACCCGGGGCCGTTGGAAAGAACACAGTGCTCAGCATGTAGGACGCTCTCGCATCGTCCGGTTGATTACGCGCCAGCGAGCGCGTTCAGCCAAGCGGCGTGTGCGACCTCCGTCATCGGATCAAGCGGCCCGGCCGTTTCCCAGTCGATCAGCGCAACCGGCAAGCCGTCGCGCGCGATGACGTTCCACGGCGCCGGCTCGCCGTGGCCGATCACGGTTGGCTTGCCCAGGTCCCGCGCAAACCACCTTTGCCAGACGGCGTCCTCAGGCGGATCGAAGTCCGCTGTCGCGTCGTGCAAATCTTTGAGCATCTTCCCCAAGGCGAACAGAGCGTCCTCGATCGGCCAGGCGCCGGGGTGGACGATGCCGCCCTCAACATAGCTCAGCATCTCGCGCCCTTGCTCATCGACACCGGGCTCGATGACCCTGGGGGCTGCGGCGAACCCAACGCCCTCCAGATGCCGCAACAGGGCATGCACCGACGGCGTCCATGGCCCAGAGCGACGCATCACCACATGGCCTATGCGCACCGCCTCTGAACGGCTGCCACCCGTCAGAGGTATTTCAGGTCCGGTATCGGCTGCGGCCATCCCAGATTTCTATCACGATCTCGGCGCGCGGCGGCGCTCGAGTGAGTCCACCCGATCCCATCGGGCTCTAAGCGGCGACTTCCGTGACTCCGGTTTCAACAGGATGCTCCACCGCCTTTTGCAGCTCGTCGAGAAGCTGGCGCACGTCGATCGGCTTGGCCACGAAGCCGTCCATGCCGGCGGCCCGGTATTCCTCGACCTGGTGGGGCATCGCATTCGCGGTGAGCGCCACGATCGGGGTGCGCGCGCGGCCGAGCTCCTTCTCGCGACGCCGGATCGCGCGGGTCGTGGTCGGACCGTCCATGAGGGGCATCTGGACGTCCATCAGGATGACGTCCCAGGGCTCCCGCTCCCAGGCGTCCAGCGCCGCCTGACCGTCTGCGACCATGACCAGGTCGAGGCCGAACTGGCTGAGCAGCGTCTTAAGCACGAGCTGATTTATCTCGTTGTCCTCCGCCGCGAGGACCCGAAGCTCCGCCGGACTCGCGGCCGCGGGACCGTCGGTGTCCGCGGTGACCGCCGCCGCGGCCTGGCCGCGGCGCTTCAGCGGCAGCGACACCACGAAGGTCGAGCCTTCGCCGGGGCGGCTGCGCGCCTGGATCGTTCCTCCCATCAGCTCGGCGAGCTGGCGGCAGATAGCAAGGCCGAGGCCGCTGCCGCCGAAGCGGCGGGTGGTCGACGCGTCGGCTTGCTCGAACTTCTCGAACAGCCGGCGCATGTCGGCGCGCTTGATGCCGATGCCGGTGTCGTTGACCGAGAGCCTGACTCGGCCGCCGCTCCTGGACACCTTCACTGTGACCGCCCCTCGTTCCGTGAACTTCAGGGCGTTGGAAATCAGATTGTAGAGGATCTGGCGGACGCGCGTCGCGTCGCCGCGATAGACGCCGCTGGCTGTCGGCGCGACGTCCAGGATCAACTGCAGGTCCTTGTCCTCGGCGATCGCCGTGAAGGCGTGGTACGCACCCTCGGCGATCCGGTCGATGTCGAAATCGACTTCTTCCAAATCCAGCTTGCCGGCCTCGATCTTAGAGATGTCGAGCACGTCGTTGAGGATCGTCAGAAGATTCTGGCCGGACGCGCGGATCACGCCGAGCCGCCCGCGCTGGACCTCGCTGAGATCGTCGGCCCCCATAGCCTGGGCCATGCCGAGCACGCCGTTCAGGGGGGTGCGTATCTCGTGACTCATCGTGGCCAGGAACTGGGTCTTGGCGGCGTTGGCCGTTTCAGCGGCCTCGATCGCTTGCATCAGCTTGCGCTCGGCTAGCTTGGCCGCGGTGATGTTGCGAAGGGCACCGACCATGCGGAGCGGCCTTCCGCTCTCGTCGGCGAACAGCTGGATCACGCCTTCGACCCAGATCTCCTTGCCGTCAATGCGGGCCATCCTGTAGTGCGGCCGGTAGGGCACGCCCTCTTCGACATGGCGGCGCCAAGCTTCGCGCACCACGTCTCGATCCCGCTCGTCGATCGTTACATAGATGTCGCGGTAAAGGCTTTGATAGGTCTGCGGCTCCTCGAAGAAGGTGTCTTCGGCGCCGGCCTTGAACAGCTGGCGATGGACGTAGTCGAGTTCCCAGACGTGGACCTCCGATTGCCCGAGGGCCAGGTTCAGCCGCGACTCCGATCGCTCGGCCGCTTCAAGCGCCGCGGTCAGCGCCTTCGCGGCTTCGTCGCGCGTCTCGGTGGCTTTGGCCCGCGCCCACTCGTCGGCCACCAAATCGGCGAGGTCCTGCAGTCGTGCGGCCTTTGACCGGTCATACGTTTGCGGGGTCAGGGCGACGGTGCAGAGGACGCCCGGCGTCGTTCCGTCGGCCAGTCGGATCGGCGCGGCCACATAGCTGCGCAGGAAGGGTGGAGAGGTCACCAGCGCGTCGTTGCAGACGCCGGGGTCCAGCGTCGCGTCTTCGATCCAAACAAGTTCGCCGCCGGCGATGACCATCTCGGCGACCGGGTCTCTTGGACCGAGGCGCTGGAAATGCTCCCGACTGCGCCAGGCGACCCCGTCCTGGACCAGGATGATCAGCGCTTCGGCGGCGCCGAAGAAGTCCTTGGCGATGCGCGTCACGCGGTCGAACGCCGCCAGCGACAGGTCGAGGCCAAAAGGCGCTTCGCGCGATGTCGGTGAAGGAGAGCGGTTGATGTCCAAAGTCCGCCAAGCCTCCCGAGCGGCGGCGTTTCAGTCGCCAGCCGCAAGGGCAGTTTAGATCGGCGCCGTTAACTAAGCCCTACCTGTTCAAAGCCCGCATTTTGGACGGATTGCCGCACGCGGCTCAGGCGCGATAAACAAGCCACCGATGTTCTCCAGCAAAAGGATCCCGGCTGTCCGCCAATTTGGATTTCCGGACAGATCGTCGTTGCGCATCAGGCCACTTCGCTGGCCCATCGATTGGCGGACACCTCAAGCGCATCCTCAGACTGGACCGACTACGCCTGCGGGGGCCCAGCGGGGCCCGCGACGAGTTCCTCCTCGCCGCCACCGCGCAAAACCTCCGCAAACTCGCCAAGCTGATCCCGCCGCCGATCTCAGCGGCAGCCTGAGGGCAAGGCAACGCCCATCGCACCGCCTCAGCGCCGCGGCCTCAGGCCGCCTTTATCAACACAATCGGTCGAAGGCGGACCTTGGCGGACGGTCTGGAAGTGGACCTCAAGAACGTTTCGAGGTGCAGGAGCTACCCGGCGCAAGCGTTCGCTTTGGGTCGAAAGCTGGCCGTTGGTCCAACGCCTTGGCCATCGCAACCGAAGTCCGAAGTACGAAAACTCAGGACAACCCGCTATCCAGCAAAGTACGCAGCGCCACAGCTAGTTCCTCGATCGAGAAAGGCTTTGGGAGCAAAGTAACGCCGGCATCCAGCACGCCGTTGTGAACAACGGCGTTGCGGGTGTAGCCAGTAGTGTAAAGCACCTTCAGGCTTGGCATTTGGCGGCACAACGCTTCGGCCAACTGTCGGCCGGTCATACCCCCCATGACAATGTCGGTGAAGAGCACGTCCACGCGGTCCAAGCGATCGAACGTCTCAAGCGCGTCTTCTCCGCTCGAGGCCGCGTGCACGGTGTAGCCGAGCTCACGCAGCGCCTCGACGCTCATGTCGCGCACCGACGCCTCATCCGCTTGTGGCACCACTCGCAACGGAATTTTCCTCAAGTCCAAGCGAAGCGAGATTTGCAGGATCGGGAATGGCAGCCGGTTCGCACGCAACCGGGCTGTGGAAGCTTCGTTAGATCAGCGAGGCCACTTAGGAAAACACAGCGTGACCACCGATTTGGAGCCTTCGGAAGGACTGCATGGGGACGGCGCGGCTGCCGCGACCGGACAAGCGTTGATCGACCGAAAAGAGCTCGCGTTTACGGCGGTCGAACGGACCCGGATGCCCATGGTCGTTACCGATCCTAGGCTGCCCGACAGCCCAATCGTTCTTGCCAACCGAGCTTTCCTAAAAATGTCGGGCTATGGACCGGATGAGGTCCTCGGACGCAACTGCCGGTTTCTACAGGGCCCCGACACCGATCCGGTTGCCGTGGCCGAAATCCGCGCCGCTATCGCCGATGAGCGAGAGCTCACAGTGGAGCTGTTGAACTATCGGAAGAACGGCAAACCCCTTTGGGTGGAGCTCCATCTGAGCCCGATCCACGATGACGACGGGCGCCTACTATATTACTTCGGTTCGCAACTCGATGTGACCGAGGCTCGCAAGGTCAAAGCTCTAGAGGCGGTCGAACATCGGCTGTTGAAGGAGGTTGACCATCGCTCGATGAACGTGTTGGCGATCGTCGAAGCCATTGTCCGGTTGACGCGAGCCGACACCACCCCCCTCTACGCCGCTGCCGTGCCGCGGCGCGTTCAGGCGTTGGCCAAAGCCCACACCATTCTTGCCCAGCGAAGCTGGAAGGACGTGCCGTTTGGCTCGCTGATTCGGACTCAGATCGAGCCCTTCGGAATGGCGCGGGTTGATCTCGACGGGCCAGACGTGCTGCTCGACGGTCACCTCGTCCAGCCCATCGCCCTGGTGTTGCATGAGCTAATCGCCAATTCCGCAGTGCACGGCGCTCTCACGTCGTCGACCGGTTCATTGACTATCCGCTGGGCCAAGGACGAGGAAAAACGGAGGCTGGAGCTCGAGTGGCAGGAGCGAGGCGGCCCGGCCCCGCGCGCGAACCGCCCCGCTGGGTTCGGCTCGACGATTATCAAGGGCATCCTCGATCGGCAGCTCCAAGGCGAAATTCGCCGGAGATGGGAGTCAGATGGCCTAAAGGCCCATCTCTGGTTTCCGCTAACGGCCTAAGGGCGCTTTCAAATCAAACTTTCCCTATTGAAGCGACAGCTGCCGCGGCGGGAAAGCCTCATTATCTGATCGGGGCTCTAATCTCGAAGGTCGCGCCCGCATCATTTCGGATGGAAAGATGGCCGCCAGCCTGGTCAACCAGCGACGAAACCAGCTTCATGCCCAGTCCGCCGCGTAACTCGCCAACGTTGGCTGGCAGTCCCCGCCCAGAATCGCCGACTGTCAGGAGAATGGCATTTTCATCGCGCACGCAACGCACGGTGACGGACCCATTTGCCGACCCCGGATAGGCATACTTGATCGCGTTGGTCACGAGTTCGTTGACGACCATGCCCAGAGCGATCGCGCTGTCGATCGAGAGCTGTACAGGTTCCGCTTCCACCTCAAGCGTCAAGCGCTGGTCGACAATGAGCGACTGGGAGAGACTGGCGCATAGGTTTTGCAGATATGCGGCGAAGTCCACAGTGTCTCGCCGATGCCCCCGATAGAGCGCGTCGTGCACCTGGGCGATGCTTTGAACGCGACCGACCGCCTTGATCAGCTGATCGCGAGCTTCGTCACTCGCATCCCTAGCCTGGATGCGGAGGAAGCTCGCAACCAGCGTCAGGTTGTTCTTCACCCGATGATTCAGTTCGTCAAACAGGCTGGATTGCCGGGCTTCGGCGATCTTCTGCTCGGTGATGTCGAAGACGAATTGCGCCATTCGATCGCTGCTCACCCGGCTTATGCCGACCTCGTGCCATTTGTCCGTTGCCGGATTGTGGAACTCGAACTGCGCAGGCTCGCCAGTCCTCAGCACGCGATCGCAAAGCTGGAGCCAGGCCTCGTCGCCGAAGTCCGTCTCGCTCAGTCGTTTCCCCGCCATGTCCGTTAGACCGCCCAGCATTGTCTGAAGCGCCGGATTGATTTCTACGATCAGATAGTCGGTCAAGACTCCGCTATCATCTCGAATAGCCTCGCAGATGGCGAAACCCTCCGACATTGTCTTGAATAAAGCTTCGTAGCTTTGAGCCCGCTCTCTCTGCTGGGTGATGTCGAATGACACCCCTACGAAGCCGGTCAGGCGGCCAGCGGTGTCGTACATGGCGGACGTGGTCACGAAAGCGGGGAACGCCTCGCCGCTCTTTCGCTTCACCATGAACTCACCGGACCAAGTTTGCCCATCGGTGATCGAAGACATCGCGCCGCGCGCAACATCACGGTCTGCCGGGGTTATCTCATTGACGTCGGATCCCAGAACCTCGTCGGCCGACCAGCCATAGAGTTGCTCGGCAAATTTGTTCCAAAAAACAATTCGACCGTTAGAGTCGGTGACGATGATCGCGTTTTGGATCGCGTCGAGCGTCGCTGCTTCCGCCGAAGTGTTTAGGTCGCCGATGCTCGCCCCCGTCCCCGCCAACGCCAAGGGTCAGATTGGTCTATTATCTTCTCACCGCTTTCCGGCTATCGCAAATGTTGTTCGGTGTGGTCGAGATGGCAGAACATCGTGGGTGCAGGCCTCCTGGGGCTATGGAGCCGAAGTCCACGATTGGGCGAGGCAGCGGCGCGCCCGGTGTGGTCTTGATCGCGCCGCCATGGCCTTACACGGGCAGCGCCAATCTTTTTGCCGCTCAGGTCGCGGCCCATGCCTGGGCTGGCCGCAAGGTCATGCTTTTGCTTGGACCGACCGACTGCGGACATTGCGCCGACCAAGCGGCCTTCTGGGACCGGTCCGAAAAGGGGCTTACGTTCCCGGAAGCGAGCTTGGTGGCTCATGCGCTCAATTCAGATCAAATGGCCGGCCGCAACTCCAAGTCCTACGTCCAATGGCGGACGGCGCGGGGTGATGACGTGATCGCCGTCACCGCCCGCTACGCGGCTTGCTCAGACCCGCCTGCCGAGGCTTTGACGTTCATCAACGACCACCGAATAGAGCTGGTGCACGTGAACCATTGTTTCGAGGCTTGGCTCGGCCAGCGCGTTGCCGATCTCGTCGAACGCCTGCAGGGCCACCGTCCGGCCGTTGTCCTCGATACCCACGACGTTCAGGCAGCGGCCGTGCAAGCAGCGGGTAAGACCAGCCATTTCACGAGACGCCCAGATCCACTTGAAACCTTGAGAAAGACGGAGCTGGAACTCTGCCGGTCGGCGGATGTGTTGATTCACTGCTCCCCCGACGACTTGGCTTATTTCGAAGCCGGCTCGCCGGGGCAACGGCACGAGCTGCTCCTGCCCTCGCTCGACCCGAGGACCGAGCGAACGCTCGTCGCCGATCGTAGCCTGAGGCGCGAAGCCGACTTTGACTTCCTCTATGTCGGCAATAACAACCGGCCCAATTTCGAGAGTGTGGCTTGGCTGCTGGACCAGGTCGTTCCCCGTCTAGGACCCAAAGTACGGATAGCGATCGTTGGCAGGGTGGAAGAACTGGTGCGCAGCGAACGACCCGACCTTCGCGCGCGCTACACATCAATGATGATCGGAGAAGTGGACCACATCGACGACTACTATCGCAGGTCCCGGGCCGTTATCGCTCCGGCAGTGTCGGGAACAGGAACGTCAATCAAGCTGATCGAAGGTCTGTGCGCTGGCAAGCCCATGACCGTTACCAGCCACGCTCTGCGCGGCTTGCGCCGTATTGGCGAGGTGGAGAATTTCTTTGCGCCGCGAGACAGGCCGGAAGATTTCGCTTGGGCCATGGGCCAGCAACTCAAGACGGGTGTCAGCTTCTGCGGCAGCGCTGCAGCCTTATACGACGGCCTGTTTTCTAACGCGCGATACTTCGAGCAACTCAACGCCATCATTGGTCGGCGAGCGGACCCCTCGGGTTCCATTGAGGGAAGACATCAGGCGTAATGCCCCGCCTTCGGATCAGTCTCCCATCGCCCGCCCTTCCGGTGATTTTCAGGGCGGGTTGGCGCGAGGCCGAAACTTTTGGCCGGCGGACCGCCGGGCCCACGGCGGAAGTCCTCATAGTGTTGCCCGCCACTGTTTGCGCGCCTTTGCGCATCGAACTGGAGCTTCGGCGACCGGCCCCTGAGGCGGCCCGGCTCAAGGTCAACGGCGCCGACGTCGGCCTGTCTGACAGCGGGCTGAACCCCAACGGCCTGACTTGGTCGATCGGGGAGCTAGCGCAGGACCGCATCCTTCGACTTGAGCTGAGCAGCGGCTTGATCGGCGACCCTATCGGAGCGGTTTCCCGTCCGCTCGGCCTGGCTGTGACGGCCATCTCCCTCGAGGCCGACGCGGCGCCGGATCGGCTGGTCGTCCCTGTCCGCTCGGCGCTGATGTGCAAGTCGTTCGCGCCGGATCTGGAGCGCTTCGAAGTCCTGGTGCGATCCATACTCGATCATGACCAAAGCGGATTGCGCCTGGTCGTTTGCGTTCCCCATGCTGATCTGGCGGACTTCCGGCGCGTTGTTCCCGCCAGCGCGTTGCTCATAGCTGAGGAGGAGTTCGTCGAACCAAGGTGCTTCGACTGGCTCGACGGCTGGCGCCAACAACAGGTAGTCAAGCTCGCCTTTTACCGCCTTGGCCTTTGTGACCGCTATCTGGCTATCGATTCAGATTGCTATTTCATCCGGCCGTTCAGCGAGGAGGACGTTTTCGGGCCGCCGGATGAAATACGGGTCGTCGCCCAGACGGCTGAACGGGACCATGGTTATGGGGCCCTTGGTGGGGATAACAACCTCGTCCTCGGTTTGACGGCAAGGTCCACCTACTCATCGGCCAAGGTCGATTTCCGACCCGATCCGCTGAAGATACCAGAGGGCTTCCTGCATGATTTAAACTATAAAAACTGCCCCCCAGATCTTGCCTGGAGCCTAATACCTTACGCCTTCTCAGCCGACTATCCGGCCCGGCGGATTACCTGCCTTCCGCCGCCGATGCTGTTTTGCGCAGAGATTTTGGCCGCGCTGGATTTGATGATATCGGGGCAGGGTCTCAGCTTCGTCGACCTGATCCACTTGTCGCCCTGGGAGGCTGATTGGTACGGCCATTTTGCCCTGAAATATTATGCCGAGCGCATACGCACGGTTTCGCCGATGTTCGTTCACTTCACCACGGACGAACAACTGGCGGCCGCAAGGCAAGCCGGTGTTACCCATAAGACCCTCGCCCGCAATTTTCTCGGCGTTAATCTCGCCGCCAGGCACCAAAGCGACCTCCAACTCTAGGGGCTTTGGCGAACTCGGTGCCCCGGCCAGGCATTAGCCGCCGTCGGTGCTGGCTCTCAGGCCTGTTTGAGAGCGGTCACATTGCCCGGCCGCACGCGCTCGCCCACGATCTCCAGCAACAGGCCTTCCCACGCCTCCAGCGCCCGGCGCTTCTCGGCGATGTAGGAATTGGCGTCATACACCGTGCCCGAGACGACGGCGCCACCGCCGGCGTCAGCGTGGCCAAGCACCTTGCTCCGGATAAACTGGGAGACGCCCAGGCGCTCGCTCGTCATCAAAGTCGATCCGGTGCGCCTGATGTCGTGCACGGTGGCGTTGGCGATCCCCAGAGCCATAAGGACGCCCTTGAGAGCATGGTTCATCGCCGCTCCGCCGATCGGCTTCTCTCCGGTCGGGCTGGGAAAGACGTAAGGCGTTTGACGGCCGTCGTGCAGCTCAAGCGCTGCTCGGATCAGTTTCACCGCTTCCGCCGACAACGGCACAGTGTGAGGCCGATTGTTCTTCATCCGCTCGGCCGGGATTAGCCACACGCCGTTTTCAAGATCGAGTTCCGGGATTGCCATGCCGGCGATCTCGCCGCGGCGCTGCAGCAGCAGCATGGCGAGTTGCAGGGCGATCCGCACCCCAGGACCGACATGGACTTTCTCGCCATCGCGCCGCTTCGCCGCGAGGTCGGCAGGCATCTTGAGGTTTTCCGGGTGAAGGATCCCGTCCCAAACGGCCGCCAGCTCCGCATCGGTGTAGGTGCGAGCGCGCGGCTTCTCCGGAGCCATCGGCGGCAGCATGATCAGGGGGTTGGCGGCGACCCGTCCCTCCGCCACCGCGAAGTTGAACACCTGGCGCAAGATGGCGTGGGCGCGGTTGGTGCGCGAACTGATGCCGCGGTCGATCATCGCGCGAAGGATGTCCTTCACCATCGGCCTGGTCACCGCCTCTGGGCGCGACTTGCCCAGCGGGGCCGTGAGATAGAGACGGTAGACTTCGCGCTCATTCTTCAGCGTGGAAGCCCGCTTGTGCTTGTTCTTCGGCCGCCATTCGCCGCGCTCGCAGGCCGCGAAATAGGTCTCAGCCAGATCGTCCATCGTGCGGATCGGCTCGGTCTTGGCCTTGTGCTTGGTGGCTCGCCTCACCTCGGCCGGATCGCCGCCATCATCGACAACCACCCTCACCTTCGCGGCCTCGCGGCGGGCTTTCTCCAGATCGTAGCTGTCCGAGAAGACGCCCAGCGTCAGCCGCCCCTGGTGGCCGTCCTGGGTGCGGTAACGGAAGGACCAGCTCTTGCGGCCATTCCCGGATATTCGGAACTCCAGGCCGGTGACCACGGCATCCGGATACGATAGCTGCTTACCCTTCGTGGGCTTTGCGCCTTCGCAGAAACGGGCGGTGAGTTTGACAGCCGGCATCGGGAACCTTGATTTGTGACCTAGCGCCAAAAAGGTCGCAGATAGGTCACAGAAAGACGAAACTGTGTGATGGTCGCTGAAACCGTACGAAACGCAAGAGCCTTATCGGGCAAGGAAATCGAGAACATGACGAAACAGGATGAAATCAGTGGAAAAGGTCCCGTCACCATCTTCCACAACCCCGGCTGCGGCACCTCGCGCAACGTGCTGGCCGCGCTGCGGGAGCGCGGCCTCGAGCCGAACGTGGTGGAGTACCTAAAGGCGGGCTGGACCAAGCCGCAGCTCGAGGGCCTGCTCAAGGCCATGCACGCCCGCCCGCGCGACATCCTGCGCACCCGTGGCACCCCCGCCGAAGCCCTTGGCATCACCACCGAGTCCAGCGACGACACGATCCTCGCCGCCATGGTCGCCGACCCCATCCTGGTCGAACGCCCGATCGTGGTCACGCCCAAGGGAACCGCGTTGTGCCGGCCGGCGGAGCGGCTGGAAGCACTGCTGTAACCGCCGACCTCTCACCTTTACCCGTCATGGCCCGACTTGTTCGGGCCACCCATGAACACGAGGGAACGGGAGCTTCGCAGGCCTAGCCGTTCCGCCGCGCATCACCGACATCTCCCGTGTTCATGGATCCCCCGCATTCCGCCGCTGCGCGGCTCCAGCGGGGGATGACGGTTGGGGGTTAGCTCGGCTCGACAACCTCCAACGCCCGCGTTTCCGCCTCGGGCAGTAGGATCGACACCGCACCCGCCGGCGGTCGGCCGCCTTGACGCTCGACGTGGCAGAGGACGCGATCGGCGGTGCAGACGACACGCAGACGCCAGAAGCCGTGGCTGGCGGGCGTCAGGACGGACTCGCCGTCGTCTTCGAAACACTCGGCGGTGAACTCGCCCTCGCCCTCGGGCGGAAACAGCAGGAACCCTCGCGCATCGGCGGGCCGGCCGAAATGCTGGTCGGCGAGGTTGAGCGGGATGGCGCAGCCCTCGCGGGCCAGCAGCACCGGGCGGTCGAGCGGGGCCGGCAGGGTCACCGTCTGGCCACCGGCGAAGCGTTCGCCGGTCCAGAAGTCCATCCAGGCGGCGCCCGCGGGCAGATAGACGTCGCGCACATGCTGGCGCGGCTCGACCACCGGCGCTGCGAGCAGGTTCGGGCCCAGCATCAGCTCGTCGTTGTCGGCCAGGCAGCGCGGGTCGTCCGGGAAGTCGTAGAAGGTCGGCCGTGTCATCGGCTCGAAGTCGCGAGCGTAACGCCACGCCAGATCGTACAGGTAAGGCTCCAGGCGATAGCGAAACCGGATCAGGTCGCGCACGTGCGCCGTCACCTCCGCGTGCATCCAGGGCTCGTTGGCCGTGCCGTCGTCGTTCCAGGAATGGATGCTGAAGCGCGGCATGAAGACGCCCGCCTGCACCCAGCGCACGAAGAGCTCGGCGTCGGGCGCGGGGCCGGAGAAACCGCCGATGTCGTGGCCGGAATTGGAGACGCCAGACAGCGCCAGGCCCAGGCCCATCTTCAGATTGAACCGCAGCGTCTTCCAAGAGGTCGCGTTGTCCCCCGACCAAGTCTGGGCGTAGCGCTGCAGGCCGGCCGGTCCCGCGCGGGTGACCAAGAAGGGGCGCTTGTCGGGGCTATGTGCGACCTGCGCGGCCCGCGACGCGCGCAGCATCAACAGCGTCTGCAGCGGCCTGGCCTCGCGCGCCGCGAACGGTCGGCCGAACCCCATGGCCTGGGCGTCCGGAGAGCGGACTTCGAACTCGTTGTTGTCGTTCCAGGTGGCGTCGATCCCGTGGTCCAGCAGCTGATCGGTGACGTTCGCCCTCCACCAGGCCGAGGTCGCCGGATTGGTGAAGTCGAGATAGGCGCCCAGCCCATCCCACCACTGCACCCAGGACGGCGCGCCGTTGGCTTCGCAGACCAGCAGGCCGGCCTTCCAGGCGGTCTCGAAGAATGGGTGGTCTGCGAGCAGGCAGGGCTTGATGTTGGCGCAGAGATGCACGCCGCGCGCGGCATAGCTCGCGGTAAAGGCGCGCGGATCGGGGAACTTGTCGCGGTTCCAGGTGAAGACGTGCCGGCGGTCGCCGATCGAGGTGTAGCCGGACGACAGGTGGAAGGATGAACAGAGGATGTCGCTGGCGGCGCAGCCGTCCAGGAACTCGGCCATCCGCGCCTGGGCGTCGGCGGCGTCGGTATAGGCCATGGTCGAGCCAGAATAGCCGAGGCTCCAGCGCGGCAGCAAGGCCGGGCGGCCGGTCAGCCAGGTGAACCGGCGCGTGACGTCGGCGATCTGGGGGCCGGCGATCACATAATAGTCGAGGTCGCCGTGGTCGGCGGCAAAGCCGCGGAACAGGCCGTGATAGTTGTCGCGGGCGCACCCGAGGTCGAATTCGCAGTCGGACAGGGTGTCGTAAAAGAGGCCGTGCGCGGACGCGCCGTCACCGTTCAGCGTGATGTAGAAGGGAATCGATTTGTGGGGCGGGTCCGACGTCTCGGCGTCGTAGCCAAGGGCGTCGGTCGGGCTCAGCCGATAGCGCCGGCCGCGCCGGTCAATCGGTCCAGAGCACTCGCCAAGGCCGAAATAGCGCTCGCCCGGCTGCTGGACGAGGAAGTGGCTGACGCCCCCGCCCCACCAGCCGAAATCATAGGCCTGGGTCGGCCGGTCGCGGGCGATCTCGACCCAGTCGTCGCCCCGCCTCATCTCCCAGCGGCAGAAGAAGCCGGCCAGGGTGACGGTCAGCCGCAACCGCTGGGTCTCGATGACCAGCCGGCCATCCCCCTCGGTCAGCGCGAAGTTCGGGCTCGCGAACCCCGCCAGGTCGAAGCGGTCCCGACCCTCGTCGGCGATGTCCTCGGCGCCCGGCGCGATCGCCCAGGTGCACCCCATCTCGAAGCCGCCATTCGGCAGCACCGCGACACGGATGATGTCGACTTCCAGCACGAAGATGTGCACGACCGCGGCGCCATCGCTGGCCAGGTCCAGGCGTGCGCCATCGCGGGCGGCCAGGTGGAAAAGCGGCGGCTTGTCGAGTGTGGCCACTACCAGTTCCACATGGTCCCGTCCTCGAGACGAGCGACGGGCAGCTGTTTCGGCTCGTACGGGTACTTGGTCGCCAGCGCCTCGTCGATGTCGACGCCGTGCCCGGGCGCGTCGCCCGGATAAAGCAGCCCGGCCTCGAAGCGGTAGGCGTGCGGGAAGACCGCGTCCGTCTCGGGCGTGTGACGCATGTATTCCTGGATGCCGAAGTTGGGGACCCAGGTGTCGAAATGCAGCGCCGCGCCCATGGTCACCGGCGACAGGTCGGTGGCCCCATGGCAGCCGGTGCGCACCTGCCAGATCGAGGCGAAGTCGGCGATGCGCCGCAGATGCGTCAGCCCGCCGGCGCCGACCACCGTGGCGCGGATATAGTCGATCAGCTGCTCCTGGATCAGGTCCTTGCAGTCCCACAGCGTGTTGAATATCTCGCCCACCGCCAGCGGCGTGGTGGTGTGTTGGCGGATCAGTCGGAAAGCCTCCTGGTTCTCCGCCGGGGTGACGTCCTCCAGCCAGAACAGCCGATGCGGCTCCAGCGACTTGCCCAGTTGCGCCGCCTCCAGCGGGGTCAGCCGGTGGTGGACGTCGTGCAGCAGGTGCGGGCCAAAGCCGAACCGCTCGCGCAGGGCGTCGAACAGCTTCGGCGCGTGGTCGAGATACTGGGGCGTCGACCAGACCGTCTCGGTCGGCAAGGCCGCATCGGCCGGTTCATAGAACATCTGGCCGCGCCCGACCCCATAGGCCCCTTTCACACCCGGCACGCCGCTCTGGGCGCGCACGGCGCGGTAGCCCAGTTCCAGATAACGCTGCACCTCGTCGGCCGTTTGCGCGATGTCATCGCCGTTGGCGTGGCCGTAGACCATCACCCCGTCGCGGCTCTTGCCGCCGAGCAGGTCGTAGATCGGCGCGCCCAGCATCTTACCCTTCAGGTCCCAGAGCGCGGTGTCGACGGCGGCGATGGCGCGCATGGTCACCGGCCCCCGCCGCCAATAGGCGCCGCGATAGAGGTACTGCCAGATGTCCTCGATCCGCCGCGGGTCGCGGCCGATCAGGGTCGGGACCACATGGTCCTCCAGATAGGCGACCACCGCCTTTTCGCGGCCGTTCAGGGTGGCGTCACCGATGCCATAGGCGCCGTCCTCGGTCTCGATCTTCAGGGTCACGAAGTTGCGGCCCGGGCAGGTCACGATCACCCGAGCGCTGGCGATCTTCATGCTCATTCCCTCCCCGGCGCAGGCCGCACAACCTCATGGCCTGGCTTACTCTAACCGTCATGGCCCGGCTTGTCCGGGCCACCCATGAACACGGTCTAGGTCAGTGTTCATGGGTCCCCCGCATTCCGCCACTTCGTGGCTCCAGCGGGGGATGACGGCTTTTAGAATGGCGCGACCACTCGCAAGCCCTGTCGTCGGGCGCTAGAGGTGGCGCGCTAAGGGAGGATGACGTGGGTTCAGGATCGCTCGATCTTCGCGGACGCGATCGGCTGTTCGACGCTCTGGGCGCGGGGACCTTCGACGTCATCGTGATCGGCGGCGGCATCACCGGGGCGGGCGTGGCGCGGGATGCGGCCATGCGGGGCCTGAGCGTCGCGCTGGTCGAGGCGCGGGATTTCGGCTCGGGGACCTCCAGCCGCTCGTCGAAGATGATCCATGGCGGCCTGCGCTACCTGCCGATGGGCGATATCGCCCTGGTGCGCGAGGCGGCGTCGGAGCGGAAGATCGTCCAGGCCATCGCCCCGCACCTGGCCCGCGAAACCCCCTTCGTCATTCCGGCCAAGACCGGAGGCACGATCACCAAGCTGCGCGCCGGCCTCTGGACCTTCGAAAAGCTCGGCGGCGTGCCGAAGAGCCGCAAGCACGAGGTCTGGTCGCTGGCCGAACTGGAGGCCAACGAACCGGCCATCGCCGCGGCCGGCCTGGCGGGCGCGGTGGTCTATCCGGAATATCTTACCGACGACGCCCGGCTGACCCTGGCCAATGTGCGCAGCGCCGCCGAACACGGTGCAGTGGTCGCAAACTATTGCGCCGTCGAGGCTATCCTGACCGAGAACGGCCGGGCCATCGCCGTCACCGTCCGCGAGACTTTGCCCGGAGCGCCCGCACGCACGGCGCGGGTGAGCGGGCGGATGATCGTCAACGCGGCCGGCCCCTGGGTGGACGCGATCCGCGCCCTTGAGGCGTCTGGCGTGGGCGGCCGCCTGACCCTGACCAAGGGCGTGCATCTGGTCGTGCCGCGCGAGAAATTGCCAGTGTCGCGCACCGTAATTTTCCCGGCCGCTGACCGGCGCAGCGTCTTTGCCGTGCCCAAGGGCGGGACCACCTATATCGGCACCACCGACACCTTCCATCCGACCACCGAAGACTGGCCGGAGATCACCGCGGCGGACGCGGACTACCTTCTTACCGCCGTCGCCGAGTGGTTTTCGGTCGCCCCGCTGACCCCCGCCGACATCGCCTCGGCCTGGTCGGGCGTGCGGCCGCTGGTGGCCGAGGAGGGCAAGTCGGCCTCGGACATCTCGCGCAAGGACGAGCTGTGGACCGGCCCGGCCGGCGTGCTCTCCATCGCCGGCGGCAAGCTGACCGCCTATCGCAAGATGGCCGAGCGGGTGGTCGACCTGATCGAAGAGGGCCTGGGGCGCAAACCCGCCAAGAGCCTTACCGCCAAGGAGCCTCTGCCCGGCGGCGATGTCGATGTCGCCGCCGCGACCGCGGCTCTGGTCGCGGCCGGCGCTGCGCCCGAGGCGGCGGCGCGTCAGGTAGACCTCTACGGGTCGGAGGCCCAAGCTGCAGGTGATGGCGCGGCGGCTGAAGCCACCTACGCCGTGTTGCACGAAGGCGCGCTCACCCTGGAAGACTATTGGGTCAGGCGCGGCGCACGGGCATGGTTCGATCTCGACCCGGCCTTCCCGGCGCTCGACGCCGCCGCCGAGGCCATGGCGCCGCTGCTGGGTTGGTCTGCGGCCGAACGCCAAAGCCAGATCGACCACTGCCGGGCGCTTCGCCGCGACGCCCTTTCAAATCTGCGGGCCACGCAGCCCTGGGAGCCTGAGACCGCATGACCACTCCGATCGTCGACGCCCTGACGGCCGCCCTCGGCGAGGCCCAGGTGTTGACCGACCCCGCGCGTCTGGACGAACGCCGCCACGACTACTGGATGGTCAGCCATCTGCGCGATCGCGGCCAGAGCCCTGCCCCGCGCCCGGCCTGCGTCGTGCGCCCTCGCTCCGTCGCCGACGTCCAGGCGACCCTGCGGCTGGCCAACGAGCGCGGGACGCCGGTCATCCCGTTCGGCCTGGGCAGTGGCGTGGTCGGCGGGGTCATCGCCCGGCCGGACGCCATCCTGCTCGATATGTCGGCCATGAGCGCGGTGCGCTTCATCGACCCGGTCAACCTGCTGGCCGGCTTCGACGCCGGTAAGAATGGCGCCGAGGCCGAGGCCGCCGTCGCGGCGCAAGGCCTGACCATCGGCCACTGGCCGCAGTCGGTGGCGATCAGCAGCGTCGGGGGGTGGATCGCCACCCGCGCCTCCGGCCAGTTCTCCACGGCCTACGGCAATATCGAGGACATCGTCCACTCCATCGAGGCGGTGCTGCCGAACGGCGAGTTCGTGGTCCTCGGCAAAGGTCCGCGCGCCTCGGCCGGGCCGGACCTGCGCAACCTGATCATGGGTTCGGAAGGCACGCTCGGCGTGATCACCGGCGTCACCGTTTCGCTGCGCCGGGCGCCGGAGGCCCGCGCCCTCTCGGCCTTCGAGGCCCCGGACATGCACACCGGCTTCGAGTTGCAGCGCGAGATCGTTCAGTCCGGCTGGCGCCCGCCGGTGATGCGCCAGTACGACGAGCGCGAAAGCCGCCGCCTCGACGGCCGGCTGAGCCAATGCGTCATCCTGATGGTCCATGAAGGCCCGAAGGCGCTGGTCGAGGCCGAGGTCGCCGCCGTTGCGGCCCTCGCCGCCAAGGCCGAGGTCCGCCCTGCCCCCGCCGACATCGTCGAGCACTGGCTTGATCATCGCAACACCGTGCCGCCCTGGGACGCCATCCTGGACAGAAGTATGGTCGCCGACACGGTCGAGGTCTCGGCGGACTGGGACCGGATCAATTCGGTCTATGTCGACGCCGTCACCTCTCTGAAAGAAATTCCGGGCTGCCTCGCGGGCTCCGCGCACAGCTCCCACGTCTATCGCAGTGGGCTCAACCTCTACTTCACCTTCGCCGTCCTGCCGCCCGACCCGGCGGACATGGAGAGCGCCTATTTCGAGGCCTGGCGGCGCATCCTGGAGGCCACCGGCCGCCACGGCGGCAGCCTCTCGCACCACCACGGCATCGGCCGCGCCCGGCGCGACTACATGAAGCGCGAACTGGGTGTCGGCGGCCTGGACCTGCTGCGCACGATCAAGCAGGCGCTGGATCCGAACGGGATCATGAACCCCGGCGTGCTCATTCCCGATGCCTGAACTGCTGCTGGCCATCGACGCAGGCACCACCACCGCCCGGGTCTGCCTCTTCTCGCTGGACGGCCGGCTGGTCGCGCGCACCTCCGCCTCGGTGCGCACGGTCTCGCCGGCGCCCGGCCGGGTCGAGCAGGACGCCGCCGCCATCTGGACCAGCGTCCGGCGGCTGATGCGCACCGCCTTGGCGCAAGCCGGCCGCCAACGCGCCGACGTGGCGGCCATCGGCATCACCACCCAGCGCACCAGCCTGGTCGCCTGGGACAAGGCGACCGGCAAGCCGCTCGGCCCCATGGTGGTCTGGAGCGACCTGCGCGGAACCGAGCGCGCCCGCGAGCTGATGGCATCCGGCTATGCCATCGCCCCGCAGCAGGCCGCCGCCAAGCTGGAGACGCTGATCGCCGATACGCCCGACGCCAAGGCCCTGGCCGCCGCCGGGCGGCTGGCGGTGGGCAATATCGACGCCTTCCTGGTCTTCAAGCTCAGCGGCGGCGTCCACGCCACCGACCGCAGCCAGGCCTGGCCGATGGGCTATCTGGACTTGGCCAGCATGGGCTGGAACCGCGCCTTGCTGGATTTGCAGGGCCTCGACGAGGCCATCCTGCCGCGCCTGGTCGACACCTGGGGCGACATCGGGACCACCACGTGGGCGGCGTTCGGCGCGGCCGTCCCCATCGCCGCCATTGTCGCCGACCAGCAGAGCGCCCTGATCGGCCACGGCGCCGAGGCCGCCGGCGCGGTCAAGGTCACCTATGGCACCTCGGCCACCCTCGACGCCGGCACCGGCGGCGGTTTCGTCTTCGCCGGCATGTCGACCCCGCCGTTCGTGGTCTCCCACGTCGCGGGCGAGACGCGCTTTTGTCTGGAGGGCATGGTCTTTTCGGCCGGTTCGGCAGTGGATTGGGTGCGCAACACCATGCGGCTCGGCGACCACGCCCGGTTCGAGTCGCTGGCGGCCTCGGCGCCCGACGCAGGCGGCGTCACCTTCCTGCCGGCCCTGCAAGGCCTCGGCGCCCCGCATGGCGACCCGGCCCGGCGCGCGGCCTTGGCGGGCCTGAGCGGCGCGACCGGCGCGGCGGAGATCGCCCGGGCGGCGTTGGAAGGCGTCGCCTTCCGGGTGCGCGAGATCCTCGACCACATCACCGGCGCCACCGAACTTCCGGCGCCGACGGTGTTGAAGGCCGACGGCGGCCTCGCGACCAGCGACACGCTCCTGCAGATCCAGGCCGACATCACCGGCCTGCCCGTCGCCCGCCACGCGCTCCGCGACGCCGCCGCCTGCGGCGCGGCCATCGGCGCCGGCCGCGGCGTCGGCGCGCTGGCGGAGGCCGACCTCGCCGCCTTCACCCGCCACGACCGCGTCTTCGAGCCCCGCATCGGCGCCGACGAAGCCAACGCCCGCCACGAGGCCTGGCGCGCCCAGGTACACCGCTAAGGCGGAACGCTCCCCGCCACGCCGCCGTTACCGGTGCGCGTCAGCCTGGAGCCTCCGATGAAAGCCATCCGCATCCACCGTTTTGGCGGGCCTGAAGTCCTGCGGCTGGACGAGATCGACAAGCCTGCAGCCGACGGCGGCAAGCTGTTGATCAAGGTCGCGGCGGCCAGCGTCAATCCGGTCGACTACAAGATCCGCAAGGGCGGCTATCCACGGGTCAAGGAGGCCGACCTGCCGGTCACGCTCGGCCGCGACGTCGCCGGCGTGGTCGAGACGGCGGCCGGGGATTTCAAGGTCGGCGACGAGGTCTATGCCCATCTTGACTGGGCCGACGGCGGCTATGCAGAGTACGCGCTGGTCGTCCCCGGTGGAGCGGCGGCCAAGCCGAAGAGCCTCGACATGGTCGCCGCTGCGGGCGTCCCGCTGGCCGCGACCACAGCCTGGCAGGGCCTGTTCGACCACGGCGGCCTGAAATCCGGCCAGACCGTGCTGATCCACGGCGGGTCCGGCGGCGTCGGCGGCTTCGCCGTCCAGTTCGCCAAGGCCGGGGGCGCCCACGTCATCGCCACCGCCTCCGGGGACGGCCTGCAGGCCGTGCGCGATTACGACGCCGACGAAGTGGTCGACTACGAAAAGCAGCGGTTTGAAGACGTCGCCCACGATGTCGACCTGGTCTTCGACCTCATCGGCGGCGAAACCCAGGACCGGTCTTTCGCGGTGCTGAAACCCGGCAGGGCGCTGATCTCCACCGTCCAGGAGCCGGACAAGGCCAAGGCGGCGGCAAAACACCTGAAGGCCGAACGCTATATGGCCACCCCAAACGGCGGCCAGCTGGCCGAAATCGCTGCGCTGATCGACGCCGGCAAGGTCAAGGTCGAGGTCGCCAAGACCTTCCCCCTGGCCCAGGCCGCCGACGCGCATCGCTTCCTGGAAAACGACCACCCGCACGGCAAGGTGGTGCTGGTCACAGGCTAGGGAGGCGCGGCCCAACCCACGGCGGCCTTCTCCCCTTGCGGGAGAAGGCGCCTGCGAAGCAGGCGGATGAGGGGTCCCGCGGCGATCGCCGTGCTGGCGTCTGGACTTGCCAGATAGGGCTATCGACCCCTCATCCGACCCCTTCGGGGCCACCTTCTCCCGCAAGAGGGAGAAGGGTCGCGGTTGCCGGCGCCCGCGTCCTTCCATAAGAGCGGACCATGCCGCGCCCCGCCTTCAAGGTCGCTCAGATCGGCGCCGGGCGCATGGGGGCGATCCATGGCCATGACGCCAAGGCCAACCCACGCCTGGACCTTGCCTATCTGATCGAGACCCGCTCCGATGGCGCGCAGACCCTGGCGGCCGAGCTCGGCTGTGGCGTGGCGAGCTTCGCCCAGGCCCTCGCCGATGTGGACCTGGCCGGCGTCATCGTGGCCAGCGCCACCGACACCCATCTGGACTTCACCCTGGCCTGTCTCGCCGCCGGCAAGGCGGTGTTCTGCGAAAAGCCGCTCGATCTCGACCTCGCCCGGCTGCGCGCCAAGGCCGATGCCTTCAAAGGCGCGTCGTCGCCGCTTTATGTCGGCTTCACCAGGCGCTTGGATCCGCATTTCCAGGCCTTAAAAGCCCAGATCGTCTCCGGCGCCATCGGGACCCTGGAGACACTGGCCATCGTCAACCACGACCCGGCTCCGCCGCCGCCATCCTTCATCCCGGCCTCGGGCGGCCTGTTCCGCGACTTCACCATCCACGATTTCGACACCGCCCGCTGGCTGATGGACGAGGAGCCGGTCTCGGTCTTCGCCATGGCCGAATGCCTGGTCGATCCGGCCATCGGCGCTGCCGGTGACGTCGACACCGCGCGCCTCATCCTGCGCACGGCTTCGGGCAGGCTCTGCAGCATCAGCAACACCCGCCGCAGCGGCTACGGCTACGACCAGCGCGCCGAGGCCTACGGCTCGATGGTCATGGCCATGGCCGACAATCCGCGCATCTCGACCCTGGAGACCTGGAGCGAGGCCGGCGCCCTGACCGCGCCGATCCACGACGGCTTCGCGGCGCGCTACGCGGAGGCCTTCCACGCCGAGATGGATCACTTCGCCGCCGTCCTGGCCGGCGAGACCGATCCGGTCACCGGCTACGAGGCCAGTGTCCGCGCGCTGGCCCTGGCCGATGCCGCCGGCCGCTCTGTGCAAACCAGCGCCCCTGTCGCCGTGGAGGATATCTAATGGGCAAACTCGCCCTCTTCGGCGCCGGCCGCATCGGCAAGATTCATGCGCGCAACGCCATGGCCCAGCCCGGTCTGACACTGAAATACATCGTCGATCCGATGACCGACGCCGCCCGGGTCCTGGCCGCCGAGACCGGCGCGACCGCCGCCAGCGTGGACCAGGCCCTGGCCGATCCGGACGTCGCGGGTGTGATCATCGCCAGCGCCACCGACACCCATCTCGACTTCTGCTTGCGCGTCGCGGCGACCGGCAAGGCGATCTTCTGCGAAAAGCCGATCGACCTCGATCTGACTCGCGCCCGCGCCGCCGCGCCGGCGCTAGCCAAGGCGCGGCTGCTGCTCGGCTTCAACCGCCGCTTCGACCCCCATTTCCAGGCGCTGAAGGCACAGTTGGACTCCGGCGCCATCGGGAAGCTCGAGACCCTGAACATCACCAGCCACGACCCGGCCCCGCCGCCGGTGGCCTATATCAAGGTCTCCGGCGGCCTCTTCCGCGATATGGCCATCCACGACTTCGACATGGCCCGCTGGCTGCTGGACGAAGAGGTCGTCGAGGTGTTCGCCGCCGCCAGCTGCCTGGTCGATCCGGCCATCGGCGAGGCCGGCGACGTCGACACCGCCAGGACCCTCCTGCGCACGGCTGGCGGCAAGCTCTGCCTGATCAGCAACAGCCGCCGCAGCGGCTACGGCTACGACCAGCGCATCGAGGCCTTCGCCTCTGCCGGCATGGTCCGCGCCGGCAACGTCACCGAATCCACCCTCGAGACCTGGACCGAAGCCGGCAGCGCCGCCGCTCCCTTCCAGAACTTTTTCCTCGACCGTTACGCCGACGCCTACCGCCAGGAAATGGCCCACTTCGCCGAAGTTCTGGCTGGCGCCGCGCCACGCGTGGGTCTGAGCGACGGCCTGGCCGCCCTGGCGCTGGCCGAGGCCGCAGGGGAATCCGCGCGGACAGGGACCGTGGTGCGGGTGTAAGCCGAGCGCGCTGACTCAGCCTTGCGGATTTGACCGCTCGCCCGCCACGGCGGCGAACGCTGCGTAGATGACCTCATCGGGGATCAGTTCGGGCGTAAGCAAGCGCTGATAGGTGAGGCCTTCGGTCAGGGCGCTGACCACCCGGACCAAGTCCTCGGCCGGCATCGGCAACTGAGCCGGATCCGGGAATCGCTCGCGCCACCAACCGCTGGCCGCGGCATAGCGCTCGGCGGAAATTCTGGACCCGTGAGCCAATAGAGCGTCGTTGCCGACCCCGTACGCCAGGCCCCTCAGGCGGCCGGCGCCCATCCGCATCCGGTCGGGCATCACCGCGATCAGGGCGTCGGCCACCGCCCGCATGATCTCGGCGACACTCGCTCCTGGCGACACCTCCGGCCGGACCTGCGGCCAGTAGGTCGGACCGATGGCGGCAAGCAGGTCTTCCCGATTCTTGAAGTTGCCATAGACGGCGCCGTTGCTCATGCCGGCGCGCCGCGCCACCTCCTGCAGCGTCGTGTGTTCGTAGCCCCTCTCCTCGACCAGTTGCGCCGCGACCTGGATTAGCCTGGCGCGGGTGCGGGCGCGTTTATCGCCCTTGGGGCGACGGCGGCGCGAGTCGATTGGAGCATCGGACGTCATTGACTCGAAGCTAGAGCGTCGCTTATTTTAGAGATAGTCTCTTTTATATCCTCTCTCCATTTTGGTCGCCGGGCCGCCGCAGTCCGGCTGGCCGGCCACAAGCCAAGACGGGATTGCTCGCATGGCACGACGCCTGATCCGTTTCATCCTCAGTCTGGGAAAGGCCGTCGGTCCCGACCGGGTCGAGGGCGACGCCGCCGACGTGAACGGCGGTCAATTGTTCTACGAGGCGGGCGGATCCGGGGCGCAGGCGATCGTGCTGCTTCACGACGGCCTGGTCGACTCGTCCGGCTTCGACGACATGTGGCCGGTCCTGTGCAAGGACTTCCACGTCCTGCGCTACGACCGGCGCGGCTACGGCAAGTCGCCGGCCGCCAAGGCTCCCTATTCCCAGACCGAGGATCTAGCGGCCGTGATCGCCGCGGCGAGGCTCGAGCGGTTTACCCTGGTCGGATTCTCCGCCGGCGGTGGCATCGCGCTCGACTACGCGCTGGATCATCCACAGTCGGTAGACCGGCTTGTCCTCGTTGGCTCCGGAGCCAACGGACCGGCCCCGTCCGCCGCCGCCAACAGGCGCGAGAACCGCAACTTCCTGCCAATCCTGATCGGCAACGTCCAAGGCGTGGCCGCCAACTGGGTGAATGACCCCTGGTACATCAGGCCCGGCGACGATGCGGCCAAGGCCAAGGCGGTCGCCATCTTGAGGGCCAATCCGCAGAACATCCGCCATCTGCCGGTGGACCCGGCCCGGCCCGGCCCATCGGCTCTGCCGCGCTTGCCGGGTCTGAGGGTTCCGACGCTGTTCATCGTCGGCGCCCACGACTTTCCGGACGTTCAGGCGAATGCCGAGGCGACGCGGGCGCTAATCCCGGGCGCCAAACACGTCGTGGTCGCCGACGCCGGACACGCGTTGCAGTTGGAGCGGCCGCTGCAGACCGCGGTCCTCATCAGCGACTTCATTCGCTCGGGTCACTGACTCGGTGGCCCGCTCGGTGAGGGCAACTTCGCTCGGCTGACGCCGCGACAGGCTGGATCGCGTGACGCGTCGGGCCTAGCCTTCCACACCGAGCCCGCGCAGCAGGGCCGCGAGGGAGAGCGTCATGAGCCTGACGACGTCAGCCGACGAGGGCCCCGCGCGCATCCCGCTCGCCGCGCTGCCGGCGCGCGACTGGGCGGCGGCGGCGCGGGCGCTTGATGAGGACGGCGCCGTGCATCTGCCTGGCGCGCTGACCGCCGAGGGCCTGGCCAGGGTCGAGGCCGGCGTCGATGCGGCGCTGGCCAACCCGTCGACTCACGCCAAGCGCTTCTATCCGAAGGAGGCGGCGACCTTCCACGAAGACACCGGCCACCGGCTGATCGGAGTGGTGCGTGAGGCCGGGATCGACACCACGCTGGGCGCGCTCTGGGGCCTGCCCGACTTCTGGTACCTGGGCGAGCAGCTCTTCCTCAAGGAGGGCGGCCGGGCGCGGCGCACGCCCTGGCATCAGGACACCTCGTACCTGCGGATGATGGGCTCGCAGCTGGTCGCATGCTGGATCAGCCTCGATCCGTTGCCGAAGACCCATTGCCTCGAATTCGTCCGCGGCTCGCATCGCGGCACGCTCTACAACGGCTCGGCCTTTGCCGCCGACGACGACACCGCACCGCTCTATCGCGACAGCCTGTTGCCGCGGCTGCCCGACATCGAGGCCAACCGTGGCGCCTGGGATATCCTCTCCTGGGACGTGACCCCCGGCGACCTGATCTTCTTCCACCTGGGCGTGCTGCACGGCGGCGCGGGCGTCGAGCCCGGCATGCGCCGCCGCACGGTCTCCTTGCGCTTCCTCGGCCCCGACGTGGTCTATGACGGCCGCCCGCGCGACGAGAAGGGCGCCAAGGAAGGCAACGACGTGGCGCTATCCGGCATGTACGCGGGGCTCAGGCACGGCGACCCGTTCCGCACCGGCGTGCTGGCGAAGGTCTGAGGGTCAGTCGGCCGGCAAGGCATCCAGGAAGCGGGCGATGGCGGGGTTCACCACGGCCGGATGGGTGAGATTGGCCGCATGCCCGGCGCCCGGCACGACCACCAGCTCCCCGTCGAGGTTTCTGGCCAGGGCGCGGCCAAGGTCCAGGCTGATCGCCGCGTCGCCGTCGCCATGCACGACCAGGACCGGAACCTTGATCTGACCCAGCTTGCCGGTGACGTCGTCACGGGACGCCAGCGTGTTCATACAGCCCATCATGTTCGCGGCGCTGATGGTCTTCCACTTCGCCTTCCAGGCGGCGGCCCCGTCCCAGCCGTCGCCCAGGATGATGCCCTCGATGACCGCGGCCATCTCGTCGCTCAGCCCGTTCGCGGCCCAGGCGTCGGCCAGCTGCATGTGACCTTCCAGCGCGGCCGGGTCTTCCTGGCCGGACTGGGTGTCGATCAGGATCAGCGCCCGGACGATCTCCGGATGGGTGAGCGCGCAGCGCAGCGACAGGAAGCCGCCCTGGCTCATCCCGGCCAGGACCGCCCGCTTGACGCCCAGATGCGCCAGCAGCGCCGCCAGGTCGTCGGCGGAATCGTAATAGGTGAAGGGCTCAATCGTCTCGGACGCGGTGCCGGCGTGGCCGCGCTCGTCCCAGGTGATGCAGCGGTATTTCGACTTCAGCGCCTCGACCTGCGGGGCGAACATCGCGTGGTCCATGAACAGACCGTGGGAAAAGACCACCGCCGGGCCGGCGCCGCCGGTGTCTTCGTAGTAGATCTTCTGACCGTTGACCGCCGCGATGGGCATATGCGCCTCCCCTGCCCGGCCCTGCCGGGTGTTGGTGCGACTTTATCAGCGCGCACGGCGAAAAGGTAAGGGGTGTCGGCGCCGTGCTCGACGCCGACCCCGGCCTTGCGCCATGATAGGCGGACATCTCCCGTCCCGGTCGACGCAAAGGACGCCCGCATGGCTGCCGATCCCCTTCACGGCAAAAAGGTCGTCCTCGTCGGCGGCACCTCCGGCATCGGCCTGGCCGTCGCCGGAGCGGCGCTGGAGCGCGGCGCGCAGGTGGTCGTGGCCTCGAGCCAGACCGCGGGTGTCGAGGCGGCGCTTGGGCGGCTTGGCAAGGGCGCCGAGGGGTCCAAGTTGGACGTCAACGACGAGGCCGACGTCGCCGGCTTTTTCAAGCGGCTTGGGGCCTTCGACCATCTGGTGTTCACCGCCGGCGACTGGGGCGGCATGGGCGGCGCGGCGTCGTTGGCGGAGCTTGACCTGTCGGCCGCGAAGGCCGCGTTCGGGGTGCGTTTCTGGGGCGCGCTGGCGGTGGTCAAGCACGGCTATGGCCAGATCGCCGCCGGCGGCTCCATCACCCTGACCGACGGCATGCTGGCGCATCGGCCGCGCAAGGGCGCGCCGGTGAGCACCGCCATGCTGGGCGCGATCGAGTCCCTGACCCGCTCGCTGGCGGTCGACCTGGCGCCCGTGCGGGTCAACTGCGTCTGCCCGGGGCTGGTGATGACCGAACGATCGAGCACAATGCCCGAAGCGGTGCTGCAGCGTTTCACCGCCCGGCTGCCGCTGGCGCGCGGCGCCGAGCCGGCGGAAGTCGCCGAGGCCTACCTCTACCTGATGCGCGGCGGCTACACGACCGGCCAAGTGCTGAAGGTGGACGGCGGCGGCTCCGTCGTCTGACCCGGGTCTACGCCGGTCCCATCCCCTTCTCGGCGAGTTCCTTGATCGCCTCGGGGCTCTTGGTCAGGCGCTCCAGCTTCATGCCGCGCAAGACGTCGGGGGTCTTGGAGAACTGGATGTCGGCATAACCCACGATCTCGATGCGGTTGCCCCAGGGGTCGTAGAAGTCGAGGAAGGGGCCGGGCAGGATGTCGACGCCGGCCTCGGCCAGGGCTTGGCGGACCGCCTGGCGGTCATCGACGACCAGGCCGAAGTGGCGGCCGTCGTCGGTGGGCTGCTTGCGGCCCTTCTGCAACGCGAGGAACTGGTCGCCCAGGTCGATGAAGGCCATGTCGGCGCTCTTGCCGCGCAGCTCGAAGTCGAAGATGCGGCCATAGAAGGCCAGCGCCTCCTCGATATCGCCGACTTCAAGCGCGACGTGGTTGAACCCGACGGCGCGGGCTTTCCTGGCTTCAGTCATGGGATCGTCTCCAGCGTGGCCTGGCCTCGAGATAAGCACGGCGGCCGGAGGGTTCCAGCACCCCCAAAAGAGGGTGATGGCCGGTGGCCGGCGCGCCTAGGCTGTTGGTCGGCGGTGGACATGGCCGCGCGGGACAGACCCATGGGTATCAACAGCAGGCTGGCCTTGGCGAGTATCGCCGTCCTGGCCTCGGGCCTGGCGGGCTGTGGCGGCAGCCAGACCCCCTCAGCGGCGCCGGGCGCGACCGCGCAGAACCCCGCTTCTCAGGTCGCAGCAGCAGCGCCGCGTGATGCAAACAATCCGTTGATCGGCCAGTGGCGTTTCACCGGCATCGGCGCCGGGCCGGCCAGCGCGACCTCCGCCTGTTCCACCGACATGAATTTCACAGCCGCCGACTGGGTCCAGACCCACGTTGACGGCACGACCACGACCGACCCGGTCACCTACATCCCCTCGGCGAAGATGGTCTACGTCGTGGACGTCAACGCCAACCACACCACCTACATCCTGGTTGATGCAGACCATATCGCCTTGGATTCGTTCGCACCTTGCGCCTATGCCCGGGTGGGCTGACGTGAAGGCGGTTAAGGCGCCCGCTGAAACGGTGCGGTGAGGCCCGGCCCGACCTGGACCTCGAAGGCGTTCAGGGTCATCGAGACCAGGGTGTAGTAGCCGATCACCGCCATCAGCTCGGCCACGCCGCGTTCGCCAAAGGCGGCGACGCCGCGATCGTACAGCGGCCGCGGCAGGGCGTGGGTCTCATGCATGGTCTGGCAGAGGTCGTAAACCAGCTCGTCCTCTGGCCGACCCGTGGGCCGGCGGCCGGCCAGAACCTCGTCGAGCACCG
The DNA here is from genome assembly GCA_041691315.1 of Caulobacteraceae bacterium. GTDB lineage: Bacteria > Pseudomonadota > Alphaproteobacteria > Caulobacterales > Caulobacteraceae > Poindextera. The sequence goes on along the minus strand of JBEPUW010000027.1, from coordinate 26,268 downwards.
CCGGCGCGACGCCGTATTCGATGGCGCGCGGCGTGTGCGCCGCCCACTCCACATTGGCCTCCCAGAAGCGGCCGGTGATGCAGATGGCCAGCTCCACCAGGCCACGGTCGAGGCTGGTGCGCGCCCACAGCATGCCGCCGAGGCCGGTCAGGCGGTGGAACAGCTCGGCATTGGTCATCCAAGGATCGAACGGTCCGCCCAGCGCGCCGTTGGCCGCCGGCTTGCGGGTCTGGGCGAACCGGTCGTACTCGGCGCGCTGCTCGCCCGAGAAGGCGGCAAGGTCGGGCGCGGGTTGTCGGGTCATGCGAGTGTCCTTTGGGAATTGGCGCTTCAGGCCTGGATGGCCTCGGCGGCGGTCGGGGCCTGCTCGTAGAGTTCGGCGTCCTTCTTGCGCACCAGGATCCGCGGCAACAGCAGCACCAGCGGCACGGTGATCAGGGTGGTGGCGGCGTTGGCGGCCACCAGGGCGTTGAACTTGAGGTGGTAGGTGTCGATGAGGGTCGAGCCCAGCCAGTCGGTGCCGAAGAGGGCGAAGTTGCGCACGCTCATCATCAGCGAAAAGCCCAGGCCCTCGCTGCCCGCCGGGGTGGCGCGCACCGCCAGGTCCATCAGCGCAAGCTCGGCCAGGGTGAAGGTGAAACCGTCGATGCCGGCGATGACCTGCGCCCGGCCGACCGATGAGTAGAACAGAAAGCTCAGGTGCCCGAGGCTGGCCGCCGAAAGGCAGACGATGAGCAGGATGCGCAGATTGACCCGCCGGCAGGCGTAGCCATAGCCGACCGCGGCGGCGACGCCGCAGAGCCCGAAGATCAGGGCCAGTGTCCCCTGCCCCTGGGTGGTCATGTGCAGGTCGTTCTGCTGTTTGTAGAAGAGCGCCGTGGTGATGCCAGGGGCAATATAGAAGAGCGCCATCAGACTGGCGGCCGCCCACATGGTCCCGGCCGTCCCGATCCGGCCCAGCTGCTTGGCCGCGTTGTCGAGCATCTGGCGCGAATCGATGCGTTTGTTCTGTTCGCGCAGGAAGAGGATGGTTGCCGGGGCCAGCAGGAACATCACCCCGCCGCACGCCGCCGCGGTCCAGCCGAAGGCCATGCTGGCCAGGTAGCCGGCGGCCGGTCCGCGGATGATGGTGCAGACCTGCTGGACGAATTCGCGCAGCGCGGTCAGCCGCCCCGAGCCCGACACGGCCTGAGCGGTCTCCACCATGTAGCCGCCGACCACGGCGCTGGCCGTGACCATGAAGACGTTGATCAGGATGACGATCCACAGCAGCCGGTGGTAGTCGTGCGGCGTGTAGTAGAGCCCGACCCAGGCGGCGACGGCGAGCGCGGTCGAGACCACCAGGTAGCTGCGCCGTCGGCTGCCGAAGAGCGGAAAGGCGTCGGTGAGCAGGCCGGCGACCGGCTTGAAGTACCAGGGCAGGCCGGCCAGGAAGAAGAAGGCGGCATTGGCCGAGCGCCCGACGTGCAGCTCGTTCTTCAAGAGGTTCTGCAGCGGCAGCCGCGCCAGCACCTGCGGCTGCGCCAGGCTGGTGGCGAAGACCCCGACGACGATCACGATCGCCGCATAGGTCAGCGTCCGGCGGCCCGCCGTTCGATCCTCAACGATCGCCGTCACCATGAGCCACCCGCCGCCGCGCAACGCCTGCAGCTTTCTCCGGCGCGCCGGCAAGGGCAAGCCCTGGCCAACGACGGCGGTCGCCACCAACCGCGATGCCGGTCAGGCGGCCCTGATCAACGCGGTCAGCTGATAGGAGTTGTAGGGTTTCAGCAGGAAGCGGGCCCCGAGCGGCATCTCGGCGTCCAGGGGCAATCCGCGCCCCGAGGTGAGGATCAACTGCACGTCCGGGCGCAACCGGAAAATCTTGTTTATGAGCGACAGCCCGTCGAACGCGCCTGGCATGTTGATGTCACTGAACACGGTGGTCACCAGGGCATGGTCTTCGAACTCGCGCATCGCCTCCTCGCCGCCGGCGGCCTCGATGACGCTGAAACCCGCGTCCTCCAGTTGCGCAACGGTGCAGTCGCGAACCAGGGCTTCGTCTTCAACGACGAGAACGAAAGGACGGATTGAGGGCAATGCCGGCATGACAAGCCTGAAGCGGCTCGGCTATCGAAACGTTCCACGCCGATATTTCTAAGGCGACGAATTAATAGAATTGATCGTGATTATTTCCATTCGACGCTCAAACTATTCAGGAAATACTGAAACACGTCCGCCGCATCCCGCAACTATTCGAATGTCGACCTCTATCTGAGGCCGAAACCAGCGCTGGGGCAAGCTCCCGGCGGAACCAGGAGAGCCCGCGGCGCATTCTCATCGTAGCGTCGCCGTGCGACAGAACCGGCCCTTGCTCGGGCCAGCTCTACCGACAACGTCAACGGCCCGGGTACGGCTTTCGCTTCGCAAGCCTCCGGTCTCCCCGAAAGGGGCTGGTCATGCCTGCCCGTATTCCGATCCATCCCGACGCCGCGCTCAGCCTGGCCCTGGCCATGGTCGCCTCGTCCGCTGCCCCGCTGGCGCTTCTCGACGGCGGGTTCAGGGTGGTCGGTTTGAGCGACTCCTTCTGTCGCGCGTTCGATGTCGAGTCCGAAGGCGCCGTCGGGCAACTGTTCTTCGAACTTGGCGCGGGCGATTGGAACGCACCGCAACTGCGCTCGCTGCTGAACGTCACCGCCTCGGGCGCCGCCGAGATCGACGCCTACGAGATGGATTTCAACGCCGAGGGCCGCAACCCTCGCCGCCTGATCCTGTTCGCCGCAAGCTCGACTATGACGACGCCGCCGGCGTGAGGCTGCTGCTGACGGTCTCGGACGTCACCGAAGCCCGGCTCGCCGAGAGGCTCAAGGACGACCTGCTCAGGGAAAAGGAAATCCTGTTGCAGGAGGTCCAGCATCGGGTCGCCAACAGCCTGCAGATCATCGCCAGCGTCATCCTGCAGAATGCCCGCAAAGTGGAATCCGTGGAGACCCGCAGCCATCTCCACGACGCCCATCACCGGGTGATGTCCGTCGCCGTCCTGCAGCAGCAACTGGCCGCGTCCCGGCTGGGGAGCGTGGAGCTGCGGGCCTATTTTGACAGTCTTTGCCAGAGCATCGGCGCTTCGATGATCCGCGATCACAACCAGATCTCGCTGGACGTCGATGTCGATGACAGCACCGTTCATGCCGACGTCTCCGTCAGCCTCGGCCTGATCGTCACCGAACTGGTGATCAACGCGCTAAAACATGCCTTTCCGGAGGCTCGGGAAGGCAAGATCATTGTCGGCTACGAGTCGCACGGGCCGAACTGGAAGCTCTCGGTCCGAGACGATGGGGTCGGCCTGCCGACGGGGTCGGACGCGGCGAAGGCGGGGCTCGGCACCAGCATCGTCGAGGCCCTGGCCAGGCAGCTTAGCGCCCGCGTCCAGGTCGTCGACCTCGACCCGGGAACCACGGTCTCGATCGTCCATAGCCAGATCGCGGCGGTCGAGTCCGGGGCCGAGGTCGACCGCGCCGAACCCGCGGTCTAGATCAGGTCCAGTCGCTGACGGATTCTGTTAGAAGGGTCCGTAACCGGCAGCCAATCGGATCGCGCGTGGGCGACCAGACTCCAGACCTCATCTGCTATCTGCACCCCGGCTGGGCGCCGCTGATCCGCCCGGCGCCGGCCACCCGCGCGTGGATGGACGCGACGCCGGAATCCTTCGCCTATCGCTGCCTGCCGCTGAACATCGCCAACGCCCACGGTTGGGAGGTGTTGAACCCGCACGGCTTCGAGGCGGTGTGGAACGGCGGTAGCGGCACCGACGCGGTCACCGTCACGCCGGATGCGGGCGGCACGCCGGAGCGGATGGCGGTTTCGCTGTTCGGCCAGGGCATCGTCACCTTCCACGTCGAGGGAATCCTGCGCACCCCGCCCGGCTGGAACCTCTGGGTCACCGGCTCTCCGAACCGCCAGAAGGACGCCATCGCGCCGCTGAGCGCGGTGGTGGAGGCCGACTGGTCGCCTTTCACCTTCACCATGAACTGGCGCTTCACCCGGACGAACACCCCGATCCGCTTCGAGGCGATGGAGCCGTTCTGCTTCCTCTTTCCGGTGCAGCGCGCGGCGATCGAGACCTTCAAGCCCAGGCTGGCGCCGATCGCCGACGACCCGGCCCTCTTGGAACGGTTCCAGGACTGGAGCCGCGGGCGCGACGCCTTCCAGGAGCGGATGCGCCGCGAGCCCCCAGCCACCCCGGCCGATCGCTGGCAGAAGCACTATTATCGCGGCGTCGACGCCTCGGGCCAGGCGCTGATCAAGGACCACCGCGCCAAGCTGCGGCTGAAGGGCTTCGATGCGTCGGCCGTGCCCGGCGCGCCCAAAGCCCCGCTCGACGATGTCGCAACCGCCGCGCCCGTCGCCGCGCCGCGGCCGGCGCCGGCGGAGGACTCCGCGCCGCTCAGGCTGGCGCTGGCCAAGCGCGAATGGCTGCTGGAGACCCTGGAGCGCCAGCGGGCGCTTGTCCCGCTCGCGGTGGGCATCGAGCGGCGCGCCGGGCTGGGCTCGGACGAATTCCTCGAGCGCTATTACGCTGTCAATCGGCCGGTGATCCTGACTGGCGAGATGGCCGACTGGCCGGCCCTGACCCGCTGGACCCCCGACTACCTCAAGACGAAGCTCGGCGACCGGCCAGTCGAATATCAGGGCGGCCGCGCCGCCAATGCGCGCTTCGAGATGGAAAAGGACGTCCATCGCCGCCAGGCGCCCTTCGCTGCCTTCATGGATGAGATTTCGAGGCCCGGCGCCGGCAACGACGCCTACATCACCGCCTATAACTCCGACCGCAACACCGAGAGCCTCGCGCCGCTGCACGAGGACATGCGGCCCTTGAGCAAGTTCCTCGACCCCAACGCACAGAACCCCAACGGCATGATGTGGATCGGACCGGCCGGGACGGTCACGTCGCTGCACCACGACCTGACCAACAACTTCATCGCCCAGGTTGTGGGGCGCAAACGCCTGAAGATCCTGCCGGCGGGCGAGGTCGGCAAGCTCTACAACAGCCGCCACGTGTTCTCAGACATCCCCGACGTCGAGGCGCCCAACCTGGACCTGGCGACCCACCCCCGCCTGGCCGGCGCGCGGGCCTATGAGGTGGTGCTCGAACCCGGCGAGATCATCTTCATGCCCCTGGCCTGGTGGCACCAGGTCAAGTCGCTCGATTTCAGCGTCACCGTCACCTACACCAACTTCCTCTGGCCCAACGACGGTCACGTCGGATATCCCGCCTAAGGCAACCTGCCGCGTCAATTGAATGCCGGCATGCCTCCAAAGCCCCTTCCCCCTTGCGGGGAAGGGGTTGGGATGGGGGTGTCAGCGCCGCGGTGTCGGCCTTTGCGCCAGACCGGCTGCATCCGTCGCCGCCTTCGGCGGCGCACCCCCACCCCTGACCCCTCCCCGCAAGGGGGAGGGGAATTTAGCGGCGAGCTCGAATGATCAGACCCCCAAGCTCTCAAACAGCGCCGGCAAATCCCGGACGTTCGACGCCACGTCGTACGCACGGTCGCCGTTGAGGCTCCACCAGATCTGGTCGAGGCGGTAGCGGGCGAACCACCAGTGGGAGCGGGTCAGGAGGCCGTTATCGGCCGGGCCGTAGCTGGACAGGACGCGGGCGGGGGCGTCGTCGCCGTAGGCCCAGAGGAAGGTGAAATCGAACGCCGGGTCGCCCAACGCCGCGTCGGTGAAGTCGATGACGCCGGCCAAGCGCTGGCCATCGGGCGACAGCAGCATGTGGTCTTCGCTGAGGTCTCGGTGGGTCAGGACGGCCGTCGTGCTGGCGACCGCGGCCGGAAACGCCGCGTAGAACCGGTCGGCGAGCGTCAGCAGGTCGGGCCCGAGCGCCTCGGCTAGCCGCGCACGCCGACGGCGGTAGCGACGGGCGTAGTGGACAGCGTTGTCATGGCTGTCGGCCACGGCAAGGTCAGTCGAGAGGCTGTGCAAGGCCGCAAGAAACCGGCCGAGTTCATCGATCACGCGCCCCCGGGCGTCGGCGCCTAGGCTATCGAACACCGCCTCGCCCAGTTCCCGCCCTTCGATCATGCGATAGCCACCGAAGTCGCCGCTGGCGGATACATGGTCGTAGGCCGGGACCGCGACCGGCGAGACCGGCGCGAGCACCCGCAGCAACCGCCGCTCCCGCGCCGAACAGGCCGCGACCTCGGCGTTGCGGGGAAAGCGGAACACCCAGGCGTCGTCGAGCACGACCACCGCATGGTCGTCGCCGAGGTCGTTCAGCACGGCCCGTTCGAAGGCCAGGTCCGGGAATTCGGACCGGATGCGGGCGACCAGGACGGCGAGATCGACCCTGCCCTGCTGCATCCTATTTCGCCGCGACGATCCACTCATGAGCGGGGTCGTTGTGGAAGATCCACTGCCGCTTCGGCCCGGCCATAACGTTGAGATAATAGAGGTTATAGCCGTGCGGCGCGCCGACCGGGTGGTAGCCGCGCGGCACCATGACCACGTCGCCGTCCTCGACGCAGACGGTCTCGTCGAGGCTGCGATCGTCAGTATAGACGCGCTGGAAGGCGAAGCCCTGCGGCGGGTCGATGCGGTGGTAGTAGGTCTCCTCCAGCGCCGTCTCCTTCGACGGCACGTCGCTGTCGTGCTTGTGCGGCGGATAGCTCGACCAGTGACCGGCGGGGGTCACCGCCTCGACCACCAGCAGGCTTTCGGCGGCTTCCGTCTCGGGTAGGATGTTGCGCACGAAGCGTTGGTTGGTCCCGGTCCCGCGCACCTCGCGGCTCATGCGATCAGCGTCGATCTGGCGCGGGCTGCCGGCGCCCGATCCCGGCGCGGTGCAGATAGCCACCTCGGCGTCGGTCGTCGCCGCGACCGTGATCGAGAGCCCAGCCGGGACATAGACCGCGCCCGGCGCGGCGTCCTCGAACACCGAGGCCCGGCCGCCGACATCGGCGAAGGTCTGGTCGCCCGCCGCTACGTCGGCCTTGCCGGCCAGGACGACGACGCAGGTTTCGCGGTCGGGGAAAGAAAAGACCACCGTCTTACCGGCGGTAAGACGCCGCAGCTCAAAGCCGACATAACGCCAGCCGGCGCTCTCCGGCGTCACATCGATGACCCGGCCGTCCGCGTCGGACTTGGTCGGGCGAACGCGCAAATTGGTCATGGTCGGGTCTCCGCCGTCTCGGCCGCCGGGATCAATCCCGCCGCCGTCGCCGCCTTTTTAAGGGTTTCCAGGCCGAGCCGGCTATAGACCACCGGATCGGCCAGCTTCGGATCCTGCTCGGCCTCGATGACGATCCAGCCGGAATAGGCGATCTCCGCAAGCGCCCGCATTACCGCACCGAAGTCCAGATCGCCGTCGCCCGGGGCCGTGAACATGCCGGCAAGGACGCCGTCGAGGAAGCTCTTACCCTCGGCCTTCACGCCCGCGAACACGGGGCGGCGGACGTCCTTGGTATGCACATGGGCGACTCGTCCGGGGTGTCGACGGATCAGGTCAGCGGCGTCGATGCCGCCCAGCGCCGCGTGGCCGGTGTCGACCACTAGGCCGACGTTCGCCGCGGTGTGGACGATGAACCGCTCGAGATCCTCCGGCCGCTCGACCACCGTTCCCAGGTGGAAGTGATAGGCGAACTTCAGCCCCTGGCTTTCGGTCCAGGTCGCCAGCGCGTTCAACCGCTCGCCGAAGCGCGGCCAGTCGGCCTGCGCCAGCCGCGGCGTCTCGCTCAAGGGCCGCGACCGATTGCCATGGATAGCGTTGCTGCACTCCGCCGCGATGAACACCGGCGAGCCCAGCGCCGTGAGCAGGGCCGCGTGCGCCTGGGCGGCGGCGATCTCGTCCTCGGCGCTGCGGGTCAGCAGGCTGGTCGACCACCAGCCGCCGATCAGGTCGAGCCGGTGCGCCGCCAGCATCGCCTTCAGCGTGGACGGATCGCGCGGGAACTTGCCGCCCAGTTCGACGCCGTCGAAGCCGATCGCCTCGGCGTCGACGAAGATGGTCTCGACCGGGGTGTCGCCGCCGAGCTCGGGCATGTCGTCGTTGATCCAGGCGATCGGACTGACGCCGAAACGGATGCTCATGACGGTTCCCGCGTCTTCAGGTGGGTCTCGTAGGCCGCCCGCGTCGCCTCGACGGCAGAGCGATCGGAGACCTCGGGGACGGCCACATCCCACCAGGCGCCGCCGGCTTCCGTCGAGATGTCCGCATCGGTGTCAATGACGATGACATAGGTGCGATCCGACGCCCTGGCGCGCGCCATCGCCGCTTCCAGGCCGGCGATGTCGTCGACCTTCTCGGACGCCGCGCCGAGGCTGGCGGCGTGGGCGGCGAAGTCGATCTCAGGCATCGCCACGTGCCTTGCGTCGGCCAGCATGTTGTTGAACGGCGCCGCGCCGACCGACCGCTGCAGCCGGTTGATGCAGCCGAAGCCGCGGTTGTCGGGCACCACCAGGGTCAGCTTCAGGCCGAGCATGACCGAGGTGGCGATCTCGGAATTCAGCATCAGGTAGGAGCCATCGCCGACCATGACGATCACGTCGCGCGCCGGGTCGGCCATCTTGACCCCAAGCCCACCGGCGATCTCGTAGCCCATGCAGGAAAAGCCGTATTCGACGTGGTAGGCGCCCGGCGCCCGTGGCCGCCACAGCTTGTGCAGTTCGCCCGGCAGGCCGCCGGCGGCGCAGACGACGACGGCGTCCGCGCCGGTCGTGCGCCAGACCGCGCCGATCACCTGGGCGTCGGACGGCAGGGCGTTGTCAGCGGGTGCGGCGGTGACCGCATCCCAGTCGCGGTTCCAGGTCGTCACCGCTTTCCGGGTCGCATCCGACCAGATAGCCGGCGCCTTGTGGCCGGTGAGGCGCGCTCGCAGCGCCTCGAGCACGGCGCGCGCGTCGCCGACCACCGCATCGGCGCCCTGCTTGGCGGCGTCCTGGGCGTTGACGTTGATCTGCACCAGGCCGCCGGCGAACAGGGCGCGCGAGCCGGTGGTGAAATCCTGCAGCCGCGTGCCGACGCCGATGATCAGATCGGCCCTGGCCGCCGCCGCGTTGGCGGCGCTGGTCCCGGTGACGCCGATGGAGCCCAGGGCCGTCGGGTGGTCCCAGGCCAGGGCGCCGCGGCCTCCTTGCGTCTCTGCGACGGGAACGCCGAACTCGCTGGCGAACCGCGCTAGCTCGGCCTCGGCGCCGGAATAGAGCACGCCGCCGCCGGCGACGATCAGCGGCGCTTTCGCAGCGCGCAGACGCTCGGCCAGCTCATCGACCTCGCGCGGATCGGGCGCCGGCCGGCGGATGCGCCAGACGCGACGCTCGAAGAAGCTGGCCGGATAGGCGTACGCCTCGGCCTGCACGTCCTGGCAGAAGGCCAGGGTCGCCGGACCGCAGCTGGCCGGGTCGAGCATCGTCGCCATGGCGCGGGGCAGGCTGTCGAGAATCTGCTCCGGCCGCTGGATGCGGTCGAAAAAGCGCGACACCGGGCGGAAACAGTCGTTGGCCGTGACCGTGGCGTCGGTGAAGTCCTCCACCTGTTGCAGCACCGGGTCCGGACGGCGCGAGGCGAACACGTCGCCGGGCAGGAACAGCACCGGCAGCCGGTTGACGTGAGCGACACCGGCGGCGGTGACCATGTTCAGCGCCCCCGGCCCGATCGACGAAGTGCAGGCCATCGCCCGGCGCCGCCGCGAGGCCTTGGCGAAGGCGATGGCCGCGTGCGCCATCGCCTGTTCGTTATGCGCCCGATAGGTCGGCAGCGCGTCGCCGGCGGCATGCAGCGCCTCACCGAGTCCCGCGACATTGCCATGACCGAAGATCGCCCAGACCCCGGCGAAATACTGGGTTTCCACGCCCTCGATGTCGATGAACTGGGCGGCGAGATAGCGCACCAGCGCTTGGGCGGCGGTGAGGCGGAGGGCGGAGGCCACTACCAAAACCGCTCATCCCCGCGAAAGCGGGGACCCAGGTTTTTTACCGCCAAGGACGCAAAGTTCGCCAAGAAGCGCGCTCTTCCTGGCGTCTTTTGCGAACTTGGCGGTTCATCTTTCGGCCTGCGGCCCAACAAAAAAGCCTGGGTCCCCGCTTTCGCGGGGATGAGCGGAAGGGGGGTCATGGCGTTTGGGATTCCAGGACAGCGGGGGTCGCGCCCTTGGCTGTCCGCCACGCATCCACCAGCACGCTGAAATTGCGGGCCAGCGTATCCACCGCTGCCGCATCGTCGATGGCGCCGGTGAGCCATTGCCGGGCGGGGTCGGCGAAGATGGTGCGGCCCACGGCGAAACCTTTGACGATCCGAAGCGGCGTCGCGGCGCGGAAGGCGGCGACCAGGGCCTCGGTTTGCGCCGCCAGGCCGAGCAGCACAACACCGCGGCACATCGGGTCGCGCCCCTGGATGGTCCCGGCGATGGCGCGCCAGGCGGCCGGGTCGGCGTTCGGCTCCAGCTTCCACCAGTCGGGACGGATGCCGAGCTCGTAGATGCGCGACATCACCCGGGCGACAGTGGTCGCATCCACCGGCCCGTTCGGCGCGGCGATGATCTCCAGCAGCAACTCGTGGCGGGTCTTGCGGCAGGCGTCGAACAGCCGGAGCAGCTGGCGCTCCTGGCGCCCCTTCATCTCCGCATTATCGTCCGGGTGATAAAACACCAGGCACTTGACCGTCTGGCGCAGCGGCCATTCGCGCAAGGTCGCGGCGACGTCGGCGCCGCCTTCGAACTCCAGCGGCCGCGAGCCCGGGACCTCGATCGGCCGGCCGATCCAGTAGGGATAGTCCGCGGCCCGCGCCAGGGCCTGGGCGCCGAAGCGGCCGTCGAGCAGCAGGCCGAAGTCCGGATCGCCGCCGGCGACGCGGTCGACCGCCTGCAGGCAGAGCGCCTTGAAGGCCTCCACCCGCGCGACGTCGACACTGAGCTCGGCCGCAAGATCGTCGAACTGGCTGCGATGATCCATGGCCAGGACGTAGAGCGCCGGATAGTCCGGCCGCCGCGTGCTCCCCCAATGCAGGTGCTCCAGCGCCGCGTCCTCGCGCAGCCGGAAGGGTCGCGGCCCGCCGGTCAGGAAGGCGTCCAGTTCCCACCAGCTCGGCATGGCTGGAGCGCAGCCGTGGCGCGAGACGACGAGCGCGCCGCAGGCATTGGCGTAGTTGCAAGCGACCTCCAGCGGCTCGTCGCGCAGCCAGCCGCGCAGGAAGCCGCTCATGAAGGCGTCGCCGGCGCCCAGCACGTTGAACACCTCGATCGCGAACCCGGCCCGCACGACACCTGCGGTGAAGCCCGCGCCCACCTCGCCCGCGAAGGCGACGCAGCCCTGCGCCCCGCGCTTGCAGACCAGCACCGCGGCGGTGGCGCGGCGCACGGCCCGCAGCGCGGTGACCGTGTCGTCGTCGCCGCCCAGAATCTGGAACTCATCCTCGGTGCCGACGATCAGGTCGCACAGCCCGACCACCTGGCTCAGGCGCGCGGTGACGCCGGCGTCGGCGACATAGCGGTTTTCGCCCAGGTCTGGCGCGGTCAGGCCCCAGAGCACCGGGCGATAATCGATGTCGAACACCACCTTGCGCCCGGCTTGGCGCGCCAGGGTCGCGGCTTTCAGGCTGGCCTCGAACACATTCGGCGCCGACAGGTGGGTGCCGTTGATCAGCACCGCCTTGGCCGAGGCGATGAAGTCGGGATCGATGTCGGCCGCCTCGATCGCCATGTCGGCGCAGTCCTGGCGGTAGAACAGCAGCGGGAACTGCTCGCGGTCGCGGATGCCGAGAATGGCCAGCGCCGTCAGCCGCTTCGGATCGGTGGTCACCGCGCGGGTGTCGACACCCTCGCGCGCCAGTTCCTCGCGAATGAAGCGGCCGAAGTGATCGGCCCCGACACGGGTGATCAGCGCCGCGCGCAAGCCCAGCCGCGCCGCGCCCACCGCCGTATTGGTCGGGCTGCCGCCGATGTACTTGGCGAACGACCCCATGTCCTCCAGCCGCCCCCCGACCTGCTCGCCATACAGGTCGACGCTGGAGCGCCCGAGCGTGATCAGGTCGAGATCCGGAGCGTCAGGGCTCATTTAATACCGCTCATCCCCGCGCAGGCGGGGACCCAGGCTTTTTATCCGGTGGGCTTTGACTCGCGGTTTGGTCGCGGATTTGACACCAAGCACACCAAGAAGAGTAAGGGTCGGCGCTGACCCTTGGTGTGCTTGGTGTGCTTGGTGGTAAAAATCCGAGGTCCCGCATACGCGGGAAAGGCCAGAAAAAACCTGGGTCCCCGCCTGCGCGGGGATCACCGGATTGTAAAACATCCCAGGTTCCCGGTGAGGCGCTAGCGGACTAAGCCGCGGCCTCGAGTTTCAGCGTGTCGCGCAGCTCGCGTTTCAGGAACTTGCCGCTGGCGTTGCGCGGGATCGGGCTGGTCAGAAACCAGATGAAGCTCGGGATCTTGTGCTTGGAGAGCCGCGTGGACAGGTGGGCGCGCACGCCCGCGGCATCCAGGCTCTGGCCGGGTTTCAGCACGATGGCCGCGGCCACTTCCTCGCCCAGCCGCGCGTCCGGCACGCCGAAGACGCAGCACTCGGCCACCGCCTCGTGCTGATAGACGGATGCCTCGACCTCGGCGCAGTAGACGTTTTCCCCGCCGCGCAGGACCATGTCCTTCTTGCGGTCGACGATGAAGATGAAGCCGTCCTCGTCGACCCGCGCCACGTCGCCGGTGTGCAGCCAGCCGTCGGTGATCGAGTCCGCCGTCGCCTCGGGCCGGTTGATATAGCCCTTGATCACCGGCGAGCCCTTGACCCACAGTTCGCCCAGTTCGCCGGCCGGCACGGTCTTGCCGTCGTCGTCGACGCACTTGGACTCGAAGGTCGGCATGGCCGGCCCGACGCTGGCCGGCTTGTCGACGAAGAAGTCGGCCGAGACGGCGGTGATGATGCCGCAGGTCTCGGTCATGCCATAGCCGGTGTTGGGTCGCGCGGTCGCCACTTGGCTGTCGATCCTGGCCACCAGGTCCGGCTGGAGCTGCGCGCCACCGCCGCCCAGGCTCATCAGGCTGGAGGTGTCGATGGCGTCGAAGTCCGGGTGGTTGAGCAGTTCGCGCGTCATCACCGGCACGCCGCTCATCACCGTGACCTTCTCGCGCTCGATGGTCTTCAGCGCCTCGCCGGCGTCCCAGCGGTACATCAGGATCATCTTGCCGCCGGCGGCGCTGATCGCATAGGCGCCGCAATTGTTGGCGGTGACGTGGAACAGCGGCGTGGTGATCAGCCCGATCGGGGCCGGGATCGGCGCGGTCGGATCAGGCGCGACGCCGGTGGCCCGCGCCGTGGCCAGCCCGGCGACCTGGCCGGAAAACATCATGTTGAACAGGTTGGCGACGCAGCCGCGGTGAGTCAGCTGCGCGCCCTTCGGAAAGCCCGTGGTCCCGGAGGTGTAGAAGATGCAGGCGTCGGCGTCGGGATCGACGCTCACGTCCGGCATGGCGCCGCCATGGGCGATGACCTCGGCCCAGGGGGTGACCCCGGCCGGCGCGTCGGCGCGCACGGCGACCAGCTTCGAGCGCGCCGCGGTCTCTGGCCGCTCCAGGATGCGCGCCAGCCGGTCGGCGTCGGCGAACACCACCTTGGGCGCAGAGTCCTTCAGCGCGAACGCCATCTCCTCGGTCACCCACCAGGCGTTCATGCCGACGGCGGCGACGCCGATGCAGGCGCAGGCCCAATAGATCAGCATCCATTCGGGATAGTTACGCATGGCGATGGCGACCCGGTCGCCGGGCGCGACGCCCTGGGCCATCAGCCAATTGGCCACGGCCGAGACCTGGGCGTGGGCCTGACCATAGGTCAGCCGCTCGTCCTGATAGATGATGTATTCGCGGTCGGCGTATTGGGCGGTGGACATCCACAGCGCCCGGATGTTGGGCGGCTGGTTCTTGTAGCTGCGCAGCAACTGGCCGCGCACCTCGATCTCTTCGATCTCGAACATGGCGCCAGGCGCGATCAGCTCCGCCCAAGCCGTCTTCAATTCCTTGTAGTGCATCCTCACCGCCTCTTTCCGTGCGCGCCTTAAGGCCCGCTAGAGCCGGGCGGGCGGCTTGTCAAACGAAGGCTTGGCCGGAGCGGCGGCCTCGCCTAGCCCCGCGTGACCCGCCAAGGTTCTCCAAGCCCGCAAAGCAGCATAGATTTCAAAAATGCGAACCATCAGGGCCAGCGGCACAATGGCGTTCGAACGCGCCGACCACTTCGGCGATGGCCGATGAAAACCCTGATCATCCAGTCTTTTCGCACGCGCGACGTGCCCGCCTGGATCACACGTTGCCTCTCCAGCGTTCGGACCTGGGCCGAGAGCCGGGGCTACGACCATCGGCTCACCGACGACAGCGTCTTCTCTCTCTGCGGCGAAGACTATCTGGAACAGGTCGGGGACAACAAACGCTCGATCACCAATCTGTGCCGGCTCGAGTTGGTCCGGCGCGCCCACCAAGAGGGCTACGCCTGGGCGGTCTGGATCGACGCCGACGTCTTTGTGTTCGATGCCCAGGCGTTCGGCATTTCCGGCGTGGATCGTTACGCCTTCGCCCGCGAAACCTGGATCGAGGTCTTTGCGCCGGGCCGGCTGAGAGCGACCGCGGCGGTGAACAACAGCGTCTTTGTTTGTCGCAACGGGGAGCCGGATCTGGACTTCCTGATCGGCGCCACCCGCCATGTGGCCATGCACCGTGTGATCGCCGACAACTATCAGGTTGGCGGAAGCCTGATCAAGGGTCTCCGGACATCCCTGGCCTTCGAAACCCTGGGCGACGTCGGCATGCTGAGCAACCTTTTGGTGCTGGCCTTGGCGCGCAACGAGACGGAGTTGCTGCAGCGGCAGGGGCGCTATCACGGAACCCCTCTGCACGCCGCCAACCTTTGCGCTTCGGAAAACTATCGCGAGCCGGCGATCAGCGAGGATCAGGCGCAACTGGCCATGGACCGGCTCGAAGAGAGCAAGGGCGACATCATCAACCGCTGGCTTGGCGCGGGGCTGCCGCTGGAGCCGGATCAGACGGCTGTGTTCACCGCGACCGGACTTTCGGCCCGCCTCGGCATCTGACGATTGCAGCCGGGCCGCCCCACGGCGCGACGGCGCCTTGCTGTCCTGGCCATTCCCGTGCTCCGTTTCGATCGTGGCGGCCAGGCGGCGCGGTCACGACGACAGCCGGGGAGCGGGCATGGGCGGCGGCGCACACAGGCTTCTGACGCCGCCACCGGAGACCCTGACCGCCGAGCTGCTCGATCGGGCGCACCGCGACGACGCCATTTCGCGCTGCTTGGCGGCGATCGATTCCGGCTGCTTCGCCCACCCCGACGGTCGAACCGACCCGCTGCTCAATGTGGTGATTTCGCGGGCGCAAGCCGCGCTGATCTCGCATATGGCGCACCGCTGCCCGTCGCTGATCTCCGTCGAGGTCGGATTCGGCATGGGCTCGTCGGCGGCGATCATCATGGGGACCAGGCGGCTGTCGGGTCAGCCGTTCGAGCATGTCGTCCTTGATCCGTTTGGACTCTCCGACGGGCGCGGCGTGGTGGTCGAGTCCTATCTGACCGAAGCGTTCGGCGCCGCCTTCCGCCGGATCAGGCAGTCGTCTGAGGTGGGCCTTGGCCAACTCGTCGCGGAGAGCGGTCGGGCGAGCGTCGGCCTGGTGATGATCGACGGCGGCCATCACTTCGAACAGGTGGTGGCCGATTTCGTCCTTGCCGACCGGCTCTGTTGCGTCGGCGGGGTCATCGTCCTCGATGACGCCTGGTATCCGGCCATCGAGGCGCTTGTGAATTACGTCAGGGCGAACAGGGCCGACTACGCGATCGCCGATGTGTCCGATGCAAACATGGCGGTGCTGCAAAAAGTCGGTCCAGATCGACGCGCCTGGAGCCATTTCCAACCGTTCGAGGCGCCCCGGCGCGCCGACTGGACGCCGAGCCCCGAGGCCGAAGCGCAAATCGCCCGACGCGCCCGGTCGCTCGGCTTAGAACTTCACAAGTCGCCGGCCGCGGCGCTGGGCGATGTGGGGTTCGGCAACTACAAACTGGTCGACACGGTTTCTGGGGCGGTCCTCGCGGGCGGACGGCCGATCGAATTCAACCTCACCTTGATCGAGGCGATCGACAAGCTTCAGGGCCTCGAGCGATCGGCGGATCGTCCGGCCGGGTGATCGCGGCGCGGTTGCTCAGTCATCGGCGGTGCGCGGCTGCCCGTTGCGGCCGCCGATTTCGTACTTCAGCGATGCGGTCAGGACCCGGTCGAACAGATCGTGGCGCGCGAAGGCGATCTCGAGGGTTCGCGGCGTCCGGCCGGAGGCGAAGCCGGCGCGCACCTGCGCATAGATCTGTTCGAGCATGGCCGCGTCCAGGGCGACTCCCTGCCGCCTCAAGTCCCGTTTGGCCCAGCGATACAGGCCGTTGATGAGCCCATTGACGTATCGATCGCGGTTGGTGTGATGGCGCGTGCGCAACGCGTCGTCGTGCACGATGCAGGTCGTCAGCGTTCCGTCGAAGAAGGCGGCATGCCGCCCCAGGTCTTCCAGACGATCGATCAGATCGCGGTCTTCAGCGCCCCAGCCCTGAAAGATCTCGTCGTAGCCGCCAAGCGCATCGAAATCGCCGCGGCGCAGGAAGATCGTGCCGACAAGCTCGTAGGGCAGAGGATCGGCCATCAGGAACGTGTCCGGTTCGGGCGGATTGTAAGGTCCCGCATAGAGGTCGGGCGAGACGAGAACGTCGGCGTCGATGAAGAACAGCCACGCCCCGGTCGAAATCTCGGCGCCGCGATTGCGGGCGGCGGAGATGTTGAGGATCGGCTGGTTCTCAATCCGCAGCAGCTTCGCGGCCGGGAACTGGGCCGCCACCCAGTCGCCGCAGCGATCGGGGCAGTCATAGTCGACCACCACCACCTCACCCAGCGGCAGCCCCATCAGGCGCGGGAGGGTGTCTTTCAGATGCGCCAATCGGCCCTTGCAGACGACAATGGCGCTCACCTCGCCAGGCGGCGGCAGGCTGGTCGCGCTTCGGCCGGGAGTGGCCTCAGAATGCGCGGCCTGGTTTCGCGCTGCCCCGCCGTGCATCACGCCGGCCAATTCCAGCGATTCCGGTCCTGAAAACGTGCGGCTCTCCAGGCCGACCAGCGGTTCGTCACCGACCAGACGCCTGGCCAGGTCGAGAAACCGATAGTGAGCCGATCCCTTGGTGTACTGAGCTTCCTCAAGCGCCGTCTCGATCTTTGCGTCGAGGCCGGGATAGAATTTGAAGTGCGCCAGCGCGCCGGTCAGGGCTGTCGAGGGTGTAAGATTGAGTTCGTGGTCGCCGTTCCGGACGATGCCGACGCCGTTCTTGAGCAACGGGGCCTTCCACGAAAGCGGCACGCCGAGATTGTCGAAGTCGCCATAGATCTCATCGAATTGCGCCCTCGCCCGATCACGGACCATTCGGTGCAGCCGATGTCGAATGCCGGCGGGGAGCTGGGTTGGTCCATATTGGCTCGTCCATTCATAATAGGGGCCGACGTCGAACATCGGGCTGCCCTCGAACGGACCGATGTTCGGCGGGTAGTTTCGCTGGTTCAGGGTCGGGCCGTAGAATTCGACCATCGGCGCGGTCAGATAGGGCTGGTCGATCGCGTCCAGGTGGTGGGTCAACTGCGCCAGATCCGCAAAGCCGGTCGGCAGAACCAGAAACTCATCGGCGTCCACCGTCAGCACCCAGCGGTCCGGATAGGCCCAGGCGGGGACGCCTTCCTTCAGGGCGGCGGGCAGTCGGCGGGGACTGTTGTACGCCCCCACCCCAAAGGTATCGCCGTAGGTGTTGGCGGAAGCCAGAATGGTGCAGTCGGCCTGGGCATGCAGAAACTCCTTCGTCACGCCGCCCGAGCGATCGTCGTAGATCAGGAATTCTTCGATGCCGAGGGCGCGATAGTGCGCGAAGAAAAACGGTAGAAAATAGTCCTCGTCCCTGACCATCGCGAACAGCGCCAGGCCCGTCGTAGCCGCCGCCTTCTTGACGATCTGAAGCTCAAGCGCGTGCGACATCGGCGGGTTCAGCTTCGCTGGACGGCGAGTGTGTCATACCCAAAAACCCGCGCACGGGAAAATAACCCGGTCTCGGCGCAGCGCTTCCACCCGGCCAGAGCCGATTGGCCGGCGACTCAAGACTCGCGGCATGATTGTAGATATGCAAAATGACCGTCAGATTGGGAGGCGAAGATGACCGAGACCACTACTCACCAGACGATCAACCGTTTCTGGAAGGCCCGACTGGCCGGTGACGCGGACGGCGTTCGCGGTCTTTTGTCGCCCGACGCAACCTACGAGATGGTGGGTGGTAGCGCCTTCGCCGACCCGGCGGCGGTCGGCCCCACTGCCGCAAGACTGGTGGTGGATAGGCTCGTTGACGCCTTTCAATTCCACGATAGAAAGCAGCTCGCAAGCGTCATTGAACGTCAGTGCGCTGCGACAGTCAGCAAAGTTCAGATCTCCTTCCGCGGGGGGCCTCAGTTTACGAGCGAAGTCTGCGATGTGTGGGAATTTGACGCCACGGGCAGGATCGTGTCACTCAGACAGTTCGTCGACACAGATCTCGTCCGCCGGATGATTGAAGGCGGGTCGAAAGACCTCTGACGAACAGCCGCCTGAGAACGCGCGGCGGCAAGAAGCGGACGCATGCCGCGCGAGGGGCGAAGGCGCCTCAGTTTCCGCCGTGAGGTTGACAATCTCCACCTTCGTCGGCCCGATGATCGCAACCACATAGGCTTGCGCACGGGAGGCGCTCATCATGGCGACGGCAGTTCAATCCAAGGCCCCAGTGGCCGTCGAGGCCCAGGACGACGAGGTGCTCTATTCCGTCGCCGACCGCATCGCGACCATTACGCTGAACCGGCCGGAGCGGATGAACACCATTTCCGGGCCGATGCTGAATCAGCTGACTCAGCGCCTGTTGGAGGCGGACGCCGACCGGGAGGTGCGGGTGGTGATCCTGACCGGGACCGGCCGCGCCTTCTGCGCCGGGCTGGATCTGACCGAGGTGACGCGGCCGTCCGAGTCCGGCGGCATCACGTCGGGGGCCAGCAACGCCGTCGACCTCGACCTGCGCAACACGCCGCCGACGGTGCTGTTCAACATGGGCAAGCCGACCATCTGCGCGCTGAACGGCTCGGCGGCCGGCTACGGGATGGATACGGCGCTGGGCTGCGACATCCGGCTGATGGCCAAGGGCGCCAAGATGGCCGCGGCCTTCACCAAGCGCGGCATCGTGCCGGAGAGTGGCGGCACCTGGTTTTTGCCGCGGCTGATCGGCTGGTCGAAGGCGGCCGAGCTGATCTTCACCGGCCGCACGCTGAGCGCCGACCAGTGCCTGGAGATGGGCTTGGTCTCGGGCGTCGTCGAGAGCGACGAGCTGGCCGGCGCTGCCCGCGCGCTGGCGCTGGAGATCGCCGCCAATGCGCCGCTGGCGGTGCAGGCGTCGAAGAAGATGATGCGCATGGGGCTGAACGAGACCTTCAACGACCACGTCCACCACGTCTTCCTGCAGCTTCTGCCGCTGATGCGCTCGAAGGACGCGGCCGAGGGCATGCGCGCCTTCATGGAAAAACGCCCGGCCGAATTCACCGGCCGCTAGCGACCGTATTCGGGTCAAGGCCGTGCGCGTGCTGGCCGACGACCACTATGTGCTGAAGAAGACCACCTTCGACTGGCGCCGCGACGACGGCGGCTGGCAGACCGTCAGCCGCGAGACCTATGACCGCGGCAACGGGGTGACGCTGCTGCCGTACAACCGGGCGGCGCGCACGGTGATCCTGACGCGGCAGTTCCGCTATCCGGCCTATGTGAACGGCTATGACGAGCTGATGATCGAGGCCTGCGCCGGCCTGCTCGACGAGGCCGCCCCCGACGCCCGCTTCCGCGCCGAGGTCGAAGAGGAGACCGGCTTTCGGCTGGGGCCGATCGAGAAGATCTTCGAGTGCTACATGAGCCCGGGCTCGGTGACCGAGAAGCTCACCTTCTACGTCGCCGAGTACGCCTCCGACATGAAGATCGGCGCCGGCGGCGGCCTGCACGACGAGGGCGAGGACATCGGCGTCCTGGAACTCGGCTTCGACGCGGCGCTGGCCATGGTCGCCGATGGCCGCATCGCCGACGCCAAGACGGTGATGCTGTTGCAATACGCAGCGCTGCACCTGTTCGGCTGCTAGTCTCAAGCCTGGACGGGCGCGCTCCCAGAGCCCCTTCCCCCTCGAGGGGAGGGTTGGGGAGAGGGGCGCCAGCTCCGAGGTCCGCGATTGGCTTGAGAGATCGCAGGGGATTGGCCGGAGAGGCGGCGCTGCACCCCCACCCCTAACCCCTCCCCGCAAGGGGGAGGGGGGTTTTCAGCATGCACACTAGGGGAGCGGGCTTGCCTGATGCGGACCAGCTCGAACCCCGCCGGCCCATAGTGCAGCGCCTGGGTTTCGCGCCTTTAAACCGCGTCACGCGATAGGTGTCGCCGGGCGCGGAGTGACCTACACTCCCCGACGGGAGAGAACCGCGGATGCATCTGGGAGCCGTCGACTGGGGCGTGATGGGGCTCTACCTGGCCTTTGTGCTGGGCATCGGCATCGTCGCGGCGCGGCGCGCCAGGAGCGGCAATGAGTTCTTCCTGGCCGGGCGGGCAATCCCGGCCTGGGTCTGCGGGCTGGCCTTCATCTCGGCCAATCTGGGCGCGCAGGAAGTCATCGGCATGGGGGCTTCGGGCGCCAAGTACGGCATCGCCACCGCCCACTTCTATTGGATCGGGGCCATACCGGCGATGGTGTTCATCGGCGTCTTCATGATGCCGTTCTATTACGGATCGAAGGCCCGTTCGGCGCCGGAATACCTGCGCATGCGCTTCGATGAGAAGACCCGGGCGCTGAACGCCGTCACCTTCGCGCTGATGACCGTCATCTCGTCTGGCATCTCGATGTATGCCATGGCCAAGCTGATCCAGACCCTGCACGTGTTCGACGCGCCGTTCGCGCGGCTGGGCCTGCCGCAGGCCTGGATCTTCCATATGGCGGTGCTGACCACCGCCCTGGTGGTGCTGGTCTATATCTACATGGGCGGCCTGCGCGGGGCGATCTACAACGAGGTGCTGCAGTTCTTCCTGATCGTCGCCGGGTTCGCGCCGCTGGTCTGGCTGGGCCTGAAACAGGTCGGCGGCTGGCAGGGGCTGCAGACGACGCTGGGCCCCAGCTACACCCACGCCTGGGCCGGCATGGCGCACGCCTCGACCAACCGGCTGGGGGTCGACTGGTTCGGCCTGGTCATGGGCTTGGGCTTCGTCTTGTCGTTCGGCTACTGGTGCACCGACTTTCTGGTGGTGCAGCGGGCGATGGCCGCCAACTCGATGTCGGCGGCCCGGCGCACGCCGCTGATCGCCGCCGGCGTGAAGATGTTCTTCCCGTTCCTGGTCATCCTGCCCGGCCTGATCGCCATCGCCCTAACCTCGGCGCCGGAGCGGGCGGTCAATGCGGCCAGCCCGCCCGGCGCGGTCGGCGTGATCGCCCACCACGAGCCCGGCGTCATCCCGATCAAGATCGACTCCGCCACCGGCAAGCCGATGCTGGACGCACTCGGCCGGCCGCAGCTGGACTACGACCTGGCCACGCCCAACCTTTTGTTGCGCTATTTCCCGACCGGCATGCTGGGCGTCGGCCTGACCGCGCTCTTGGCCAGCTTCATGTCGGGCATGGCCGGCAACGTCACCGCCTTCAACACGGTTTGGACCTACGACATCTACCAGGCCTATATCCGCCGCGATGCCAGCGACCGGCACTATCTGACCGTCGGGCGGATCACCACCGCGGTCGGCATCCTCGCCTCGGTGGGGGCTGCCTATCTGGCCAGCCGCTTCAACAACATCATGGACCTGATCCAGCTGGTCTTCGCCTTCGTCAACGCGCCTGTGTTCGCGACCTTCCTGCTCGGCATGTTCTGGAAGCGGACCACCGGTCACGGCGCGTTTGCCGGCCTGGCCGTGGGCATGCTGGCCGGCGCGCTGCACCACGGCCTGACCCTGCCGCTGGACGACCTGGCGGGGGTCAAGGGCGGCTGGCTGGCCGTGACCCACACCTATCCCAGCGAGATGGCGCAGAACTTCTGGACCGCCATCTGGGCCTGGAGCGCCTGTTTCGTGGTCACCATCGTTGTCAGCCTGCAAACGCGGCCGAAGCCCGAGGCGGAACTGGCCGGGCTGGTCTATTCGCTGACCCCGAAAATCACCGACGAGCGCGGGCGCTGGTACGCCAACCCGGTGACGCTCGGGATCGTCATGCTGAGCGCCGCCCTCGTCCTCAACCTCATCTTCCGTTAGGAATCCGGCCATGCCCTTCGACATCCGCCTGCCCATCGGCCTGCTCTTCCTGGCCATCGGCGTCCTGGTCGGCGGCTACGGCCTGACCGGGGACCCGGCGGCCCTTTCCGCCCATGCCGCCGGTCTGAACATCGACCTGGTCTGGGGTTCGGTCATGGCCGCCTTTGGCGTCGTGATGCTGGTTCTGGTCGCGCTGGCGCGGCGGAAAAAGCCTTCTTAGCAAGGCCTACCCACTGCCGCCCGTCCCCGCGAAGCGGACCCAGGTTTTTTTATCCTGACGGGACGAGGAGGTGCTGAGAGGCGCAAGATTGGACACCAAGCACACCAAGCACACCAAGAAGAGAAAGGTCAGCTCTGACCCTTGGTGTGCTTGGTGTGCTTGGTGGTCAATGCCTGATGGTCACGCTGGCGCGGGATACGCAGAGAAACGCCTGGGTCCCCGCTTTGGCTGCTACACGCCTCTGCTTCGCAGTCGCGGGGATGAGTGGATTGACGTATTGCGGCTGCGCTCCGGCCGAAATGTCGGCCGGAGTAACGCAATCTCCACCCCCGTCAGGCTTTCTGACCCCAGGCTAACCTGGGACGTGAATGACCGACGCATTGGAAGCGCAGCGCCTGCGAGCGCTGGAGGCCTATCGGATTCTGGACACGGCGCCGGACGCCGCCTTCGATCGCCTGACGGCGCTGGCGGCGGATCTGTTCAACGCCCCGGTGGCGCTGGTGTCGCTGATCGACGCCGACCGGCAGTGGTTCAAGTCGCGCCATGGCGTCGATGCCGAGTCCGCGCCTCGTTCCCTGGCCTTCTGCGCCCACGCCATCGAGCTCGGCCCCAACGCGACCATGGTCGTCGAGGATGCAAGGCGCGACTCCAGGTTCCTGGCCAATCCGCTGGTGACCGGCGATCCGAACATCCGCTTCTATGCCGGCGCCACCCTCACCGGCGCGGACGGATTTAACCTGGGCACGCTCTGCGTGCTCGACACCGAGCCCAGGCCGACGCCATCGGCGGAGGAAATCCGCCGGCTGGAGACCCTGGCGCGGGCGGTGGTCGGGGAACTGGAGCTGCATCGGCTGCGCGCCGTCGAGAGCGAGCGCGCCCGGTTCGAACGCCTGGCCAATGCCGTGGCCGGCGTAGGCTATTGGCGGCTGGATGTGGCGACGCGGAAGATGACCTGGTCGGAACAGATGTTCCGGACCTACGGGCTGGAGCCCGGCGCGGAGCCACCGTTCGACGCCGCCATGGCCATGACCCACCCAGACGACCAGGCCGCGGCCCACGCGCGCGTCCGGCGCGCCATGGAGACCGGCCAAGGCTGGACGGACACCGACACGCGGCTCGTGCGGCCCGACGGCGGGATCCGCTGGGTCGAGGGGCGCGGCATCTGCGAGTTCGACGACGCCGGCACGGTAACCGCCGTCGTCGGGACCATGGTCGACATCACCGAGCGCAAAAAGGCCGAGCTGGCCGCGGCCGAGGCGGACGAAGCGCGCAAGGCCAATGTCGAACTGTTCGAAAACGCCTTCGACCATGCGGCGATCGGCATGGCGCTGGTGGCGTTGGACGGGCGCTTCCTGAAGGTCAACCCGGCCTTCTGCGGCCTGGTCGGCTATCCGGAAGCCCAGATGCTGGGCCTGGATTTCCAGACCATAACCCACCCGGACGATCTTGAGACCGATCTGGATCAGCTCGCGCGCCTGACCGCCGGCGAGATTTCGACCTACCAGATGGAGAAGCGTTACATCCGCGCCGACGGCAGCGCGGTCAGCGTCAACCTGTCGGTTTCGATGGTCGCCAAGGCGGATGGCAGCCCCCGGCACTTCGTCGTCCAGGTGCAGGACCTGACCGCGCGAAAGGCGGCGGAAGCCGCGCGGGTGGAGAGCGAGCAGCGGTTTCGCCGCCTGGCCGAGAACGCCCCGGACATGATCTCGGAAAGCACGCTCGATGGCGTGCTCACCTATGCGTCGCCGGCCAGCCTGGCCGTAACCGGCTTCACGCCGGAGGAACTGGTGGGCCGTACCTCGACCTCGTTCATGCACCCCGATGACGCGGCCAAGGTGACGGCCATGTGCCAGGCGGTGTTCGCTTCGAGGGGCCGGCTGGCCGCATGGCCGGTCGAGTTTCGCGCCACCCACAAGGACGGTCGCGAACTGTGGCTGGAATGCAAGCCGACGCTGACGATCGACCCGGCCACCGGCGCCTATATCGGCCTGAACGACGTCGTCCGCGACATCACCGCGCGTAAGGACCTGGAGGCCGAACTGCGCCAGGCGCGCGCCGAGGCGGAAGACGCCGCGGCGGTGAAGAGCGAGTTCCTGGCCAATATGAGCCACGAACTGCGCACGCCGCTGACCAGCATCGTCGGCTTCACGCGCCTCGCCGCCGAGCAACCCGATCTGGTTGGCCTGACGCGGACCTATGTGGAGCGGGTGGGCGAGGCCAGCCGCGCCCTGCTCTGCACCGTCAACGACATCCTGGACTTCTCACAGCTGGAGACCGGGCAGGTCAGCTTCCAGGCCGAGCCGACCTCGCTGAGCCAGCTGTCCAGCGCCACGCTCGAGCTGTTCATGCCCCAGGCCGGCGCCAAGGATCTCGATCTGGTTCTGGACGGCGATCCGGAGGGCCGCGACCTGACCATCGCCGTCGATCCCGACCGCGTGCGGCAGATCCTGCTCAATCTGGTCGGCAACGCCGTCAAGTTCACCGATGCGGGCGGCGTGACCTTGCGCACGCGCTATGACGATGACGCGGCGCAGTTGAGCGTCGAGGTGATCGACACCGGGCCCGGCATCCCGGCGGACAAGCAGGCCCTGCTGTTCAAGCGCTTCTCACAGATCGACGGCTCGCTGACCCGCTCGCATGGCGGCAGCGGCCTTGGCCTGGCCATCTGCAAGGGCCTGGTCGAGGCCATGGGCGGCGAGATCGGCGCCGAAAGCGTTGGGGGCCAGGGCAGCCGCTTCTGGTTCCGGATCCCCGCCGCGCGCTGCGCCGCGGTAGGGGCGCAAAGCGCCGCCGCCGCGCCCGACGTTCCGACATTCAGCGGAATCCGGGTGTTGGTCGCCGACGACCACCCGGCCAATCGCGAGCTGGCGCGGCTGATCCTGGCCGGGGTCGGCGCGGAGGTCTCCGAGGCGGCCGATGGCGAGGAAGCCGCGGAGTTGGCGAGCCTTTGGCCGTACGACGTCATCCTGATGGACCTGCGGATGCCCAATCTGGACGGCCAGGGCGCCCTGGTGAAGATCCGCTCGCGGCCCGGGCCGAATGACGCCACGCCGATCCTGGCCTTCACCGCCGATGCCGATGCCTCCAACATCGAAAGCCTCGAGGCGATGGGATTTCAGGACGTGGTCGGCAAGCCGCTGGAGCCTGGCGGCCTGATCGCGGCGGTGGCGAGGGCCACGGCCTTCGCCGACGGCGAGACCTATCAAGAGGGGGAAAGCGATGTCGGTTAGGCGATGCATCCTGGTGGCCGAGGACGACGCCGGCGTCCGCGAACTGATCCGCACGCATCTGGACGCGGCGGGCTACGACACCCACACCGCGATCAACGGGGTCGAGGCCCTGATGCGGATCGGCGAACTCAAACCCGACGGACTGGTGCTCGACATCAACATGCCGGAGATGGACGGTTTCGGCGTGCTCGAGGTGCTGCGCGACGCCCCCGCTGAGGCCCGCCTGCCCGTCCTGGTGCTGACCGCGCGCCACGCCGCCGACGACGTCAGACGCGCCGTCGGCCTGGGCGCCAAGGACTATCTGACTAAGCCCTTCAACGACGCCCAGCTGCTGGCCAGGGTCGCCCGGCTGCTCAGGGCGCCGATCGCACCGAGCCCCATTCTGCTGGTCTGAGGAAATTGGGGACACGAAATTGGGACGCGTACGCATCGCTGACCCAGCGGCCGTGACTCGCAACGCCGGGGGATGCGTACGATCGCGGTAGGGACGCGGGTTACCCCGCGCCCCCCGCA
>JBEPUW010000026.1:0-60401 GCA_041691315.1 Caulobacteraceae bacterium | reverse complement strand
CTCACGACCTCAATCTGGCACATCGATGCCGTTCGGGGGCCGTCCACCCCAACATATGAACACTCACATTTCACGGTGATCATGGGTGGCCCGAACAAGTCGGCCATGACGGAAAAAGTGGAGCTTGCGCGCGCCAGCGGTTCCCCCATCAACTCTTAAGGCTGCGCCTCCTCCAGATAGCGCCGCTTCACGTGCCGCTTGAAGGCGTCCGTGGAGAGCGGCCCGCCGCTGGCGTCGGCGACCAGGTTGGCGAAGCTGGTCAGGCTGGCGCGCTGGTGCACGCGCGGGCGAACCCAGCTGAAATAGGGCGTGAAGTCGCCGCGGCCCAGGCCGGGCAGGATGTCCGGCTCGTCGGTGGTGGCGCGCTCGAACAGCTGGGCGGCCAGCATCGAGCCCATGGCGTAGTTGGGGAAGTAGCCGATCAGACCGGCGGCCCAATGGATGTCCTGCAGGCAGCCCTGGGCCAGGGTCGGCGGGGTGCGGCCGAGGAACTTGGTGAACAGCTCGTTCCAGGCGCCGGGAATATCGGCCACGGCCAGGTCGCCGCTCATCAGCGCCTGTTCCAACCGGTAGCGCAGGATGACGTGCAGCGGATAGGAGATCTCGTCGGCTTCGACGCGGATATAGTCGTTGTCCAGCCGCCGCCAGCTGTTGACGACGTTGGACAGCGCCCAGACGGCCGGGTCGCCGCCGAAGGTCTCGGCCATCAGCGGCGCCAGGTAGCTGAGGAACTCCTGGCTGCGGCCGGCCAGCATCTCCAGCGAAAGCGATTGGCTCTCGTGCACGGTCATGCCGCGCGCCTCGCCGCCCGGCCGGAAGGCGAAGTCGCGCGGCAGGTTCGCCTCGTACATGGCGTGGCCGGCCTCGTGCAGGGTGGCGTGGATCGAGAACGGCGGGTTGGCGACGTCATAGCGGGTGGTGAAGCGGACATCGCCAGGACTGTGCGGCACCGAAAAGGGATGCGGCGCGGCGTCGATGCGGAAATTGTCCGGATCGTGCCCGACCGCCACCGCCAGCTTGTGCGACAGCGCCGCCTGGCGCTCGACTGGCACGGCCGGGAAGGGGAGGGGGTCCGGCCAACCGGCCTGGCGTTCGCGCACCTCGGCGATCAGCGGCGGCAGGAAAGCAGCCAGATCGGCGAAGATCGGGTCGATCATCGCCTCGCCGACGCCGGGATCGTATTCGTCGATCATCGCGCCATAGGCCGTGGTTCCCAGCACCTCGGCCTTGGCCGCGGCGATCTCGCGGGTGATCGCCAGCAGCTCGGCGAACGGGCCGGCGA
The DNA here is from genome assembly GCA_041691315.1 of Caulobacteraceae bacterium. Classification (GTDB taxonomy): domain Bacteria; phylum Pseudomonadota; class Alphaproteobacteria; order Caulobacterales; family Caulobacteraceae; genus Poindextera. The sequence continues at coordinate 59,119 of JBEPUW010000026.1, read as the reverse complement.
AGGCGACGAAATCGTTTTCCGGCTTGGCGCGGGTCCAGATCGCCTGCAGCTGCTGCGAAACCCGCGACTTGGCGGCCTGCAGTTCCTTTGGAACCGCGGCGGCGTGCACCCAGGTGCGGCGCATTTCGCTGAGGTCGGCGCGCTCGTCGGGCTCCAGCGCATTGGCCATGGCCTCGGCCTCGGCCAGCTCGTCGCCGGCGGCGGATGATCCGATCAGCTCGGCGGACACCTCGGTCAGGGCGGCCATCTGCTCGCCCCTGGCCCAGGCGCCGCCGGACGGCATGTGGGTCTGGGCGTCCCAGTTCAGCATCATCTGGGCGGCGGACAGCTTGCCGGCGGTGGCGAAGCGATGGACGACGCGGGTGAAGGCGTCGGGCTGAGGCGCGGGCTTGTTCACGCTCAGCCTTCCACGGCGAAGGTCAGGCCCGCATGCGCCTCCAGCCGCTCGATCAGGGCGTCGCCCATGGCCGAGGCGCTCGTCCAGCAGCCGCCCGGCGTGGTCTCGTGAGACACGTCCCGCGCCAGGCAGACGGCGCTTTCGCCGAGCATCTTCGACGTCGAGCCGTAGCCGGGGTCCATGTCGCCCTTGACCGAGGCGCGGATGGTGCGGCCGTCGGCCGCCTCGCCGACGAACAGGATGTCGTAATTGCCGCGTTCGCGTTCTTCCTTGGTGGGTCCTTCGCCGGGTTTGGGCATCGGGCCGGAACCGAAGCTGAAGCCGCCGGGGGCCGGACCACCGGCGGGCGGGCCATCGGTCATCAGCATCTCGTCATACTGGAAGTCCCGACCCCAGGGGTGGCCGAGCAGCAGGTTGGAGCGATGCACCGCCTTGGTGTTGATGCCGGCCATCATGAACGGCGCGACCCAGGAGCCGGTGACCTTGTCCTCATAAGCGGTCTCGCCATCCGGTTGGTCGGCGCCCTTGAAGCCAGGCGTCAGGGCGAAGGGGTTGGCGAGGACGGCGCCGAGGCCCGGATCCTTCTGCGCCGCGGCCATGGTCGCCATGCCGCTGGCCAGCGTGCCGCCGGAGAGGCCGCCTTCGATGCCGCGCACCCGGCCGCGCACGCGTGAGACGGGGGCGCCGAACTTCGCCTTGGCCTGCTCCTCCAGGAACAGAACGCCGAGGTCGAAGGGGATGGAATCGAAGCCGCAGGAAAACACGATCCGCGCGCCCGACGCCTTCGCCTTGGCCTCGTTGGCGGCGATCATCTGGGCGATCCAGTGCGACTCGCCGGTCAGGTCGACATAGTCGGTCCCGGCCTCGGCGCAGGCCGCCACCAGGCCGTCGCCATAGAGCTGGTAGGGGCCGACGGTGGTGATGATCACCTTGGCGCGTTTGACCATGGCCGCCAGCGAGGCGGGGTCCGACGCATCGGCGACCACCAACGGCAGGCTGGCCGGCGCACCGATCTCGTCGCGCACCTCGGCCAGCTTGTCCGCGCTGCGCCCCGCCATGGCCCAGCCGATGTCGCCCGACGCGCCATAGGTCTTCAGCAGATGCGCGACGACCAGCCGGCCGGTGTAGCCGGTGGCGCCATAGACGATGATGTCGAACTCACGAGCGGCGTCGGCCATGGCTTTGAGGTTCCTTTGTCGGGCGCGCGAACCTCGGGCCTGGCGACCGCGCGGTCAAGTTGGCGCGATGCCGATGTCGACCGAGGCCCGCCTTGTCGCTTTTCGCGGGCGTCTGTATGGTCGCGGCCGAACCGCCGCGGGAGAGCGCAATGCAATCGTCCATGTCCAACCGGAAAGGAGATGTCGTTCATCACAAGGACATGGCGCTTTATGCGATCGCTCACCACGAAGGTGCTGGCGCCTGTAGACACAGCTAGCCGCACACCCAAGCGCGCCGCCGCGCGCCTCGATCCATCGGATTCCAACGCCGCGCCGCAAGCTGGCGCGCCAGGACCACGCGCATCGGCTACCCCTGGCCGCGGGCGATGGCGCAAACTGCTGTCCTATTACCGCCCCCACGTCGGGCTGCTGGCGGCGGACCTGGCCTGCGCCATCCTGGTTTCGGCGACCGCGCTCGCGCTGCCGCTTTGCGCCAACATCGTCGTCAAGCACCTCACGCTGGCCGGCGGCCGGCCGCAGGTGCTCGACCAGATCTACCTGATGGGCGGCGCCATGCTGGCGCTCTTGGCCGTCCAGGCGTTCGCCACCCTCTTCGTTGACTACCAAGGCCACGTCATGGGCGCGAAGATGGAAAGCGCCATGCGGCAGGAGCTGTTCGAGCACTACCAGAGCCTGTCATTCGGCTTCTTCGACGGCCAGAGGGTCGGGCAGTTGATGTCGCGGCTCTCCAACGACCTCTTTTCGTTGGGCGAGTTCTACCACCACGGGCCGGAGGACCTGGCGATCGCGGTGCTGAAGTTCACCGGCGCGCTCGCCATCATGTTCTATCTCGACGCGCCGCTCAGCCTGATCGTCGTGGCGCTGACGCCGTTCGCCGCCGCCTACGCGCTCTTTTTCAACGGCCGCATGAATCTGGCGCTCAGCCAGGGCAAGGCGCGCATCGCCGCGATCAACGAGCGGGTCGAGGACTCGCTCTCCGGCATCCGCGTGGTGAAGTCGTTCGCCAACGAGGCGCTGGAGGCCAGCCGCTTCGCGGTCGCCAACGACGGCTTCCTCAGCACCCGGCGGTTCGGCTACCTCAGCGAGGCTTGGGCGTCGGCGGGCCTGACCACGTTCGCCCAGATCGTCACCGTCGTGGTGATCGTGGTCGGCGCCATCCGCATCACCCACGCCTCCCTCAGCGTCGCCGACCTGATGACCTACCTGCTCTGCGTGGCCATCCTGGTCGATCCGATCAATCGCGTGGTCAACTTTGTGCGCCTCTGGCAGGAGGGCCTGACCGGCTTCCACCGTTTTGTGGACATGCTGGAGATCGCGCCGGAGATCAGCGATGGCGCCGATGCCCGGCCGCTTACCGACGTGCGTGGCGCGGTCACCTTCGAGCATGTGAGCTTCGGTTATCCGCAGAGCCCGAGGCCGGTGCTGAGCGACATCTCTCTCGACATCCGCGCCGGGGAGTTCGTCGCCTTGATCGGCTACTCCGGCGTAGGCAAGACCACCCTCTGCTCGCTGATCCCGCGCTTCTACGACGTGAACGCCGGCGCGGTGTTCATCGACGGGGTGAACGTCAAGGACGTGACGCTGCAGTCCCTGCGGCGCAGCATCGGCCTGGTGCAGCAGGACGTCTATCTCTTCGCCGGGACCGTGGCGGACAATCTCGCCTATGGGCGGCCAGGGGCGAGCCGCGCGGAGATCGTCGAGGCTGCGCGCAAGGCGCATGCGCACGACTTCATCGAGGCCTTGCCGCTCGGCTACGACACCGACATCGGCCAGCGCGGCGTGAAGCTCTCCGGCGGCCAGAAGCAGCGACTGACCATCGCGCGGGTATTCCTCAAGGACCCGCCGATCCTCATCTTCGACGAGGCCACGAGCGCGCTCGACTACGAGAGCGAGCGGGCCGTGCAGGCCGCCCTGCACGATCTCGCCAAGGATCGCACGACGCTAGTGATCGCTCACCGTCTGTCGACCATCCGCCACACCGACCGCATCGTGGTGCTGGCGGAGGACGGCATCGCCGAGCAGGGCGCCCACGACGCGCTGATCGCCGCCGGCGGCAGCTACGCCCGGCTCTATGGCGTTCAGGCCAGCCTTTGAGAGCCCGCGCAGCTCCACCCGGCGCTCGCTTGACAGGGTCGCGTCCGGTCTGGGATCGTCCCCACATCGTTCACCGCGCCTCGCGGTGGGCCGCGGTACCGCCGCGGTGGATTGAACGTCATGGCATCGAGCTATGACGGGATATCTGCCGCGGGGCGTCTTCATCGAAGGAGACGCTTGTGACCCTCACCCTTTCCCCCGAACAACGCGATACATTCGATCGCCTTGGCGTGCTGCGCCTGCCGGGCTTCTATCCGCGCGCCGATATCGACCGGATGGCCGACCGGATCTGGGCCGACCTCGAACGCCGGTTCGGCATAGTCCGCGATCGGCCGGAGAGCTGGACCGTCGCCATGCCGGCCCACTTTCAGGCCCTGACGCGAAGCGACGCCTTCGACGCGCTCGGCTCGCGCCAGCTGTTCGACCTGGCTGATGCCTTGCTCGGAGCGGGCGCCTGGGACGAGCCCAGGCCCTGGGGCGGCCCGCTGGTCAGCTTCCCGACACCGACGCCGCCTTTGCGGCGACCGCCATGGCACCTGGATATCGGCGGCGGCCAGCGACTGGATCCGCTGCCGATCCTCAGGACCTTCACCTTCCTGGAGCCGCTGCGCCCCGGTGGCGGTGGGACCCTGTATGTGGCTGGGTCGCATCGGTTCGCGCTGGAGATCGAGCGCGGCAGTGACGCGCCGGTGCGCTCGGCGGCGGTGCGCAAGTCGCTGAAGAGCGACCATCCCTGGTTCGCCCGCCTGCTCGCCGCCGACAGTAGCGAGGTGCGCGCACTGCTGAATGTCGAGGCGCGGGTCGGCGAACATGAGGTGCGGCTAGAGGAAATGACCGGTGCGCCGGGCGATCTCATCGTCATGCACCCGGCCACCCTGCACGCCACCGCGCACAATGGCCTCGACCGCCCGCGGATGATGCTGACGACGTGGACATATCGGCGAGCCGGCGCTTAGGGGCGTGGTGGGATAAGCTGGATGTTGCGGAAGGTTGGGCGTTCGCCGCGCAGGTCGAGCGCTTCGCCGTCGCCCGTGAAGAACAGGCCGTCGAGGTGTTCGATGGTGCGGATGGGGCCGAGGTAGAGATAGCCGTTTTTCTTCGACAGGCTGACCTGCAGGAAGCTCTGGCCCCACTGCATCACGTCGTAGGCGCCGAGGAAACGGTCGTAGCGGTCGCCAACAGAACCGGGCGGCTCGCGGTGGCTGTCGTTGAAGTCGAAACCACTTGCCCCCGCGAATTGCAGCGCGTTGTCGCTGGAGAACGCCATCCAGGCCGCGAGCACCCCGTGGGCGGGGTGAAACCGCACCGCTTGCGGCGCGCGCGGGCCATCGGCGACATAGGCCGTGTCCGGGCCCGTGAAGGCGAGGCGGTTCGGAGCCGCCTCGCTGCTCACCTGGACCGTCAGCCCCTCCGCATCCTCGTCCAACGTCAGGAAGATCTGTCCCGTCAGGTAGGTCCCTGTGTGCGCCCGAAGCGTCTCGCGCCCAGGTTTGATTACCGGTGCGGCCTGGGGGCGGGCGGCAAGCGGCGGCCCAAAGGTCGCCTCGAGCAGAGGATCTATCGCGACGTCGTCGAAGGGCGCCGGGGGTCCTGCGACGGTCTGGCCGTTGTAGAGCACCACCCAGGCCAGCGCCTGGTCCGGGCAATAGATGAAGCTCGACCCAAAGCCGAAGCCGCCGCCATTGTGGGTGAAGGTGACGACGCTGGCCGTCTCTAGATCGCGCGTCTGTTTGACGATGCCGAGGGCATAGGGAAAGCCGTCGAAGGTCGGCGTATGCATGACCTCCCAAAGCTCACGGTCGAGGATGGATCGGCCCTCGATCGTTCCCCTGCCCAGGTGAAAGGTGGCGTAGCGCGCCATATCGGTGGCGCTTGAATAAACGCCGCCGGACGCCTCGAGCGGGATGCGCACCGGAACGGCCTCGAAGCCCGGCTGATGCCCGATCGCGCGGTTCTCACGCGCCGCGTAGACGTCCGGCTCGGCGGTCGTGTCGGTCATGCCGAGCGGATCGAAGATCAGGGTCTTCAGGCACTCACCGTACGACGCTTGGCAGGCCCGCATGAGGATGAGGCCGGCGAGATCGATGCCGAGGTTCGAATAGGCGTAGCGGGCGCCGACCGGATAGCGCCGCCATGTGCGCGAGATGCTGGCCACTTGCGCATCGAAGTCGGGCGCGGCGGTCGGGAAATCGGGCTCGAAGTTGCCGCCGACCGGGGCCTCATGAGTGAAGCCGGCCCGGTGGCTCAGCAGCAGCCGTAGGGTCATCTTCGCCTGTGGGTCGCGTTCATGCCGGCTGGAAACCGTGAAGTCGGGCAGATAGGCCGTGATCGGCCGGTCGAGATCGAGCAGCCCGCGCTGCACCGCGATCATCACTGCCGTGGCGGCGAAGGTCTTCGAGGTCGATTGCAGGCTGAAAATCGTGTGCGGGTCGATGGCGAGCCCGCCGCCGGCAGCCGTCTCGTCGAAACCCTCCATCCAGACCGGCTGGCCGTCAGCGATCAGCACCACGGACGCGCCCGGCACGCCGTTGCGGTCCATGATCGCCCGCACTTTCTCCCGCGAAGCCTGGATGATCGGCTGGACGTCCATGGTCGCCTCCTCCTGGCGGGCATCAGGTCATCGCCATATGATGTTTTCACTTTTGGTGCGTAAAGTGAATTATTGGACAGATTGGAGAGCCGATGCCGGCGTCACTCGAACTGAGCGTCGACCAGCTCAGACTGATTTCGTTCGGGCCGCGGCGCGACATCATCGCCGTCCTGGCCAACGAAACCGACCTGTCGGCCCGCGAAATCGCCGAGCGGCTCGGCTGCCGCGTGACGGCGCTCTACCGTCATCTCGACGCGCTGGTCGAAAGCGGTCTGATCCGCCAGAGCGGCTCGCGGCCGGGATCGAAACGGTCGCAGACGCTTTTCGCCCTGGCCGCTCCGCTCTATTCGGCCAGGACGGCGACCGAGACGGCCGAAGGCCGCGCCGCCTACGCCGAGGCGGCGACCCGCTATGCAGCCGCCGCAGCCCGGAAGTTCTCGCGCGCCATGCAGAACGGGACCGCGCGCCCCTTCGCGGAGGACGCCAACGTCACCCTCGCCAATGTCGACCTGCAGCTGGATCGGGCCTCGCTCGTCGAGCTGCAAACGCTGCTGCAGGACTTCCTCACCTCGGCGCGAAGCTTGAGGGATCGCGGCGAGGCGGGACTGGAGATGGTGACGCTCACCGTGCTGATCGGCCCGACGCGCTGATCGGCGCGCCTTCTGCATTGCGCTCCGCCTTCGTCCCGGCATAGGGTTCAGGCTGACTGAACGCCGATAAGCAAGCCGGCGGGTCGAGCGGAGGACACCGATGAAGTTCACCTGGTTCAACCTGATGCCCTGGCCGGACCTGCCGGACGACTTCCGTGAGAAGAACCGCTCGGTCTGGGTCGATATCGACCAGAACCTGTTCGATCCGGAGCGGGCTCACACCGTCTACAACACCTATATGGACCTGCTCGAATACGCCGGCACGGTCGGGTTCGACGGCGTCGGCGTCAACGAGCACCACCAGAACGGCTACGGCATCATGCCCTCGCCGAACATCATCGCCGCCGGCCTGGCGCGCCGCACCAAGGACACCGCCCTGGTGGTCCTGGGCAACTCCATCGCGCTGTATAATCCGCCGGTCCGCGTGGCCGAGGAATTCGGCATGCTGGACTGCATTTCCGGCGGCCGGCTGGTGGCGGGCTTCCCGGTCGGCACCTCGATGGACACCAATTTCTGCTACGGCCAGATCCCGTCGCTGACGCGGGAGAAGTATGCCGAGGCGCATGAGCTGATCATCCGCGCCTGGACCGAGCGCGAGCCGTTCGCCTTCAACGGCCGCTACAACAAGCTGCGGTACGTCAACATCTGGCCCCGGCCGATCCAGCAGCCGCATCCGCCGGTGCACATCCCCGGCGGCGGCTCGGTGGAGACCTACGACTTCTGCATCGACAACACCTATTCCTATTCCTACCTCAGCTTCTCCGGCTACATCCGCGCCAAGGCCCTGATGCAGGGCTACTGGGACCGGGTTGCCGAGCGAAACGCGCCGGACGCCTCGCCCTATCGGGCCGGCTTCGCCCAGACCATCTGCGTCGCCGAGACCGACGAGGAGGCCGAGCGGCTGTACTGGCCGCACGTCAACTACTTCTACAATCGCTGCCTGCACGTCTATCCGGGCTTCGCCGACGCGCCGGGCTACCGGACCATCAAGACCATCCAGACCGGGGCCCTGTCGCAATACGCTCCGCCGCGCGGCGGCTATACCGAGCTGACCTGGAAGGACCTGGTCGAGGGCGGCCACGTCATCGCCGGCTCGCCGGAGACGGTGCGCCACCGCATGGAAGACCTGATCAAGGGCCTGAACGTCGGCAACATCTTCTGCCTCATGCACGTCGGCAACATGCCGGCCGACAAGTGCATGTATTCGACCAAGCTGTTCGCCGAGAAGGTGCTGCCGCACCTGCGCAACATCTTCCCCGAATGGGCCGACGACGACCGCTTCTGGTGCAAGCCGCTCAGCAAGCTGGCCAAGCCGGGCAGCCTGCCCTCCGAGCGCGACGCGGCGGAAGCCGTCTCCGCGGCTCTGGTCTGAGGGGCTGGCCATGGACCTGAAAACCGTCAAGACCGAGCACGTCCCGGTCCAGTATCTCGAAGGCGGCTCCGGTGCGCCGCTGGTCTATCTGCACGGCGCCGGCGGCATGACCGCCCAGGACCCGCTGCTGGCCAAGCTGGCCGAGAGCTTCCACGTCTATGCGCCGTATCTGCCCGGCTATGGCGAGAGCGAGGAAGCGCCCGAACTGCGCGACATGCTCGACATCACATTGCACACCGCCGATGTGGTCGACGCGCTGGGCTTGAAGGACCCGATCCTCGTCGGCCATTCGATGGGCGGCATGATCGCCGCCGAGATGGCCGCCTTGGCCCCGCACGACATCAGCCGCCTTGGGCTGATCTGCCCGAGCGGACTCTGGCTCGATGACCATCCGATCGTCGACATTTTCGCGACCCTGCCGTTCGAAATGCCGGCGCTGATGTTCCATGACGCCGTGGCCGGCGCGGCGATGATGACCGCCGGGCGCAACGTCGCCGACCCGAACTTCCTGCAGACCTATCTGGTGCAGAACGCCCGCCAGCTCGGCATGGCCGGCCGCATCCTGTTCCCGATTCCCGATCGCGGGCTGGCCAGCCGCATGTACCGGATCAAGGCCAAGACCATCCTGGTCTGGGGCGACTCCGACCGCGCCATTCCGCCGGTCTACGCCCAGGAGTTCAAGCGCCGTATCCCCGGCGCCCAGCTGGTCTCCATCCCCGAGGCCGGCCACATGGTCATCTTCGAAAAGACCGACCAGGTGGCCGACGCAATCAAGCGGTTGGCCTGAAGGCCTCTTCCTCTGGGAGAGGTCTTAGGACGCTGCGCTCAGGCCTTCACGGCACGGGCTGACACTGCCGCGTACAGTTCCTCGCCCCAGCCCGCCTGAACCTTCGCGCCAAGGGCGTACTGAGGCGGCACGGCCTCGGGGGCTTCGCCGGGCGCGAGTGGCGGGGAGAAGTAGCCGAGCGCGTAGCTGCCCATGGAGTAGCCCAGCAGGGCCTGCAGCTTGGGGTCGAGTGTGCGGGCGATCTGTGGCGGGCAGGAGAGGTACTGGTTCTCTTCCTGGCGTAGCCAGCCCAGGCAATAGGTCAGGTTGATGCCGACGCGGTCGTGCGCCGTGCGGTTCTCGCCGCCGGCATGGATAACCGAGCCGGAATAGACCAGCACCGAGCCACGCTCCATTTCGGCGTAACCGATCTCCTCCGGCAGGGCGCGGCGGTCGTCGGCCCAGGACGGGCTGCCGGGGACGACCTGGGTGGCGCCATTGGCCTCGGTGAAAGCCGTCATCGCCCAGATGGTGTTCAGCTGCGGCTCGACGCCTTGCAGGAACCCGCCCCAGGCCAGGCGGTCGCGGTGCAGGGGTTGTCTCGGCTGGCCGGGCCGGATGCGGATCACCTGGGTCAGATGCAACTGGTAGGTGTCGCAGGCCGGCAGCAGAAAGCCGTCGCAGGCCGCGAGCAGGGTCGGGTGCATGATCAGTTCGCGGCAGGCCGGCGAGCGCGCGACCAGGGCGCCGGTGCGCGTGGTCTGGTAGCCGGTGAACCGGTCGCCGCCGTTGGCGGTGGCCTCGACATAGGGGTCGATCTCGGCCCTGACGGCATCGATCCGGGCGCCACTCAGCACCCGGTCGATGATCACGGCGCCGTCGGTTTTCAACGCCTCCACGATCGCTTCGGCTGGCGTGTCGGCGGGCAGATGGTTGAGGCTCGGCATCCCGATCTCCGTTTTGCGCGGCCCGCAAGTCTTAGCGCCGCGGCGCCCGCACCGCCATCGGCAGATCGTTGAACAGGTCCGGGCCGTCGTTGTCGCCAAGCCGCGCGCCTTCGATCTCCAGCAGGCGCAGCTTGGTGACCACCCCGCCATTGGCCGAGAAACCGCCCAGCTTGCCGCCAGCGGCGAGGACGCGATGGCAGGGGACGACGATGGGGAAGGGGTTGCGGCCCATGGCTTCGCCGACCGCGCGGGCCGCATTGGGATCGCCGAGCCGAGCCGCGATCTGGCCATAGGTCAGGGTCTGGCCGGGTGGGATGCCGCGGGCGATGGCATAGGCGTCGCGCGCAAAGGTCGCCAGCCCGTCCAGGTCGAGGCGGATCGAGGTCAGGTCGTGCGCCTCGCCGCCGACCAGGGCGGTGATGGCGGAGATGGCCTCGCCCACCTCGGTGGGCGGCGCGGCCTCCACGGCGTCCGGAAAACGCCGCGTCATGCGGGCTCGCGCTCGCGCGGGATCGCCCTCCGGCAGTTGCACGCCCTTCAGACCACGCTCGCCCCAGGCGATGGCGCAGGCGCCGATGGCGGTGTCGAACAGGCAATAGCCAGCTGAGGTCATGGCCGTCTCGCTCCTATCCCTGATTTGAACCCGTGCTATGGATCGGTTCAAGGCCGATCCGGGAGGACCGATTGCACCGCATTCCAGCCCTGGCGGCGATCACTATCTTGCTATTGGGGTCCGCCGCGCGGGCGGCCGAGGCCCCCGATCCCTTTCTTTGGCTGGAGGACGTGTCGAGCCCCCGCGCCATGGCCTGGGTGCAGGCGGAAAACGCCAAGACGGCCGGCGTGCTGGAGGGCGATCATCGATTCGCCGGACTCAACGCCGACGCTTTGAAGATCGCCGAGGCCACCGACCGCATTCCGACGCCGGCGCTGATCGGCGACCAAGTCTATAACTTCTGGCGCGACGACGCCCATGTGCGCGGCATCTGGCGGCGGACCAGCAAGGCTGACTACGCCCGCTCCGACCCGCACTGGACGACGGTGCTCGACCTGGACGCGCTGTCGACGGCCGAACACGCCAACTGGGTCTGGGAGGGGGCCAACTGCCCGCCGCCGAGCTACCGGCGCTGCATGATCTCGCTCTCCGACGGCGGCGAGGACGCCACCACCGAGCGCGAGTTCGACCTGACCACAAACGCCTTCGTCCGCGGCGGATTCGTGCTGCCGCACAGCAAGCAGAACGTCGACTGGCTGGACGCCGACACCCTGATCCTCAGCCGCGACTGGGGCCCGGGCACGATGACCAGCTCTGGCTATCCATTCGTGGTCAAGACGCTGAAACGCGGCCGGCCCCTGGACCGGGCGGTCGAGATCTATCGCGGCAAGCCAAGCGACGTTTCGGTCGATCCGACGGTGCTGCACGACGGCGAGGGCCACGTGGTGACCCTGATGAACCGCGGCATCGACTTCTTCCATTCCGAGATCCGCCAGCTGACCGAAAGAGGGGTGGTTCGCCTGTCGCTGCCGGATCAGGTCACCATTCACGGCCTGCTGGGCGGGCGGCTGATCTTCACCACCGAACAGGGTTGGACCTTTGGCGGCGCCTACAAGGCCGGCTCACTGCTGGCCTTCACCCCGCAGGCGCTGGCCGCGACCCCGCCGGTCGCCCTGGCCTGGGAGAACGGCAGCCATCTGATCTTCGAACCGACGGCCCGACAGACGGTCGATCAGGTGGCGATCACGCGTCACCAGGTGGTCGCCGCCATCTACGACAATGTCCGCGGCGGCCTTGTGGCTTTCCTGCCGAACGACGATGAGGCCTGGTCGCGAACCAATCTGCCGGTCGCGGCCAATTCATCGGTCGATATCGCGACCGCCAGCGATCTCGACGACGGCCTCTATTACACCATCTCCGGCTTCCTCGATCCGCCGCGCCTCTACCAGGCCGACGCGGGCGACGGACTGGCTTTCCTGGCGAAGGCCTTGCCGGCCCGTTTCGACGCTTCCCGCGACACCGTCGACCAGTACGAGGCGACTTCGACCGACGGGACCAAGGTCCCCTATTTCGTCGTGCACCCGAAGACCATGGCGCTGGATGGCGCCAACCCGACCATCCTCTACGCCTATGGCGGCTTCCAGGTCTCCGAAACGCCGTTCTATTCCGGCATCGACGGCAAGCTCTGGCTCGAGCGTGGCGGGGTCTTCGTGCTGGCCAATATTCGTGGCGGCGGCGAGTTCGGGCCGGCCTGGCACGAGGCGGCGCTGAAGACCCACCGGCAACGCGCTTTCGACGACTTCGCCGCCGTCGCCAAGGATCTGATCGCGCGCAAGATCACCAGCCCGCGCCGGCTGGGAATCCAGGGCGGCTCGAACGGCGGGCTCTTGATGGGTGTGGAGTTCACCCAGCATCCGGAGCTCTGGCGCGCCGTCGACATCCAGGTGCCGTTGCTCGACATGCTGCGTTACGAACAGATCGCCGCCGGCGCTTCCTGGGCCGGCGAGTACGGCTCGGTCGCCAATCCGGACGAGCGCGCCTTCCTGGCCTCGATCTCGCCCTATGCCAACCTCAGGGCCGGCGTCGCCTACCCGGAACCGTTCGTCTGGACCACCACGAAGGACGACCGGGTCGGCCCGCAGCACGCGCGCAAATTCGCCGCCGCCCTTTCCGCCCTCGGCGACCCCTACCTGTTCTACGAGGTGATCGAAGGCGGCCACGGCGCCGGCGCCAACCTGAAAGAAGACGCCCACACCGACGCGCTGGAAATGACCTATTTCATCCGCAAGCTGATGGACTAGGTCGGAAATAATCCGCTCATCGGATGAGCGGGGTGGGGGGCGGTCCAGTCCACTTTCCTCACTTCCCGCTCCCGCCCCAGCCGCACCACCACGTCCGCCCGCGCGGGCATTTCGGACTGAATGAAGCGGGTCAGGCGTTCATAGTGCGCGATGAAGACGGCGATCTCGGCGTCGCTCATGCCGGGCTCGGGCAGCTTGTGTTCCTGCTCCTGGCGCCATCCCAGCACCACGCCGAAGCTCGGAACCTTGAGCATGACCAGCAGGCCGAAGGCGGCGAACAGCGCCTGATAGGGGCCGGCCAGTTGGGTGTTGGCATAGGTGCGCCAGACCCTTTCAGGATCGCGCTGGCGCTCAAGGTCGTTCACCGGCCGGCGCAGCTCAGCTGGGGCTTGCGGGCGGGCGCCGACGCACCAGCCCTCGAACAGGATGACGTCGAAGGGTCCCTCCAGCGGCGTCCACCGGTCGGGTGGCAGGCGGTCGTCGCTCGCCTTGTCGAAGCGCGGCATGATCGTGCGGCCAGGCCTGGCGAGGGCCTCCAGCAGATCCAGGCCAAGCGGGACCTCGTGCGTACCGGGCACGCCGCGGGTGAGCAGCAGCGGATGCACCTGCGCCGCCAGCCGCCGCCGCGCCGCCAGCGGCAGATAGAGGTCGTCCAGCGACAGGATGACGGGTCGCAAACCGTCGGCCGCCAGCAGCTGTTCCAGCACCCGCGCGCTGGTGGTCTTGCCCGACCCCTGCGGCCCGCATATCCCGACGCGCAGGCCCGGACCGTGCGCACGGGCGGCCTCGGCGATGCGCGCCGCCAGCGGCACATGCAACCGTCTCACGGCGGCCTCATAGGTGGTCGGCAGGCGCTCGGCGCGCAGCAGCGGAGCCAGGTCCAAGGTCATTGGTGAATTTGCACCCCGCGCCAAGCGGGTCCACAATAGGGAGCATTACCTAAGACGGATTTTTTGAATGTCTGATTCCCAGGCCGCGCCGTTAGGCGCGCCGCTCAGTGAAGCTTTGCGTCCCGAAATCGACGTCAAGGCGATGCCGCACATTATCCGGCGAATCGTCCTGCTTGGCCTCAAGGTCGACCCGGTCCAGGTGGCGTTGGCCATCGGCAGTTCGCTGGGCGCCGCGATCGCCGGACTTATCGTGCCGCGGCTGTTCGGGCCGGCCATCGATCAGGTTAAGGCGCTGCTCGATGCGCACGATCATGCCATGGCGATCCACATGCCGGCGGCGCAGCAGGCCTTGTTGCAGGCGCGGTCGATCCACGCCCTTTGGGTCGCCGCGGTGCTGATCGTCATCGCCACGTCGATCCAGGGCATCCTGACCGGCGTCGGCGGCTACAACGGCGAGCGGGTCAGCCAGAAGGTCGCCTATGTGCTGCGCCTGGACTACTTCCGGCAGTTGCAACGGCTGTCCTTCGGCTTCCACGACAAGATCCACTCGGGGGACCTGATCACCCGCGGCATGATCGACCTCGAAGGCACGCGAATGTTCATCCAGAACGGGATGATGATGTCGCTGACCCTGGTGCTCTTGCTGGTGGTCGCGACCTTTATGATGTTCGAGGCCGATCCGGTCATGGCCATCCTGGCCCTGACCTTCGTGCCGATCAGCGTCTACACGCTGGGCCGGGTCGGTTTTCTGCTGCGTATCGCCTGGATGCGGGTGCAGACGCTGATGAGCATCCTGACCTTGACCATGGAGGAGAACCTCCAAGGCATCCGCGTCGTCCGCTCCTTCGCCTCGACCGCCTTCGAGATGGCCAAGTTCGACAAGGCCGCGACCGAGGCCCTGACCGAGGCCTACAAGCGCATCCTGCTGCGCATGCGCGCCATGCGCACCACCACGCTCGCCTTCTATATGTCCCAGGCTCTGGTGCTCTGGTACGGCGGCCACAAGGTGGTGGCGGGGACCATGACGCCAGGCCGGCTGACCGAGTTCATCCTCTATCTGAACATCCTGCAGGGCCCGGTGCGGCAGGTGATCATGATCGTGATGTCGGCGGCGCGCGCCACCACCTGCGGCGGGCGGTTGTTTGAAATTCTCGACGTCGTGCCGGCCATCGCCGACAAGCCGAACGCGCCGGCGCTCGCACCCACCGCTGGGGTGCTGCGCTTCGAGCACGTCGATTTCGAATACGACGCGGGCGCGCCGGTGCTCACCGACATCAGCTTCGAAGTCGGCAAGGGCAAGACGCTCGGCATCGTCGGGCCGCCCGGGAGCGGCAAGTCGACCATCGCCAACCTGATTCCGCGCTTCTACGACCCTACCGCCGGCAGGATCAGCGTCGACGGGGTGGACATCCGCGACGTGACGCTGACCTCGCTGCGCGAATATGTCGGCCTGGTGCAGCAGGAAGCCTTCCTGTTCGACTCCACCGTGACCAACAACGTCGCCTATGCCGACCCCTGGGCCGAGGACGAGCGCATTGTCGGCGCCACCAAGACCGCCCAGCTGCACGAATACATCGACCATCTTCCCGGCAGGTACGGCACCCGGGTAGGCGAGCGCGGCGTGGCGCTGTCCGGTGGCCAGCGCCAGCGCATGTCGATCGCCCGCGGCGTGGTGCCCGGACCGGGCATCATGATCTTCGACGACTCCACAGCGGCCATCGACGCGGTCACCGAAAAGCGCGTGCGCGACTCCCTGGCCGAGGCCACTAAGGCCAAGGCGACCATCATTATCGCCCATCGCCTGTCCTCGCTGATGCACGCCGATGAGATCATCCTCCTGGAGGAGGGCCGCATCGTCGAGCGCGGCACCCATGCCGAGCTGCTGGCCCTGGGCGGCGAATATTTCGACCTCTACTCGCTGCAGACCCGCACCGAGCAGGGCCTGTCCGTGGCCGACGCCAAGATCCGGCGCAAGGTGACGGAGGCCGCTGAGTGATCCGCCTTCGCCAAGGCTTCGGCGGACGAGCCTTCAACGTCTGCACAGCGCGCTTCGCCGGATCGATCCGCCGAAGCTCCGTCAGGAGCGTAGGCGGATGAGCGATTTCACCATGGATCGCGGCATGGCCGCCGCGCCGCCGCCTCCAGGACCGCGCAAGCGCAACGCCAATCTCGGCACCGCCGACGGCGAAGAAATCTTCATGTCGTTCGACACCAGGATCGTGCGGCGCTTCTCGACCTTCCTGAAGCCTCACCCCTGGTCGCTGATCGGCGCCCTGTTGGCGGCGATCATCTCGTCGTTCGCCTCGGTTCTGATCCCGGTGATGATTGGCCAGGTGGTCACCGCCGCCACCAGCGGGACCAATCGCCTGCACCGCGTCGACATGGTCATCCTCGGCCTGATCGTGGTGGTGATCGTCTTCACCATCACCCAGCTGGTTTCGCAGTGGCTCAGCACCAAGCTGGCGCAGAAGGTCATCTTCGACGTCCGCCGGGCCATGTTCGAGCACTTCCAGACCATCGCCCTGTCGTTCATGGACAAGACCCACGTCGGCCGCATCATGAGCCGGCTGCAGGGCGACGTGAACGCGCTGCAGGACTTCCTGGAAAGCACCACCTCGACCATCGGCGACTTCGTCATGCTGATCGGCATCGTCATCTACATGCTGGTGCTGAACTGGAAGCTCGGCCTGCTCACCCTGATGGTGCTGCCGGCCCTGATCGCCATCCGCGCGGTCTGGCTGCCCTATTCCAAGATCACCTTCCGCCGCGCCCGCGACGCCTCGTCGATCGCCAACGGCGCCCTGGCCGAGAACATCAACGGCATCCGCACGGTGCAGGAGACCCGCCGTGAGGGCATGAACTTCGAGCTCTACGAGGAGAAGGCGCGCGACAACATGAAGGCTCAGGTGGACTCGGCCTTCCTGGCCGGCCTGATGAGCCCGACCGTTTCCATCCTGACCGGCGTCGCCATGGCGGTAATTATCGTCGTTGGCGGCGAGGAGGTGCTTAAGGGCGAACTCCAGGTCGGCGCCATGGTCGCCTATGTGATCCTGGTGCAGCGCTTCTTCGAGCCGGTGCGCATGCTGTCGATGCAGTACACCGCCCTGCAGCGGGCCATGGCCGCCGGCTACCGTATTTTCGAGGTGCTCGACGTCACGGTGTCGATCAAGGACAAGCCCGACGCCATCGCCCTGACCGGCGAGGATTCGACCATCGAGTTCGACCACGTCACCTTCGGCTACAATCCCGACCGGCCGGTGCTGAAGGACGTCTCACTGAAGGTGAAGCCGAGGCATGTGGTGGCCCTGGTCGGGCCCACCGGTTCAGGCAAGACCAGCATCATCTCGCTGGTGCGGCGCTTCTATGAGGTCGGCGAGGGCCGGGTGCTGGTCGGCGGCCACGACGTCCGCGACGTGACCCTGCAGAGCCTTGGCAAGACCATCGGCATGGTGCTGCAGGAGCCCTTCCTGTTCACCGGCACGATCGAGGAGAATATCCGCTACGCCTCGAACGCCACCCACGACGAGGTGGTCGCGGCGGCGACGGCGGTGCGCGCGCACGACTTCATCATGCGCCTGCCCAAGGGCTATGACACCCCGCTCGGCCAGCGCGGCGGCAACATCTCGCTGGGCCAGCGCCAGTTGCTGTCGTTTGCCCGCGCCCTGGTGATCAATCCGCAGATCCTCATCCTCGACGAGGCCACCGCCAACATCGACAGCTTCACCGAGCTGGAGATCCAGCGGGCGCTGAAGGCGCTGTTCGCCGGGCGCACCTGCCTGGTCATCGCCCACCGGCTCGCCACGGTGCGCGACGCCGACGAGATCATCGTGCTGCAACAGGGCCGCATCGTCGAACAGGGACCGCACGATGCGCTGATGGCCAAGGGCGGCCTCTATGCCAACCTCTACGCCTCCAGCCACGGCTCCTTCGACGACCTGCCCGGCGAAGGCGAAGACCGCGCCGACAAGGGCGCGTTTGCGCTGCAGACGTAACGCGCCTTATTTTTCCGTCATGGCCCGGCTTGTCCGGGCCACCCATGAACACCGTCTAGGGTCGGTGTTCATGGATCCCCCGCATTCCGCTTCGCTACAGCGGGGGATGACGGTTGGGGTCAGGCCTCGGCGTTGTCATCCGCCGGCTTTGCGACGAAGGTCGCCGTCAGGCTGATCGCGGCGGCCGCCATCAGCCACAACCCGGGCACGGCGCGGTTGCCGGTGGCGTGGACCAGAAGGGTCGACACGGCTGGGGTGAAGCCGCCGAACACCGCCGTGGCCAGGCTGAAGGCCAGCGAGAAGCCCGAGGCGCGCACCTGCGGCGGAATGATCTCGGTCAGATAGGCGACCAGAGCGCCGTTGTAGCCGCCGAAGACGAACGAGAACCACAGCTCGACCGCCAGCAGCCGGCCGAAGGACGGCGCGTGCACGAGCCAGAGCATGGCCGGGTAGGCGCTGAGCAGCATGGCTGTGCTGATGGCGATCAGCACCGGCTTGCGGCCAATCCGGTCGGAAACCGCGCCCATCACCGGCAGCCAGACGAAGTTGGACACGCCGACCAGCAGCGTCACCACGAAGACCGGCAGGCTGGCTAGGTGCAGGGTCTGGGTCCCGAAGGCCGGGGTATAGACGGTGATCATGTAGAAGGTGACGGTGGTCAGCACCGTCAACATCATGCCGGTCAGCACGCGCCGCCAATGGCCGGCCAGCCCGCGCAGGATTTCGCCCCAGCTCGGATGTACCGTCCGCGCCTTGAACACCGCCGTCTCCGGCAGGGCGCGGCGCAGGAAGAGCAGCAGCGGCACGATCAGGCAGCCGAAGGCCAGCGGAATGCGCCAGCCCCAGTCGGCCAGGGCGTGCGGCGAAAGCTGGGTCGCCAGCAGGATGCCGAAGGCCGCCGACAGCACCACCGCTACCTGCTGGCTGCCGGATTGCCACGCGGTATAGAAGCCTTTGCGGCCGGGCGGCGCGATCTCGGCCAGATAGACCGAGACGCCGCCCAGCTCCATGCCGGCGGAAAACCCCTGCAACAGCCGCCCGCCAAGGATCAGGATAGGCGCCGCGAGGCCAATGAACCGATAGCCCGGGGTCAGGGTCAACGAGACGATGCCCACCGACATCAGGCTGAGCGTCAGCAAAAGCCCTGCGCGGCGGCCATGCTTATCGGCATAGGCGCCCAGCACGATCGCGCCCAGCGGCCGCATCAAAAAGGCTGCTCCGAAGGTCATGAACGAGGCCAGCAGCGACAGGAAGGGATCGCGGCTGGGGAAGAAGGCCGCCCCGATAGCGGCGGCGTAGTAGCCGAAGATCTGGAAGTCGTACATTTCGAGGAAGTTGCCTCCAGCGACCCGGATGACCGGCCAGACTCCCGCCTCTTGCCCCGCCTGTTCGGCCAAACGCCGTCCCTCCAAATCAGCTCCGCCGCCCTGATTAACCCCGCCGCGCCAGGCTTCGCAGGTATTCTTTGCGATCGAGCGGATCGACGCCCATGCGCGGCCGGACCGGGAAGGGGCCGCGGATCGGGCGGTAGTGATCGAACCCGGCCTCCATCACCCCTTCGCCACGGCTCAGGGCCGGCAGCGCCTGCTGCAGTTCGTGCACCCGCGCGGCCCTGATCTCGCCTTCCAGATGGCATGACGAGCCATGCATCGTTGGAGTCTGTGCTCCCGCGCCCAGCCGAACCAATACCGGCAGGAGCACAGCCAGCGTGTCGACCGGAACCTCCAGGGCGAACCGGTGGATCGGCTCGCAGACCACCGTGCCGGCCGCCTTCAGCGCCGCCATCAGAACCAGCGGCGCCAGGTCGCGATGGGCGGCGGCGGTCGAGAGCGCGAAGTGCCGGTAGCGGATGGTCTCGGTCATGGCCACCACACAATCTGTCACCCGCCAGCCGTAAAGGCCCTGGCTCAGCGTCTCGCGCACGCCGTCTTCGACCGCCTTGAGGAAGGCCAGCGGCACCGATCCGAACTCCGCCTCCAGTCGATAGGTCACTCCGGACCCGACCGGCCCCGGCTCGATACGCAGGGCGACCGTGGCCAAGAGCGGACGCGGCGCCCGGTTGACCGTAAAGGCCGTCCCGACCGGCCGCTCGATGCAGATCGGGGTGGTCTCGCGGAAGTCGACCTCAAGCCGGAAGTCGTTGGCCAGGGTCTCGCGGATCACCTCCTTCTGCACCTCGCCATAGAGCGAGAGGTAAATCTCTTGCCGCATGTCGTCCTGGCGCAGATTGATCAGCGGGTCCTGCTCGGCCAGCTGCGCCAGCGCGCCCAGGAGGGCGCCGCGCTCGCCGGCGCGCGCGGGCTCGACCACCGTCTCCAGCGTTGGCGGCGCGAAATAGTGCGCCTCAGCGACCCCGTGCGACTGGCCGATCGCATCGCCGATCTGGATGTCGCCAAGACCCCACAGCTTGCCGATCTGGCCAGCGGCGACCGAAGGGTTCGGGCGGGCCGCGCCGCCGTCGAAGACGCTGATGGCCGTCACCTTGGCCGCCTTGCCCCGGGCGAACGCCAGCCGGTCGCGCACATGCACCGCGCCGTCGAACATCCGCACAAAGGCGATTTTCTCGCCGGCCGCGCCGCGCTCGACCTTGAAGACGGCGCCGGATACCGGCCCGTCCGCGTCGCCTTGCGCGGCCGGCAACAAGGCCGTGACGCCCTCGCTGAGCGCCGCCACCCCCGCGCCGGTGATCGCCGAACCGAAGAAGACCGGATGCACCAGCGCCTGGGCGGTCTGCGCCGCCAGCGCCTTGCGCAACCGGGTTTGCGAGAACCGCGTGGCCCCGTCGACGTAAGCTGCCAGGATGGCGTCGTCGTTGTCGGCGAGCCGCTCGGTCAGGCGGGCGGTGAAGGCCGCGTCCGCCGGGCCGCAGGGCCTGAAGTCGGCTGCGGCCGTTCCCAGATCGTGCGCCGAGCCCATGGCGACGATGGCCGGCGTCAGCCGCGCGGCGATGGCCTGCAGGGTCTCTTCGGAACGCGCGCCGCGCCGGTCGATCTTGTTGACGAAGATCAGGGTGGGGATGCGTAAGCGCTGCAGCGTCCGCATCAGCACGCGGCTCTGCGCCTGCACGCCCTCTACGGCGGAGATGACCAGCACCGCGCCGTCGAGCACGTTCAGCACCCGCTCCACCTCGGCGATGAAGTCGGGGTGGCCGGGGGTGTCGATCAGGTTGATGGCCGTGTCACCGACCACGAACGACGCCACCGCCGTCTTGATGGTGATGCCGCGCTGTCGCTCCAGCGCCAGGCTGTCGGTCTGGGTCGAGCCCGCGTCGACGCTGCCGATGGCCTTTATGACCCCGGCGTTGAAGAGCAGGCGTTCGGTTAGGCTAGTCTTGCCGGCGTCGACGTGCGCCAGGATTCCCAGGTTCAAAATGCGCATAGGGCCTCATGTCCTCTCGATGGGTCAGTCCCGTTTCGATGGTCATGAAGCGTTGGCGCACTGGGCTCTCCTGGGTGTTGTGAGTGATCCGGCGAGTACAACGCGGACTTTGCTCAAGGGCAACCGATTTCGCCCGAGGCCGCTTGTCCTGGGCCAGGTATGGCTTGATGATGGGCGGGCCGCCAAAGTCGCGGCCGCCTGAAGAGACAACGAAAAGCATGGCTTCCACGACAGCGGCACAGAACGCCGCGGCAATCACCTTCACGGTCAATGGCGCTGTCCGCGCGCTCGACCTGGACCTCCGCACCACCCTGCTCGACGCCTTGCGCGAGCACCTCGACCTGAAGGGCACCAAGAAAGGCTGCGACCACGGCCAGTGCGGCGCCTGCACGGTGCTGGTGAACGGGGTGCGGATCAATTCATGCCTGTCGCTGGCGGTGATGCACCAGGGCGACGAGGTCACCACTATCGAGGGCCTGGGCACACCTGGCGACCTCAGCGACCTGCAGGTCGCCTTCCTCGATCGCGACGCCTTCCAGTGCGGCTATTGCACGCCCGGCCAGATCTGTTCGGCCACCGGCATGCTGGACGAGGCGGCCAAGGGCTGGCCCAGTTCGGCCACCGGCGACCTGAACGCCGCCGAGGTCGAGCTGACCGACGCCGAGATCCGCGAGCGGATGAGCGGCAACATCTGCCGCTGTTCGGCCTATCCGCAGATCCTCGACGCCATCCGCGACGTTGCGGGAGCCGCCGCATGAAGCCGTTCACTTACGAGCGCGCCGCCGATGCGGTAGGCGCCGCCAGGGCCGCAGCCGAGACGCCAGGCGCCCGCTTCCTGGCCGGCGGCACCAACCTGCTCGACCTGATGAAGCTGGATATCGAAACGCCGACCCACCTGATCGATGTCGGGCGCCTGCCGCTCGCGCGCATCGAGGATGACGCGGACGGCCGCCTGCGCATCGGGGCCATGGCCACCAACAGCGCCATCGCCGCCGACGCCCGCGTGCGACGGGCCTATCCGGTGCTGGTCGAGGCGCTGCTGTCGGGCGCCTCGCCGCAGCTGCGCAACAGGGCCACCGCCGGCGGCAACCTCTTACAGCGCACCCGTTGCGCCTATTTCTACGACACCGCCAAGCCCTGCAACAAACGCGAGCCGGGCGCCGGCTGCGCCGCCATCGGCGGGCTGAACCGGATGAGCGCCATCCTGGGGACCAGTGGCGCCTGCATCGCCACTCACCCGTCCGACATGGCCGTGGCCCTGAGCGCGCTTGAGGCGACCGTCGAGACAGTGAGCCCCAACGGCTCGCAGCGCTCCATCGGCATCGACGACGTGCATCGTCTGCCCGGCGACACGCCCGAGATTGAGACCAGCCTCAAGCCCGGCGAACTGGTCACCGCCATCGTTCTGCCGCCGCCGCCAACCGGCGCCCAGTCCTATCGCAAGGTGCGCGACCGCGCCTCCTACGCGTCCGGCCTTGCCAGCGTGGCGGTGGCCGGCGACCGCATCGCGCTGGGCGCCGTGGCGCTGAAGCCCTGGCGCGCGCACAAGGCCGAGGCCGCGCTTAAGGCCGGCGCACCGCCGCGCGTCGCCGCCGAGGTCGAGCTCGCCCCGGCCCACGGCAATGGCGGCAACAATTTCAAGATCGCCCTGACCTGCCGGCTGATCACGGCGTCGCTCCAGAACGGCCAAAGCTGATGTCCACCACCCTTGCCGACTACGCCGCCCCCAATCCGATCAGCCGCAACCGCTCGGGCATCATCGGCCGCGCCGTCGATCGCTACGAAGGCCCGCTGAAGGTCAGCGGCACCGCGCCCTATGCCTATGAGGTCGAGACCCCATCGCCGCCGGTCTACGGCGTGGTGATCGGCGCCGAGATCGCCTGTGGTCTGGTCACCGCCGTCGACGACGCGGCGGCCCGCGCCGCGCCCGGCGTCAAGCTGGTCTGGCACGCCTTCAGCCGGCCCGAAAACCAGCCCGAGACGGGCTCGCGCTCCTATGTCGGCAGTCAGCACGGCGCCAAGCCGGTGTTCGCCGAGCCCAACATCCGCTTCTTCGACCAGCCGGTGGCCTTCGTCGCCGCCGATACGTTGGAGAACGCGCAGGCCGCAGCCGAGCTGATCCGCGTCACCTACGACGAGACGCCCGGCGACTACGTGTTCGACCCGCTGCAGGGCGAGCCGGTGGATGGGGAGTCCCGCGTCGGCGATTTCGAGGCCGCCTTCGCTGCGGCCCCCGTGCAGTTGGACGAGGTCTACACCACCCCGATCGAGAACCACTGCCAGATGGAACCCTGCGCCACCACCGCCTGGTGGACCGACGGCGCGGTGACGGTCCACACCTCGGTGCAGATGATCAAGCCGCCGCAGCACCTTCTGTCGGAAACGCTGCAGATCCCCCGCGCCAATGTGCACCTGCTGTCGCGCTATATCGGCGGCGGCTTCGGCGGCAAGGGCTCGACCTACGAAGACCTGGAGATGGCGGCACTGGCCTCGCGCGAACTGGACCAGCCGGTCAAGATCGCGCTTACCCGCCAGCAGATGTTCAACGCCACCGTCCATCGGCCGGCCACGGTCCAGCGCGTGCGGCTGGGCGCGACGGCCGAGGGCGTACTGACGGCCTTTGGTCTGGAAGCCGACACCCATTGCGCTCGCGGCGCGCCGTTCGTCGAACGCGCCGCCAACTTCTCGCGGGGACTCTACGCGGCGCCGAACCGGCTGACCGGCCACACCCTGCACAAGCTCGACATCGCGGTGGCCAGCGCCATGCGCGCACCGGGCGAAGCCTCGGGCATGCTCAGCCTGGAATGCGCCATGGACGAGCTGGCCGAGCGCGTCGGTCTGGATCCCATCGAGCTGCGCATCAGGAACGAAGCGCACGTGCACCCCGAGACCGGCCATCCGCATTCGGCCCGACAGTTGATCGAATGCATGACCGACGGGGCCGAGAAATTCGGCTGGGACAAGCGCAAAGCCAAACCCGGCCAGACCCGCGACGGCGAGTGGCTGGTCGGCATGGGCATGGCCGCCGCCATCCGCGGCAACTTCCTCTTGCCCGCCAAGGCCGCTATGCGGGTCGAGGCCGACGGGCGGGTGATGGTGCGCCAGGGCATGACCGACATCGGCACCGGCTCCTATACCATCATCGCCCAGATCGCCGCCGAGACGATGGGCGTGCCGATCGAGCAGGTGACGGTCGAGATCGGTGATTCCGGCTTTGCGCCGACCCCCGGCTCCGGCGGCCAGTTCGGCGCCGCCAGCGCCGGCTCGGCCGTCTACGAAGGCGGCATGCTGATGCGCAAGACGCTGGCCGCCATGGCCGCCGCCGACCCCGCCTCGCCGTTGTATGGCGCGGCGGCGGACGAGATCGACTTCCGCGACGGCCTGATCACCGCGTCGAACAAGTCCGAGACCCTGCAGGCCCTGGTCTCGCGGCTGGCGCCGTCCGGCGTCGAGGTGGTCGGCGATTCCTCGCCGGTCGCCGAGTCGCGCACCTTTTCCCAGCACGCCTACGGCGCCCACTTCGTTGAGGTCGGGGTCAATACGGTCACCGGCGAGGCGCGGCTGCGCCGCATGCTCGGGGTCTTCGCCTGCGGCCGCATCCTCAATGCCAAGACCGCGCGCAGCCAGATCACCGGCGGCATGATCTGGGGCGTCGGCCAGGCGCTGACCGAGTTCAACGCCGTCGATCCGCGCTATGGCAGCCTGATCGCCCAGGACCTTGGCGGCTACCTGGCGCCTGTCCATGCCGACATCGTCAATCTCGACGCCTATTTCCTCGACGAGGTGGACGACAAGGCCAACCCGCTCGGCATCAAGGGCGTCGGCGAGGTCGGCATCTGCGGCGCGGGGGCAGCGGTGGCCAACGCCATCTATAACTCGTGCGGCGCCCGCATCCGCGACTATCCGATCACCCCGGACAAGCTCTTGCCCTTCCTGCCCGAGCTGATCTGACCGCCCGACACGCACAGGCGCGCCCTTGGCGTCGCCCTGTCAGGTAAACCGTTCCCAGGCGGATTGCCGCGATATGCCAAGCGATTTGCCGATCGCCGCCCAGCTGATCTCTCGGGTGCGCAGCATGTCGACCATCGACTGCAGGTATTCGCGGTACCCGTCGACCGTCGCGTTGGCCGGACGGAGCAGCGCCAGCAGCCGCTCGGTCGGCCACTTCGCCATCGGCGGAAAACCGGACAGGTCCGGCGGTGTCCCCGCGATGTACTGGTTACACAGGCCGACGCACTCATCGCAGATGAAGATGGAGCCGGGTCCGGCGACCAGCTTCTGCACCTCGTGCTGCGACTTTCCGCAGAACGAACAATGGATCGCTAACTCGGCCACGACCGCCTCCATGTGTCAGGCTATCCCTGACTGTCAGGTAACTCCTGACGCCGATGTTGTCAAGCGGGCGGGAACCCCCATCTATGCGGTCGCGCCGCGCGCGGAGCCGCCCGGCCGGGAGTATTCCAATGATCGAACGCAGATCCTTCGACGGGCTTGGCGGCGCCGACCACGGCTGGCTGAAGGCGCGCCACCATTTCTCATTTTCCAGCTACTACGACCCAAAGCGCATGGGCTGGGGCGCGTTGCGCGTCTGGAACGACGACGAGATCGCGCCCAACTCCGGCTTTTCGCCGCATCCTCATGAGGACATGGAGATCATCACCTACATCCGCGAAGGCGCCATCACCCACAAGGACAGCCTGGGCAATACCGGCCGCACCGAGGCCGGCGACGTGCAGGTGATGTCGGCGGGCTCGGGCGTGCGCCACGCCGAGTACAATATGGAGCCCGGCCGCACGCGCCTGTTCCAGATCTGGATCGAGCCGCAGACTCATGGCGGCGACCCCTCCTGGGGCGCCAAGCCGTTCCCCAAGGGCGACCGCTCCGGCCGCTTTGTCACTCTGGCCAGCGGCCGTCCCGGCGACGAGGGCGCGCTGGCCATCCGCGCCGACGCGCGCGTGCTGGGCGCGACGGTGAAGGCCGGCGAGACCGTCACCTACGCCCTCGACCCCACCCGCCACGCCTACCTGGTTCCCTCGACCGGCTCGATCGAAGTCAATGGCGTCCACATCGGCCCCCGCGACGGAGCCGCGGCCACCGATGAGAGCGAGCTGCGCATCACGGCGCTGGAGGATGCTGAACTGGTCCTGGTGGATTCGCTGTAAGGGAGGCTGGGTATCCAATTTAACCGCTCATCCCCGCGAATGCGGGGACCCAGGCGTTTTTGCTGGAAACACGGCGCTCCAGGCTAAAAAACCTGGGTTCCCGCTTTCGCGGGAATGAGCGGGAGAGAAAAATCCATGGCGGACGATCAACTCACCGGCGGTTGCCGGTGTGGCGCTATCCGCTATCGGGTTCCAGCAACGCCGCTGCGCGCCAGCGTCTGCTATTGCCGCATGTGCCAGCGGGCCAGCGGGGGGCCGTTCATGGCCTTCATGCGCCATGCCGCTTCCAATGTGACCTGGACCGGTCAGCCAGCGATCTTCATGAGCTCGACCTTCGTCGAGCGCGGCTTCTGCGCAGTCTGCGGCACGCCGCTGACCTATCGATGGGTCGAAGGGCCGAACGTCAGCATCACGCTGAACAGCCTCGACGATCCGGAAGCGGTGCGACCGGAGCGCCGCTATTCGAGACCGAGGTGTCGTGGTGCCGGACGCTGGAGGCCCTGCCGACCAAGGACATGGACGTAACCGGCGACGCGCGGTTCGTGAACCACCAATGGTCGCCGCCGCCGAACTGAAGCGCTCAGGCCTTGGTCTGGCGGGTGTTGCTCCAGACGATCTGGCAGATTCCGACCAGCATCAGGATGGCGCCATAGACCGCCCAGTGCGGGTCGCTCTCCATGAAGCTCTGGCGCATGCGGCCCCAGGCCAGGTTGAGGCCCTGCAGGGTCCAGACGCCGCCCATCAGGACGAGCAGAAGCCCAAGCAGGCTGCTTATGATGCGCATGACGATGTTGAATGCGTTTCGCATGACCTCCCCTATGCGGTTTATCGGTCCTGCTTAGCGTATCGCGGGCGAAAGGTCAGGCATGCCAGCTGCGGCCGGCGCGCTGGCTGCGCGGGGTGAACTGCGGGCCTTCGTCGCGCCAGCCGTGGACGGTGTTGGCGCCGAGCAGTTCGAGCAACCGGGAGTCCGCCCCGTGCCGGGCGATCAGGTCTGCGGGCACGTGGTCCTTATAGTTCTCCTGCGGCTGCATGTACTGGCGGCAGAAGTACATGGAGAGGTTGACGCGCAGGCCGGGGACCTTGCGTGGAAAGGAGCCGTGCCAGGTATTGCCGTGCCAGATGACCGCGGCTCCGGCCGGGACCTCGATGGCCACGGCGTCCGGATTGCGCGCCTCTCCGTCCAGGCCGATCTGGTCGCGGCCGGGCTGATGATAGTGGCGATGGCTGCCGGGGATCATGGCCAGGGCGCCCTTGGCCTCTGTATAGTCCGTGAGCGCATAGTTGCAGTTGGCCACGTGCGCATAGTGCGAGAACGGCCCCGGCACGCCGTTGGCGGTGTCGCTGTGGATCAGCAGGCCAGGCCCGCCTGGGCCCTTGACGTGGCTGGTCAGGCTGGAGAGCAGGCAGCTCTGGCCCAGCAGATAGCTGATCAGGGCCAGGGGCTTGGGGTTGAGCACCGCCTGCTCGAACAACGGGTTCTTGTACAGAAGATAGGGGACCAGCTTCCAGTTGCGGTGGGCTTCCTCACGCTCGACGTCGAGGCTGGCGGCGAAGGTGGTCTCGGCCTCGCGCACCACCGCGTCGCGCAGGCTGGCGGTCAGGTCCGGCGACAGGGCGTCCTCGATGACGGTGAAGCCGAACGCGTCCAACTCGGCCAGGTTGGTCTCCAGGCCAAGGCCGCGAATCTGTCGATAGAGCTCGTTCAGATCGCGCGTCGAGCGCCAATCGCCGATGTCCATGTCAAAATCTCCGCTAATCCATCGCGTCGACAAACTCGAAGATCCGAGCCACGACGTCGGGGTCCTGGGCGATCAGGCGGTGGCCGAGGCCGTCGAGCAGAAGCAGTTCCGAGCCGGGCCAGAGTTCGGCCATGGCTTGCGAATTGGCCACCGGGCACTGTTCGTCATCCATGGAATGGATGATCAGCGCCTTGGCGGCCAGGGTCGGCAGCACCGCCTCGATGTTGAAGTCCGGGTCGTTGGCGCGCATCGGCGGCCGCTCGGCCATCAGCACCAGGGCGCGGGCGATCACCTCGGGGTCCTCGCCCTCGTGCAGCTGCGCCTGTTCCCAGCGGGTCATGTCGCGCGCCTGGGAGCGGGTCTCGGTGCGCGGCACGGGCGAGGCGATCATCACCGCGCGGGGAACGTTCAAGCCGTTGGCCATCGCCCAGATGGTCGACGGGCAGCCGTAGGAATGGGCGACCACCGAATCGATCGGACCGAACGCCTCGGCCACCGCCAGCACCGCCTTGCCCGCCGCCTGGATCGAACAGTCCTCGGCCGGCGACCAGCCGTGGCCGGGCAAGTCGAGCGCCACCGACCCGCGCAGCATTTCGGCGTTGAGGTCGATCAGCGGACTCCAAAGCGCGTTGTCGTCCTCCCAGCCGTGCACCATCAGCGTCGCCGGGCCATTGCCGAGGCGCCAGGCCATGATGCCGCCATGCGGGGTGGCGACCTCCTGGTCCTCCGCCTCGTTCAGCATCCGCGCCAATCTAGGCCTTATGCGCCGCTTCGGCTTGCCAAGGCTGTCGACCAGCCGCTGCGCCTCGGTCTCGAGGTCGGCCGCACTCAAATCGCTCATTTGAAAATCCGAATTCGCGTCAAAGCGCGATTTAAGCGGCTACGGCGCCGTCTGACCAGGGCGCTTGACGGCGCGCGGCAGGATGAAGCGCTCGACCGCCTTGGCGAAACCGTCCGCGGTATTGGCGGAGGTGACGAAGTCGGCGGCGGCCTTCACCTGGTCGGTCCCCTGGCCCATGGCGATGGCCAGGCCGGCCACGGCGAACATGGCCATGTCGTTGGCCTGGTCGCCGATCACCGCCGTCTGGCTCTCGGGGACCCCGATCTCGGCGCAGAGGGCGCGCACGGCATGGCCCTTGTCGGCTTGCGGGTGGGTGACGTCGAGATAGTAGGTCTGCGAGCGGCGGGCATTGGCCTGGCCCTTGAGCAGGGATTGGGCTTCGCTTTCCACATCGGCCAGCAGCTCCGGCTGATCGGAGACGCCGACCAGCTTGTCGATGCGGTCGATCACGCTCTTGAAGTCGGCGACTACGGTCGGATCGAAGCTCACCGTATGGCGCTCGCGCTGGACGTAGGGGCTCGACGTATCGGTCAGGTACCAATTGTCGTCGGCGAAGGCCCAGACCATGACGCCGCGCGCCTGGAACAGGCCGATCGCCTTGCCTGCCGCTTCCGCTGAGAGCCGCTTGGCCGAGATCAGCTTACCATCGGGCGCAACGACGCTGCCGCCATTGAAGGCGGCGAAGGGGACTTTCAGCTGAAGTTGTTTGACCAGGGCGGCCATGCCGCGGGCCGGACGGCTGGAGACCAGGGTCAGGCCGATTCCGGCCGCGTCCAGCTTGCGTCCGGCCTCGAGGGCCGCAGGGGTCAGGCTCTTGTCGGGCAGCACCAGGGTGCCGTCGATGTCGGAGACCAAAAGCCCGATCCGCTCGGCCGGCGGCCGTTTCGCCGGCGTGCTCATTTGCCCAACGGCCGCCAGCCCCGCCCGTCGCGCTCCAGCAACGCATCCGCCGCCGCCGGGCCTTCGCTGCCGGCCTCGTAGCCATGCACGACGCCGCCCTTGGCCCAGGCGTTCAGGAAGGGCTGCATGGCGCGCCAGCCGAACTCGATATTGTCCGCCCGCTGAAACAGGGTCTGGTCGCCGGTCATGGCGTCATAAAGTAGGGTCTCATAGCCGGTGGCCGGGCGGGTCTTGAACCAGTCGGCGTAACAGAAATCCATGTCGACGCCGGTGATGCGCATCTCCTCGCCGGGAACCTTGGCGCCGAAATGCAGGCTGATCCCTTCGTTGGGCTGGATCTGCAGCACCAGGCCCGAAGGCGGCAGGGTGGAGACCGGCTGGTCGCGGAACAGCACCGTCGGCGCCGGCTTGAAAGCGATGGCGATCTCGGTGTCGCGGGCGCTCAGCGCCTTGCCGGTACGGATGTAGAAGGGCACGCCGGCCCAACGCCAGTTATCGATCTCCAGCTTCAGCGCCACATAGGTTTCGGTGCGGCTGTCTCGGGCCACGTGCGGCTCTTGGCGGTAGTCGACCAGCTTGCGGCCGGCGCAGTCGCCGGCGTGGTACTGGCCGCGCACCGAGTTGTGCAGCGCCTGGGTCGGCGTCTGCAGCTTGATGGCGTCGATCACCCGCGCCTTCTCCGTCCGCACGGCCTCGGCGTCGAAGGAGTTGGGCGGCTCCATGGCGATCATCGAGAGCAGCTGGAACATGTGGTTGGGCGTCATGTCGCGCAGGGCGCCGGTGGCATCGTAGAAGGCGCCGCGGTCCTCGACCCCCACAGTCTCGGAGGCGGTGATCTGCACGTGGTCGATATGGTCGCGGTTCCAGATCGGCTCGAACAGGCCGTTGGCGAACCGGGTGACCATGATGTTCTGCACCGTCTCCTTGCCCAGGAAGTGGTCGATGCGGAAAATCTGCTTTTCGTCCACCACCTTGAGAATACGCCGGTTCAGCGCCTTGGCCGAGGCCAGGTCATGGCCGAACGGCTTTTCGATCACCACGCGCCGCCAGCCCTTGGCCTCCTTAGTCAGGCCGGCCTTGGCCAGTTGCTCGACGATGTCGCCGAAGAAGCGCGGTGAGGTGGCCAGATAGAACAGCACGTTGGCGGTCTGGCCGATGCGTTTTCCAAGCGCCTGATAGGTGGCGGGATCCTCGAAATCGCCTTTCATGAAGCCCAGCTCGCCGCACAGCCGCTTCCAGGTCGGCTCCGACAGCCTGGCCTTGCCGAACTCGCTGGTCTTGTCCTTGGCCAGGCCGTGGATGAAGTCGGACTGTTCGGCCTGGAAACTCGTGTCGTCGAAGTCGTTGTGGTCGAGGCCCAGCAGCTGGAAGCCTCTGTCCAGCAGGCCGTCGCGGGTCAGGTTGTACAGCGACGGGATCAAGAGCCGCTTGGCCAGGTCGCCGGCCGCGCCGAACACCACCATCAGGCACGGCGGCGCCACAGGCGGCTGGGCGGGCGGTTTACTTGGTTTCGGGCTGTTCGACATGGCCGCCGAAGCCGAACCGCATAGCCGACAGAAGCTTTTCCCCGAAGGTGTGGTCAAGCCGGGAGCGGAAGCGGGCATAGAGCGCCGCCGACAGCACCTCGGCCGGCACCGCCTCCTCGATCGCCGCCTCGATGGTCCAGCGGCCCTCGCCGGAGTCGGCGACGTCGCCCTCGAACTTGGCCAGGGTTGGATCGCCCGCCAGGGCCTGGGCGGAGAGATCGAGCAGCCAGGAGGAGATGACGCTGCCGCGCCGCCAGACCTCGGAAATGTCGGTCAGGTTCAGGTCGAACCGCTCGGCCTCGGGCAACTCGTCGGAGTTCTTCCCCTTCAGGATGTCGAAGCCCTCCGCATAGGCCTGCATCAGGCCGTATTCGATGCCGTTGTGGATCATCTTGACGAAGTGCCCGGCGCCCGTCGGGCCGGCGTGGATATAGCCCTGTTCGGCGCGCGGATCGGCATCTGCGGCGCGCTTGGTGCGCGGGATGTCGCCGATGCCCGGCGCCATGGTCTTGAAGATCGGGTCCAGCCGGTCGACCTGAGCCGTGTCGCCGCCGATCATCATGCAATAGCCGCGCTCCAGGCCCCAGACGCCGCCGGAGACGCCGACGTCCATATAGTGCAGGCCCTTGGGCGCCAACGCTTTGCCGCGGCGGATGTCGTCGCGATAAAAGCTGTTGCCGCCGTCGATGATGACGTCGCCCTTCTGTAAGAGGTCGGCCAGGGCGGTGACCGTGTCCTCGGTCGGGCCGCCGGCCGGGAGCATGATCCAGACGGTCTTCGGCGCGGTCAGCTGACCGACCAGATCGGCCAGGTCCTTGGCCCCCTTGGCGCCGGCCTTGACCGTGTCGGCGATGCTCTCGGCGCTGCGGTCCCAGACCACGCACTCATGGCCGTCGCGCATCAGCCGCTTGGCGATGTTTCCGCCCATGCGGCCTAGTCCGACGATGCCGAGCTGCATGGCGGTCTCCTCGAATGATCAGATCAAAGAACGGTCGATGGCGTCGGCTAGGCGGGTCAGCCCGGCCCCGACATCGGCGCCCAGATTGACGCGCAGCACGCGCCGCCCGCGTTCAACCAGCACGTCCAGATCGCCCTTGGCCTGGGCCTGCTCGACCAGGCCGAAGCTGAACTTGCGGCCGGGCACGGGCATATCGCGCGCTGCGTCGTGGGTGATCTCGATGAAGACGCCGCTGTTCGGGCCGCCCTTGTAGGCCTGGCCGGTGGAGTGCAGGAAGCGCGGCCCGAAGCCCAGGGCCGTGGCCGCATGGGTGTGGTCGCGCAGCTTGCCGCGCAGCTTCTGCAAGGCCTCGACGTGCTCGTGGCTGCGGTCGACATAGGCCAGCAGGGCCAGATAGTCGCCGCCGTTGGCGCGCTTGATGTGTTCGCCGAGCAGGGCGTCGACGCTGAGCGTTGCGCCCGCCTTGGTCAGGGCGTCCAGGTTGGCCGCGTCGGCGAAGACGGCCAGGCCGTGGGCCTCGGCGGCGGGCTTTTCCGGGACCCATTCGCCGGTCGTTTCATAGGCGTCGGTCAGGGCGCGGGTCTTGATCTTGCTGGCCTCGACGTCCGGCTGGTCGAAGGGGTTGATGCCGATCACCGCGCCGGCGATGGCGGTCGCCACCTCCCAGCGGACGAACTCCTGGCCGATGCTGTCGCGGTCGGCCAGGGTGATGCGGATCACCGGATGGCCCGCCTCTTCCAGGGCGCGGACGTGGCTGTCGTGGTCGGGATCGTCGCCGTCCAGGCGGATATAGGCGAACAGCCTGTCGCGGCCGTAGGTTTCGACCTTGCCCATGGGCTCGGCGGCGATCGGGATGACGCCCTTGCCATGCTTGCCGGTCGATTCCGCCAGAAGTTGTTCCAGCCAAGCGCCCAGGTCGGAAAGGCCGTTGGAGACGATGAAGGTCAGCTTGTCGCGGCCCGCCTTGGCGGCTTCGCCGATGACCAGGCCGAGTTGAACGCCGGGGTTGGCGAGGGGCGGAGCGCTGGCGCCGCAGGTGCGGGCCATGGTGTTGCAACTGTCCAGGAAGGCGCGGACGTCCAAGCCCATGACCGCGGCCGGGACCATGCCGAAGTTGGACAGCACCGAGTATCGCCCGCCGATGGAGGGATCGCCGTGGAAGACGCGGCGAAAGCCTTTTTCGGCGGCGCTCTTGTCCAGGCTGGAGCCCGGATCGGTGATGGCGATGAAATGGTCGCCGGCGGCATTGGCGCCCACAGCGCGTTCGGCGGCGGCCATGAAGTGGGCCTCAAGGATGTTGGGCTCCAGCGTCGAGCCGGACTTGGACGAGACAATGAACAGGGTCCGCGCCGGATCGATCTCGGCCTCGACGCGGGCGATCTGCTCCGGATCGGTGGAGTCGAGCACCAGCAGCTTCGGGTGTCCGGGCCGCGCGCCGAAGGTCTCGGCGATGACCTCGGGCCCCAGGCTGGAGCCGCCCATGCCGAGCACGATGGCGTGGATGAAGCCTGCCTCGGCCACCTCGGCCTGGAAGGCCTCCAGGGCGGCGATATCGACGCTCTTGCCCTCGCAGGAGTCCAGCCAGCCCAGCCATTGGCCCTCGTCGGCGCCGGTCCAGAGGTCGGCCTTGCGCGACCACAGCCGCCTGGCCCAGCCCTGGCTGCGGGCGATCTCGCTCGCCTGGTCGACAGCCGCGGCGATGTCGTCGGAGAGCTTGATCGACTGGCCGTTGAGCTTGCCGCCGAGGGCGGTGGCGCGCTTCTTCGCCACCGCGGCGTAGAGCTTGTCGGCGGCGTCGGCGAACTGGGTGACCCCGTCCTCGACCAGCCGGTCGGTGACGCCGTCCAGATCGAGCCCCAACCGCTTGGCCGCGTCGAGGACCGCCTTGGCCTCATCGACACCCTCAGTCAGGGTGGCTGCGACTTTGCCGTGGTCGCGGAAGGCGTCCATGGTCTTGGGCGGGACGGTGTTGACGGTGTCGGCGCCGATCAGGTTCTCGATGTAGAGCACGTCGGAATAGTCGGGGTTCTTGGTGCCCGTCGACGCCCAGAGCAGCCGCTGCGGGTGTGCGCCGGCGGCGGTCATCGCCTTCCAGCGCGGACCGGCCATCATCTCCAGCCAGCGTTGATAGGCGATCTTGGCGTTGGCGATGGCGACCTTGCCCAAGAGGCCCTTCAGCTCGGCCGAGGCGGGGTCGCCGGCCTTGATCTTGGCCTCGATGGCCTTGTCGATCTGGGTGTCGATGCGGCTGACGAAGAAGCTGGCCACGCCGCCGATCCTGGAGACGTCACCGTCCGCGGCCTTCAGCGCTTCAAGGCCGGCAAGATGCGCCTCGGCCACGTCCAGATAGGCCTGGATGCCGAACAGCAGGGTGACGTTGACGTTGATGCCTTCGCCGATCAGCTGGCGGATGGCCGGCGTTCCGGCCTTGGTGCCGGGCACCTTGATCATCAGGTTCGGCCGCTCGACCCTGTGCCAGAGCCGCCTGGCCTCGGCGATGGTCGCCTCGGTGTCCATGGCCA
Source organism: Caulobacteraceae bacterium (assembly GCA_041691315.1). GTDB lineage: Bacteria > Pseudomonadota > Alphaproteobacteria > Caulobacterales > Caulobacteraceae > Poindextera. The sequence continues at coordinate 24,421 of JBEPUW010000026.1, read as the reverse complement.
GATAGGGCGAGACCTCCAGGCTGGCATAGCCGTCCTGGCCGCCCAGCCGGTCGTAGACCGGGCGCAGCTGGTCGCACGCGGCGCGGATATCGGCGATGGCCAGCTCGTCGAACAGGGCGGCGGGATCGGCGTCGCCGTGTTCGAGCGCGGCCGCCACCGCCGCGTCGTACTCGTCGCCTTCGCCGATGGCTTTCTCGAAGATCGACGGGTTGGAGGTGACGCCGCGCAGATCGTCCTCGTCGATCAGCCGCTTGAACTCGCCATTGTCGAGGATTTTGCGTTCGATGAAGTCGAGCCAGACCGCCTGGCCGGCTTGGGCGAGCTGATTGAGCGGATTGGTCATCGGCGTGCGCGTTCCAGTTCGACCTGGGCTTTCGCAGCTTCATAGACCGCATCCGCGGTGAATCCGAACCGCTTCTGCACCGCCTTTCCCGGCGCCGAGGCGCCGAAGCTGCGCATGGCGATGATCTCGCCGTAAGGGCCGGCATAGCGATCCCAACCCAGGGCGGCGGCGGCCTCGACGGTGACCCGGGCGCTGACCGCCGGCGGCAGCACCTCATCGCGATAGGCCTGGTCCTGGCCTTCGAACAACTCCCAGGAGGGCAGGGAGACGACCCGGGCCTTCACGCCCTCGGCCGCGAGCTTTTCGTAGGCCTCGACGCAGAGGCTGACCTCCGAGCCGGTGGCGATCAGGATGACCTCAGGAATTTCATCGGCGGCGCCGGCGAGAACGTAGCCGCCCTTGGCTACACCGCTGGCCGGGCCGTACTTCTCGCGGTCGAAGGTCGGCAACGCCTGGCGGGACAGGGCCATCGATACCGGCCGCGCCGACTGGCTGAGCGCGGCGCGCCAGGCCTCGGCCGTCTCGTTGGCGTCGGCGGGTCGCAGCACGATCATGTCGGGCGTGGCGCGCAGGGTGGCCAGTTGTTCGATCGCCTGGTGGGTAGGCCCGTCTTCGCCAAGGCCGATCGAGTCGTGGGTGAAGACGTAGGTCACCGGCAGGCCCATCAGGGCCGACAGCCGCATGGCGCCCTTCATATAGTCGGAGAAGATCAGGAAGGTTGAGGCGTAGGGTCTGAGCTTGGAGACGGCCATGCCGTTGGAAATCGCGCCCATGGCGTGCTCGCGGATGCCGAAATGCATGTTGCGGCCGCCATAGTTGTTCGGCTCGAACTCGCCGGCGGCGTCGAAGGTGAGCTTGGTCTTTGTCGAGGGCGCCAGGTCCGCCGCGCCGCCCAGCAGGCTTTCCCAATAGGGCGCGATGGCGTTCAACACCTTGCCGGAAGCCTCGCGCGAGGCGATGCCCTTGGCGTCGGCGGGAAAGGTGGGGATGTCGCGCTGCCAGCCGTCGGGCGGCCAGCCGGCGCGCATGCGGCCGTATTCCTCGGCCCTGGCCGGCTCGGCCTCGCTGTAACGCTGGAAGAGGCCGTCCCACTCCTCCCGCGCCTTTGCGCCGCGCACGCCAAGCGTCTCGGCGAACCGCTCGCGCACGCGATCGGGAACCAGAAAGTGCGCGTCTTCCGGCCAGCCATAGGCGTGCTTGGCCAGACGCACTTCGTCCTCGCCAAGCGCCTCGCCGTGGGCGGCGGCGGTGTTTTCCTTGTGCGGCGCGCCATAGCCGATGACGCTCCTGACCACGATCAGGGTCGGCCGGTCATTGGTCGACTTAAAGACGTTCAGCGCGCGCGCCATCGACTCGCAGTCGTTGGCGTCCGGCACCTCCATGGTGTTCCAGCCATAGGCCCGAAAACGGGCGGCGACGTCCTCGTTGAAGGTGATCTCGGTGTGGCCCTCGATGCTGATGGTGTTGTCGTCGTAGATCCAGCAGAGGTTGGAGAGCTTCAGGTGGCCGGCCATCGAGGCGGCCTCGCTCGAGATGCCTTCCATCATGTCGCCGTCGCTGCAGATGACATAGACGTTGTAGTCGAACAGCTTCAGCTCGGCCGTATTGAAGCGGTTGGCCAGCCAGCGCTCGGCCATGGCCATGCCGACGCTGTCGCCGCAGCCCTGGCCCAGCGGCCCGGTGGTGATCTCGACGCCGGTGGTGTGGCCGTATTCGGGGTGGCCGGGACAGACGCTGTCCAGCTGGCGGAAGCTCTTGATGTCGTCGAGGCTGACCGCCGGCTGGTCCAGCTTGCGGCCGTCCTTGTCCAGCCGCTCGACCCCGGCCAGGTGCAGGACCGAATAGAGCAGCATGCAGGCGTGCCCGGCCGACAGCACGAAGCGGTCGCGGTTGGGCCAGCCGGGCTCGGACGGGTCGTAATTCATGAACCGCGACCACAGGGTGTAGGCCACGGGCGCGAGCGCCATCGGCGTGCCCGGATGGCCGGATTCGGCCTTCTGCACCGCGTCCATGGAGAGCGTGCGGATCGTGTTGATAGCCAGCAGGTCGATGTCCTGCGCGTCCGGCTTGGCCGTGGCGGCGGCGGTTGAATCGTCGGCAGGCGTCATTGGTCTTCCCCTCCCCCGCACGGCCCCTTCGCGCAACGGCCGGCAGGGTCCTAGGTTCCGCCAAAACCGCGCCTCAATCCCGGCGGCTAGTCCAACGCCGCGGCTTGCTCCAAGCTCGTCGTCTTGCCGATTCGAGCCCCAGAGACCGGATGCTGAGCTGGATCTATTCGAACCTGGGCCACCTCTGGGGTCCGTTGCGGCTTTTTCAGTCGTTTTTCTTCCTGTCGGCCACCGGTTTCGCGGTCTGCGCCCTGACCACCTGGTTCGTGCTGCCCAAGCTTTGGGGACGTTTGCCGACCGACCGCGGGCGGGCCTTCGCGGTCAATGCCGAGATGAGCGTCGGCAAGCCGATCAGCGCCGGGCTGATCTTCGTCAGCATCTTCTGCATCGCCTCGGTGATCTTCGTGCCGTTCGGGGCGCGCTGCCTTTACCTCGTGCCCTGTGTGGTGGTGGCCATGATCGTCGGCTATTTCGACGACAAGCGCGGCGGCTTCAGCGAGTACCAGCTGGCGGTGTTCGACCTGGTCATCGCGCTCACCGCCGCCATGGTGATCTGCGGCATGAGCACCACCAACATCTGGCTGCCCGGCTTCAAGGGGGTGATCGCCTTGAGCCCCTGGCTGGCCGTGCCGCTGGCCACCGGGTTGATCTGGCTGTCGATCAACGCCACCAACTGCTCGGACGGCGTCGACGGTGTCTCCGGCAGCCTGACCGCCACCGCCATCATGATCCTGGGCGGGCTGCTCTACGCGGTGATCGGCAATGAGATCGTCGCCGGCCACCTGAACATCCCGGTCAACCGCGAGGGCGCCAACTGGGCGATCATGGCCTTCCTGATGGTCGGCTGCGTGGCCGGCTATCTCTGGTACAACGCCGCGCCCAGCCAGGTGTTGATGGGCGACGCCGGATCGCGGCCGCTCGGTCTTCTGATCGGCATGCTGGTGGTGGCGACCAACAACCCGCTCTTTCTACTGCTGGTCGGCTCGGTGATCCTCATGAACGGGGCGACCGGCCTGGCCAAGGTGGCGCTGCTGCGCTTCTTCGGGGTCAAGGTGCTGGCCGGCGTGCGGTTTCCGCTGCACGACCACTGCCGCAAGGAACTCGGCTGGTCGAACACCCAGGTCCTGGTGCGCTTCATGCTGCTGCATCTGGGCATCTCGGCGCTCTTGGTGATCCTGGTCCTGAAGGTGCGCTAGAAGTCCGGGCGCAAGGGATAGTCGGCGACAATGGCCTTGCCGTCGGTCAGCGCCCTCACCGCGTGCGGCGTATTGGCCGGCACGATGGCGACCATGCCGGGTCCGGCGACCTCGGCCTTGCCATCGATGGTGACCTCAAGCTCGCCTTGAAGCACGTGCCAGACCTCTTCCTGTTCGTGGCCATGCTCGTGGATGGTCGAGCCGGCCGCGAAGTCCCAATGCGCGAAGGTCATGGTCCGCGACTGGAAGATCCGCCCCCGCCAGCCTGGGCGCTTCTCGTTCACGGGCAGGCTGTGCGTGTCGATGAAGGGCATGGCGCAGCCTAACACGTGCGGCCAAGGCGCTCCAAAAGCGAGGCTGGATCGAGCCTTTCTCGTCATGGCCCGGCTTGTCCGGGCCACCCATGAACACCGTCGCTTTAGGACTGAAAACCGCTCGTCGCCGCCCGCGCCCCGGTCCGCCGGGCTTGCGATCATGGGTGGCCCGAACGAGTCGGGCCATGACGGTGGGGGTTAGGCCTTCTCGCCCGTCCGGTAATCGCCGAAGGCCTTGTCGCGGGTGGTCAGGGCTTCCTTCACGCCTTCGCGCATCTGCGCCATGTAGGCGCGCGAGGCGCTGGTGTGCCAGCCCAGCGCGTGCAGGTCGGTGCCGGCGCGCAGGCCGGCGCGCAGGCCCATGGCCTCCATCTGGCGGTGCACCAGCCGCTTGTTGAGCTGGGCCAGTTCGGGGTCGACCTTGGCGATGCGTTCCGCCATGGCGGTGACCTCGGCTTCGAGCGCATCGGCCTCGAAGGCGCGGTTGGCGAAGCCCAGGCGGACGGCCTCGTCGCCGCTCATGGAATCGCCGGTCAGCATCATCTCCATGGCCGGCCGCATGCCCATCAGCCAGGCGTGGTACTGGTTGTCCGGCGGCGACATGGTGCGCACGGCCGGATAGCCGATCTGGGCGTCGTGGGCGACATAGACTAGGTCGCAGGCCACCGCGAGTTCAGAGCCGCCGGCCAGGCACCAGCCATGCACCTGCGCGATCACTGGCTTGGCCAAATCCCAGACCCGGAAACAGCCCTCGACCACGTGCCGCGCCCACTGCCCCTGACCGCCCGAGGTCTGGTAGGGCAGCGCGCCGACCCCGGCCAGGTCGTAGCCCGAGGAAAAGCAGGTCCCGGCGCCGCGCAGGATCATCACCCGCGCCTCAGGGTCGCTGTCGCCGGCCTCGAGGGCCGCGAAGATCTCGCCGCGCAGGGCGTTGGAGAGCGCATTGCGCTTGGCCGGCCGGTTCAGGGTCAGCCGGCGCACATGCGGCGCGGGATCGTCGGTCAGCAGCAGCGGTTCGTCGGCCATCGTGGTCCTCCCGGATTTTGGAGCCCATCCTCAAGCGTGAGCGCGCCGCGGTCCAGCGTCACCCGGCGTCAGCCGACCGGCATGTCGCGATCGCGTTCGGCCCGGCGCGCGGAGCCGCGGCGGCCGGCCAGGACGTGGGCGGAATTGATCAGGCCGACATGGCTGAAGGCTTGCGGAAAGTTGCCGAGCAGGCGCCTGGCCATCGGATCGTACTCCTCGGCCAGCAGACCCAGATCGTTGGCCGCCGCCGTCAGCCGCTCGAACATCGCCTTGGCCTTGGCGTGGCGTCCGGACAGCTTGTAGACGTCGCAGAGCCAGAAGCTGCAGGCCAGGAAGGCGCCTTCGCCGGGCGGCAGGCCATCGACCTCGGGCTCCGGCGAATAGCGCAGCAGGAAGCCGTCGACCAAGAGTTCGCGCTCGATCGCCCGTATGGTCGATTTCATGCGCGGATCGTCGATCGGCAGAAAGCCGGTCATGGCCATGAACAGCAGGCCGGCGTCGAGGCCCTTGCCGCCAAAATACTGCACGAAGGTCTTCCGCTTGGGGTCCCAGCCGTTCTCGCAGACTTCCTTGTGGACGGCCGCCCGCGCCCGGCGCCAGCGCGCCAGCGGCGCCTTCAGCTTGAGCTGCTCGGCCATGGCGATGGCGCGGTCGAAGGCCACCCAGGCCATGACCTTCGAATGCACGAAGTGCCGCCGGGGTCCGCGAACCTCCCAGATGCCGTTGTCGGGCTCGCGCCAGATCTTCTCCAGGAAGCCGACCACCACAATGATCAGCGGCCAGGCCTCGTTCACCCCGTCGGCGCCCATGCGGTGGGCGGCGAAGATGCCGCCGACCAGTTCGCCGTAGATGTCGAGCTGCCGCTGGGCGCTGGCGGCGTTCCCGACCCGAACCGGCTTCGAGCCGGCGAACCCGGCCAGGCCGTCGATCTCGAATTCTTCAAGCCGACGCTCGCCGTGCAGGCCGTACATGATCTGCAGGTTCGCCGGCGAACCCGCCGCCGCCCGCATCAGCCAGCGCAGCCAGGCCTGGGCCTCCTCGCGATAGCCGGAGGACAGCAAGGCGTAGAGGCTGAGCGTCGCATCGCGGATCCAGCAATAGCGGTAGTCCCAATTGCGCGGACCGCCGATCTGTTCCGGCAGCGAGGTGGTCGGCGCCGCGACAATGCCGCCGGTGGGCGAATAGGTGAGCAGCTTCAGCGTGATCAGCGAGCGCTCAACCATCTCGCGATGCGGGCCCTGATATTGCGAGCCCCCGATCCACCCCGTCCAGAAGGCTTCGGTGGTCGCCAGCAGCGGCTCCGGCGCGCGGCAGTCGGGCGACGGCAGGTGCGACGGGTACCAGATCAGGTTGAAGGCGGCGGTCTCGCCGGCGCGGACCCGGAAGGTGGCGCGGGTGGCGAAGTCCTTGTTGGTCAAGGGCACGGTCGAGACCAGGCGAACCGCGTTGGGGCCGGCGATGGCGCTGAGGCCAACGGCGTTGGACTGCACCCAGGGCAAGAGCTGGCCATAGTCGAAACGGAAGGTGATGGCGGTGTCGAAATCCATCGCGCCGCGATCGCCGCGCACCAGCCGGACAAGCTCGATAGCCCCGTCCGCGCCCGGATGCGGCATGAAATCGATCACCGTGGCGGCGCCGCCGTGGGTCTCGAACCGGGTCTCCAATATGGCGGTGCCCGGGCGGTACCGGCGGCTGATCCTGGCCTTGGGATCGGTGGCGCAGAGCCGCCAGGACCCGTTGTCGTCGTCGCCGAGCAGGGCGGCGAAGATGGCCGGCGAGTCGAACCGCGGCAGGCACAGCCACTCGATGCAGGCGTCACGACCGATCAGGGCGGCGCTATAGGTGTTGCCGATCAGCCCATAGTCTTCGATCCGCCGCGCGCGGGGCTGGGTTGGCGGTTCGGTCAATCGCGCGGGCTCCCTGACGAGATCAAAGCGCCCGAACCGTTCACCGGTTGCGCGGGCCTAATCGACGATCGACGAATAGATGATGCTCTTCAGCTGGCCGCGGAAGTTGAAGGTGGCCGAGGGCATGAGCTGGGTCATGAACACCACGCTCAGGTCCTCTTTCGGGTCGACCCAGAAGATGGTCGAGGCCGCGCCGCCCCAATAGTAGTCGCCTTCGCCCATTGCGCCGGTGGCCACCTCGTCGAGCGTCATGGCGAAGCCCAGGCCGAAGCCGACGCCGGAATTGGCCGTCTCGGAAAAGCCGCCGATGGCCATCTGGGTCAGGTCCTTGCCGCCCTTCAGGTGGTTGCGGGTCATCATGTCGATGGTGCGGGGCCCCAGGATGCGCTCGCCATCCAGTTCGCCGCCGCGGCGCAGCATCTCGGCGAAGCGGATGTAGTCCGCCGTCGTGCCGACCAGGCCGCCGCCGCCGGAGAAGAAGCTGGGCTCCTTCAGATAGACGCTGGTCTCCGGGTCATCCATCAGCGCCAGGGTCTTGTCGCCCTTGCGGCGATAGTTGGCGGCGAAGCGGCCGACATCCTTGGGCTTCACCGAAAAGCCGGTATCCTTCATCTTCAGCGGATCGAAGATGGTCTCCTGCAGGTATTTGTCGAACCGCTTGCCGCTGATCGCCTCGACCAGATAGCCGCAGACGTCGGTGGCCAGTGAATACATCCACCGCTCGCCCGGCTGATAGCGCAGCGGCACCTGGGCCAGCTTCATGGCGAAGTCGTGCAGGGTTTCGCCGTCGCCGCGGCGCACGCCGACCTTGGCATAGGCCTGGGCGACCGGATCGGTCTCGGCCGGCGCGCCCAACGACTCCAGCATCGAGCCGTAGGTCAGGCCGCTGGTGTGGCTCAGCACATCGCGGAAGCTCATCGGCCGGTCGGGCTTGGCCAGCTCCATCTTGTCACCTTCGCCGCCGACCCAGACCTTATGGTTGCGCCACTCCGGAACGACCCGATAGACCGGGTCGTCCAGCTGGAAATAGCCTTGTTCGTAAAGGGTCATCAGCGCGACCGAGGTGATCGGCTTGGACATGGAATAGATGCGGTAGAGGGTGTCGTCGGCCGTCGCCTTGCCGCGTTCGCGGTCCATCTCGCCGAAGGATTTGAAATAGGCGAGGTGGCCGTGGCGGGAGACCGCCACCTGGCAGCCGGTGATCTTGCCGGGCTCGATATAGTTTCGGTTGAGGTGATCGGTGATCCGCTCGAGCCGTTCGGCGGAGAGCCCGCTGCGCGCATGGGCCAAATCCATGGCTTATCCTTCCCTTGTGTCGTCAAATCCCGGTGCTGAATCCGATCATCATGAGCCTTGTACGGGCCCTCGCCAAGGGGCGCCAACAACCACCGCGCACGTGCAGAAAAGCCGCACCCTTAACGAAATCCCGCGAAAGACGGCGGTAGTAGCGAAATCGTTCAGGAATCCCACTATCAAAGAGATTGATCTGCTCCCGGAGCGGCAACGGCCGTCCGATGGAGCGTGGGGGATCGACGTGAACGCAAGGATATCGACTGTGTGGCGAAAAGCGGCGGCGCCGACGATCGGTTTGGGCCTCGGCCTTGCCGTGCTCGCCGTTGCAGCGGTTGGCGTCGGCCAGCCCACGGCGCCGCCGCTGGCCGGCGCGACGCCGATGCAGGCGCCCGCCGCCTCGACCCTGGTGGCGCTCCGGCCCGATCAGATCGCGCTTCTCGAACGCACGCTAGCCCAGGCCGAGACCCATGGCTTCGCGCACAACGCCTTCATGCCGGCTGGGCTCGACGCCCAGCTGCAGTCGCGGGACCCCAATGCGCGGCGGGGCGGCCAGACGCTGCTGGTCGGCAGCGTGCTGCAATACGCCCAGGCGGTGCACGCAGGGCGGCTCGCGCCCAGCGCCTTCCTGCACGACTGGGGGCTTCACCCGGCCGCCTACGATCCGGCGGCCGACTTCGCCCAGGCGGTGCAGCAGGATCGCCTCGGCGCCTGGCTGGACAGCCTGCCGCCGCCCTATACCGGCTACGACGCCTTGCGCAGCGGCCTGGTCGTCTATCGCGGCATCGCCCAGCGCGGCGGCTGGCAGCCGCTGGCGGCCGGCCCGGACCTCAAGCTCGGCGTGACCGACGCGGGCGTCGTCGCGCTCCGCACCCGCCTGGCGGTCGAGGATCCGACCGCGCCCGCCGGCGGCGCGCTGTTCGACGCCGGCCTCGCCCAGGCGGTCGTCCGGGCGCAAAAGCGCTATGGCCTCGAACCGACAGGCGCCTTGAACAAGCAGACGCTCGCGGCCCTGAACGTCCCGGTCGGCCAGCGGGTCGAGCAGATCATCGGCAATATGGAACGCTGGCGCTGGTTGCCGCAGGAGCTTCCCGCCGACCGTATCCAGGTCAATATCGCCGCCGCCGTCCTGACCGTCTTCCACAACGACACCCCGACGCTCTCCATGCGCGCTGTCACCGGCCGCCCTGGCGACGAGACACCGATGCTGTCGAGCGTCATCTCCAGCGTGGTGTTCAACCCGCCCTGGAACGTGCCCTCCGACATCGCGAGCAAGGAGCTCTGGCCGAAGGAGCGGGCGCATCCGGGCTATCTGGCGAGCCACGCCTTCGTCGTCGTGCACACGCCGGACGGCGGGGTGCGGCTGCAGCAGAAGGCAGGCGACAAGTCGGCGCTCGGCCACGTCAAGTTCGACTTCCCCAACATCTACAGCGTCTATCTGCATGACACGCCCACCCATGGCACGTTCGCCGGCTACGGCCGCATGGTCAGCCATGGCTGCGTGCGGCTGGAAAAGCCGGTCGTGCTGGCCAATACCGTGATGCAGGGCGACGCCAAGTGGACGCCGGATCAGATCGACCAGACCATCGCCTCGGGCGACACGGTCCGCGCGCCGCTGCCCAAGCCGATCTCGGTCTTCCTGTTCTACTGGACCGCCTTCGCCAGCGCCGATGGCCAGGTGGTCAGCTTCCGCTCCGACCCCTACGATTGGGATCGCGCGCTGATGCAACGCATCGACGCAGCCAGCCATACCGTGACTTGACGCAAGGAACGACTTACCGCCTTATCGACCCTCGTCGGGGGACGCTTTCACAGTCTGGATCGAAGGTTTGTTTGAACGACGAACCCTGCTCAAGGTCGGTTTAGGCGCCGCTGTCGGCGCCGGCCTGACGGCCACTCCCTTGCTTGGTTGGGCCGAGCCGCCATCAAACGCGAGCATGCGTTCGGTGGCGCTTGACAACCTGCACACCGGCGAATCCATGGAGGCTGTCTATTGGGCTGACGGGGACTACATCCCCGACGTGCTCGATGCGGTGAACATCCACCTGCGCGACTTCCGCACTGGCGACGTGCACGTGATCGACCCGCGGCTGCTCGACCTGCTCGACGCCGTGAGCAATCGCTTTGGAGCCACGACGCGGTTCCAGGTCATCTCCGGCTACCGTTCGGCGGCCACCAACGCCATGCTGCGCGAGCGCAGCGAGGAAGTGGCCAAGAAGAGCTTCCATATGTCCGGCATGGCCATCGACGTGCGCCTGCCCGACATCGAGCTGAGCCGGCTGCACAATGCCGCCCTCAGCCTGGATCTCGGCGGGGTGGGCTATTATCCGGAGTCCAACTTCGTGCATATGGATGTCGGCCCGCAACGGTGCTGGCAGGGCGCTTAAGCCCAATAAGGATTTACGATGGCGCGAGAAGGCGGAGGAGGCGGCGGCGCCTTCGGTTGGACCCTCCTGGGGATCCTGGTCGGGGTAGCGGGCACGCTGGCCGTCGAGACCCTGCTGAGCCACCAGCCAACGCGTCAGGTCGAACAGCAGCCGGCCGCCAGCAGCGCCGGCCCGGTCGTGGCGGCCGCCGCTCCGGTGGCGCCCAAGCCGGTCGAAAAGCCGGTGCTCTCCGCGGCGCCCGCGGTGAAGAGCGCCGCGGCGCAGGCGTCCCAGGAAGATGTCGAGGATGACGCGGCAGCGGCCGGCATGACCTCGCGCTCGCATCCCGACCAAAGCCAGCCTGGCCCGGCGCCGAACTAACCCTATTGCGGCGCCGGTTCGGCCGGCGCGGGCGCTGGTGTCGCATCGGGCATAGGCACCGGCGCCTCGGCGCTGGGCGCCTGGGTCGGCGGCGGCGCCGCCGCACTGGCCGCGACGGGCGCGGCGGAGTCCGGCTCGTCGTTGCTGTCGTCAGCGCTATCGTCGCTGTTGGTCGGGGCGGCGGCGGCGGCCGGCTTTTGCGCACTGGCGGAGCTCATGGCCGGGCCGCTCAGGGCCGACCACTGGCCGCTGCTGGCGATCGGGGCGGCGGCGGCGGCCGAGACCGCGTCCCCCGCCACCAGGCTGCCCTGGCCGTTCGAGCCTGCGCCGCCTGACATGGCTCCCCGCACGCCTCCGTAGAGACCGAAGGCGCCGAGCGCCACGATCAGCAGACCGGCAAGCCAGACCACCGGCCGCGGAAAGGGCTGAATCTCGCCGATGCTGTCGGCGACGGGCAGAACCGGCTTTGGCGCATCGAACATAGGCGTTTGGCTCGCGGCGGCGAGTTCCCTTTCGTTAAGGATATGGCCGCAAAGGCCGGCGGCGGCAATGCCGCTCGCCGCGGCTTGGCTTGGCGACATTGCGCCGACGTCGTGATACGCACGCGCCGACGCGGCTTTAGGCGACGTCCGCTTTCAGGAGATGGTCCTTGCTCGAACGTGCGCGCGTCGATGCGCCCGGGTCCGCGGACGGCGCGGCGCGTGGCTACGCGGTCAGCGTCGTCGTGCCCACCTTCAACGAGCAGGCCAATGTCGCCACCCTGATCGAACGGGTGGGCCAGGCGCTGGACGGCACGGCCTGGCAGATCATCGTGGTCGACGACGACTCCCCTGACGGCACCGCCGAAGCGGTCAAGGCGATCGCGGCGACCGATACCCGCGTGCAGTGCCTCAGGCGCGTACGCCGCCGCGGCCTGGCTGGCGCGGTGATCGAAGGCGCCCTGGCCTCGGCCGCGCCCTTCGTCGGCGTCATCGACGGCGACCTGCAGCATGACGAGACGCTGCTGCCGCGCATGCTCGCGGTCTTGCAGGCCGGCGAGGCCGACCTGGTGGTCGCCAGTCGCTATGTCGGCGAGGCCGCGCCGGTCGAGGCGTTGAACCCCATCCGCCGCCTGGGCAGCCGCTTCGCCAACTGGCTTGGCCGCCTGGTCCTGCACCAGCATCTGAGCGACCCGGTCTCCGGCTTCTTCATGATCCGCCGCGAGCGGGTCGAGGCCGTGGCCCCGCACCTGACCACCGTGGGCTTCAAGGTGCTTTTCGACATCATCGCCTCGCAGACCGAGCCCCTACGCATCGTCGAGATGCCCTTCGTCTTCCGCGAGCGGGTCGCCGGCGGCTCCAAGCTCGATAAGCGGATGGTGATCGACTATCTCGGCCTCCTGGTGAACAAGCTCACCGGCGGCCTGATCCCGACCCGCGCCCTGATGTTCGGCCTGGTCGGCGCCACCGGCGTCGCCGTGCAGCTGGCCTCGGTCAAGGGTTTCCTGGTCTTCGGCGTCGACTTCTCGCTGGCCCAGTTCGGCGGCTCGATGGTGGCCATGACCTCGAACTATCTGATCAACAACGAGGTGACCTACCGCGATCGCCGCAAGTCCGGCTGGCCGCTGCTGCTGGGCTATCTGAAATTCTGCGCCCTGTGCAGCATCGGACTGGCGGCCAATGTCGCGGTCGCCTCCGAGGTGCATCAGCTCTTGCCGATCTGGTGGCCGGCCAGCATCGCCGGCGCGGCCTTCGGCGCGCTGTGGAACTATGTCAGCACCGCCGCGGCGGTCTGGTGAGCTTAAATCAAGATAAGGAACCGCCCATGACCACCGACCTCTTTTCGCTCGCCGGGCGCACGGCCTTGATCACCGGCGGCTCGCGCGGCATCGGCAAGATGATCGCCGCCGGCTACATCGCCCAGGGCGCCAAGGTCTATATCTCCTCCCGCAAGCCCGGCGCCTGCGACGCGACGGCGGCCGAGCTTTCCAAGGACGGCGGCGCGTGCATTTCGCTGCCGCAGGACGTCTCCACCGTCGAGGGCTGCAAGGCGCTTGCCGCCGCCTACGCCAAACACGAGTCCAAGCTCGACATCCTGGTCAACAACGCCGGCGCCGCCTGGCTGGCCGAGTTCGACGCCTTTCCCGAGAACGGCTGGGATAAGGTGATGGACCTGAACCTGAAGTCGCCCTTCTTCCTGACCCAGGCGCTGGCCGCGCCGCTGCGCGCGGCGGCCTCGGCCGAACGGCCGGCCAAGGTGATCAACATAGCCTCCATCGACGGCATCCGGCCCAATCCTCAGGAGACCTATTCCTATCAGGCCAGCAAGGCCGGGCTGATCCACCTGACACGGCGCATGGCCGCGACGCTGATCGCCGACAACATCTGCGTCACCGGCATCGCGCCGGGCGCCTTCGCCTCGGACATGAACGTCACCGCCCGCGACCAGGGCGAGGCGGTCGCCAGGCAGATTCCCGCCCGCCGCATCGGCCGCGACGACGACATGGCCGGCGTCGCCATCTACCTCGCCTCGCGCGCCGGCGACTATGTGGTCGGCGTCACCATCGCGGTGGACGGCGGCGTCGCCTTCGCCGGCCTGGCCGGGGTCTAACAGGCGAAGTCCGCCACAGGGGTCGTCGGGACTGGGACGTTTCGCGGGGACACCACCGCAAGCTGGCGCTCCGATCGGCCCTCACGGCCGTCTCCGCCGGCGAGGTGGATCGCCACAGGCGCAAACCGGCGCTTGTCGCTTTGTTGTAAATGGGCTCAAAGGCAGGCTTCGTAACACCCTACATGAACCGCAAAGCGTCTCGCGGGAAGAATCTGGAGAGAGGGCCCGTAAAGATGGCGCAACAGACAGGCGGAGCCAGTCTTGCCGGTACGGACGTTGCACCGGCAAAGGTCGGCATCCCCCTCGCTCAGGCGCTCGACTCGGCGGGCAAGCTCTATCTCGCCGGCGAGCTTGCGAAGGCCGAGCGCATTTGCCGCCAGCTCATTGCGAGCCGGCCCGGCTTGCCGGATGCCCACAACCTCCTGGGCGTGGTCTTGAACGGCCTGGGCGATCCCCAAGCGGCGGTCGATTCGATCGGCGTGGCGATCCGCCTGAGCCCGCGGATCCCGAGCTATTACTCAAACCTGGGCGAGGTCGAGCGGCAGCGCGGGAACCTGGACGAAGCCCAGGCCGCGCTTGCCAAGGCCATTGAGCTCGATCCCCAGTCGGCGGAGGCCTACAGCAACCTCGGGATCGTTCATTTCGACCTAAAGGAGTTCGAAGAGGCCGCAACCTGCTACGAAAAGGCGATCGCCCTCCAACCGAATTTCCCCGAGGCGCACAACAATCTGGGCAACGCGTTCCGTGCGCTAGATCGCCGCACGGAAGCAGTCGCATGCTATCAGCGCGCGGTCACTCAGCGGGACGGCTATGCAGAAGCCTACAACAACATGGCGGCCGCGCTGCGCGACGCCCAGGACTTCGAGTCGGCCGAGCACGCCTACCGCAAGGCGATCCAGCAGAAGCCGGGCTACATCGACGCCTACAACAACCTGGCCATCATGTTGTCGAGCCTCGATCGCACCGAAGATGCGTTGCGCTACCTCGCCGAGGCACTGAAGCTCGACGAGAAGCATGTCGCCTCCCTTCTCAATGTCGCCAGGGTGCAGCTGAAGCGCGGCGCCTACGCCATCGCTGAGCAGGCCGCAAGCATCGCCAGAGACATCGATGCTGAGAACGCCGAACCGCACGTGGTGCTTGCGGACATACAGCACGAGCTGGATCAGCCCGAAGCGGCGCTGCGACATATCGAAAGGGCGGTCGAGTTGGAGCCGGAGGCGGCGGACGTCAGGAGCTTCTACGGGGTGCTGCTGAAGTCAGTCGGCCGCATAGATGAGGCCCGCGCCGAGGTGCGCAAGGCCATAGATCTCAATCCCAAGCTCTATAGCGCCTACTCCAACCTCAACGACCTGGAGACATTCGGAGCCGACCACGACCTCTTGACCAAGATGGATGCGATCTTCGCCGACGCGGAGGACCCGGAAAGCGAGCGCTATGTGCCGCTCCACTTCGCTTTCGCCAAAGCGCTAGAAGACGCCGGCGACTACGTCCGCGCTCTCAAGCACTATCAAATCGGCACTCGATTGCGCCGGCGTCAGCTAAAGTACGACGAGGCGGAAACTTTGGGGTTCTTCGACCAGATTAAGGCCGCCTTTCCACGTGAGATCTTCGAGAACAGACCATTCGAAGGAAATCCCTCGAACGCCCCGGTGTTCATCGTGGGCATGCCGCGGTCCGGCAGCACCTTGGTCGAACAGATCCTCTCCAGTCACCCGCAGGTCTTTGGCGCAGGTGAGATCAAGGTCCTGAACCGCAGCTTGGGTGTGTTGCGCGACCGGTTCCCGTCGATCCCAAAGTTTCCGGCGATGGTCGCGGCGCTGGAGCCAGACCACTTCAGGCAGATCGCCGACACCTATCTGACTGAGGTGCAGAGCAAGGCTGACGGCGCGGCCCGCATAACCGACAAGCTGCTCACTAACTTCTTCTTCGCCGGGCTGATAACGCTGCTTTTTCCCAACGCCAAGATCATCCACACGCGGCGCAATCCGGTAGACACCTGCCTCTCCGCTTACACCAAGCTGTTCAAGGATGACATGCCGCACAGCTACGACTTCGGTGAGCTGGGCCGCTACTATCGCAAATACGAAGAGCTGATGGCCCATTGGGAACAGGTCCTGCCCGCCGGGGTCATGATGACGATCGACTACGAGGCGGTCACCGAAGATCTCGAAGGCAACGCGCGCGCCCTCGTCGACCACGTGGGTCTCAAATGGGACAAGGCCTGCCTGGCCTTCCACAAATCGACCCGCGCGGTGAAGACCGCCAGCGTCGTCCAGGTGCGCAAACCGGTCTACAAGACGTCCGTCGAACGTTTCCGGCGCTATGGCGAGGGGCTGGCGCCGCTCCTAGAAGCCCTCGATTACCCCCGCTCGGCGAAGCCTCGTCAGACAAAGGCGGCTTCGGAGCCGCGTCGAGCGAAGCCTGCTCCCTCCGCCCCCCGCGAGGCGAAGGCGACTTCGGGGCCTGGTCCCGCGAAGGCGAAAACGGAACGCAAGTCGAAAAAAGTCGTCACGCCGCCTGCGTGATTAGCCCCGCCCTCCAGCGACTCCGCAGACTGAGTTCGTAAGGCTATGGCTGAGACAGAGCGCCTAAGAATCCTTGTCGTGATCCCTTCGCGGCTCGAACGCGCGCCTGGAGGCCGGTACTTCCTGGAAAAGGCGATCGGTTCGATCGCGACGCAAAAACCCTCAAGAAACATCGCAGTCGAGATCGCCGTGGGGGTCGACCCCGGGACTCAAATCCCGCAGCGAATCGCGGCGCCGTTTGTGAGATTCGTCTCGGCCCCCGCTGCGTCGCAAGCGGCCGCCTTGAACAGCGCTGCATCGCTGTTCGATCATGACGTCATCGCGTTCTTGGAAGACGATGACCTGTGGAGCGAGCAATTTCTGGAGGTCGCTCTGCCCGCGCTCGACGAGGCGTCGTTCGTTTCAACCACCCAGCTCGAAGTCGATGTGCGCGGCGACGTCGTATGCATCAACGACTTTCCGACGCCATCCGGATGGATCATGCGCAGGGATGTCTGGAAGGCGCTCGGGCCGTTCGACGAGAGCTATCGGTTTCATCTCGACAACGAGTGGCTTGGTCGTCTGGGTGAATCGAACCTCTCCCGAATCCACCTAGTGGAATCGACAGCGCCGGTCCACCCGGGTCTGTTGCGGCAGCTGCGGCCACGTCTGCACCGGACGCTGGCGCTGAGCGGGGGAAACACCCGCCTGAGGCGCCATAAATACGCCCTGCCGTTAGTCCGCCGCCTCGTCCATCTCGGCTCCGGCATGGCGCAAATTGAGACCGACCCCGAACTTGGCGCTGTGAGCAAGGCGGAAAACGCCCGCTTGGTCGAGCGGTTCGGCCGCGTTCCTTGGTAGCCAAGCCGATTCCGAAAGAGAGACACAAGGGCTAGCGACAAATAACCCCGGCGAGGCTCCCGATCCAAGACCCCATGCAAAGTCAGATCCAAGCAAGATTTCACGAAGGCCTGGCGCTGCACCAGGAGGGTCACCTGGCCGAAGCAGCACGAATCTATCAGGAGGTTTTAGAGCGCCGGCCCGGCCACTTTGACGCGTGGCATCTCTTGGGCCTCGTCGCCGCCCAGATGGGCCGGCCCGAGCAAGCCGTCGAGCTGATCGCCCACGCGATCGCGCTCGATCCGACTGTCGCCGTCGCGTACAGCAATCGAGCCAAAATCCTCAACGACATCAAGCGGTACGAGGAAGCAATCGACAGCTGTGAGGCGGCGATAGCGCTCGCCCCCGACCTTGCCGCGACCTATGTTAATCGCGGCGCCGCCCTGGCTGGCCTGCGACGTTCCGAGGCGGCGCTCGCCAGCTATGAGCAGGCGATCGCGTTGGATCCCACCGTTGCCGAAGCCTACAACGATCGCGCCAACACTCTGCAGAGCCTGAACCGATACGAAGACGCGGTGGCCAGCTACGACATTGCGCTTGGCCTCAAGCCCCAATATGCCGAGGCGTACGCCGGCCGCGGGTTAGCGCTGCAGAAGCTCAGGCGCCACGCCGCAGCGCTCGCCAGCTACAACAAAGCGATCGCGCTAAACCCACGCCATGCCGAAGCCTACAACAACCTGGGCAATTTGCTCGTGGAGTTGAAGAATTACGACGAGGCGATCACAGCCTACGCTACGGTCATGGCGATAAAGCCGGACTATGAGTTTGCGTTCGGCACGTGGCTGCATACGAGAATGAAGATCTGTGATTGGTTCGATCTGGACGCCTCGATCGCTCAGCTCGCGCGCAAAGTCGACGCCGGTGAAAAGGTTTCGCCTCCATTTCCCCTTCTTTCCATGCCGACTTCGCCCGAACAGCAGCGGAAGGGGGCCGCGATCTGGTCGACCTCAATGTTCCCACCAGATGCGCCCCCGCCGCCCATCGCGCGACGACCACCGCGCAGCCCGGTCCGCGTTGGCTATTTCTCGGCCGACTTTTTCAACCATGCGACCTCATGGTTGATCGCAGGCCTGTTCGAAAAGCACGATCGGTCTAAGGTCGAATCTTTCGCCATTTCGTTCGGCCCTGCTCGAAGTGACGAGATGGTCAAGCGTCTGACCGCCGGCGTCGATCGGTTCCTCGACGTCGGGAACAGGTCCGATCTTGAAGTCGCATCCCTCTCCCGCAGCCTTGAGATCGATATCGCGATCGACCTGAAAGGCTTCACGACCGATAGCCGGACGGGCATCTTCGCGGCGCGGGCGGCTCCAATACAGGTCAACTATCTCGGCTATCCAGGGACAATGGCGTCCGAACACTTCGATTATCTGATCGCTGATGAGATCGTCGTGCCGCGGGTCGATCGAAAATACTACCCCGAAAAGATCGTTTACATGCCAGATAGCTATCAGGTGAATGACTCGCAGCGGGTGATATCCGACCGAGTCTTCGATCGGGCCGAATGTGGGCTGCCGGCGAACGGCGTGGTTTATTGTTGCTTCAACAACAACTACAAGATCATGCCAGAAACGTTCGAGTCCTGGACGAATATACTTCGTCAGGTAGATAGCAGCGTGCTTTGGCTATTCGCTGACAACCCGAGGGCGGCCTCCAATCTGAGGCACGAAGCCGAAGCCCGGGGAATCTCGGCCGAGAGGTTAGTGTTTGCCGAACGAATGCCCCTAGCGGACCATTTGGCCAGACATCGGGTGGCTGACCTCTTTCTCGACACTGCGCCCTACAACGCGCATACGACGGCGAGCGATGCGCTATGGGCCGGGCTGCCAGTGCTCACGCGCGCTGGCCAAACCTTCGCAGGACGGGTCGCGGCAAGCTTATTGAGCGCCGTTCGCCTGCCCGAGCTCATAACGTTCAGCGTTCCGGCCTACGAAGCGATGGCGATTGATCTCGGCCGGCGTCCCGAGAGACTCGCCCGCTTGAAGCAGGAGTTAGCGCGCCGTCGCCTGACGGCTCCGCTCTTCGACACGGTCCGGTTCGCCCGAAACATGGAAGCGGCCTATGCGGCGATGTACGACCGCCACCAGGCTGGTCTTCCGCCGGATCATATCAACGTATCGCGGGCTAGCGCGCCCACGTAGCGGCATGCCGCGATCCGCTCGGCGGATCCGATAGGGTAGCGTTGATCGACAACGATCGCGGTGACCTACGTTGGGTGGAGCGACCAGACGCAAAGGCCCGCCTTCGGGCCGGATTGATCTCCATCGCGCATTGTCGCGCCCGCGCCGCTAAACGCCAGCGCAAGCGGCAGGCCGATCTGACCACTCCCAACCACTGCATTCAAGATCAACGAGTCCAAGCTCCCGCCGCCAGGACTTTTCCTAACGAGCCGCGCAACGGTCTATTGATAACCGTCACGTGTATTATCTAAGGGACACATTCCGCACCCGCGAAGACCTTAACCGCGTTAGATAACTGGAATTCTGAGCGACGCCGGACCTAATTGTCAGCAGCCCGCTTGAATACCAAGTGCCTAAGGTCGCGACGGCGTGTCTTCGCCAATCCGGTTTGAGTGCGCGGAAATTCACGGAAGAACTCAACCCGGATTCGCTCAAACAGCTCAGAAGCGCCGAGCGCCGACTCGACGTCCGATACGTCAAGATCCTGCCGCGACTGTATGGCCACGACGAGTTCTTCGAGGCCGTCGTCTGAGAGACCTGTGAAAAGGCAGACCTCCTCGACATCGAGGAGTCGTTGCAAACGCTGCTCAATGGGCGCGCTTGCGTGTTTTTCGCCCTTGACGTTTATGACATCGCCGGTGCGTCCGAGAACGCGAATGCGCCCGTCGGCGCGGCGCACGGCCAAGTCGCCCGTATAGAAGAAACCATCTCGAAACACCTGGGCGCTCGTTTCCTCATCGTCGAGGTAGCCCGTGCTGTCGCCAGCTGTGATGCGGGCGCGCAACTCACCTTCGACGCCGGGCGGACACTGCACGCCAGCCTCGTCGACAACTTGAACAACCCCGTCGGTCCACGGTCGAAGCCAAATCAGATCTTCAACCCTTTCAAAGCGAGACTGCATAAGGGAATTCGCAATTTCGGTCGATGAGAAGCCGACCAGGAAGGTCCTGGAGACCCGACTGACCGCCTGCTGGGCGAGGTTCTCTGGCACGAAGCCGCCGCCACAACGAAGCTGGAGTCCCTCGACGGGCGCCGCCGCCGGATCGCGTGCATCGACGATCCCCCTCAACAAGATGGGCGTCGTTTGCGCGTGGGTGATCGGGTGCTTCAGGAAGTTCGCGTTTCTTTCCCCGGTCTGATCGATCACCACACCGCCCCCGGTGCGCCAGACGGCCGACGGCGTCTTGAACCCGATGCCGGTCCACAGCCCAAAGTCCAAGGCGTGAAACAGCGTATCGCGGGTCATGTCGGCCATTCGTGCGCGGGCAGCGTTTCTTGCGTCTTCCGCGGCGCCATCGACCAGAAGCTTCTTGTAAGTTCCCGTGGTTCCGGACGTGTAGAGGATGTGTCCACCGAGGGGCGGGAGGGGGTCCAGCGGACGCGGCGGGTCGCCGGTACGAGCAATGGCGTAGATGGCTGCCGGGACGATCACCCGTCTAGCGCCAGTGAGGTTGCCCGGGTTCTGCCGCAGATTTGCTTGTTCGCGTTGGTGGGCTAGCACACAGCTTAGATGCCGAAGGTTGAGGGTTTCGGCTTGAGAGATTGACTGGAGGACTATAGTCGTCAGGCCGAGCGCCCTCGCGCCCATGACCAAAAGCCAAGCGTCGAGGAGGGTGGTGGAGACCACGACGGCGACAGTGAACGCGGGCAAGCCCTGTGCTCCAAGAAATCGGCGCGTTGCGTCGATCGCCCGTGCAAAAGCCAGGTAGCTTATTTCCTCATTATTGAAGATTAGCGCGGTCTTGCGTGGCTGCATATGCGCCCATTGGCTGATATGGTTGATGATCATCGACCCTGGCCTCCAAGCGTCGCCGAAAGCCTCGCCGGCAACAACAACGGTTGCCTTCAAATCGCCCGCAGTCAACGTCCTTGTCCAGTCTGCGCTCATCGCCTTGTTGATGACGCCGGGCTCGTTCGTGACGTCTGCTATCCGACCTGTTAGCCCGACTCGACGCTTGGCCCTTAGACTTCGGAGGCGTTGCAGCCCCGACCGACGCGCGGGTTTTCACAGTTGCTTCACGTCTGATGTCGAGGGCCTGTCGCCGCAGCGCCATGCCACACTAACCGAGAGCAGAGCGGCAGCGGGAGCCGCCTTTACTATCTGGCAAGGCCCGTGCGGTTTGTAAAACAATGTGATCCGCGACAATCCCCTTAATCGCCGTTCTCCTGTTGCATTCGAACGAGCGTCTACGCACGGACCTTGCGCCAGCGCTTGCGCTCAACCTAACATGGAACGCCAGGCTTGTTTCGAAGGGTGAGGTTTTGGGTGGGGCGGCGCCTCGATTGGCTGATGCGTTTTTGCGAGGGGTCGGCTTCCATTGGAACGCCGGCAACTGCCTTTGGCCGCTGCTGCTTCACTAAACCATGAGCGCGCTCGCCCTGATTGCCATCCAAGCCGAGGTCGACACTCGCGAGCGAGCTGCCCTGGTGTTCGGGGCGCAACAGCTGGCCGAGGCGTTGCGCGTCGCGGCGGGGGTCGACTGGCCCATCCAGGTGAGGTTCTGGGACGCCGGTGACCTGAGAGGGGCGACCGCGGGAAGCATCGCGGTCCTTTCGCTGCTGAGTGAGGTAGGGAGCGAGGAGCCATTCGCCGAAACCGTCGCGCGCTGGCGACGCCGCATCGACGGCCTTGCTACAGAAGGCGCTGTCGTGGTGTTGCTGACAGTCGTTCGCGCCGTATCCGAGCGGCGAACTCAGAAGGGCCAACGTTTGCTCGAACGCATCCGCCGTCTAAACCGGATGGCGCTCGACTTGTCGCATGACCTGGGGGTAACCGTCGTTGATGTTGATCGCGCGTTAGCTCACGTCGGCACCAGGGTCCTTGCAACGGACTATCGACTCGCCGGCCGGGTCGCAGCGGAGGTCGCGGGCCACAGCTTCGCACTTAGCCTCCTCTCGCTCGGGCTGGACGAGACCATCCCAGTCGACGTCCAGGAGCGGGCCCTTACCCACCACGGCCCCCTGGGAGAGATCGACACCCTGGTCCGCCGGCGCATGGCGGCTGTCTGACAGGGCTCCTGCATCGTCACCGGAGGGGGTGCAAGCAAGCCGCAATCAGCCGTGTCCTCGCTGTATTCAGTGACGAGGCCACCCGCGGGCCTTTCTGCTTCGGCGGATGGATCTGCCGGCCGGACGGCGGCTTCCGAGTTCAGCCGAAGCGCGGGGGACCAAATCCTGGAAAGCCCCGCTCGCATAGGATGTGCAGCATTTCAGCGCGCAGCTCCGCCTGCAGAGCGCCGCTGGAATGCACGCCGTCGGGCAGATTTCCGCGCGCACCCACCTCGGTGGCGATCGCATCAACGTCGATAATGGCGACATCGCCGTCCTCACGCGCGAGGTCATGCAGCATCAGGTTCATGTCGCGGGCGCGGACGCTGCTCAACGTATCCGCCATGGGCGCATCGAATGCTTGATAGTTCTGGATGTTATCTTCGCCCGACGTCGACATCACGTTGACAATTAACACCCGCTTCGGTTGCGCGCCTGGCGTGCCGCGAATGGCACGGAACAGCCCCCGGTAGTCTTGTCCGATATCGTCGATGCTCCGGTGCACGGGCTCGAAAGCCTCTCGCAGCCAGGCCCCGACGGTCGGACCGGCGCGCACAGCGCGAAAGCCATGTACGTTGATGGCGTATCCGAGCCGCCGGTGGCGCAGGAATCCCCCTTCCGCGCCGGCTGACAGTACCACTGCATCGGCCGGGCCCGCACGGCGCAAGCCCCCGCGACCCAGCAGATCGTAGGATTCGCTGAGCGGCTCCCGATGCAGAGCCTTCAAGAGCGCGCCGGCGAAAACCCATTCAGCCGGACGCGCTTTTGCGCGCGCGAAATATTCGATCAGGTCGGCGCTTATCACGTCACGCTCAGCATCTGTCCTGATGCCAAGTTCGGCGATGATCGGCGCGCTATGAACCAGCGGTTCGTCGGCGATCTGAACCACATGCGCGGGGCCGGCGACCTGCTCAAACAGCTCGAGAAAGGCCAGCTGCTCGCCCCGCAGCACGCCGGTCATCTCGCAAATGCCGAGATTGACCAAGGTGCCGAGCGGACCATCACCCTCGACCCGCCACGCGCGCACGCGATCGTGCCAGCCGGTTAGGAGGCCGTGCCTTCCCTCGGCGAGATCAGCCTGCCGCCGAGCCGCCGTAAGGAAGAGCTCGACCTCGTCGATCGAACCCGGTAGCGCCGGACCGCCATCTGGCTCGACCGAGCCGATTTCAAACTCTGGCGTCCATTGGCGTCGGAAGTGTTCGATCTGCTCGTGGAAGCCGCCGCGCCGACGCGTTTGCGCATGTCGCAGGGTTCCACCGATGCGCGGCGCCATGACGGCTTGGACGTCAAGCCACTCATCGTCAAAACCGGCCGAAATGGCGCCGTCCGGCCTTGAGGCGGCCAAGCCGAGGTTGCAGTAGGCGACCGCCTCACCCGGCCGGACCGTCGCACCATCCTCGCGCAGCCAGCGGATTACCGATCGGAGCAAGAAGAAACCAGGCGGGGCGAGCGGGCCGAGCCTCAGAGGAACCGCGGTCAACGCCAGCCCCAGATCGACTGGATCATGTTCGCTTCGATCGCGAGGTAGCGAAGGTATGTCATCATACCAAGCGTATCACCTCCGGCGACGAGTCAAACCAGCCAAACGGACGGCGCCTTCTGGGAGAATCGTTGCGGCGCCGGAGACGATGGCTGCGCCGTCCTGGCCGAACTGATAGGCGGAATAGAGCGCGCGGCAGAAGCTGCCGACATTGACGTCAAGTCGGTCCCAGAACTTCCGCTGAGCCGGATCGCAGGCGTCCGGCGCCAGCCGGTGATGCCACGCACAGAGCGGACAACTTGCTGCGTCGCTCGGGCGTTTGCCGAGAGCTGGACCCCTCAGGTCGGTGTGCTTCTGGTGAGCGGCCTCGATGGGATCTATCGCGGTAGAACCGGGCGTGCGCAGCGGTTCTCCCTCGATCAGGCAAGCGATGCAGGGCAGACCGTGTAGCCATTTCAAATAGCCGCCGTCTCGCTGGCGGGGCCGCCGCTGTCCGTCGGCAGATGGGTTCACCGGCGCCGGCCGGGCCTTCTTCGAACGTTCGCGCGCCGCGCGTTCGATGTGCCTGGCTTCTGCGATCTTCGCCCGTTCCTCGGCGGTGAACCTCATGCCAGCAGGACGGTGAACTTGGCTTCGGTCTGCATGGCTCACGCAGTCGCTTCGGTCTTCGCCGCGTCATGGAGTTTCACCCTTGCGGCTTCGAGCTCTTTCTTAAGCGCGAGCGCGTCGCCGGGCGATCGCGCCCAAAAGTCCCGCAGCGCCTCGCGGTTGGTGCTTTCGAACCAGTCCAGC